>JAFSUI010000009.1 GCA_017445315.1 Bacillota bacterium | reverse complement strand
TTAAATCTATATGGCTTTAAGCCCCTATTATACGATTTTTCCTTTGGCACAAAGAATTTATACTTAACAGTTTTGGAATACATCAAAATATTATCGTGCTTTCTTGCAAATCTTGTTTTGCTGCTTCCTCCGGATTTATACTGCCATATTATCTCGTTTATAAAGCGGTCGGCTCCAAAAACCTCGTCCATAATCAGCCTTGCATAATGAATTGCATGCCAATCAACGTGAAGAAAGAAAAGGCCATCATCTCTTAACAAATCCCTCATCAGCATTATTCTTAAGGTAAGCGCCCTAAGATACTCTTCAAGGGTATTCCAATTATCTTTATAAGCAGTTTCCTTTACGAGGGAACCTTCTCTATTCATATTTGCTTCCTTGTCGGAACCTGTAAAGAAAGGCGGATCGATATAAATCATCGAGAACCTTTCACTCCTCCTAAGGCCTGTAAGAATATCTATATTGTCTCCGTGAAAAAGAAGATTCTCGTTTATCTGCTCTAGCCCTTCTTTATTCATGTCAAAGGGCTTAAGTATTCTCGTAATTTCCTCGTAGTCCGTCTGCGCACCAAGAAGGGCATTATCTATCTGAACTATAGCGCTTTCCTTTTGCATACCTACTCCTATCAATCAAGTGCCGAAACTATAGTTCCGCCACCTATAACTATATCTCCGTCATAGAAAACAGCTGCCTGCCCCGGAGTTATCGCTCTTTCGGGCTCGTCAAACTCTATTATCACCTCGCTACCTGAGACCGGGATAATCCTTGCCTCGTGGTCAACTTGGCTATACCTTACCTTTGCCGTACATTTGATATCGCCATCCGGTGAATCAATAGAAATCCAATTAAGATCCTTCACCCTTGCTCGCTTACTAAAGAGTTCATCATTTCTCGCAAGGATTACTCTATTGTTTTCCAAATCAAGCGATTTTACGTATAGCGGTTCCGGAAGCGCAAGACCTAGTCCCTTCCTCTGACCTATCGTATAATTTACCATCCCTTTATGCGTTCCAAGGACAGTTCCATCAGTAGAAACGAAATCACCCTCAGGATAGATCTTTCCGGTATATGTACGAATAAAGTTTTCATAGTCTCCATCCGGAACAAAGCATATATCCTGGCTATCCTTCTTTTTTGCATTCAGAAATCCTTGCTTCTCGGCTATCGCTCTTGTCTCTTCCTTTGTGAGTTCGCCGAGCGGAAAGAGAGTGTGTGCAAGCTCTTCCTGAGTAAGAGAATATAGAACATAGCTCTGATCCTTTGACCTATCAAGTCCGCGCATCAGTAAAAACCTTCC
Organism: Bacillota bacterium; assembly: GCA_017445315.1. Taxonomy (GTDB): domain Bacteria; phylum Bacillota; class Clostridia; order Peptostreptococcales; family Anaerovoracaceae; genus Eubacterium_B. Next base: position 31,180 of record JAFSUI010000009.1, on the reverse strand, counting down.
TGCTGAATCCTCTTTTAGTCTCACATAATGACCGGTCACCACATAGTCCTGCTCAAGTTCCTTGGCTCTAGCAAGAAGGCGTTTAAACTTGATATATCTATTACAATCAATACATGGGTTTGGTGTTAACCCGAGCTCATATGCATTAACAAATCTATCTACAACGCAGGACTTAAAATCATCCTGGAAATTGAACACATAATGATTAATCCCAAGTCTATTTGCAACAAAACGCGCATCCTCCACATCTGAGAGGCTGCAGCATGAACTATCGATTTCTTTCCCTATAAGATTATCGTCAAAGAGTTTCATGGTGACGCCTATAGTCTCATAGCCACGGTCCTTAATCAGAAAAGCAGCGACGGAACTATCCACGCCTCCACTCATTGCAATCATCGCTTTTTTGCCATTTGATTCGGCCATCTATTATTCCTCCGACGAAGAGCCTTCTACTTGGCTTAATAAATCCATAACAAAATGCCTGATTATATTTGCGGTGAGTCCCCATACGATTTTACCATCGGGGAGCGCATTATATACAGGGACCTCCGCTCTTCCCTTTGCCCATGGGTAGCTTTCGTCTATTCCTGCGAGTTCATAGGGAAAATCAGTCCTGTCGGCCTCTAATATGCTCTTATGAATATACGGTGGATTTGAAACAAAAAAATCTAGAGGCGCAAGGAATACTTCTTCTACCTCCGAAGGGTTAAGCGTTACGTCTTTATCCAGGTCGCAATCTACAATTCCCGGAACTACATGTATCACAGAAGAAGAAATGGTATAGAGAACACTCGGGTCACCGATTATTTCTATTCTTTCCCTACCTATTCCCAGTTCTTCCTCGGTTTCCCTTATAGCCGTCCGTGTAGGACTTTCTCCCTCCTCCATCTGGCCTCCGGGAAAACAAATCTCGCCGGGTGCATCCTCCATATCGCTCGCTCTTTTTTCCAAAAGCAAAAATACCTTTCCATCCTTTTCAAGAAAAGGCATCAAAACAGAATAGGACCTATTTATACCGATAGGCTTTCCGCTGTTGAGTTCAAAATATTCACTTATATCATGCAATTTAATACTCATAATTCATTTATATTTTACCATAGTGTAAGAAAAAATTCATATTATTGGAGCATATCTTGAGGTATAATAGTCAAAGTATTTTATAGTTATATATGAAAAGGTAATATTACATGAAAGAAGGAAGACTAATTAAAAAAGTATTGATTTTGGCGATAGTTGTCATTATGTCAACTAGTCTAGCGGGCTGTTTTATTACTTCCCAGCCAGTCACCCCTCCTCAATCAGACCCTGGTCAGGAGATTTCGGAAACTGGTGAACTAGAAGGTGAAAGCGTAAAGCCAGCCACTAAAAGAGATGATGACGGAAGCGCCAATGTTTCCGAGGAAGATAAAAAAGCCGAGCAAGAAAAATTTGCCACCTTTATGGATAAATCCTTCAAGGAATCTATTGAGAGTAGCTATCTTTCCACGCATATTTACTATATTAATCCCGAAGATGCTGGAATAGATATGTCCAACGTAGAGATTGGCTTTGGTCTTGCCCCTACGGAAGCCGACTATAATGATAACAGAGAAGCATATGAAGAGCTCGGAAATGAATTCGCAGCATTCAACAGAGGCCTTCTCACACCGGAGCAGCAAATTGAATACGATGCAATGCAATGGGAAATCACTATCGTAAAAAGGCTTAGCGACGAGAAGTTTGACTTTTATCAGCAGTTCTTTGCACCTCCAAACAGTCTGGACGCAAACCTTGTAAGCTATCTCTCAACATGGGATATTAGGCACGAAACAGATGCAAAGAATATGGTCACCTTGATTAATTCTATCCCTGCATATGTTGATAGCACCATAGAATATGCAAAAGAGCAGCAGAAGAGAGAGCTCCTCATGACTAACTTTGATGTTGTTATAGAGGGATGCAAGGACGTTCTAGACAAGGGTATGGAAAGTTCTGTTCTTCTGAAACTCCTTGAAAAGGTGGATAAGCTTGAGATAGAACAGTCCCTAAAGGATGAGTACAAGAATGGAATTACAACTGCTTTCAAAGATGCTTACCTGCCTTCATTCCAGAAGATAATCGACGCTATGGAATCCATGCGCGGCGGATATAACAATACTCAAGGTTTTGCTTCCTTCCCTCACGGAAAAGAATATTTTGAAGCAAATATGATGTACACAACGGGTACGCTTGACTCAATTGAGGATATCAACAGCTATCTCGAAGAGAAAAATGACACACTGCTTTCAGATCTGTTCCGCGTTTATAGCAAATACCCCGACGAGGTTGATGCGTATTACGGAGATAATGAACCATCAAGCGGGTTTAAATCATATGAGGAAATCCTCGAAGCAAACAAAACCGCCCTGCTTCAGGATCACCCTGAGGTAAAGAATCTTAGTTATCATATAGAGGATGCTGACCCCGAGGAAAAGCTTGCAGAAAAGAATATAGCTGCATACTTCCTTATTCCGCCTCTTGACGGCGATAGAATTCAACAGATGCGCGTAGAACCATCCGGCAGAGATGTTGAATCATTAGATACATATATAACCGTATCCCACGAAGGATTCCCCGGACATATGTATCACTATGCATATCTCTATAACAATATTGACTCAAATTATATAAAGACTCTTGGCATAAATGCCTTTATAGAAGGCTATGCTGTATATGCAGAGCTTGAGTCACTAAACTATCTCACTGATGTAAAGATGGGATTTAAAGAGCTTATAAGAATATCTACAGCGCTTTCATATGCAGACTACACCTTAGCAGATATAGGAATTAACTATTATGGCTGGGACAAGGAAAGAACCAAGAAATTCTTCACCGATATCGGATACAGTGTCGATGATGCGGGTGCACAGGAAATCTTTGATTATCTGCGTTGCACGCCTTGCACATATGCCTCCTATGGATATGGTTACCTCAGAATAGCCGATATCAGAGACAATGCAGAGGATCAGCTCGGATCAAAGTTTAGCGCTTTGGATTTCAACACTGCACTATTAAAACCGGGTGCAGTACCCTTCTCAATTATCGAGAAGTCTGTCGCAGAGTATATAAGCGAAAATATGTAAAGAAGTAGTATAAAGAGCCGGCTCCCTATTTGGGAAGCCGGCTTTTGTAATTCATAGACAATTCGTTAATTTACGATTTCGTAATCGCTGAAGTCAACACCAATCATTTCTTCTTGCTCTGCGGAAAGGCTTACCACAAAGTCCATTCCGTAGTTCTTGGAGATATTCTTGAGTCTTGTTAGGAACTCGGGAAGATCTCCCAGGGTGAAGTCTGCGTGCTTCAGGATGCTATCTATATAAATCGTTTCAATATCATGATCGGAACTAATAATTCCATAGATGAACCCGATATACTCATCGCTGTTTGTGATGTGCTCAAAGTCCTCCATGCATACGACTCTAATTCTGTATTTCAAATCGTACATAAGGCGAGCGTTCTTGTTGATAAAAATTATGCTTCCGTGGCTATTCTGCACTTCCTCGTTGGCCATCTCAACCATCATCTTTGTTTTGCCCGTACCTTTGTGTCCGATCAATAATTTAACCATGGCAATATTCCTCCGTAATTTTAATTATCTATTTCAAATATTCTACCACAAGGCATTCTACCGTTCAACGTCAAATTCCCAATACGGTCTAAACCGCCAATTTTCTCGTTTTACCGGGCCTTTGACTTTAGACGGAGCTGACCGCAAGCGGCGTCTATATCAGAACCAAGTTCTCTTCTCACAGTGGCCGGAATACCGCTATTTTCAAGCTGCGCACAGAATTCCTCCGCCCTTTTCCTGCTCGCAGGGTCAAATCCCGTCCCTTCCACCTTGTTAAGCGGTATAAGGTTTACATGGCAGAGTTTTCCCTTGAGAAGCGTTTTTAGGAGCGCCAGGTCGTCATCGCCATCGTTTACTCCACTTACCATCGTATATTCAAAGGTGATGCGCCTTCCACTCTCCTCCGTATAATGCTTAACAGCCTTCATTATCTCCTCTATCGGATATTTATTGTTTATTGGCATCATGGCGCTTCTCTTCTCATCTGTGGCAGCATGAAGAGAAATCGCAAGATTTACCTTTGGATGATCCTTTGAAAACTCATAAATCTTTGGAACGATACCGCAAGTAGATACTGTAATATTTCTATTGCTTATATTAAGTCCTTCTTCACAGTGGACTAGTTTAAGAAATTTAGAAAGGTTCTCATAGTTATCAAATGGCTCGCCCGTTCCCATGACAACAATATGACCTATGGGTTCACCGGTCTCGCTAATTGCTTCAAGGACCTGAGACAGCATCTCACCTGCCGTTAGATTTCTGGATAATCCATTTCTTGTAGATGCGCAGAACTTGCAACCCATACGGCATCCCGCCTGTGAAGATATGCAGATAGAATTTCCGTATTTATACTTCATAAATACTGCTTCCACGGCATCTCCATCCTCCAGGCCGAACAAAAACTTCTTTGTTCCATCAGTCTTGGATTCCTGAACGTTTAAAATTTCAAGACGCCCAATATGAGATACTTCGGCCAGCTTACTTCTAAGCGTTTTCGGAAGGTTTAACATTTCGTCAAAATGCGCACCCTTATGAATCCACGAAAAAACCTGGTGAGCTCTATATTTAGGCTCACCAAGTTCCTTGATAAACGTTTCCAGTTCTTCAATTGTCAAACTGCGTAAATCATTCATGAATTCTATTTACGTTCTACAGCGATTCCTGTCTTATGACCGTTCAGATCATAGGTTTCAAGTCCTTGCTTTTCTTTTATCTCGTCAGCAAGTGTCTCGTCTTTGATATATGCCTCATGAATTGAAATCGCATTTTTGATTTCGTCGTCCGCATCAACATAGATACAGATTCTATCCATCATATCAAAGTTCTCCTGTTTTCTCAGCTGCTGTACCTTGGAGATGAGTTCTCTTGCAAAGCCCTCGTTTATGAGTTCATCCGTAAGAGTCGTATCGAGAATTGTAAATACATTATTCTCCATCGCAACTGCAAAGCCTTCCTTTGCGCTGATTCTTACATCTACGAGATCCTTTGTGATTTCGGTTTCTTCACCATCCAGAGAAAGGACAGCCTTTTCATTTGCCTCAAGTTCGGAAACAAAGACCTTTGGATCGGCCTGGCTTAATGCCTGTCCGAATGCTTTTATCTTACCGCCGAGAACCGGACCTGCCTCCTTGAAATTTGGCTTCAGGCTGAAGTCCATATATGTATCAAGGTCGTCGGCAAATACCACATTCTTTACATTGAGTTCTTCCTGGATAAGCGGTACAAGATCCTCTATTGTAGCCTTGTACTTACCGTCAACGAGAATCTCGGAGAGCGGCTGTCTAACCTTAATCTTTTCCTTTTCACGAGTTCCACGTCCAAGTGTTACAAGCGTTCTTACGAGGTCCATTCTTTCTTCAACCTGCTCGTCAATCAGAGACTCTACCGTCTCAGGAAGATAAGCTGTGTGGACGCTGTACTCTCCTGTAAGCTTTGTATAGATCTCATCCGAGAGGAATGGCGCAAACGGAGCCATAAGTTTTGATACTCCAACAAGTACTTCGTATGTTGTTGAATAAACGGCCTTCTTGTCAGCGGTCATCTCTGAGCCATAATAGCGGCGGCGAGCACGTCTTATATACCAGTTAGAAAGATCTTCACTTACAAATTCCGTAAGTGCCCTAACCGTCTTCATATGATCGTAAGCGTCCATATTATCTCTTACATCTCTTACGAGCTTATTGTATTTGGATATAATCCAGCGGTCGAGTTCAGGTCTTTCTTCATAAGGTACAAAGAGAGACTCAATACTTTCTTTTCCAACCTTATCCTGATCGGCATAGAGGACAAAGAAATTATATACATTCTTGAATGTACCAAAGAATTTGCTAACTACATCCTTAAGACCTTCCTCGTCGAACTTTGTCGGAGTCCATGCCGGTGATACAGAAAGCAAATACCATCTTGTCGCGTCGGCACCATATTTATCAAAGAGTTCAAACGGATTAACGGTATTTCCTCTGGACTTACTCATCTTCTTTCCGTCTTTGTCCAGAATGAGGTCGTTAACAAGAACATTCTTATATGGTGCAGCACCCTTGATAAATGTGGAGATAGCCATCAGTGAATAGAACCAGCCTCTTGTCTGATCTATTCCTTCGCAGATAAAGTCCGCCGGGAATAATTCTCCGTTATCAACAGCTTCTTTGTTTTCAAACGGATAATGCCACTGGGCAAAAGGCATGGCGCCGGAATCAAACCAGCAGTCCATAACTTCCGTTATACGAGTCATTGGCTTTCCGCATTTTGGACAAGTGATATGAACGTCATCTACATAAGGTCTATGTAGTTCAATGCTCTCATCTATATCCTCAATTGCTCGCTCCGCGAGTTCTGCCCTACTTCCAACGCAGTCTATTTCTCCGCAGTCGCATCGCCAGATTGGAATCGGAGTTCCCCAATAACGGGATCTTGATATAGCCCAGTCCTTAACCTCTTCCAGCCAGTTTCCAAAACGCTTCTCGCCGACAAATTCAGGATACCAATTAACGGTATTGTTATTTGCAACGAGCTGATCCTTAAGAGCGCTCATCTTGATATACCAGCTCTTTCTTGCATAGTAAACAAGCGGCGTTCCGCAGCGCCAGCAATGCGGATAGTTATGCTCTATCTTCTGCTTTGCAAAGACCTTTTCTCCGAGCCATTTGATTATATCTACGTCCAGTCCTTCTTCCATTATGAAGCGACCCACCCAGGGAGTCGTTGTATATTTACCGCTTTCATCAACAGGCTGGAATACAGGAAGTCCATATTTTACTCCGCAGTTATAGTCGTCTTCACCAAAGGCAGGAGCAGTATGGACGATTCCGGTACCATCTTCAGTTGATACATAGTCCATGCATGTTACAAAGAAGGCTTTTACGTCATTGCCGAGAGATTCTCTTAAGAATGGCATGATTGGCTCATACTCCATATACTCAAGGTCTTTACCCTTCATCTCTTCTACGATTTCATAATTCCCTTCACCGAGAATCTTGTCCGCAAGACCCTTTGCGAGATAGAAATAATTACCCTCGTCGTCTCCCGTAAGCATCTTAACTTTTACGTAGTCGATATCGGCACCAACTGTGAGCGCAGTATTTGATGCAAGAGTCCATGCGGTCGTGGTCCATGCGAGGAAGTATTCGTTATCCGTTCCCTTTTTCTTGAACTTAACGGTTAGAGTTATAACCTTTACTTCTTTATATCCTTGCGCAACCTCGTGAGAAGCAAGTCCTGTTCCACAGCGCGGGCAATAGGGAAGAATCTTGTGACCTTCATAGATAAGTCCTTCGTCAAAGAACTTCTTAAGTATCCACCAGCCGGACTCAATATAATTGTTATCAAGCGTAATATATGGATTATCAAGATCAACAAGATAAGCCATTCTCTCAGTCATTTCACGCCATTTGTCCGTATATGTAAATACAGATTCGCGGCATTTCTGGTTGAACTCTTTGATACCGTATTTTTCGATATCCTGCTTGCCGTTCATACCGAGCTGCTTTTCAACTTCAATTTCAACAGGAAGTCCGTGTGTATCCCATCCGGCCTTTCTGTTTACCTGATAGCCCTTCATGGTCCAATAGCGGCAGACGGAGTCTTTTAAGGTTCTTGCCATTACATGGTGAATTCCCGGCATTCCGTTAGCCGTCGGAGGTCCCTCATAGAATACCCATTTGGGCCGTCCATCTCTCTCCTCCACGCATTTTCTTAGGAGGTCTTCCTCTTTCCATTTTGCTACCTGCTGGTTCTGGACCTCCGCTACAGGAAGGTCCGATAACTTTTCAAACATTGCTTTCTCCCTTTCAAACTACAATTCATTAATTGTGCATTTGGGTTTTTTCAAAAAACAAAAATCCCCAAAATTGACTTGGGGACGATTATTATTAACCGCGGTACCACCCCAGTTGCATACAGCCTGCATACACTTTCTCCGTCGCGCAATACATACTGTGCCTCTCTTTGGAATGTTGGACTCCGGAGTGATATTCGCCTGTCGCAGTCTCACCACCAATCTCTCAGCCTAGGATTGGCTCTCTGTAAGGATCTTACTCTGCCGCTACTTTGTCTCCTTCATAGCCCATATATATTTGGTTTAGCCAAAATAATTGTACCTTGCTAGTTTAACACATAAGCTAGGCATTATCAACGGTTTTATTAATGGCCCAAGGCCCTACTACTCCGATAATACCAAGGCTTCAAACTCATCAATGAGCTCTTCAAATACCTTCATCGCATCTTCAACGGGCTTTGGACTCGTCATATCAACTCCGGCGATTTTGAGTTCATCTACAGGATACATACTTCCGCCTGTTGAGAGGAATTTCTTATAGTCTTCTACTGCCTTCTCACCCTCAGAAAGAATTCTGGTCGAGATTGCAACAGCAGCTGAAAATCCCGTAGCATATTGATATACGTAGAACGGAGTATAGAAATGCGGAATTCTTGCCCATTCGTACTGAATCATATCATCATGAGTCATATCCGGACCAAAATACTTAGAATTTAGTTCGTCATATGTCTTGCATAGCCAATCTGCGGTGAGTGTGCCTCCACCCTCTACATATCTATGCGTCATTAACTCAAACTCCGCGAACATAGTCTGTCTAAATACAGTTGCTCTGAACGACTCCAGGAATCTATTGATCAGATAACGTCTCATGCCCTTATCGGTCTCTGTGTTAAGAAGATGCCTCAGAAGCAGGTTCTCGTTTACCGTAGAAGCAACCTCAGCAACAAAGATTGTATAGTCGCCATAAACAGGAGGTTGGCTCTTTCTCGTATAATACGAATGCATGGAGTGACCCATCTCGTGAACCAGGGTCTGGACGTCACTAAGCTTGCCATCATAATTCAGAAGAATAAACGGATCTGTGTCGTAGCATCCGGAGCTATATGCGCCGCTTCTCTTTCCTTTGTTCTCATAGACGTCAATCCATCTATTTTCTATACCCTGTCTAACTGTATTTGTATAGTCTTCTCCGAGAGGCTTTATGGCTTCAAACATTAGCTCTACGCCCTTCTCAAACGAAAATTCGTCGTCAGGAACATCAACAATCGGAACATAGACGTCATACATTTTTAGTTCATCTACGCCCAAGAGCTTTTTCTTGATAGCGAGATATCTATGAAGTAGTGGCAGGCTTTCGTTTATGGTCTTGATAAGATTGTCATATACCATTTCCGAAATATCGTTTGGATAAAGCTTGCCTTCGCGAGCAGATGAGAATCCTCTTATGCGCGACTTTATCACGTTTGATTTTACGTTGCTGTCCATGAGAGACGCTATGGTGTTTATATGGTTTTTAAACGCCTCATACATGAGATTGAAGGCGTCCTCTCTTACGCGTCTATCCTTGGATTCAAGCATTGATGTATAGTTACCGTGGGTAAGTTCTACATCGTTTCCATTCTCGTCTTTAAGTGTTCCAAAAGATATGTCGGCGTTGTTCAGCATAGAGAATGCTCGGCCGGATGATCCCGTAACCTCAGAGAGCTCAGCAATGATTTTTTCTTCCTGCGCACTGAGTACGTGAGCTTTCATTCTAAGTTCCCTTTCAAGGGCAAACTCGTATAGACCAAGCTTCTCGTGGTTTTTGATGAATCCTCTAATCTTATCGGAATCCTTGCTAAGAAGCTCAGGCTTTATAAAGCTCGTCGCTGCGGATGCCTGCGCCGAAAGTGAGATGATGCGACCAAACATAGACTGATATTTACCTACGGAAGTATCTTCATCATTATGCATATGAGCATAGGAAGCAAGCTTGCTTACTATTCTTTCAAGTTCATCTATGAGCGCCAATGTTTCATAAAGAGTATCGGCGCTCTCTGTTAGTCTTCCTTCATAGGTTTTTATCTTCTCAAGGAGTGGAGCTACTTTGTTATAGTCCTCCTCCCAGAGGCTATCGTCACTATAAATGGCTTCCAGATTCCATTTATATTTTTCAGGTATATCTTTTCTTTCTCTTAACTCTCTTGCCATAATATCCTCTTCTTATTCAGGAAGTTCTGTTCTTACAAGGTTGATTCTGTTCTGGCTATCGATTTCACTGATTTTTACGGAAACCGTATCGCCTATATTCATTACGTCTTCAACCTTCTCAACTCTATGCTTTGCCATCTTTGAGATGTGAAGAAGTCCTTCCCAGTCCTTTCCTCTTCCGGGGATGAGTTCAATGAACGCACCAACGGACTGTCCTTTTGCATTTGTGAGAATTCTTGTAACTGTTCCTTCGTAAACTTCTCCTACCTCAGGAACTTTTGTGAGAAGAATAATCTCGTTCTTTGCAGCCTCTACGCCATTGACATCGGAGCTATAGATTGTAACAAGACCATCGTCATTGATGTCAATCTTGGCACCTGTTTCAGCAATGATGCGGTTAATTGTTTCGCCGCCTTTGCCGATGACTATTCTGATCTTATCAGGATCTATCATCATGCTCTCGCTTCTTGGAGCGTATTTGCTAAGTTCTTTTCTCGGCTCAGCAATTTCTTCAAGCATGATATTCATGATATGCATACGGCCTTCCTTTGCCTGTGTGAGGGCCTGGTGGAGAATCTCTCTTGAGAGTCCATGAACCTTGATATCCATCTGAAGAGCTGTTACGCCTACTTCTGTACCGGTTACCTTAAAGTCCATGTCGCCCAGGAAGTCTTCCATTCCCTGAATATCAGAGAGGACTACCATATCACTTGTTCCGTCTTCGTTAACTCTCTCTATGAGACCCATTGCAATTCCGGAAACCGGACGCTTAATCGGAACACCTGCATCCATGAGTGCAAGGCATGATCCGCAAGTTGAAGCCATTGAGGATGAACCATTGGAGCTCATAACCTCAGAGACAACTCTGATTGCATATGGGAATTCTTCCTCGCTTGGCAGTACCGGAAGAAGTGCACGCTCAGCAAGTGCACCGTGACCTATCTCACGACGGCTTGCTGATCTTGGAGCCTTTGCTTCACCCGTGCAGTATCCCGGGAAGTTATAGTGATGCATGTAACGCTTTTCTGTCTGCTCAGTAATTCCGTCAATAGTCTGTGTCTCGGAAAGCGGAGCAATTGTACAAGCGGAAAGAACCTGTGTCTGTCCTCTCTTAAAGAGGCCTGTACCGTGAACTCTTGGAAGAAGCCCTGTCTCACACCAAATAGGTCTGATTTCTGTAACCTTACGGTTGTCGGGACGGATGCCTTCGTCAAGAATCATCTTGCGTACGTTTTCTTTCTTGATTGTGTACATGATTCCGGAGATATCGCCGACATTGTCAGGATATTCTTCTGCAAAATGCTCTTGAACGTCCTTCTCAACAGCTTCCATATTGGCAAGTCTCTCCTGCTTTTCGACTGTGTGAATAGCATCAATCATCTTCTGCTCGCCATAAGCCTTAACTGCCTCTTCCATTCCTTCCGGAAGAACCTTTTCAGGAATTTCCTGCTTTGGCTTACCGATTTCAGAAACAACTTCCTCTATGAATTCAACGATTTTCTTTATTTCCTCGTGACCAAAGAGAATTGCATCAAGCATTTCCTCTTCAGGAACCTCAAGAGCGCCTGCCTCTACCATCATGATTGCTTCCTTTGTTCCTGCAACTGTGAGGTTAATGTCAGACTTCTCTCTCTGCTCAAGTGTTGGGTTAATCACAAGGCGTCCATCTACTCTACCTACACGAACGGAACCTGTTGGTCCTTCCCAAGGAATGTCCGATGTAGCGAGAGCTACGGATGAACCTATCATAGCCATAATATCTGTCTCGCAGTCCAAATCGACCGAAAGAACTGTGGCAACAACTACGATGTCATTATGATATGCTTTTGGAAATAGCGGTCTAAGCGGTCTATCCATAAGTCTTGAACAAAGCGTAGCTTTTTCACTTGGACGACCTTCTCTCTTGATGAATCCGCCCGGGATTTTTCCCATGGCATACATCTTTTCTTCGTACTCGCAGGATAGAGGAAGAAAATCTACATCTCCTCGCGGCTCCTTGGATGCGCATGCTGTTACGTTAACAACGGATTCTCCGTATCTAACCATGCACTGACCATTAGCCTGTTCTGCCAGGTTTCCGATTTGCAATTCAAGGAGTCTTCCTCCAATTGCTGTCTTAAAAGTTCTGTAATCTGTAAATCTTGCCATTATAATAAACAACTCCTTCCTGTTTATTCATACTCTCTTTTGGCAATAGCTTATTTAATAAAAACGGGGCCATTGACCCCGCTAAAATTACTTTCTCAATCCTAAACGAGTGATAAGATTTCTGTATCTTTCGATGTCCTTCTCTCTGAGATAGTTGAGAAGGTTCTTTCTCTTACCTACCATCTTCAGAAGACCACGTCTCGAATGATGGTCCTTCTTGTGAACCTTGAGGTGCTCATTCAGGTCATTGATTCTTGCTGTGAGTACTGCTACCTGTACTTCCGGGGAACCTGTGTCGCCGGCTTTGGTTTCATACTCTTTGATAATAGCTTCTTTCATTTCCTTTGTAATCATGATTTTTCCTTTCTCCTACGCCAATCCTGGCATTTCCGTATGCTCCTACCGAGTTTCCGCCGGAGCAGCGTAAAACCAAGTAGAAGTAAATCAACCGTGATACTATAACATATTATAGTAGGAACTGTCAATCTGCGGAATTATGGGTTTTTTCTAGTTATAGTATCTGAATACACCCTTAACAAGCCCCAGAATCTTGGCATCCTTGACAATTATCGGGCTCATAGTATCGTTCTCCGGCTGAAGTCTGATATGATCCTCCTCTTTATAGAAGGTCTTGACTGTTGCTTCACTCTCAAAACCATCAACCATAGCAACCACTATATCGCCATTTCTAGCGGTTTCTCTCTGCTCAACCAAAATAAGATCGCCATCAAAGATGCCGGCATTTATCATGCTCTCGCCTCTAACCTTGAGCATAAAATTGGTTCCCTCTACATAGCGCGAAGGCATTGGGAATGTATCCTCTATGTTCTGCTCGGCCAAAATAGGAGTTCCTGCAGCGATATTTCCGATTACCGGAATCTCTACAGTGTTCTCAAATGAGACATTGCTTATATTGGAATCCTGCTTTCCGCCACCCTTTTCGGTTAAAACAAGGGCTCTTGGCTTTGCAGGGTCTTTTCTTATAAATCCTTGGGCTACGAGGCTTGCTATATCTTTATGAACCGTAGAGGTGGATTTGATATTAAGGGCTGAGCCAATTTCTCTAACTGTTGGCGCATAGCCTTTTCTTCTGACCTCTGCCTGCATGAACTCGAGAATTCTTTGTTCTCTTGCTCTTGCTTTATCCTTTGCCTTTGACATATATACTCCTTTCAAGATAGCTTATTGCTTATCCTTACGCCTGATGCGCTCCGCTCTACTTTCTGGGGGAAATTATACCATAAAGCGAACAAAAAGTAAACATAAGTTCTTATATTTTTCTTTCGTAATGCTCTCCTACCTTTTCAAAGCCCATCTTGTTCAGATATTGCATATGATTCTCCGTTGGGCCGTCATAAACAAGTTTGTTTATCCCCTCTGCCTTTAGCCTTCTTAAGAGGAACTGTCCTATGGAAAAATCCCTATACTCCGGAAAAGAATAATCAAGAATAAGCTTCATTATGCCTTCATCTTCTTTCCCAACAACTATTCCGGCGGGATTTCCGCCACATGTCACGATATATGTTCTGTTTACGTCAGCTAAGTTCTCCTTATCACTGATATCGATTCCGGGGAAACAGCTTTTTATATCTTCATACTGCCTCTTGAGAATATACTGAAGATACATGTCATCCTTCTCTACCTTAAGGAGGTCGTAATGATGCCCCGTATTGCGCATCTTCCAGAGAAATCTGATATTGATGAGAACCAAACAGAAATTCATCACTGCGGTCGGATACGAGTGGATGATAAGCGCATAAATCATAAATATTACGCTTCCGATTGTGTTGATTATTCTAAGCTTAAACACCGATGTCATAAGGAACGACACCAGTACCAAGAAAGAGCCCAAATATCCGACTAATTCAATTATTACTTGTTTATCCATGCCATCATAATACAGTTGTAAGTCTTGAATTGCAAGGATATAAACAAAACGCATTTCTTTGTGATACACTATGTATATAAACAAACTACTTTAATCAAAGCGAGGAGAAATTCGCGATGGATAAATTATACATCGATTTCAACTGTGACCTTGGTGAGCTTGAGGACGGGGGTCTCTCCGACTCACGTATTCTCCCTTTTGTCACTTCCATAAACATAGCCTGCGGATACCATGCGGGAAGCAAAGAAATCATGGAGCGCACGGTCTCTTCTGCTCTTAAACTCGGCTGTAATATCGGAGCACATCCGGGATTTCCGGATAGAGAAAACTTTGGCCGAACCGAAATGATGCTTAGTCACGAGGAAATCCGAAGGATTGTAAGAAATCAGCTGATGGATTTAAAAACCATCTGTGACAAATACGGAGAAACGATAAAGCACGTAAAGCCGTACGGCGCACTTTATAATATGGCAGCAAAGGATTACGACATTTCCCTTGCAGTATGCGAAGGCGTGCTGGACATTTATGATGCATACGATGCCCCTATCATCTTTGGACTCTCAGGAAGCAAGACCAAGGAAGCCGCTGAAGGTCTTGGGCTAGTCTTTGCGGGCGAAGTGTTTTCAGACAGAGGCTATATGCCGGACGGAAGCCTAGTTCCAAGAAGTCAGGACGGAGCTCTCGTGCACGATGAAGATGAAATCATGGAAAGAGTAATCCGCATGGTTAAAGATAAAGAAGTTGTCGCGATAGATGGAAATGTCGTCCCTCTTCAGGCGGACACGCTCTGCCTCCACGGCGACGGAGAACACGCTACAATTTTTGCAGGAAAAATAAGAGCCGCACTTGAGGATGCCGGAATATCCGTAGTTCCTATCACAAAAGAGTAAAACAAAGAATAATTAGATGGAAAAATACAAATTAACCCTCGTGGATGCCGGAGACAGCGCTGTTTCCATTAGATTCCCCGAGGAAATCTCAGAACAAGTAAATAGAGAAGTCATTTATTATCTTGATTGCATCAAATCCGAAATGGCAGAAGGAAAGCTCTCCGGTGTATTTGACGTTATTCCTTCCTATGCGGCAATACTTTTATGCTTTGATCCACTAGTCACAGATGGAGAAACGATAAAAAACGAAGTGGAAGAAATAATCCTAAACAACTTCTCCAAGGAACTCCTTTCTCATGATAAAAATATAATTGAGATTCCCGTTATGTACGGCGGCGAGTACGGCCCCGATCTTGAAAATGTTTCAAAACACACTGGCTTATCGCAGGAAGAGATAATCAAGCTACACTCTGAGCCACTCTATCCTGTCTATATGATTGGCTTTCTTGCAGGCTTCCCATACCTCGGTGGAATGAACCCTTCTATCGCAACCCCTAGGCTTGATACGCCGCGTCTTTCCGTTCCCGAAGGAAGCGTCGGAATAGCAGGACTCCAAACAGGAATCTATCCCATAGATTCCCCCGGCGGATGGCAGATAATCGGAAGGACCCCGATCAAGCTGTATGACCCCGAGAGCAGTTCACCCTTCCTTCTATCACCCGGGGACCATATCAAGTTTATTCCCATAGATAAAGCTGCGTTTGATTCATATATGCCGCTTAACGATGCGAGCTTGGATTCGAGGGAGAAACAGGCCGCTAAAACAAAGCCCGGTGAAGCGTCCATAAGAATCGCCTCCTCCGGTCCCTTAACAACCATTCAGGATCTCGGAAGACGAGGTTATATGGATAAGGGTCTCTCCATCTGTGGTGCGATCGATAAACTTGAGCTTTCAAGGTTAAATGTCATGCTCGGAAACGAACCTTGGGAAGCGGGCCTTGAAGCGACCTTTATTACTCCGAGGATAGAATTCCTAAAGGACACCGTTTTTGCAGTGTCAGGATTTGATTATCCAATCAAAGCAAAGGCCGGAGATGTCTTTGAGAGTTTTACCATGCCTCATGGAATACGTACCTATTTTGCATTTGCGGGAGGTATCGATGTTAAGCCTGTCCTAGGAAGTAAATCCACGGATATCAAAAATGGTATCGGCGGCCTTAATGGAAAAAAGCTCGCTTCGGGAGATGAACTCATTATTTCTGATGCCGCCCCTACGGACTTTTCCGATGTTAAGCCGATTTCCGATATAAGTATCAAGGCTTTTTCCGATGAATCCCCTATCACCTTATATATAACTTCGGGACCTCAGTATAGCGATATATCTGAAGATGGTATAAAAAGCTTTCTAAATAGCGAATACAAGGTTTCATCGTCATCCGACAGGATGGGCATCCGTTTTGATGGGCCCTCTCTTTCATTTACTTCGGGTAAGGACGGAAATATTCTAACTGACGGCCTTGCGCCGGGTGCTATTCAGATTACACCTTCAGGTCAGCCAATCCTGATGAATGTTGACGCTCAGACGACGGGCGGTTATTCCAAGCCATTTTACCTTGCTTCTATTTCAAAACAAAAAGTCGCCCAGCTAAGACCGGGCGACAAAGTTAAATTTGTTCTTATAAAGACAGCTGATGCCGTCTCACTCTATAGAGAAGAATTCTCATCAATATTTTCCAAGTGATGAAGCGAGTGTCTCATCCGGATTCTCACCGAATGCTTTATCTCTTCCCGGAAGGACTGCGTTAAGAATAATACCTACGATTGAAGCTACAGCAAGTCCGGAGAGATTTATATTCATTGAGCCGATTGCAAAGCCTACTCCGCCGGCTTCGCTGAAATTGATTCCTATTGCAAGTCCGATTATGAGGGCTGCAATTATTACGTTTCTGGACTGCTGGAAGTCTGTTTTGTTCTCAACCATATTCCTGATTCCGATAGCAGAAATCATTCCATAAAGTATTATCGATACTCCACCGATTGTTGCAGCAGGCATTGCTTCTATAATGCCTGCAAACTTTGGGCAGAAGGAAAGGATTACCGCATAGATTGCAGCAAATCTTATAACTCTTGGATCATAGACCTTTGTGAGAGCAAGCACTCCGGTGTTTTCGCCGTATGTTGTATTGGCAGGAGCACCAAAGAGTGATGCTATAGCTGTTCCTATGCCGTCACCGATAAGTGTTCTGTGAAGACCTGGATCCTCAATAAAGTTTCTTCCTACTGTTCCACTAATTGCGCTGATATCTCCAATATGCTCCATCATTGTGGCAAAGGCGATTGGTACGATTGTTACGATTGCCGTAATGAGAAGGCTTACATCTGCACCACCTGTAAGTGCTGAAAGACCTGTTCTTTCCCATTCAACCGGAAAGCCAATCCATGCAGCTTCTTTTACGATTGTAAAATCAACATTACCCGTTACCGCCGCAACTATATATGATGCTATTACACCAAGGAGAATCGGAACTATCTTAATCATTCCCTTTCCCCAGATGTTACAGATAATTACTACCAATATTGCAACAAGAGCTATTGGCCAATTGGTAGCGCAGTTGTTTAGTGCGGACGGCGCAAGTATAAGTCCTATTGAAATGATTATAGGTCCAGTAACAACCGGCGGGAAAAATCCCATTACCTTCTTTGATCCTACAGACTTACAAATTAGAGCGAGGACCAGATATACAAGCCCAGCGCATGCAACGCCTATGCAGGCATATGTCAGCGAAACTTCTTCGGTATAACCCATGGCTACACCCGCAGCCTTTACTGCAGCATATCCACCGAGGAAAGCAAAGGATGATCCCAAGAATACCGGAATCTTTCCATTTGTTACAAGATGCATGAACAAAGTCGCTAGTCCCGCAAACAGGAGTGTCGTTGATACGCTTAATCCTGTGATAATCGGAACAAGTACTGTTGCACCAAACATCGCAAACAGGTGCTGAAGTCCAAGAATCAGCATCTTTGGTGTGCCGAGTGTCCTTGCATCATAGATGCCTTCGCCGTAGGTCTCGGCTGCTACATTTTTGTTTTCATTCTTCTCGCTCATTTTCTTCTCCTTTTTCTTTTATATATAGCATTCAATATAATTAACTCATTCAATCAATTACATCGTAGATGTTCACGGTAAAGCCTTCATCACAAGGATCTACCCCAACCATTTCCGTATGTGAGGTAGGAACATTCTTTCCGACATAATCCGCTCTGATCGGAAGCTCCCTATGGCCCCTATCCACGAGAACGGCAAGCTGTATCGTACCTGCTCTCCCATAATCAGATAACGCATCAAAGGCCGCCCTAGCAGTTCTTCCCGTATAGAGAACATCATCAACAAGGACAACATCTTTTCCATCTATATCGCATGGCATTTCGGTCGGGACCGTCTCCTTTTCCACAAAACCATGCCCCTTCCTATCGTCCCTATGTGCACTTATATCCAGAGTCCCGCATGGAACCTCTGTTCCCTCAAAGGCATATAAAAAAGCACCCAGTTCTTTTGCTATTGGGATTCCTCCATTGGCAATTCCCATAAGAACGACGTTTTCAACCCCGTCGTTCTTCTCAGCAATCTGGTGTGCTATTCTCTTTAGTGCCCTTATTACTTCCTGGGCATTCATTATCTCGGATTTATGCTTCTTATTCATAAAAAATCCTATCCGAAGCCGGATAGGATTATATAACCTCACAAAACACCCAAAACTGGTGCCCTCGCTTTATTATACAATCTTGCCGGCCTCTCTGTGCCGAATTAAAGATTAACTTTCCCAGATATAATATACTAAAGTGGGCCGTAAGTCAAAGACTTATTTCTTAAAATCTCTTAAAAAACTATATTGATAAAAGTCCTACTTTTGATAGAATATATGTATTAACGAAATGTAAGCTATAAGGAGGCAAGTTACATGAAAAAGAAACTCATTATTGTTGCCCTGATTCTTACACTGGCATTCTCAATGTTTGCTTGCGCAAAGAAGGAAGATCCAAAGCCAGAAGAGAGTCAGGAAGCTAATGAAGAAGCTGGCGAAGAAGAAGCCGGCGAAGAAGAAGCTGGCGAAGAAGCTGGCGAAGAAGCTAACGCAGACGCAGCAAAAATCGCTGTTGTTACAGACGTAGGTCAGCTTATGGACAAGGGCTTCAACCAGGGAACATACGAAGGTGCTGAAGCTTATGCAAATGCTCATGGTATCACCATGAAGTATTATCAGCCAGCCGGCGGCGCAGATGCGACAGATAACGATCGTATCGACGCTATGAAGCAGGCTATCGAGAACGGTGCAGAAATCATCGTTACTCCTGGATTCCTCCAGGCTGCAGCTATCGAAGCTGTTGCTACAGAGAACCCGGACGTAAAATTCATCTTTGTTGATGGTTGGGCAATGGGATTTGACAATGTAACAGCTATCGTTTACAAAGAGCAGGAATCCGGATATCTCGCTGGTTACGCTGCTGTTAAAGAAGGCTACACCAAGCTCGGATTCACCGGCGGTGGTGGTGGCGGTAACCCAGCAGTTAACCGTTTCGGTTATGGATTTGCACAGGGTGCTTCCGCAGCTGCTAAGGAACTCGGCACAGATGTAGAACTTAAGTATTCATTTAAATACGGCGATACATTCAGTGCTTCCACAGAGCTCCAGACACAGATTGCTGGTTGGTATGCTGATGGCACAGAAGTAGTATTCTCCTGCGGAGGATCAATGTTCCAGTCCGTACTTTCAGCTGCTGCTGAATACGAAGATGCAAAGATCATCGGCGTTGACGTTGACCAGAGTGGAGAATCCTCCAAGGTTATCACAAGTGCTGTTAAGGGCCTCTCCGCTTCCGTAGAGCAGGTTCTTGGTCAGTTCTATGATGGCAAATGGGATGCTGAGCTTGCTAACGTAGCTCAGAACCTAGGTGCTGCTGAGAATGCTACAGGACTTCCTGAAGATACATGGTCAATGGAGAACTTCACTCTTGAGCAGTATAAGGAACTTCTTGGCAAGATTGCAAACGGAGAAGTTACTCCGGATGCTGAGTATCCAGCAGATCCTGCTACTCTTTCACTTGACAATGTAACCGTTATTTACGAATAATAAGTAAATTGTTTTATGTTATAGGAATGGTGGAGAAATCTGCCATTCCTATAATTGTATAAGGACAAAAAAATGGACAAACAAAAAGGCGATCACGAATATATTATAGAATTAAGAGACATAACCAAAGTCTTTCCGGGAATAATCGCTAATGACCATATTAATCTCCAGCTTAGAAGAGGCGAAATACACGCCCTACTCGGTGAAAACGGTGCCGGAAAATCCACTTTGATGAGCGTTCTCTTTGGACTCTACCAGCCCGAAGAAGGACAAATCTATAAGAATGGACAGCCAGTCAAAATCAATAACCCCAACGATGCAAACGATTTTGGAATTGGAATGGTCCATCAACATTTTAAACTCGTAGAAGTATTTACCGTTTTGGAAAATATTATTCTTGGTGTTGAAACAACCAAGAATGGCTTCCTAAGTAAAAAGGAAGCTAAAGAAAAAGTTATGAAACTTTCCAAGGAATACGGACTTAATATTGATCCGGACGCCTTGGTTGAAAATATTACAGTAGGTATGCAGCAGCGTACCGAAATTCTCAAGATGCTCTATAGAGATAACGAGATTCTTATCTTTGATGAGCCTACTGCAGTCCTAACTCCGCAGGAAATCGACGAGCTCATGGACATCATGAAGGGCCTCGCAGAAGAAGGAAAGTCCATTCTCTTTATCTCTCATAAGCTGAACGAGATCATGGAGGTTGCAGACCGCTGCAGCGTACTTAGAAAAGGAAAATATATCGGAACCGTCGATATAAAAAATACGACAAAGGAAGAACTCTCCAATATGATGGTTGGAAGAGATGTAAAATTTGCCGTAGATAAAGAAGAGGCTCAGCCAAAGGAAACTGTTCTTGAGATACGCGATATGTGCGTAAAGGATACTGTCCATAAAAAGGACGCGGTCCACAATGTTTCAATTGATGTTAGAGCCGGTGAAATCGTTTGTATAGCCGGTATCGACGGGAATGGACAGACAGAATTTGTTCATGGACTTACAGGTCTTCTCCCTATCGACAGCGGCTCCGTAAAGCTTTTGATTGACGATAAGTTGGAAGATATAACGCATAAGTCCATCAGATACAAAAATACGCACGGCATAAGCCATATTCCTGAAGACAGACATAAGCACGGTCTTGTTCTTGACTATACGCTTGAACAAAACCTTGTGCTCCAGCGTTATTTTGAACCCAAATTCCAAAACAATGGATTCATCAAATTTGATGAAGTAAGAAACTATAGCGAAGCCTTGATTGATCAGTTTGACGTAAGAAGCGGACAAGGTCCAATTACCACTGCAAGATCTATGTCAGGCGGAAACCAGCAGAAGGCAATAATCGCAAGAGAACTTGACCGCGACCATCGTCTTCTTATCGCAGTTCAGCCTACAAGAGGTCTAGACGTTGGCGCTATAGAATTTATCCATTCCGAGATAGTAAAGAAACGCGACGAAGGCGTTGCGGTTCTTCTGGTCTCTCTGGAACTTGAAGAAGTAATGAACCTCTCTGACAGAATCCTGGTAATGTACGAAGGCGAAATAGTCGGAGAGTTTAATCCAAAGGAAATCGACGTTCAGGAACTCGGTCTATACATGGCCGGAGCTAAGCGCCAGGAAGGAGGTAAGGCATAATGGGAAAACAGAGTTTCTTCCAGAAGGAATCAACAAAGAAGATTATCTCTTCCCTTCTCTGCATTTTGGGCGGAGTGCTTATCGGCTTTATAGTTCTCCTACTCATGGCAGCATTCACGGATAATATATCCTTTGCTGAAGCATTTAAAGGCATAAGGCTTATCCTTGGTGGACCTTTTACGAGTGGAAAGAATATGCTCTTCCAGCTTGGAAATATGCTGTTCTCTGCAACTCCCCTCATCTTCACAGGTCTATCCGTTGCAATAGCATTTAAAACAGGACTATTTAACATCGGTGCTCCGGGACAATACCTTATGGGCGCAATGGCAAGTCTTGTGGTCGCTCTTTCAATTCCGAGCACAAGCGTGCCACCTGCAATCATCTGGATACTTGCGCTCCTGGCAGGCGCCATTGCCGGTGCTCTATGGGGAGCTATCCCGGGAATGTTCAAAGCCATACTGAACGTTAATGAAGTTATCGTTTGCATCATGTCAAACTGGATTGCAGCAAATATTGTAAGTTGGATCTTCAAAGATTCCAAATTTATAAACTACGCCGAAACCAAGGTTAACTTCATTGTAAAAACAAAGACCAACAATATCGCAACCCCTACCCTTGGGTTAGATAAGCTCTTCTCCGGAGGATCCGTAAGATCATACGTAGATATCGGTATTTTCATAGCCATTGCTGTTGCAATACTTCTCTATATAATGATGAACAAAACAACTTTTGGTTATGAATTAAAAGCCTGCGGTTACAATAAAAATGCTTCCAAATATGCAGGTATGAACGAAAAGAGAAATATTATTCTCTCCATGGCAATAGCCGGTGCACTTGCCGGAGCCGGTGCCGCTCTTTGGTGCATAAACGGACAACAGGATTTTAAATGGGAAACATATCAGACACTCCCTGCCGATGGATTTAACGGAATCGTAGCTGCGCTCCTTGCGGTTAATAACCCGATTGGTGTAATATTCAGTTCCTTATTCCTAAAGTATCTGAACGTAAGCGGCGCAAACCTTGCAGCCAATACCGCTTTCAACGAATACGTATCACAGCTAATCATCGCAATGATCGTTTACTTCTCAGGATTTGCAAGCTATATAACAACATTCCTCTCAAGACGTAAATCCGGAGAGAGACTTAAAGGAAGGCCCAACGATAAAGGCGACATCGCAAAAGATGTAACGGATGCTAAAAGCGATATAACCGAAGACTCAGTAAACGATGAGTCAGTAAACGAAGATTCGCCAACCGACGAGTTAAATGATAAGAAGGAGGAATAGAAAATGGTATTCATATTACAGAAGACACTAATATTCGCTATCCCGCTTCTTATCGTAGCACTCGCAGGAATGTTTGCAGAGCGAAGCGGTATCATCAATATCGCTCTTGACGGTATCATGATCTTTGGTGCATTTATCGGAGCAGTCGTAGCATTAAACGCAAGACAGCATTTTATGGTATTTGTTGAACATCCTCAGTTACTGTTCTTGCTGTGTATGCTATCCGCAGCGCTGGCGGGAGCTATATTCTCCCTCCTCCTCTCTATATCTGCTGTAAAATTCAACGCAGACCAGACAATCGGAGGAACAGCACTTAACCTTCTTGCTCCTGCAATCTCTCTCTTCCTCATCAAGGTTTTCACCACCAAGGATCAGCTGGAGATGGGAACAGCAAGAAATACCGAAGGAAATGTTGTAGATTTCTCTTACGTAATCAAAAATAAAGACCTTCCAGCAGCACTCCAGGTGTTCTTTGATAAGACATATATATCTACCTTTGTCTGCATTGCACTATTTATAATTCTGTCCATATTTATCTATAAAACAAAGACAGGACTTAGACTCCGTGCATGCGGTGAAAACCCGCACGCTGCAGATTCCGTAGGAATAAACGTCTATAAGATGAGATATCTCGGAACAACAATATCCGGTGCACTCGCAGGTCTCGGCGGCTACGTATATATCGCAACAGTAGCTAACGGAACCGCATCAGGCGCAGTCGCAGGCATGGGATTCCTTGCACTCGCCATCATGATATTTGGTAACTGGAAACCACTCGGAATAGCGCTAGGCGCTCTCATGTTTGGATTCCTAAAATGCTTGAGCGTAGTTTATAGCCAGTTCCCATTTACCAAGGAACTTGGCTTACCGATGTATTTCTACAACTTAATCCCATACGTCGCAGTACTCGTAGTACTCGCCTTCTCCGCAGGAAAATCAAGAGCTCCAAAGGCTGAAGGTGTACCGTACGATAAGGGAAGCAGATAGAGCACTTTCACGGATTCCCTAAGGGCATAATATTTGTGATATTTTAGTCCTCGGAATGGACAATTGAATCCTCGATAAAATTGAACCTCTGGAGGGTTGCATCGAAGGCCGCTGGCCCGCTGCCAACCTCACAGAGGTTCGTCTTTTATCATCGGTCAATTGTTACCATTCCTGCGGAAGGAACATCACAAACATCACGCACCTTAGGTTCGTGAAAGTACTCTATCTAAGCTTGCTGTATGCCTTTGCAATCTCGGTTCCTACTGCTGCATTGTTATAGACGAGCTTTATGTTAGCCGCAAGGGAGTCTCCTCCTGTAATCTCGGCAACCTTTGCGAGAAGGAAGGGTGTGCATTCCTTTCCCTTGATTCCTTTCTCGTCCATCTCTGCGAGAGCCTTATCTATTACGGCATTTATTGCGTCTGCATCCATTGAATCTTCTTCAGGGATTGGATTGGTAATAAGTACTCCTCCATCTAGTTTAAGCTCTCTTTTTTCCTTGATTATTCTAGCAGCTTCTTCAGAAGATTTTACGTTGTAGTCAACAGCAAGTCCCGATTTTCTTGTATAAAAAGCCGGAAGCTCATCGGTTCCGTATCCGAGAACAGGTACACCTTTTGTTTCCAAAACCTCAAGGGTCTTTGGAAGGTCAAGAATTGCCTTTGCGCCCGCGCAGATTACGCTTACGTTGGTGCGCGCAAGTTCCTCAAGGTCTGCGGAGATATCAAACGTAAGCTCTGCACCCCTGTGAACACCGCCGATTCCTCCTGTTACAAAGAATTCAACTCCGGCCAGGTTGGCAAGAATCATGGTTGTAGCAACCGTTGTTGCGCCCCATGAACCTGTTGCCATAATAGTAGCGAGGTCGCGTCTAGAAACCTTTGGGATTTCCTGACCTTTCTTTCCGAATGCCTCTATCTCTTCGGCATTCATTCCGACTATTCCAACGCCGTCGATTATTCCAATCGTTGCAGGAACACCGCCATGCTCTCTTACAATCTTCTCTACGTTAAGCGCGGTCTCTACGTTATTTGGGTATGGCATGCCGTGAGAAATAATTGTTGATTCAAGAGCAACTACTGGCTTTCCTTCTTTTAATGCCTGCTTCACTTCAGGATTGACTTTTAGCTTCATAATTCTATCTCCTTCATTTCAAGTGTATCTATTAACTCATTAATGGCTTTTTCTTTTTCTCGCAGTTCTTCTCTTGACACCCCGGTATCGTGAATATGTCCAAGTTCCTTATCTTCAGTGATTTTGAAAACCGCTGCCGCTATCGCAAACTCAACCGCCTCCGCAACGCTATCTCCTCTATGCCTCTTTGCTAGATAGGCCCCAAACATTGCATCGCCGCCCCCGTTTGCGCTGTTCATTTCCACTGTCTTATGATTTATTCTGGATATACGGTCCCTTGTTCCACAAATAACGCCATCCTTTCCGAGTGTTATGAGTATTTCTTCAACGCCTTTCTCTAGGAACCACTCTATAGCCTGCTTTGCGGTCTTGTCATCCACGATGTCTATACCTGTTAGTTCCTTTGTTTCTATCGCATTGGGCTTAAATATATTTATCCTATCCATTACGGGTCCGAGTTTTGGAACCTTTGCTGCGCTCACGGGATCCGCAGCTATTCTGGCGGGAGAATTATTGACGAGGTATTCTATGAGCTCAGGCTTAAAATTACTGTCTATTACCATTATGTCATCGCCGGTCATATTCTTAAGCGCTCTATCAAGAACTTCTTTTGTTATTTCTTCAAGGATCTCCATATCGTTCATCGCAATATGCATATCCCTGTTCTCATCCAGAATTGCAATATATGTCGAAGTCGGATATCTACTGCTCTTGATGGAAAAGCTTGTATCTATCCCAAGGTCCTTGCAGTGCTTTTCAATCAAATCACCATAATCGTCGCCACCAAAGCAAGTAATAAAGATTACATTCTCTCCGAGTTCTGATGACGCCTGAGCAATATTCCTTCCAACCCCACCAAAATAGGTCCTGACGGAGCCTATATTGGAGTCATGTTCCTTTAAAGGATGATGCGAGGACCCGATAATATCCATATTTGCTCCGCCTATCACCCATATTCTGTTTTCGTTTTTCTTTTCCATTACACTGTTTCTCTTTTTAATTCTTCAATTCTGTTTTCTCTGTCACCGCTCTTACCATGAGCAATTCTTTGAGAATAGTTAAGGCCTTTGATTAATCAAAGGCCTCAAGTAGTTTTTTTGATTAGCAGCAGAAGGTATTTCCAAGGCAATAACACATTGCGCAATCCACGCATGATGGTGAGCTGTAACCCCTGCCTGTGCTCGTGGTCTTATATATAGCGCCGGTTCCCGAAATCCTTCTATACACATCCTGGTATTCTTGGTTACCCGGGTCCACATTTATTGCATGTCTTATCTGCTGCATAGCGGTATCGTAGTATCCGCTCTTGTAATTATATACGCCGGATAAGAAATACCATTCTGCGTCTCTGGATCTTCTCGCAGACAAGAGTCTCGCAGCATTACGAAGGTCATTTCTGTCGAGAGCCGCTCTGATATCATAATAGTTCTTTGAACCGCTGTTTGCGTAATTGGTATTATATCCTGCGCCGTAGGTAGGGCCGCTATCGGATTGTCCAGCGTCATACCCTGTACCATAGGTGGAAGATCCATAGTAGCTACTTGTTGTAGTACTTGGCTTCATAAGCATATCGTATGCTTCATTTACCTCCCTAAGCTTCTCCTCTGCCAAATCAGCCAAAGGATTATCATGATATCTATCGGGATGGTATTTCTTCACAAGCTCTCTATATGCAGTTTTGATTTCTTCTTCCGAAGCGCTTCTAGAAATGCCCAGAACCTTATACGGATCCATCTCTACTCCTCACTTTTTACACTTTCGTCTTTGTTAAGCATGCTATCCGTGCGACCACGAAGGCCGAACAATATCACGTTATCTATTATACCTTTATTTTTCCTTATATCAAGCATATCGACCGCCATAAAGACTCTCCCGAGATGATTATAAAGCGTGTCCTCAAGGTTATCTCTTCCCTCTTCTCGATAAATCAAAGGATTATATGAATTGGTCTTTATGTCGTCATCAAAGTCGTCAATAGCGTCCATGACATATATCCATCCACCTAGGTTTTCGGCAAGCTCTGCAAGAATTCTATTCTCTCTTTCGTCCTCAAGATATCCGCAGAATACCGCTGAAAGAGTCTTTCCAAAAGCGCTTGATGCAATATCCAGGTTTCCGGATTTATTCTTTTCTATTTCCTGAAGTTCAGACAGGCTTTCCTTAATGTCCTTACAGACCTTGGGATATTTCTTTTCAAGTTTCTGATAGGCTCTTCTTAAGGCGAGCTCTCCCGCAAATCCTCTCAGCTTATGCTCGTCATTCTTATCGTCCAGCAAATTGTAATATGCAAGGATAAGAAGCATATCGGCGGCATAATCTACAGCAGGAGAGTTTTTTACGGCAGGGTTTTTCTTTATATGATGAATGATGCAGTGCTCGTCCATTATTTCTTCCGGCTTATCGTCCAGTGACCCCAGAACAATCGCAAGGAATGCAGAATCGTAACTAAGGGCAAATCTTGGAAACTGCCCGTAACGCGCCATTGACTTGCATACACCGCAGTAATAACCGCGATAAACCCTTAGGTCCTCTTCCGAAAGTACATCTCTATTAACCGTAACATAGCCGAGCATCGTCTATACGCCCTATTATTTTGCCTTGAACTCTTTCCAATACTGGCTGTACATATCGTCGCCCTCAGCACCGAGGCTTACTAGCATTTCAAAATTTGTGAAGTCCTCTGGGAAAAGATAACTCATTACCTTTTCGTCGTCGGAGACCATATCTATTACAGCCTTATTTGGAATTGTATATGTGAGATATTCGTAGTTTGCGATTGCAGCTTCCTCGCTCAGCATAAAATTAATCCATGCTTCTGCGTTTTCTTTGTTCTTTGCTGCGGTAGGAATCGCCCACATATCCAGGAACATTTCTGTTCCCTCTTTAGGAACCACATATTCAAGGTTCTCGTTCTCTTCTTGTGAATAGAGAATTTCTCCACTCCATACAACAGCGATATCCGCAGAGCCGCCGATTGCAAGGTCTCTAGCGGAGTCGTTGGCGTATGTATATACGAGCGGCTTTTGTTCCTTCATATAGTCTGTCGCAGCCTGAATCTCGGACTCATTCATTGTATTAATAGAATAACCGAGAGCCTTAAGCGCGATTGCATAATTATCTCTCATGCTGTCAGGCATAACAATCTGCTGAGAATAATCTTCTTTCCAAAGATCTTTCCATGAAGTAATCTCGCCTTCAGCGATTTTTTCTGTGTTATACATAATTCCGAGAGTACCAAAGGTATGCGGTACAGCATATTTATTTCCCGGATCGTATGCCTCTGCCATTTTTAGGTATTTATCGTCTATGGCAGAGATATTCTCTACGTTTCCGAATTCTATTTCCTGAAGAAGTCCTTCTGCTATGAGTCTCTGCACCATATAATCCGATGTGCAGATTACGTCATAATCTACAGAGCCCTTTGAAATTACGGGGTACATTTCCTCGTTGGTATCAAAGGTGTCAAGAACTACTTTAATTCCGGTTGCTTTTTCAAATGCACCAACTAAATCGGGATCGATATAATCGCCAAGCGAATACACTCTCACCTCGCCGTTCTCGCCTGTAGAACCCTTTCCACATGCGGAAAGCAAGCTCATAGCTGAAACGAGCATTGTAACGATTAAGATAACTGCCCCAATTTTTTTGATGTTTTTCTTCATAGTTGGTCTCCTCCCTTGCGTCCCGATACGATGTTCGAGATCACCAAAACAATGAGAACAATAACGAATATGATTGTGGATAAGGCAAATAGTGTCGGCCTTATTCCTACTTTCACCTGACTGTAAATAA
This sequence comes from Bacillota bacterium, assembly GCA_017445315.1. Lineage (GTDB taxonomy): Bacteria > Bacillota > Clostridia > Peptostreptococcales > Anaerovoracaceae > Eubacterium_B. The sequence continues at coordinate 2,293 of JAFSUI010000009.1, read as the reverse complement.
GCGTCGAGATTGTATTGATTCCCGCGCCTCTTGTAAAGTGCGTGACAACAAAGTCATCAACCGACATCGTAAACGCAAGAAGGAATCCCGACACGATTCCCGGTCTGATATCCGGGAAAACAACTTTTCTGAATGCGTATGCAGGCGTCGCCCCAAGATCAAGCGCAGCTTCATAGGCATTTGGAGTAAGCTGTGTGAACTTTGGCATTACGGAGAGCACCACATAAGGGATGCAGAACGATACATGCGCAAGTAGAACCGTCCCCCATGAAAGAGATATCCCAAACACCAGGAATGTCATCATAAGAGAAATTCCGATAACGATATCCGCATTAAGTAGCGGAATATTGTTTAATCCCATGAGGATGTTTTTGGTTCTGTTTCTTAAGGCCATGATACCCATGCAGGCAAGGGTTCCTATTATCGTAGAGATTATCGCCGCTACAATGGCTATCGTAAACGTATTCCAGATTGCTTCCATGATTTGTTCGTTTGCGAACATCTTGGAATACCAATCCGTAGTGAATCCTGTCCAAACCGACATGGATTTACTCTTGTTGAACGAGAGCACCATAAGCGTTCCTATCGGAAGATAGAGGAAAACAAGAATCAGTATTAGATAAAGTACCTTAAGCACTTTTCCAAATGTCTTTCCGCCGGTTACGGCGCGCTTTGACTTTGTTTTTGTCATATCAAAGTGCCCTCCCCGTCCTTATCTATCTTGCTTAGGAGCGCCATGCTTACAAGTATGAATATCATCATTACGAGAGAAAGTCCCGATCCGAGATGCCAGTTACCTGCGGTTGTGAACTCCTGCTCAATAATATTTCCTATTAGGTTGATCTTACCTCCACCCAGCATATTGGAAATAGCAAAGGTGGTAAGCGAAGGAACAAATACCATTGTAATTCCGCTTGCAATACCGGGAACGGATAGCGGAAGAATTACGCTCCAGAGAACCCTTGCTTTGTTTGCTCCGAGATCGTATGCGGCTTCTATCACGGCATTATCTATCTTAAGCATGGCATTGTAAATTGGAAGCACCATGAACGGAAGGAAGTCATAGACCATACCGAGCACTACTGCAACGGGAGTGTTTATTATTTCAAGCGCGGGAAGATGTAAAAACGAAAGTACATCGTTAATGAGTCCGCCTCTTTCAAGGAGCACTCTCCACGCCATGGTTCTAAGAAGGAAGTTCATCCACATCGGAAGAATAAAGATAAATACCATGAAGCCACGTCTTCCAAAATTGGAATTTCTGAGTATCAGCGCAAGAGGAGTCGCAAGCAGAAGACAGATAAACGTGCTTATAAATGCTAAACCTAAAGACAGCATGAGCGCTTTTGCGTGCTCATGGCCGAACATGGCTTTGATATTATTAAATGTGAATGCGCCACTCCTATCCGTAAGACCGTAAAAGATAATTACAGCCATGGGGATTAGAGTCCCCGCTACTATGCAGAGCGAAAAAGGAATGGCAAAGGGCTTTTTATACATCTACCTCTATAGCCTCCTGCTCCTTGGTCTGCGGCTTCTTCATTATTTGGATGTTGAACGGAATGACGTCGATTCCGACTTCCGTACCAACAGGATAACTCGTCGTGTTCTGGGCTAGCCAGGTAACTCCGCCCGCTTCGATTTCCATCTCGTAGTGGACTCCGATAAAAATATTATGGGTAACCACTCCGTCAACTCTTCCCTGACCTTTTCCCTTAATGATAATGTCCTCAGGCCTTATCATTACATCGACAGGGTGATTTACGCCAAAGCCTTCGTCAACGCAGTCAAATACGGTATCGCCTATTTTTACAAGCCTATCCTCTAGCATGACTGCATCAAAGATATTGCTGTCTCCGATAAAGTCTGCAACAAAGGCGTTCTCCGGTTCATTATAGATTTCCTCCGGAGTTCCCATCTGCTGGATATATCCACCGTTCATAACTACAACCTTATCGCTCATCGTGAGCGCTTCTTCTTGGTCGTGCGTTACGTAAAGGAATGTAATTCCAAGTTCGTTCTTGAGCCTTATGAGCTCGTACTGCATCTCCTGACGAAGCTTAAGATCAAGAGCTCCAAGCGGCTCATCAAGAAGAAGAACCTTTGGCTCGTTAACTATAGCTCTTGCCATGGCTATTCTTTGCTGCTGACCACCGGAAAGCGAATCTATTTTTCTATTCTCATATCCGTCAAGGTTCACAAGCTTGAGTGCATACTTGATCTTATCTCTGATATATGCATCGTCATTTCCTTTGATTTTTAATCCAAAGGCGACGTTCTGCCCAACACTCAT
>JAFSUI010000008.1 GCA_017445315.1 Bacillota bacterium | reverse complement strand
GCACTTACCAAGGCCCACATTATCAACGGAGACAATTCCGTTTACGATGTCGTTTGTCGTACTATAAGGAAGCCCTGCCTTTTCTGACAGAGCCTTAATTGTCATTTTCTTTTCTTTTACAAAATCTTTTAGTTTCATGGGGATATTATACCGAAATTTCGGTATTAGGTCAATAGGCGGCGTGGTGCGGCTGCGGCGCGGTGCGGCGGAGCAAAGAAAATAACCCGCCTCCAACAACTTCCATCATTACAAGTATTTTCATTTTGCTGTCCCCTTTTCTCTCTATCTTTTGTATAATATTTATACAAACAAAACTATTTTGGAGTATAAAATGACTAAATCGAAATCAAATACCAAGGATATAAAATACCGGTTCCCTGAGGACGAGTTTTTTGACGATTATGGTGCTAAGATAAAAGAACTGCGCATTAAGAATGGTCTCACACAAAGCATGGTAGCCGAATCACTAGGTGTAACCCCTGGATACATAAGTAACGTGGAGAACAATCGCACTGCGATGTCTCTTCGCATGCTTATCTACTATGCAAAAGTTACAGGTGAAACCCTAGATTCCTTGGTCGGAAAACTAGAATCGGAATATGAGCCAAACTCTCTTGATCATAAGCTATTATCAAAGATTTCAACTCTCACGGATGATCAAAAGAAAAAGATCCTCGATATGATTGATATCATTACTAAATAAACAAGCTAAGTTCTGCTGTTTTCTACTTTAGCATAAGCTCGGCATTTTCCAGCAGATGTCCTATCGTTTCAAAAAGGACTTCTTTATCATTAAAGGTATTTAGAATATGCTCCTGGTTCTAAGGTCACAAATTGTGACCTTAGATTTCCCTTCACTTCCTCTTTGGTTAAGCGAAACATAAAATCTTCAGGAAATCTTTCGATGTTTCTCTTTATCTGTTGATTAAAAGCCTTGGTGCTATATCCATAAATCTTTGCAAGGTCAAAGTCCAACATCACCTGCTTCCCTCGAATTACATAGATTTTTTCTTTTATTGATTTCTCATCCAAAACCAATATGTCGTTGTTATTTCTCATATTTCCCTCCTCCACTCTCTTCCCCTTATATATACTAATTATATATATTATATTCTATAAATCACTACACTTCAAGCAATACTTTTAGTATATTTTTGCTTTCAGAAATAAAGAGGAACTCCTCATCCTTAAATTCTCTTGCGCCAACCGGATTTTCGATTTATATTCTGTGGCAAAAAAAGAGATGATACTCTACATATCATCTCTTAACTCATATCGGAGTTCTTTTTGCCTAAATATTTTCTGAAACGTAAGTTTTAATACAATTTTTAGTAAAGCTTTGCACCTGCCGGAATGTTGTCATCAACAATGAGGAGGTTCAGCATTTCTCCTCCGTCATAGTCATTAACTGCGGAGATCAGCATGCCGTTTGATGTCTCTCCCATCATCTGGCGAGGGGGGAGGTTTACGATGGCAATGCAGGTTTTTCCGACGAGTTCTTCCGGTGAGTAGAATTCCTTGATACCGCTCAGAATTACACGTTTTTCAGGTGTGCCATCGTCCAGAACGAAGCGTAGGAGCTTCTTGGATTTTGGAACCTCGGTGCACTCCAGAACCTTTACTGCGCGGAAGTCGGATTTACTAAATGTGTCGAAATCCACGTAGTCTGTAAAAAGCGGTTCAATCTCTACTTTGCTGAAGTCAATGACCTTTTTCTCAGCTTCGCCACCCTCGGACTTCTTTCCTTTCTCGTCCAATGGTTTCATTGTCGGGAACAATATTATATCCCTAATGCTCGGTGCATCGGTTATCAGCATGATGACTCTGTCGATTCCGATTCCGAGGCCACCTGTTGGCGGAAGGCCTACTTCCAGAGCGTTTACAAAGTCCATATCCATTGGATGGGCTTCATCGTCAGCTCCTGTATCAAGCTGGCGCTGCTGCTCTACAAATCTCTCGTACTGGTCGATTGGATCATTAAGTTCGGAGAATGCGTTGGCAACTTCCCAACCATTTATATATGCCTCAAAGCGACGGGTGATTCTTGGGTCGGCCGGATCTCTCTTTGCGAGTGGAGAAATCTCTACAGGGTGCCCTACTACAAATACCGGTCCATCGAGATATCCCGGAACTTCTTCGCAATACTCTTCGAACATTTCGGCGATGATTTTGCCGCGTGTCCAGCTTGAAACTTCTTCCGGATCCATTCCATATCCGATGGCGGCCTTGCGGGCGTCTTCGTCGCTTTCTATCTTATCAAAATCAACTCCGGTGATTTCCTTTACGGCGTCTGCCATATTGAGTCTCTTCCAAGGCGGAGTAACATCAAAGCTCTTTCCCTGGTAAGTGATTATCGGAGTTCCGTTAACAGCCATGGCAGCGTTATATACTACCTGCTCTGTTACGTCCATTACGCTCTCCATATTTCCGTAAGCCATATAGCATTCCATGGATGTGAATTCCGGATTATGGTTTCTGTCCATGCCTTCGTTACGGAACATCTTGCCCATCTCATAAACGCGGTCAAGGCCACCAACGATGAGTCTCTTCAGGAAGAGCTCGTTGGAAATCCTAAGCTTCATGTCAAGGTCAAGAGTATTGTGATGTGTATCAAATGGACGTGCATTGGCACCGCCTGCGATGGTTGTAAGTATTGGTGTGTCAACCTCAAGGAATCCGTATTTTTCTTCAAGGACACGCTTGATTTCTTTTACGATTTTGGCGCGCTTGATGAATGTCTCCTTTACCTCAGGGTTCATGATGAGGTCAACATAGCGCTGACGATATCTGATATCCTGATCAACAAGACCCTTGAACTTATCCGGAAGAACCTGAAGTGACTTGCTTAAGAGAACGAGCTTCTCTGCATGCACTGAAATCTCGCCGGTCTGTGTCTTAAATACTTTTCCGACTATACCGACAATATCTCCTATATCGTAAGTCTTGAACCACTTATAATCTTCTTCTCCGATGTCATCACGCTTGACGTATGACTGGATTCGGCCTTCTTTATCCTGAAGATCAATAAACGCAGCCTTACCCATGATACGTTTTGTCATGATACGACCTGCGATGGAAACTTCTTTTCCATCCATGGCATCAAAATTATCTTTGATGGTCTTGCTGTGCGCATTTACATCCCAAGTTTCGTTAAGGAATGGGTCGCGTCCTGCATCGCGAAGATTCTGGAGCTTTTCTCTTCTGATTTTTCTCTGTTCGGAGAGTTGCTCCTCTGTCTGTTCAAATTGTTCTTCTGCCTGCTCCGGCATATTTCTGTTTTCGTTGGATTCCATAATTCTTCCTCTTATAAAATACCGTATATGCACTTCTGCCGGCATATATTTCAATGCCGGCAGCAAACAAAAACATAATTTAACTTATGCTGTTCTGCTGATTTCAATTATCTCAAGTCTGATTGGCTTTCCGTTCGGTGCGGAAACTTCTACTTTGTCGCCAACCTTTTTTCCAAAGAGCGCTTTTCCGACAACGGACTCTATAGAAACTCTGATTGGGTCTGAGAACGGATCGATTTCTGTTGCGTCAACAAGGCTATATCTCTCTTCTGTTTTGGATCTTGTGTCTCTTACTTTTACTGTGAGACCAAGGTTAACCATGTCAAGAGTGAGATCTTCGTCTTTGATGATTGTTGCAGTTCTTAATCTCTCTGAGAGCTTCATGATGCGAGCTTCTAGTTCAGCCTGTGCTTCTTTGGCTGCATCGTACTCGGCGTTCTCGGAGAGGTCACCAAATGCGCGAGCTTCTTTTAGACTCTCTGCAATTTCCGGTCTCTGCGCAATGAGTTCGTCTCTATCTTTTTTTAGCTTATTATACGCTTCCTGGGTCATTACGTTTTCTTGTGTCATTTTCTCGTAACTCCTTTCGCGAGGGTCCTTATCCTTATTGATAAGGCCCACATATATACCGCAGTATTATACTTGCAAAACCCCTTTTTGTCAATTGCTCAAAGCCTTGCAATTTGGGGATTTTCCCGTTGTTTTGGCCTGCCCGTGCGGGCGAGGATTATGCCTTCTTGTTATCCTCTACAAAGCGCTTGATTTTTTTACCTGTGGTCTTTTCAAACTCGCGCTTTCTTATGACTATCTTCCTGATCTTCTTAAAGAGCGGAAGCTTCTCGTTTATCTCGTCAACATCATGCCAGATGAGTTCATAAAGGGCCTCATCCGTATATGCTTTTCCGAGCGCTTCTTCTACTTCTTCAGCGTCTATGAGAATTGTCGCATAGATCGTTGTGTCGTTGGTGCTGTCATCATCATCTGCGCCCCATACCATTGACTCTGCGATGTACGGGCTCTTTGAAAGCTCATACTCCAGTTCCTCAGGGAATACGTTCTTTCCGTTTCCGGTGATGATTACGTTTTTCTTTCGGCCTGTGATATAGATGAAATTGTCTTCATCTACATAGCCCTGGTCTCCCGTGTGGAACCAGCCGTCGATAAGAACCTCATCTGTCGCCTCTTGGTTATTGTAATAACCCATCATGACGTTTCCGCCGAGGAAACAAATCTCGCCTATTCCGTCCGGATCCTTATCTATGATCTTAACTTCCATTCCCGGGAGAAGATGTCCGACGGATGCGTTTTTCATATCCTTTTCTACGTCGGGATTGAGCGCTGCCATCGGTGAACACTCGGTTAGGCCGTAGCCCTGAACTCCGATAATTCCAATGTCGTTAAAGAACTGAAGTATCTCGGGGTCAATTGCAGCGCCACCTGAAATTATTACTCTCATGCGACCGCCAAAGATATTTAATATGTCTTTGGTAAACGGCTTACTGATGTCGAGTTTTGCTTTCTTTGTTCTTCTGTTGATCGCAAGAAGTCTTCTTAAGGTTTTATCTTTTCCTTTTTCTTTGGCGGCTTTCCAGATCTTTTTGTAAAGTGTTTCGATTAAGATCGGAACGCCGAGGAGCATCGTCGGTCTTACTTCTTCTAGGTTCTTTGTTATGTATTTTAGTCCTTCGCAGAATGCGATGGATGCGCCCTTGTAGAGCGGCATCAGGAATGCGCATGTGCATTCATAAGTGTGGTGCACCGGAAGAACGGAGAAGAAGATATCCCAATCATTTACGTTAAGTATTGTCGGTGCAGCCATCAGGTTTTCCGCTAGGTTTGTGTTGGAGAGCATTACGCCTTTGGCAAAGCCCGTTGTTCCTGAAGTATAGAGGATTACGGCCATGTCGGACGCAATTATCTCTGCATCTAGGAACTGTCTATCGCCCTGCGCGACACGTTCTTTTCCTTCACGAACGAGCTGCGCCCAGCTTATGATTTCGTCATCGTGGAGGCCTTCTGTGGTTCCGCGTTCAAGATAGAGATCCATCTCGGCATCCATATTTACAAGGAGCTCAAGCTTGGTGTCTCCTGAAGCCTTCATGTTTTTAAATGTTTCCTCAAAGCGCTTGCTAAAGAGAACTGCGGAAACCTCTGCATCCTGAACGAGATACTTGAGGTCCTCTGCGGGAAGTTCTTTATCTAGCGGAACGACAACTCCGACTCCGCCGATTACTGCAAGATATGTTGTCTCCCACTGATAATATGTGTCTCCGATAATTGCGATGCGCTTACCCTTTAGTCCTCTATTTATTAGCGCGGTTCCGAGTCCGTTAACATCTGCCTGCGCCTGCTTATATGTAATTTCTTTGTACGGCTCGCCCTTTACAAATTTCTGTCTGAACGCTACGTTGTCGCCATAAAGTTCTACACTTGAGTTGAACATCTGCTTGATGTCCGTGATCGGCCTTCCGGTCTTGTACCTCAGGTACGGATCGTCGCTCTTAAGAATGTCTGCAATCACTTTTTCTGCGTGCTTACGTTCTTCGTCCTTAATTGCCCTATAGTCCATACTGCCTCCAATTTCTTCGCCTTCAACGAAGTTGCCATATCTTTTTATCTTTCCTGTTGTTGTCATCTCAAAGTCCTTCTCGCGAATGTTAACTCTCTTGATTGCTTTGTACTCCGGCAAGGTATCGTTAAGTTTATCTATTAATTCTCTATAGAAATCATAAATCTCGCTGCTATTCATCTCGCCGTGCATTTGCTTGAGAAGAGCAAAGTTCGGCTGAATGTCCGCAGTAACGAGTACGTTTCCGACGCGCTTATCTGTAATGCCGTGAACGAGGACTTCTTTTACGAGTTCATTTTCTTTTATTTTTTCTTCGAGTTCCTCGGGGAAGATGTTTTTTCCGCCCTTTGTTACGATGACGGTTTTCTTGCGGCCCGTCACGTAGAGGAATCCGTCCTGATCCATGCGGCCGAGGTCACCGGTGTAGAGCCAGCCGTTTCTTATAACCTCGTCGGTCGCGGCCTGGTCCTCATAGTAACCGAGCATGACCGATGGGCTCTTAACTACGATTTCTCCGATTCCGTCTGCGTCAGGATTTTCAATCTTTACGCTCGTTCCGCTCATTGGGCGACCTACCGAGCTTGCGATGCTGTAATTATTCTGGTTGACCGCGATAATCGGCGAGCACTCCGTCATGCCGTAACCCTGCATCATCGGAATTCCCATGGCCTCAAAGTCTTCTATTACCTTGGGGTCAATCGCTGCGCCACCCGCAATGAACTGTTGCATGTTTCCGCCGAGCGCATCGTGGATGGATTTAAACATCCTCTTCACTACGCGCGGATTGTTATAGAGCTTAAGGCGCTTTGAAAGTTCTATTGCCCTTTCAAGTTTTTCTAGCTGGCCTGTTTTCTCGGCCTGCTTGAACATACTCTTATGTATTTTTTCAAAGACGAGCGGCACGCCAACCATGCAGTTCGCTTTGACCTCTTTCATGTTTTGTGTGATGTATTTGATGCCTTCGCAGATGGCGAGCGTCTTTCCCTGATAGAATGTCGTCCAGTCAACGCAAGTGTTTTCAAACGTGTGGTGCGTTGGAAGGATGGAGAGAACTATCCAGTTTTCTCCGAGCATCTCGCGCTTTGACATATTGACAACGTTGGATGCGATGTTCTTGTGCGAAAGCATTACACCCTTGGCGGAGCCTGTCGTTCCCGAAGTAAAGATGAGCGTGCACATTACATTGGGATCTATCTCGGCATCGATGAAACGGCGGTCAGCTGGTTCACCATTTGCACCTGCGAGGAGGCTTCTTCCGTCTTTTATAATCTCTTGAAGCGAAAGAATCTTATGCCCCTCTATATCCGATCTATCCGTCATGCAAATAAAATGCTCAAGGTTGCAAGGATCCTTAAAAACCTCCGCGAGGCGCTTCTCGGATTTACTGTCAAATATTAGCGCAGACGCGCCGGAGCGCTTTACGATTCCGTAGAGCTCCTCCGCCGGAAGATTCTTATCCAGCGGAACAATTACGCCCGTCCCACAAACCGTCGCATAATAGCTAAGGAACCAAAGATATGACGTGTCGCCGATAAGCGCTATCTTCTTATCCTTTAGGCCGAGACTTATGAGCCCCGTACCGAGCGCATTCATATCACTCAGAACCTGCGCATACTTAATAGAGCGATAAGTTCCGCCCGGCTTATCCTTCTGAAGATAAGCCGTCTTATCACCAAACATCTCGCAACTCGATATTATCAGGTCGCGGAGATCCGCAACCTCCCTTGTCGGGTGATCCACACCATCAAATTTCTTATGATTCATTAAACTCTTTCTCTTTTTTCATTGGGGACGGTTCTACTTGCAAATTTTTTTCAATGGGGACGGTTCTACTTGCAAAT
>JAFSUI010000007.1 GCA_017445315.1 Bacillota bacterium | reverse complement strand
CGATAAATTCTTTGCGCTCCGGTGATAATTTTCTTCTTCTTGCCATAATTAAATCCTCCTGGCTTGGTTTCATTCTACCATTCATCCAGGAGGATTCATACTTACTAAGTATTTAGTTTACACAGAATTATTTACACTCTCCTAAATTCAGGCATTTAGCGGTTTTTATTTTGCTCGATACTTGACTACTGCCACCCTTTTCCACGATAATTAGATATACGCAGTTTTATTCACGGAGGGCAAAATGATTCCTGTACCAAAACTATTCAGAAAAACCAAAACGGTAAAAAACATTAATGAATATATGGATAAAACCTTTAACGAGGTTCTCCATACTACTCTTAACCCTGATGGGCCGGGTGCAATACGCATCCATCTGATTCCGCCCAAGAAGGAGGAGAATGCTCTTAATCCTAGCGTTGCAATCATTAACGGAACCGATGTCGTGCCCGTAAACTTTGCTAGGGCTATTATTCTCGCCGAGATGATCAGGGAAACCAATAAATATGACGGCAAAGAAATTGACGAGGAAATAATCAATAATATTCTTGATTCTGCAGCAAGGAGCGTCAAGGAGATAATGCCTATTCTCTCCATCAAGCGCATCAAAGAAGACATCAACGTCATATATACTACGATGCGCCAGATTGCCTATCGCGAAGAAGTCACGACTGACATAAACTATATGAGCATCGGTGAGTATTCTGAATATATGAATGCGCCGCACCGAATGGACGTGATGGTAAGCGCCATGACCAAGGACGGATCCTGGCACTGCAATCAAAAATGCATTCATTGCTACGCTGCAGGTCAAGTCCACTCGGATGAGCCCGAACTCACGACAGAAGAATGGAAATCAATTCTTGATAAATGTAGAGCGGTCGGTATCCCTCAGGTTACGTTTACCGGTGGCGAGTCAACCCTGCGCGATGACATTATAGAGTTAATCAAATATGCGCGCTGGTTCATATCGCGTCTAAATACCAACGGAATCAAGCTCACCAAGGATTATTGCCGTGCCCTGCACGATGCCGAGCTAGATAGCGTGCAGATAACTTTTTATTCCGTTAACCCTGACATCCATAACAAACTTGTAGGTGTCGATCAATACGAAAGCACGGTTGCAGGAATTGAAAACGCCCTCGCAGAAGGTCTCTCCGTAAGCATAAACACACCAATTTGTGCGCTTAATACGGATTATCTCGATACCCTGAAATTCCTTCACGAAAAAGGCGTTATCTACGTAACTTGCTCAGGCCTAATAACAACAGGAAATGCAGCCGAGGAAGAATCGGAGAACCTTCAGCTTTCAGAAGAAGAACTTGAGATAATTTTAAGAGACGCCGTTTCATACTGCCACGAAAATGGAATGGAAATAGCATTTACTTCTCCGGGATGGATTAAGCAAAGCGTCTTTGAGGAACTGGGAATCCCCTCACCTTCATGTGGCGCATGCCTATCCAATATGGCCATCACCCCGGGAGGAAATATCGTTCCTTGCCAAAGCTGGCTCTCAGATGAGCCTCTCGGAAACATGCTAGACGACGATTGGGAATCCGTTTGGAACTCCAACACATGCATTAACCATAGAGACTTTTCATCAGAGATGACAGGCGAATGTCCGCTTAGGAGGTACTGCTAATGAATAGAGCAAAGAAAACAATAAGCCTAGGCCTAGTAATATCTCTAGTGCTCGCTCTCATCCTTTCCGTCTCCCCTGTTTATGCTGCGGCAACCGATGAGATTTTGGACTTCACAATAACAGTTGATGTTAATAGCGACGCTTCACTCAATATGACCTACCACATTGAGTGGAAGGTTCTTGATGATTCAATCGGAGAACTAGAGTGGATTAATCTAGGAGTTCCAAATGCTCATCACGAGAACATAGTACCGCTCAGCGATACTATTTCTTCCATAGACGATAACGGAAGTAGTCTCGCCATCTACCTTGACCGCGGTTACGGCGAGGATGAAACGGTTACAATTGAGTTTTCCATGACTCAGGACTATATGTATCAAATCGATAAATGGGTTCCCGGTGAAACAGTTTATACCTTCACGCCTGCATGGTTTGACGGAATAGATGTAGATGACCTCACCATACGCTGGAATGCCGAAAAAGCCGGCGCATGGCAGCCTGAGTGCTTTGAGGAAGATGGATATCTGATTTTTAACACCTCTCTCTCGGCAGGCGATAGATACACCATGACCGTAGTTTACCCCAATGATACCTTTGGCTTCTCGGTAGAAAGACAGTCCGATTATGCGAGCGGTGGAAGCGACTATACGGATGACGACTATGACTACGACTATGTTGATGATTACGATTATAGCCCCGGTATTAGAGATAATCCAATAGTTGCCCTCTTTGGAGCGCTCGTCGCGTTTGGTATTCTCTGTACACCAGTCATATTGACGGTAATCTTTATAAGGTGGGTTGCTCACGGCCTCGGATTTGGCTCAGGAAGAACCACAGAGAAGAAAATAACAAGAACAAAGATAGAATACTTCCACAATTGTCCAAGCTGTGGCTCAGCCCGCGTAGAAGGACGAGACGATTGCCCATACTGCGGACGCAGCATGATTAAGAGCAAAGAAATCGTAGAAGAAAGTCAAATAGAAAAACCGGAAAGGTACATAAGAAACGGAACCTATAGATACGGTGACTCCTCCGATACATATATTAGAGTAAACGTAGTTAACGTACCGGTGAGTCGCCCACGTTCCGGAGGAAGCGGAAGGTCCGGCGGAAGGTCCGGCGGAAGATCTTCTTCCTGCGCATCATCATGCGCTTGTGCATCATCCTGTGCCTGCGCGTCATCATGTGCCTGCGCCTGCGCTTGCGCATCATCAGGCCGCGCCGGCTGCTCCGTAAAGGACTTCTTCAAAGACAGCCTTCACGAGGGACGCGTTCGCATAGAAGAAAAGAGATAGATGAAAAGAGATAGAGAAAACTCCAGCGAGAAATCGCTGGAGTTTTTAATTGCCTTAAGGATTCAATGCTTTATATATTCCTCTCCACACCGATAAATAGCGGAATGTGCTGATTTGCATCTATGATCATATAGATGAATGGTCTATCAAGGTGAACTTCCTTTGGTGGTTCCGGCTCAAAGAATTCCCCTTCCGCAACCATCTCTACTACGGTCGCGGCTCCGGCCTTTGTTCCGTTCTGATCCACCTTAATATATGTATTGTGAAGGATGTCGCCAATTCTGATATTCCTATCCTCATATGTACCAAGCTTTGTGAAATCGGCTGCATCCAAGTCAAACGCATCCTTTACGCCCATCTTCTTAAATGTTTCTACAAGGGACATCGCGCTCTCATTTTCAAACTGCGGAATTGAAACAATTACATCCTCTTGAGAATACTCTGTCAGCATCTTGTATAGACCTTCACCTGTAAGGCTTTCAATATATTCATCAACGCTTACTCCCTCGTTTGGAAGGAGTCCGACAAAGGCATAATCCCAGCCCGCATAAGGCTTGATAAATCCGGTCGCAAGATCATCTTTTAGATATCCCCACTCTCCGCTATGCATGAACGGAACCTGTGTGTCTCCGTTTTCACCATGGAATGTCTCGTCCTCAACCTGATAATCTTCATAAGGCGAGAGCCACTCGGCTTCAAACCCCAAAGCATTTATGAGATACATGATTGCATTCTCATCCATATCCTCAAGCATATCTTTTATGAGGCCGTTTGTATTATCTTCTATCCATTTGTTGATTTCTTTTCTTGCGTTCTCATCAAAATTGGATTTATAGAGGCCCGCATTATAGTATCTTCCGTTAGTCTCAAGAAAGTCTTTTTCAACATGGAGCTTATCATCATTCTTCATCCAAATAGAATTGGCGATATGTAAATCGGAAGGTCTCTCAGGGTCACCCTCGTATCCTTCTATAGCAGCAAGATACGATCCGAGATATCCGTTAAGCCTCTCCTGCCATTCATCAAAGATGTCTCCTTCTCCCGGAGTTTCGCGAGTTCCGCATTTTACTTCGCCGTTAGAAAATCCGTTTATAAGCGCATCAAGCATTTCACATCTGGTGATTCCGTTTGCGCCGTTCGCACACATGGACATAGCATAGAGAACGGAAATCGGAGAAACCAAAAGGTTCTCCCCACCTGCATCTCCTATACTTTGTTTAAACATGCTTACGCCAAATGTATTAACCGACTGCTGCATATTCTGGTTTTCCATCCAAGATGTAATATCCTGGCTTGAGAGCTCAGCCTTAACATTGACACCATCCATGAGATTTGTTGAAGGATTAACCATACCCGTTTTATCCATTACGCATCCTCCAAGGAAGCCCAAAGTAAATAGCAGCGTCAAAACCATTACTATAGCCTTTCTTGGTTTTCTCACTTGTTTTTTCTTCATAGCGATCACCTCTTTATATCTACATCAATAATTATATCAACTTCGCCTTACATATACAAAGTACCAATTGGCGTCAAAAGGTCACAAATTTGGCATCGTCCAAAAGTATGATTTTTGAGCTGAAAGGCTAAAAATAACTGAAAAATCAACGGTTCCGTCACGTTTTGGAACGCTTTCATATCGAAATTAGAACAGTTCAGTACGGGCAATAATTTAATATTTGGATTGAAAGTTGAGGAGGTTTATTTCGCAATGACCAAGGATCTAAGTCAAAAATTAATAAATACTTGGGACTGGTTGAATTCCTATTGCCTATCCAAATGCGATGACCAAACTCTAGCTTGCGGTGATCACGCAATCTGCATTGTCCAGATTGACGACTACCTTGCTCGCAGAGCTGCTTGGGGACCCGAAAAGACAAAGGAAGTCTTGAAGGAATTGGAAGACATTATGTCTGCTTACGCATTGGAAGATACCTTGATCGCCCGCTATAACGACTATACTTTTGTTGTGGTGCTTCATCACCTTCGCGACAAGAGTGAAGTAAGTGAAATCTGCGCCGAGATACAGTCATCTATAAACGACGCATGTATTGGTGGATCTATACCACTTACCGTTAGCATAGGCGCATCGGAATGTCACCACGACCCAGAAGTCGGATATGAATGTGCTATGTCCTATGCCTTAAAGGCACTGGGTCTCGCACAGAAGTCTGACGGTATTTCAATCGCAAACGGTGTTGCATAGCACTTAATAGATAGCGCACCGCTTCCAAAAAAAACAAAAACGGCATTGAGTCAATGAAAATTTCTCAAAAACTCGCGCCGTTATTTTTTTATCCGACAAAAGTCTATCTGCTAGTTTATCTGCTGTTTTATCTCCCAAACCACTGACTGATACCTAGCGTTTGTTCAAATATCCGCTATCCTCTATAACGTGTCTGTAATAATCGTAATGAAGTACATCCCAGCAAAACTCCATCTTTCCTCTCACTATGCTGTTAACACGCTCTACGTAGTTTGGCGGAATTACTGCGCCCGATTTAGGAGTAAACTCTGCCTTTGAAGATATGTATGTTCCTTTGTCCGTCTTCCAGTCGTAGCTTGCGTTAAATACTATCGGTTCCGCATCCGAGAAAACGTCTCGTCCCGGGAATAATCTTGAATCCCACTCAAGTCCAAATAAATTTGAAAGCGTAGGAAGTATGTCAAGGCTAGATACCGGCGCATCAACAACTATCGGCGCCCAGTCCTCAAGTTCTCCCGACCAGATAATCAAACCATTCTCATCTCTCTCCAAATATGTTTGGGGTTCATATCCATAGAGTTCTGCAACATACGGGAGATTTCCCATATAACCATCATAGTCCAAGCCATAAGGGAAGTGATCTGCCGCAATAACTATTACTGTGTCCTTGAGTATCCCCTGCTCTTCCAATGTATTCATAATGCTCTGAAGACCAAATTCCAGTTCAAGATTGGCTGCGTAATAAGCCTTCAATGTCTCTGACATATCAAGATCCTTTACATAGTCCCAATTCTTTTCCGCCATGGCATTTCCGTCCCGGCTGTAGAGCGAATGTCCGCTGACACTCATATAATATAGATTGAACGGCTGCTTATCCAAATACATCGGAAGCGTTGCTTCAAACATTTCTTTGTCGCTAGCAGGCCACCCCGGGCTTATCATATCCTCAAGTCCATTTCCTTGAGCCAGATACTCGTCCGTATAACCAAGGGCATTATGCGTAATATGTCTATCGTAATAGGTGAGCTCTCCATTATGGAAGGCCCTTCCTGAATATCCCTCTCTGGTAAGCTGTGAGCCCATGGTAAACCACGTAAGGTTTCTTGCCATATTTATGAATGACTCACCGGCGTCAGACGGATAGAGACCAAAAATGTTTTGGTACTCTCCGCCTATGGTCCCTGCACTCGCCTGCTGTGTATAATCCGTAAAATTGATTCCCTTTGTTGAAAGCCTATAAAGCGTAGGCGTTAGCTCAGGACTTATTATTTTATTTGAATAGGCCTCAGCCGTGATAAAGATAAGGTTCTTTCCCTTGAATATTCCTGTGTATTCATTCTGTGAGGACGGAGTCAGGCTCGCAACATATTCATCTATAGACGCAAGGTATCCATCCGATGTTTCATCCGCGAGCTTTTTAAAGTCAATATCCATCACGCTCTTTGGATAAACGATCTTTGATGCTGCATCTGCGATTTCGGCGCTTACGGCTGCGCCTTCGCGAGTTATGTTTTTTTCGTACTCTTCCGGCGTAAGGGCATATATGCCTTGGTTTTCTTTTTTATTTAAGCCAAGCCTTCTCTTAAGACTATTCGTTACATCAAGTCTAATTCCCGTGGTAAGACCAAAATCGGTTACTGCAGTCTGATAATTGTATCTGGTGGAATAAACACCCTTTAGACCTTCGTTTCCATTGACTATAGGCATCGCTATCAGGCTTAGCAACGCACAAAGAAGCGCAAGCTCTACATACGTATAGAACGAAGCCCTCTCTCCTGAATCGATTTTTTCTCCAAAGATAAAATACAGAACTATCGGTGCAAAATAAAGTGCGATTGCCGCAAGCCCACTCGGAGAAAAGATAAGTTTCCAAACGTGATCCATAAATTCGGTTGCGACACCGCCTGCTCCCGCTATTACTGTTGCGGGTTCGTAGAATGTTTTAAACTGTTTATAGACGAACACATTCACCAAGAAAACAATGGCGAAGATGCACATGAGTACCACACGAACAACGCGGTTGTATTTTCTGTTTTTAAAGAAACCGGTAAGCATCGAGACAATAAAACCAGCGGCTATAGGGAAAAGGAACAACAATAGCCATGTTATAGGAGGACATTCCCTTATTGTGAATAGCTTAAATAATATCTCCCCGTAAAATAGATAAACAGGGAGAACTAAGTAGCCGATGATTTTAAGTTTTCTACGATGCTTTTTCTTAGTCATCTATTCGTACAATATCTGCACCTAGGTCACGGAATTTTGCAACAAAATTCTCGTATCCTCTTTCAATATGATAAATATCAAATACCTCGGTTGTGCCCTTTGCAGCAAGCCCCGCAAGTACTAGTGCAGCACCTGCTCTTAAGTCTGTTGCGGCAACATGGGCGCCAACGAGCTCTTTGCCACCCTGAACGATTGCCCTATTACCTTCCGTAACTATATTGGCTCCCATTCTGTTAAGTTCCTGCACATGCATAAAACGATTTTCAAATACCGTTTCTATTACTGTGCCCGAACCTTCTACTGTGGTCAAGAATGCCATGAATGGCGATTGAATGTCTGTCGGAAATCCCGGATAAGGAAGCGTCTTTATATCGGTGGAAACCAAGCGGTTCTTTCCTCCGTTAACATAGAGTCCTTCCTCTGCTATTTCCACGACAACGCCACACTCTCTGAGCTTTGCTGCGATTGGTCTTACGTGGTCCGGAACGATATTTTTAATCATCATCTCGCCGCGAGTAATTGCAGCGGCAAGCATAAATGTTCCTGTCTCTATTCTGTCAGGAATAACGGTATGCTCGGTGCCCTTTAGCTTTTTAACACCTTCTATTTTAATATTGTCCGTTCCCGCACCCTTGATGCTTGCACCCATTTTGTTTAGGAAGTTTGCAAGATCTACTATCTCGGGTTCCTCTGCAGCGTTTTCAATATATGTTGTTCCTTCTGCAAGAACTGCGGCCATCATTATGTTTTCCGTAGCACCAACGCTCGGGAAATCCAAATAGATGCTTGCGCCCTTCAGACCTTCAGGACCGACCTTTGCTTCTACGTATTTGTCCTTAACTACTATGTCCGCACCGAGAGCCTCAAAGCCCTTGATGTGAAGTTCTATAGGTCTTGCGCCGATTGTGCATCCACCCGGTAGATAAACCTTGGCGTAACCCTCTCTTGCAAGGAGCGGACCCATAACCAAAAACGAAGCTCTCATCTGGTTTGCAAGAGCAAAGGGAACCTCCCTTGTCGTAAGCTCTGACATACAGATATCAAGTGTGCCATGCTCGTCCATCTTAACTTCGGCACCCAAAAAATCCAAGATATCCTGCATAACCTTTACGTCCAAGAGCCTTGGCACCTCTCTGATTTTGCAGGTCTCACCCGGAAGTATTGTCGCTGCCATAAGTGGCAAAACGGCGTTCTTAGCACCGCTTACATGTACTTCTCCGTAAAGCGGTCCGCTATTGTTAATTATAAACTTAGCCACAACTCTCTCCCAATTGCCTATCTATTACAGTTTTTTCATATCAGCGATGCACTTACCGCAGATGTTCTTCCCCTTAACCTGAACGATCTCATCGTTGCTTCCACAGAAAATGCAAGCCGGCTCGTACTTCTTCAGCATAATATACTGTCCATCTACGAAGATTTCTAGTGAATCATCTGTCTGGATTCCCATATTTCTACGAAGTTCAATTGGAATTACAACTCTTCCGAGTGCATCTACCGGTCTTACTACACCTGTTGCTTTCATTTCTTTCTCCTTTCGAAACTAAGTGCCCTGGCACCAATAATCTAATTACTTACTGTTCTTGATAATCGATACCAATGAACTAATCGCCTTTGCTAAACTTGAGACAGAAGCGATACTCGTCTCGTTGCCCTTTGCTGCATTTGCAAATCCGAGAACTGCCTTGGAAAGATCATCTACTGCAGGCTTTGTCTCAACAGCCTTTTCTTTCACGATTCCCGTTACAGTTTCAGCATCACCAAGAATCGTATTCAGTTTCTTGAGCGACGGAATAAGATTGGATACTGCGATAATCAAGTAGATTACCAGAACTGTCAGTGCTGCGAACAGTATTACGAGCATAGCAGCCTTTACGTCAACTTGTACTGTCATCTTGACCTCCTTAACAATACACTTACCTTCGGCATCACTTGTATGCCGCCTTCATATCTTCGGTAAAACTTCCATCATCGTTCCTCACGGTCATTTCAGGAAGTATTTTTAACTCGTTCCTTCCGCCTTTGATGGCGCAAACTAGCATTATATTTGGTTCCTCTCCGCGTTTACCTGACACAAATTGGATTTCCTTTGGTTCAAGCTTATAGTCTCTTAATGTATTAACTATATCTGTAAGCCTTGTCGGGCGATGAACGATATAGAGATGTCCCGCGTTTTTTAGTAGATAGTCAGCGGCCGCTATAAAGTCCGTGAGCGAACCCGCTATCTCCTGCCTCGCAATCGCCTTGGCAGTGTTCTCACTTATAAGTCCCGTTCCTGCCTTTGTATATGGCGGATTCATGGTGACTATATCAAAGGATCCGGCATCCGGCACGAGAGTATTTATATCTCTTACGTTTCCGGTAATAAACTCTAGCCTTGCAGCCACATTGTTTAGCTCCGCGGTTTCATTCGCGAGCTTTATCGCTTCCTCCTGCACATCGATTCCAATGATACGCGCGTCGGTTTTTGATGAGAGAATAAGTGGAACTATTCCGTTTCCTGTTCCGAGATCGGCAATTTTTCTCGCCCTCTTACTTTCTCTCTCGTCTCGCCAAAGCATATACGAAAGAAGAATAGCATCGGTTCCGTAACAAAAGCCCTCGTCATCCTGGACAAGTTTTAGACCGCCAAAGCCTATATCGTCAATACGCTTCATGCTTAGTCATCCAACAAAGCCGCAAGCTCGGCCTTGTATTCTTCATCAACTTCAGCAAGAATATCTTCGTCTCTCTCAGACCTAAAGTCAGAGCCCTTGCCGTTCTTGCCTCTTTTTTCGTCAGCCCTATTCTTCTTTGGGTTAAGACGTCTAACGTCTTGCTTATCATATGTATATATGTCGTCCGAAAGTTTCTCGCTTCCGTCCTCTTCCTTTTCCCCTGTGTAGAGTCTCGCTCTTATTTTTCCACAAAGGATATTGCTGTCTATTACTTTTCCCTGTCCGTCCGGAGTATCAATTCTTTCTCCGTTTTCAGGTATGCCTTTTCTTAACTCAAGATAGACATCGTTCTCGTATTTAAGGCAGCACATCAGTCTTCCGCAAATTCCTGAAATCTTTGTCGGGTTAAGCGAAAGGTTCTGGAGCTTTGCCATCTTGATGGATACCGGCTGGAATTCATTCATCCATGTTGCGCAGCAGAGTCCCTTTCCGCAAGGTCCGCAGCCACCGAGCATTTTTGCTTCATCGCGAACGCCAACCTGGCGAAGCTCGATTCTGGTTCTGAATGCACCCGCGAGATCCTTTACAAGTTCTCTAAAATCAACTCTTCCGTCCGCCGTAAAATAGAAAACCATTTTGTTATTGTCAAAGGTATATTCTACGTCGATGAGTTTCATGTCGAGCTCATGTTTATCTATCTTCTCCTGACAGATTCTCATTGTTTCTTCGCGACGGCTTTCGTTTTCTTCTTTGCGCTTTATATCTTCTTCCGTTGCGATTCTTACTACTTTTCTAAGAGGTCTTACAACTGCGCTTTCGCTCACGTCGGTCGGCAGCATAGAAACCATGCCATACTCTTGACCTCTTGCAGTCTCAACGATTACGCCCATGCCGAGTTCAAGCCCGGACACATCGCTCGGATCAAAATAATATACTTTTCCAGCGTTTCTAAATTTAACTCCGGTTACATTTACCATAAAACTTCCTCCAACTTTAGGAATAAATCTCCTAACGCATATTTATAATTAACATTAATCTGTATGTCCTTACGCGCCTGCTCAACTAGCGGAATGATTTTGCACGCTTCTTCCTGCGTGAGACTTTTTTCTCTTCCAAGCATCGCAGATCTCGCAAAATGCTCCATTGAGTCAAGCAGTTCTTCCGAGGCTTTTCTGTCCTTTACCTCGGAATCCAGTTTTTCTTTTATCTCAAAATAGAACGACTTTCTCTTGCTCATTCCAAGGAGTGCAGAAGCAACCTCGGAGAACTTATTATCTTTCTCAAGACCATCCCCAAACAGTCTTATCGTTTGGCATCTAGATCTTATTGTCGGGAGAAGCTTCTCGCTATTTTCAACAAGGAGCATTATGATTGTTCCCGGTTGTGGCTCTTCAAGTGTTTTAAGAAATCTATTCTGAGCTCTAACCGTCATAGTATCCGCATCCTGAACTATGGCGATATTTCTTTCTCCTTCTCCCGTCGGAACATTTATGAGATTCTGCTGAAGTTCCAAAATGTCCTTATCCTTTACAGATTTATTGTCCGACTCTACATAATATAAGTCCTGATAATTCCCGTGCATGACCTTGCGGCAGGTAATGCACTTATCGCATGCAACTCCGGGAAGTTCTTTGCAAAGAACCGCTTTGGCAAAGTCCATTGCGAACTCTTCTCTATTTGAAAGGCTGTCTCCCTCAATGATATATGCATGGCTTAGCCTATCAAAACGAATAGCATCTCCTAGTCTCTCGGCGATTTCTTTGTACTCTCTATAATCAAGAAGCGACATTATTTTGCCTCGCCAAAAATCTGATCGAGCTCTGCATAGATATCGTTCTTTATATCTCCCGCCAATCTATCTGCAGGTATTCTTGCAATACGGCTAATGCCGCGACCTTCTTCCTTTGCAATCATATCAAGATAGCCCTGATGCACGCGCTCATGGAAATCTTCTGTTTCAATTTCCAATCTGTCGTGGCCTCTGTTTGAAATCCTGGCCATCGCAACATCAGGTTCCAGGTCAAGAAAGATAGTTAAGTCAGGCAAATAACCATTGACTGCAGGCTCGTTGATCATTTCAACAACCTTGCCGAGCCCTCTTCCATATCCTTGATACGCTATGCTTGAATCAACAAATCTATCGCAGACGACAACAAGTCCGTCCTCCAGCGCGGGCGCAATTATTTTTCTAACATGCTCCGCACGCGACGCAGCATAAAGAAGCGCTTCCGTAAGATCCTCCATGCCTTCGTTTTCGGGATCCAAAATAATCTCCCTTATCTTCTCGGCAATTTCAGTGCCTCCCGGCTCACGCGTAAAGATAGCGCTGATTCCGCGCTCCTCCATATACTGTTTTATATTGGCGAGCTGCGTTGACTTTCCAGCACCATCGCCGCCTTCTACCGTTATGAATATACCTCGCATGCCTACCTCTTCTTTAGAACCTCATCCATTAGCTTTCCAAATAGGACCACTCCTAGATATGCAAGTGGGCAGCAAAGCAAAACACAGAATACTATTTTGAGTAATTGCACAATAAAAAATCTCCCAAATCAAAAATGGTCATACATAGGAAAATTATACCATGATTTGGGAGATTCTGCATCCCTAAAAAGCTATATAATTTACAAAAATTGGTCTTTTTTTAGCCGATCCAGCTCTCGTCCTGTGGGTTATTTCTAAACTTTATAAGCCTATCCACATCCTCAGCTTTGATGTATCCGTTCTCGGCTGCGACCTCGGCCAAAACATCCAGGTTTGAAAGGGAAATATTCCTTACACCGGCCTCATTTAGGCGGTCCAAAGCCTTCTTCATTCCGTACGTAAAGATGCTGACCATACCAATAACCTCGGCGCCTGCCTCTCTCAGAGCCTCCACGGTTGCTACAGATGAACCCGCAGTAGAAATAAGGTCTTCAACAACTACAACTTTCTGCCCCGGAAGGAGCTTTCCCTCTATCTGGTTCTGCCTGCCGTGATCCTTTGCGCCGGACCTTACATATCCCATAGGAAGTCCCATAATATGCGCCGTAATCGCCGCATGCGGAATACCTGCAGTCGCAGTTCCCATAAGAACCTCTGCCTCCGGGAACTCAGTTTTAATTATCTCAGCTAGCCCCTCTTCTATATGAGTTCTTACCTCAGGCGCTGTAAGCGTAAGCCTGTTGTCGCAATAGATTGGGCTCTTTATTCCGCTTGCCCAAGTAAAGGGCTCATCAGGTCTAAGAAAGACCGCCTGTATGTCCAGTAAATCCTTTGCAATAATTCTTTCAATATCTTTCATTTTTCTCTCCATATGGCGCTATTTTGCTTTTTTCTTTGGTTTATCTATGAATTCTTTGCAGCATCTTCTATACGCCGCAACCGGATCCTTTGCCTGGGTAATCGGTCTTCCGACAACTATATAATCGGAACCAACTTCCTTTGCCTGTGCCGGCGTCATGATTCTTCTTTGGTCGCCGATTTCACTATCCTCAAAACGGATACCCGGAGTCACTGTGATGAATCGCTTTCCAAATTTCTTATGAACAGCAGCGGCTTCATGAGGAGAGCATACTATTCCGTCGAGTCCTGCACGCTTAACATTTGCCGCATAATGCATTACGACTTTATCTATCGGCATCCTAATCAGCAGTTCATTTTCCAACATGTCCTGGTCCGTCGATGTGAGCTGGGTTACGCCGATAAGAAGCGGTCTCTTGCCGTCAAGCCTTGTGATTCCCTGAAGAGCGCCTTCCATCATTCTGACTCCGCCGCTTGCATGGACGTCGCAGATGTCTATCTCCATCCTAGAGAGAACCATCATTGTTTTTCTTACAGTGTTAGGAATGTCGTGAATCTTAAGATCCAGAAAAAGCTTATGCCCTCTTCTCTTAAGTTCCCTTACGATAAAAGAACCTTCTTCATAGAAGAGCTCCATTCCAATCTTTAAAAACGGTTTCTCCTCTCTGAAAAGGTCCAGAAAATCAAACATCTCGGATGCCCTATCAAAATCACATGCAACAATTACATCCTTGCCCATTTTTTCTCCTCGCATTCATCTACATAATTACCGATAGCTTGAGGTCATGATACAGGAACCTCGGAAAGCCCTTGTAGGTCATGATACAGGAACCTCGGAAAGCCCATACACGATCCTAACAAAAAACCTTGCTGCGAGTACAGCAAGGTTCGAGTTCCATAATTCTCCTAGGCCTAAAGCCTCAGAGGTATATTCCATTTGGTTCCCGTCTTGCCGATATCTCTGTATCGTCTTAAAGACCAAAGGAATTATATCACGTACAATCTTTGTTCGTCAATGTCATTTAGAAGCCCATCTCATCATTGTTGATGAGTACGATTTCAATATCTCCAACCATCGGAGCCTTCCAAATTACGCTCATACCACGGCAAATTCTTTCCGGGCTATTGCAATCATGGCATTTCCCATCCTGAACGCAAGGAGTCTTAGTGTTGTATCTCTTTGCATTAAGTGGGCTCGCAATATTTCTTGCTCTCCAAACCGCAGAATCATAATCGTCCGTAATCTTATTTTTGCTGATTACCAAATATACTTTTTCATGCCCGTAGAATACGGAAGCAAGGCGATTAAACGCACCATCAATATTAACAAGCTCTCCCGTCTCCGCAAGACCATTCACGGAAGACAGGTAGATCTTTGCATATCTAGCATTATATCTAGTTTCGTTTGGTGTGCTATCCTCCTTTGGATACCAATGCCAAATCACATCGTTATGCGCTCCCAAAGAATCAAAGAGTCCCATCTGGTCCAATGTCTTGGATCCGCCAAAAGCTACCGTAGTCCCATCAATTTCGTCATTCAAATACTTAGCGGCTTCCTCAGGTGTATCAAATAAATGTACCTTAAACCCATTCTTCTCAAGGTTTTCCTTTGTTTTTAAGATATCCGCCATCTTTTTTCTCCTACATACAAAAACAATATCCTACATTCAAATCCATTATATCACATTTACACTGGGGACAGTTCTACTTGCAAATTCTAGTCCCCAGTGTAAAAAAAGAAAAAGCGAGTTGATAATCAACTCGCTTTTAGAACCGGCAACGTCCTGCTTTCCCAGGCAGTCGCCCACCAGGTATCATCGGCGCAGATGAGCTTAACTTCTGTGTTCGAGATGGGAACAGGTGTGACCTCATCGCTATAGTCACCGGATATATAACACCAATTTACTGAATAACGTGCTCAAGCTCGCACTTATCTTGAAACCAACTGTTCAAGCATTCGACCTATTAGTATCGGTCAGCTTAATGAATTACTCCACTTACACTTCCGACCTATCAACGTGGTAGTCTCCCACGAGTCTTACCTAAAAGGAGGAGATCTTGTCTTGCAGGGGGCTTCGCACTTAGATGCTTTCAGCGCTTATCCCGTCCATACGTAGCTACCCAGCTATGCCCTTGGCAGAACAACTGGTGCACCAGAGGTATGTCCATCCCGGTCCTCTCG
>JAFSUI010000006.1 GCA_017445315.1 Bacillota bacterium | reverse complement strand
GCCAGGATCAAACTCTTAATTTAATGGTATTAATTCGCCCGCCCTCTTCTATTTAGGCGTGCGCTTTAATCTCGTTTGACTCTTAAACTCATTTACGCTTTGCGCTTACTAATTCTTATCTAGAATTACTGTTTAAGAAATTGTCTTTTTCGGGACCATACACTTAACCATTTCTAGTCTTATGCATAGTCATTTTTTCTTTGACTTTTTCTATACTATGAGGTTTTCTAGGTTCTATTTTGCAATCCCCGATTTCCCGAGGACAGCCTACTTATATTATCAAAACCAAAACCCTTTGTCAACGGATTTTTTGTAAAAAAATCAGCAAAATTTAAAACTTTTTTGCTGACCGTAAATCGCTCTATTTTCAAATGTTCCGGGCGTTGGTTTGCTGCTTTAAAGCAACTTGACGAGCACCCCAATATTTTGGAATCTGACTACGCCCGACCCACTAAATATACACTCTAACCCACCTTTGCTTTTCTTGGGCATCCTTAAGCTGGTATGAGACGCATTCGGAAATACTTCTCTCACCGGATAAGGTAATCTTCTCTTGATCGGAATGGTCGCTTCTTAAAATGTCGTACTTTTCCCCTTTTCTATCTATAAGCTTGTCGCCGCCAAAATGATGTTCGCTCACCATAAGAGGCGCACGTCCATACATTCCGCTTCCGATATCAAATTCCTCAAGCGAAGGCGAAACATATTCCGCACCCAATTCTTTCATCACGCGCGCAGTCCACTTATTGTATCTATTCAATCCGTAGTCGGCATAGACCTTAATACCTTGATCGGAAAATCTTTTTATCCAATTGGCATTTCCGATATAGAGTCCAGTGCGATAAGCCAATTCACAAATTGCATCAAACTCTTTTTCTATCCTTATGTTTTCTTTTCCCCTTGTTATGTTTGCGATATACGGAATTATTTCTGCACCGAGTTCTGCCCTTCTTTTCTCTACATCGGATTTTTTATAAACGAGTTCTGTAGCAGGAAGAATAATATAAATGTTTGCATTCGTGTTTGCGTTTTTTATTTTTACTATTTCTTCTTTCAAACTTTCATCGTTAAGAAAACTATTAACACTATGATAATAGAGTTCTATATTGCACGCATTAGATGTGCACGCATTAGAATGCAAGTCAAGTTCTTTGTCAAACTCTCTATCAAATTCTTTATCAACTATATCAAAGTTCTCGCCTGCACTCCTATCAACCTCACAGAGTTTTGCCTCCATCAGTTCAACAGCGAGACGTCTTAGTTCATTTAATTTTGAAACAGGAATCCTATACGAAATGCGTCCACGAATATTTACCTTCTCAACTTCAAAAGGTGTTCCGCCCATTTTGCCAAGCGACTCTCTGATTCTTTCGTCGGAACTCATCTCTTCCGAAGCCTCAAAAGGTCCGCCTGTTACTTCAACCGAAAGCCCCGCATCGTCTCTAAGTACGCATTTTATATATCCATCCTTACTAGGAACAACATCCCACGTCAGTTTGCTTTTCTTTACAAACTTCCCTTCGTGCCAATCTTTGTTTTTATAAAAAACGGAAGCGTTTTTAATTTGCCCATCGGATGCCATCCTATAAATCTTTTCTCCGCGCGAAACATTTCCAATGACGTCTCCGATAATCTGCTTGGGATACTTTCCTTCCAGAAGTGTAACCTTGCAGTGCGCCTCACCTATTTCCAAAACATCATTCTTTTCAACCGGAACAATAAGCTTAGCCTCTATGGTATATCTGTCGTCTTTAGCTTTTATCTTTGATAGAGAAAGTACCTCGCCCACCGGAAGGCCTCTATGCTTTGGACTTTCACCGGACATGAACTCCGAGTCCGCGCTTCTTCCATTAATATATGCCGTGGTAAAACCGCGGTTGAATATCTGTGCAAGCGCAAGCCTGTCCTCGTCCGAAACTTTATAGTTTCCTTTTTCTTTATACTCGTCCAGATACTTTCTATAAATAGAAACAACAACTGCAACATATTCCGGAGACTTCATTCGCCCTTCAATCTTTAGAGACGCAACACCGGCATCTGAGAGTTCTCCGATACAGTCAATCAAATTCATATCCGAAGGACTTAACAAATACCCTTTCTTTTTTCCTCCGCCTATCATTTCATAAGGCAATCTACACGGCTGAGCGCATGCACCGCGGTTTCCGCTCCTTGCACCTATCGCCCTACTCATCTGACACTGCCCGGAATAACAAATGCAAAGCGCGCCGTGGCAGAATACTTCAATTTCAGTTTCTGTTTCCTTACATATAGTTCTTATTTCATCTAGCGAAAGCTCGCGCGCAAGAACCACTCTTTCATACCCGAGGCGCGCCGCGGCATCAACGCCCGCCTTGTCATAAATAGAACCCTGCGTAGAAAGATGAATCGGAAAGTCAGGCATATACTTTTTAACCAGATAACCCAGCCCCAGATCCTGAATGATAAGAGCATCTGCACCTATGTTATATAAGTCGCGACAATAGTTAATCGCTTCCTCCATCTCATCATCTTTTACGAGCGTGTTCACGGTGATATACACCTTAACCTTACGCTTATGCGCAAACTCTATAGCATCCTTCATTTCAGGCAAAGAAAAATTGCCGGCACCCATTCTGGCGTTCAGCACTTTTCCTCCAAGATAGATAGCATCCGCTCCGGCTTCTACTGCAGCGATGAATGCTTCTTTTGTTCCTGCCGGAGCAAGTAACTCCGGAATCTTTCTTTGAATCTTTACGCTCATTTATTTCTTTGGTTTATCTCCGTAGAATTGATAATAACAAGTTTCAATTCTTCCATTGTATAGTTTTCTCTTTTTGTCCGCAGGTTTCTTTCGGATTTTCTTCTCAATATCCTTGTCTGCTGTAATAACAAAGAGCGACCACTCACTATGCTTCTTTAAATAATAGCGATATGTTTCGTAGATGGATTCCATGGACTCCTTCTCGCCGATTCTTTTTCCGTACGGAGGATTTGATATAAGGATTATATTCTGCTCGTCATCAACCTTTTTAAGAGCACCCATATTTCCTTCTACAAATTCAATAGCATCACTTACTCCTGCCTTCTTTGCATTTTCCTTTGCGATAGCAAGTGCATCTTTATCTATATCTCCGGCAACGATATTAAGTTTGGTTTCATTATCAATAGATGCGCGAGCAGCTTTTCTCTCCTCTTCCCAAACTTCTTTCGGAATAATATTCCATGACTCGGATGAAAACGTCCTAATAAGTCCCGGCGCTATATTCTTTCCTATCATAGCGGCCTCTATTGGAATTGTTCCGGATCCGCAACATGGATCCACCAGGATTCTATCCTTTCTCCAGAACGACAATTCTATCATTGCTGCGGCGAGCGTCTCTTTGATTGGCGCCTCAACCGACTTAAGCCTATACGCCCTCTTGTGAAGTCCCACGCCACTCGTATCCAACGTCACCGTAACTCTATCCTTTAGCAGCGTGAGTTTAACCACATATTCTGCGCCCGTTTCAGGAAGCGTCTTTAGTCCGTAATGCGCACCAAGTCTTTCGCTTATAGCTTTCTTTCCGATGCTCTGGCAAGACGGCACGCTATGAAGAGTGCTCTTAACAGATGTTCCCGTAACAATTACCTTGCCGTCACTCGGAACAAAATTCTCCCAAGCGATTCCTTTGATCCCCTGAAACAACTCCTCAAATGTCGCAGCATCAAACTCAGCGAGCTTAATCAAAACACGGTCTGATGCCCTCAGCCAAAGATTGCTTCTTACTATGGCTCTCTCATCTCCCCGATATGTAATCTTGCCGTCTTCGGTTTTGATTACTTCATATCCAAGGTTTTCTATTTCTCTTCTAACTACAGCCTCAAGACCAAAGGTCGCAGTGGCAATTAATTCATACATCATCTGTCTTCTCTTCAAAAATAATGGGGTGGCCAATTATGACCAGCCCCAGCTTCATTTACTATGGTTTATAGATAAGGTTCTCTTGCATTCAGCTTGTTGCTCTCAATTGATTCAATTACGTCGAGCGCCTTTCCTGTTCCAATCGCAACGCATTGCTCCGGATTCTCTGCGACACGTACTTCCATTCCGGTGTGCTGAGCGATTAGCTTGTCAAATCCATAGAGGTTTGCACCACCGCCCGTAAGAACGATACCGGAGTTTGTAATATCCGCAGCTAGTTCAGGCGGCGTATTCTCAAGAACCTGGTGAACGGTTTCGCAAATCTGATAGAGCGGTTCCTCAAGAGCTTCCATGATTTCCTCTGAAGTTACCTCAACAACCTTTGGAAGTCCATTAATCATATCGCGGCCTCTGCATTCAGCCTTGACGCTAACCTCTCTCGGGAATGCAGTACCGAGCATCTTCTTAAGATCCTCACTTGTACGTTCACCGATATAGAGCTTGTGATTTCTTCTCATATAGTTGACTATCGCTTCATCAAATTTGTCGCCAGCGACCTTTATCGAAGCACTTGTTACGATTCCACCAAGTGCTATAACAGCAACATCTGTAGTTCCACCACCAATATCTATTACCATGACGCCGTCAGGTCTGGCGATATCGAGTCCTGCGCCTATAGCAGCGGCAACCGGTTCCTCTATAAGATATACATTCTTACCGCCCGCCTGAGTTGCAGACTCTCTTACGGCTCTCTTCTCTACGTCTGTTACACCACTCGGTACACAGACCATAATTCTGGGCTTGAAAAATCTTCCGCCGCCACCCGATTTGTGGATGAAGTATTTTAGCATCTTCTCAGTGATGTCATAGTCAGAAACCACGCCATCCCTGAGCGGCTTTACCGCAACTATATTTCCTGGCGTTCTACCGAGCATCTGCCTGGCCTCTTCACCCACGGCAAGAATCTCGTCGGTATCTTTATTAACTGCAACAACGGACGGTTCCTCCAGAACAATCCCTTTGCCTTTTATATATACAAGCACATTTGCAGTGCCAAGATCTATTCCTATATCTGTTGCCATAATAACTCCTTTCCCCTTTTCGTACCCTTCATTATAGAATATGTGCCTGAGTTTTGCAATGCTCGTGGAGTTATTGACTTTTAATCCTCCTTGTGTGAATATATTTTTATGAAATAAAGATAATGGAGAATATATATGAAAAAAATTGTAATTATCATACTATCCATACTTATGGTATTGGGGCTTGCGGCCTGCGGGTCTTCCAGCACGCCAGTTGACAAGATGCGTACACTCGTTAGCGGGAATCTTGATGCCATCTATAAAGGAATCATCTCGGATGACTATCTTGAAGTAATAGGCTCTACCGCAGACGTTCAAAGAGACAATTATATAGAAGGCCTAAACACTGAAGCTGAGTTCTTCTGCTATTACTTTGACATTGTTGACTCGTCATACGACGAAAGCTTTGAGGACCTCAGGGAAGAAACTAGAAACAAAATTATTTCTATGTATAAGCAAATATACGAGAAATCAAAATACGAAGCAAAGGAATCCGTTAAGCAAAGCGATGGCAGTTATACTGTTCAAGTAAGCATAGAACCTATCGATATCATGGAGAAGGCGATAGAAACACTCTCAAGCGGGACATACGAACCCTATAATGAGTTCTCCGCAAGATACGAAGGTGTTGATGTCGAGGCAATGAGCGACGAGGAGTTCGACGCTTTCTACGAGGCCTATATCGACGATTATACAAATACGATTATAGACTGCATATTAAGTCTCCTGCCCTCACTCGGATATAAAGAAACAAAGACCATATCCGTTCAGATTCAGGCTGACGATGAAGGCATCTATTCAATCAATGATGACGATTGGAACAAGATGGATGATTATTTGATTTACTATCCATAAACAAAAATAAACTACGAAATATAAAAACGGTTAATACTCATGGAAAACTACTACGCATTTGATGAAAACATACAAAAAGAAGAGTGGATGGAGTTTGCAACAACTCCGGGCGTAAAGACCCACTTCTTGGGCTCCTGGGCTTGGGGCGAAGTGCAGACCACGAGAGGCTGGATCCCCTACCATGTAGGCGTGCGTGAATCAGAAGGCGGCTCACTAATCGCGACCGCACTAGTCCTTAAGAAACCTCTCTACGCGGGATACAGTTATTTCTATATCCCACGTGGCTTTACTATGGATTGGAGTAACCGCGAGCTTTTAGCATTTATAACAAAGAGCATCGCAGACTTTGGGAAAAAGCATAAGGCCGTTTTCTTTAAAACCGATCCGGATATAAAACTTAGAACTCTTGATATAGATGGTAAGACCATCGACGGCGAAGAAAACACATCGCTTGTGCAGTACTTGAAGGCAATTGGATATAAGGCTAAGCCCCTATATAATTTCTTTGAGGGCGAGCAGCCCAGGTTCACCTTTAGAATCAGCACCATAGATGGAGCCGAAGAAACGGAAGCTCGCTATGCAAAGATAGTTAAGCGCCGCCTGAGACAGGCCGCAGAAAATGATATTCAGATTGTAGAAGGATCTTCCTCCGACATGGATGAATTTGTTCGTCTCATGAAGATGACAGAAACCCGCCAGGGCTTCTACTCACACCAGGGAGATTTCTATCAACACTTCTACGACAAACTTTCAGAATACGACATGGCCAATCTATACTTTGCCAAACTGGATATCCCGAAGGTAAAGGCACGTCTAAACGATGAGCAAGCAAAGCTCACCGCTGAACTAAAGAGCCTTGAGGGTGATCCCGGAAAAAAGGCCGAAGGAAAAAGAAAAGAAACAGAAAAGAATCTCGTAGCTGTACAGGGTCAAATAGAATCCCTTGCTAGCGAACCCGACGAGGTCGTAACTATATCCGCCTACCTCACCGCCAACTATATTGATAAAACCTGGACACTCTATGGCGGAAACGATATGCACTACGGCAGGTTCTACGGTAACTACGCAATGTTTGACCACTGCATCAAAGCAGCCTGCGAACGTGGTAATCGTTTTATGGATGCATTTGGCACCGTAGGAAAAACCGGCGTTGATCTCCAGCTCGACGGCATCCACGATTTCAAAAGACACTGGGGCGGAGAATACACAGAGTTCATCGGCGAGTACGACTACATAATCAACAAAACCATGTACACAGTTTATAACAAGCTGATTCCGATTTATCGCAAGATGAAACTCAGAAAACTTAAGAAGGATGATGAGAAATAAAAACGAAAGCCTGGCGCGATTATATTCGCCAGGCTTTTTTATGGCCATTTCACCAAATCATATAGATACGAGCCCTCGCTTATCTTTCTGGTGCCTACACATTCCATGCCAAGGCTCATATATTTATCGCGCTTATCTACGCCATCTGTTTCAAGATAGACCGGACAGTTTCTTTTGCGTCCCTCTTCAAAGGCGATATCCAGGACCTTTCGCATATATCCCTGCCCCTGGTACTTTTCCGTCACTGCAAGAAGGCCCACAACGATAAATTCTTTGTTCTCCCTCTTCAGTTTCTTGTCGTATGGCACACCTGCAGCTAAAAGCCTCCTCAAGAAATCAATCGCACCAAAGAACCCCATATTGCGAATCAAAGATTTGGCAATCCCTATCCCCACCGCATCGACCATGCTTTCATTTGACGTTCTAAAAGAAATATAGGCCTCGTGGTTATCGCTTGTGCTATATAGATTGCCGCGCTCCATGGCTCGTCTCGCATAATCCGAGATATATCTGCACACTGCATCGTAATTTTTGAAATACGAATACATGCCCTTCTCGCCATCTACATAGTTATGGTTTGCAAAGGCCTCGCCTATTTCGTGTATTTCTTTTTCAGCGAGTGATGTTACGCGTACCATAATTTCTCCTGCCGCTCATATTCATACGAACCTAGTCATATTATAACAGAAAAAAAATACTTATTTTAAGGGGTTAACAAGGCCATCTCTGTTTGTTATAATATTGTCAATCTTTCCTTTGGCTCCTTTTTCATCTTAGTATATGCTCTCTTTAGTTAGCGCCTTTTATTGTAGTCATAAGACTTAGGGCTTACTGTTTTTCCAGTATACCCAGCTTATCCGCTTCATCAATTAAAACCTTGATATCTGCGTTCAACTCCTCTATGGGAAGTCCGCAGTTTATAACTCTTTTGCACTTGGCTATGGCTGAAAGAGATTCTTTTAATACTGCTTCCGAGATGTGGCAGAAGGGTTTCTCCGAGAAAACCTTTGTTGCTAGATTCTTTGCCACCTGGAAGTCTATGTCGTTTTCATAAAGGATTCCAGCGTAAAATGGAATATTATCCTTCTGGAGTTTTCTGAAAGTTGAGATGCCAGTACCATTCCCGGATATAACGAATACCCGTGGCTCTCCTTCCGGCGCCGGAAGCTCAACACTGCCAAAGGTTATATTATATGTCCCATCTTTTATCTCATAGAGTTCGTTGATAATCTCGTCTTTGAATATTTCTTCGGGAACTCCAAAATTATCTATCCTGTCCCCTTTTACACACATTATCTTATCGGATATCTTTTGCGCCAGATCAATCTCATGGAGAGACATTATTACCGTAATTCCCTTTTCCTTTGCCATCTCTCTTAAAATTGACAGAAGCTCAAGCTTGTGCTTAATGTCCAAAAATGATGTAGGTTCATCAAGTACGATAATCTCAGGCTCTTGGCAGATGGCCCTCGCCAGAAGAACTCTCTGCCGCTGGCCATCGCTTATGGCAGAAAAATCTCTCTCAGCCAAGTCCTCAGCATGAACCTTGGCCATTGCATCGATTACCTTAACCTTATCTTCTTCCGATAGTATTCCCAGATTTCCCGTATAAGGATATCGACCGGTAGCTACAACGTCGTAACAAGTTAGGAGCTCACCCTTTATTTTTTCAGTTAAAACAACAGCGAGCCTCTTTGACATTTCCTTATAGCTCATAGATGCAACGGAAAGGTCCTCTATGAAGGAATCTCCCTTAATTGTCTCCAGGTGCTTGGTAATGCTCTTCAGGATGGTGGACTTCCCTGCGCCGTTTGGTCCGATAAGGGTAAGTATTTCTCCCGGATAAAGCTCAATGTTTATTTCTTTTATAAGCTCTTTCCCGTTATAGCCAACGCTTAAGTCTTTGGTTGAGAAGAATACTTTATCATAATTAATGCAATTTCTTTCCCTTTCCATATCCCACCTCCTAAGCTTTGCTGCCGTGGCGCCTAATAAGCATGGCTATTACTACAGGCGCTCCAAATATAGATGTCACCGTGCTTATGGTAAGCTCCGTGGGAGAAAAAGCCGTCCTTGCAATATAGTCGCAGAACATACAGAATACCGCACCTCCAAGGAAGGATGCAGGTATTACCAAAATCGGCTTTGCAGTTTTTAGGCTAAGCTTGACAAGCTGCGGGACTGCTATTCCAACAAAGGAAATAGGTCCTGCAAAGGCGGTTACGCATCCTGCAAGTATGCTGGATAGCAGAATCAAAAGAACCCTGAACCTTTTAACATTGACCCCCATGCTTTGGGCATAGCCTTCACCCATTTGATATGCACTTATTGGTTTGGCCAGAAAGAACGTCAGAACGAAGGTAACGATGATAATAATTGAAGATAGCTTTACCTCGTTCCAATTCATTCCCGAAAAGCTTCCCTGAGACCAGCTGTGGAGATTAACTATGTCCGAATCCTGAGCGAAGGTAACCACGAATTCCGTTATGGCGGAGCAGATATAACTAATCATTATTCCTGCAACCAAAAGCATGGACATCTGCCTTATGGACCTGGCTGCCAGAAGCACAAATCCCATGGAAACCAGAGCTCCAACAAAGGCAGCTAGCACCATTGTTAGAGATGAAATATAATGAAAGTAGTTGAGCATAAACACCATGACACCGGCAACAAATAATTTGGAGCCTGCGGAAATTCCCAGGACGAATGGACCTGCAATAGGATTGCCGAAGAAGGTCTGCATCAGGAATCCTGAGAGAGCTAACGCTCCTCCCAAAATCGCCGCAGCTATCAATCTGGGAAGCCTTATCTTCCAGATTATGCTGGATCCTTCGGTGTCATTTTCACCCATGAATATTATCCTAAATACCTCTCTTGCTGAAATATTTACCGATCCGGAATTTATATTCCATATTGCAATCAAAATAAGTGCTACAAAAAGCCCGATGAACACAAGTGCATATCGGGTTCTTTGTTTTGCTCGATTACTTAGTATTGTTTCTTTATTAATATCATTCATAATCTTCACTCAAGTTTGAATATGTATTCAAGCATTGATGCATCGGGGTCATCTTCAGTTAGTATAACATTTATATCTCTAATTATACTACCCATCTTGTCCGTTTCCTGGAATAGACTCCTGGACGTGCACCAGGCATTGCCTTCTTGCACAGCCTTAAAGTCTTCCAAAATCGGACTCTTGTCAAAGAGTTGCTCCAAATTACTGATTGGCGCGCCCATACTTCCTATATTGTAAATAATATAGTCGGCGTCTTTTGCCAATGCATAGAACTCTTCCATACCCATATTAATAGTAGAAAGGGCATTGTCTTCTTCAAGCCCTATGTCACCGGGGATATATTCTCCTCCGGCAATTCTAATCATTTCGGGTACATATCCTTTGGACTTATATGTCACTGCGTTTCCGGAAGAGTTAACAAAGAAGAACGCAACCGTTTTACCTGTATTCTCTAGTCCTTCAAGCCCTGATATTTTTAAAACCTGTTCATCAAAAACAGCTTTTGCATCCTCCGGTCTTCCTACGAGTTCTCCATAAAGCTTGATCCACTCCGTACGTCCTAGCGGATGTCCCTCGTAGCTAGACCTTTCCACTACCGTCTTGATGCCAAGTTCCTCCATCTTTTCTTTGACTTCAGGAGTATGGTAAATCATAGTGGATTCTATAGCAAGCTGAACACCGTTATTTATTAAGAGTTCATAATCCGGCGCGCTATATTTTCCTGCATAAAGCATCTCTCCGGCCCTAAGCGCATCGATTGCACCCTGGATATGCCAGTCACTTTCCTTTGACCCTGTAAACTTAATAGTATCCAGAGCATCCATAGCGCTGAACAAAGCCATCGCTGAGGTGGCAACAAGATATATCTTATTTAAGGGTTGCTCAACCACTACGGTGTCTTGAGGAATTTCCTTGGGAATTGTGCCCCCTTCAGGAACCACCAGCATATTCTCGCTTCCCTCTACCGTGATATATGAATAACCATCATTATACCTATATATTGCAAACTGGTTTGCGTATTCTAGAGATACAGTTTCCTTGTATTCTAACCCTTCAATCTGCGGAACACCTTCCGGGGTTTCGTATTTTTTCCCGCATCCCGAAAGCATAGTTAGGCAGAGGCATATAGCAAGAACAAGGCATATTACTTTCTTATTCATTTTTTGATTCTCCGCCTATCTTTCCGGTTTTAAATAGGTAAATAACCACCGCAGCAATGGCACAAACTACAATTCCGCCAATTATTAATGGTAATTTCGAAGCTTCGTTTTTGGCTTCGTTTTTTGCTTCATTTTCTGGCTTTACGGAATCTGTATTGGTAGTATTCTCATCATCGGTCTTATTGTCCGGGGTTTTTTCTTTAGTCTTGTCCTCACCGGACTTATCATCCTTTGACGAATCTTCTTTCTCTTTACTTTCTTCTATTTCTTCCTCATTGGTCTCTGCTTCCTCAGAAGATTTATTCTCTTCTAAAGGCTCTTTCTCTTCGGCTTCCTGATTGTTCTGGCCTGAGGAATTGTCACTACCCGTATTTGAACCTGCCGTTTCATTGCTATTGGTAGCATTGGAGTTCTGGCTTGTATTTGACGTAGGCTCCGATGCCGGTTCCGACACCTGCTCTGGCTCGGGTTCCGGTTCTGACACAGGTTCTTGCGCGGGTTCTGATGCAGGTTCCGAGTCCGGCTCCGGCTCAGGTTCCGGTTCCGGCTCAGGTTCCGGTTCCGGTTCTGGTTCCGGTTCTGGTTCGGGTTCCGGCTCAGATGCAAGCGGAACACCGTATGAACTTATACACATTGAATAGTCTATAAGATGTGGCTCGCTCATCGCTTCTGTCAATGCCGATATTGTAATCCATGTGTCAAGCGCAGAAACAGGCACCGTAAATGTTTGTCCGTAATCCGGATAATATGTTACCCCGTTTACAATCATATATGTGAACTCGGTTGAGCCAGAATTTCCATTTGTTTTTATCCAGTTGACCTGAACCCACATTGATCCGTCGGCTTCCACATACAGTACCCCCGAAGAAGCAAGCGAAGCTCTCCCTGCTCCGCCTTCACATGAAACCGATACCGTATATGTTCCCTGCGCATATCCATCCGCAAAGCTTACAGAAAAGGACATGAGAAGAACACTCAAGATTATCAGGGTTATTACACTATACCTTTTTAGGAGTTTCATTTTGTTTTCCGCCTCAGTTTAAATTTGACTCCAGGCGGCGCATATGCGCCGCCCTATCCAATTGCTATCTTTGTTTTCTGCGATATACCAACAACGTGCTTATTACAGCTGCTATAAAAATTGTGAGGTAAACAAACGCATTCGTTTCATCACCTGTTTTAGCCGCCTCGGTACCTCTCTTGGTGGTACTGTTGGTATTGTTTTTATTCTGATTTGTCTTGCTACCGTCAGGTGTTTTGGTTCCCGCCTTATCTGCTCCCGAGTCATTTCCCGGTTTTATAGTTTCTTCTTTGCCCGGTTTGGTTTCAGGTTTGGTTTCAGGTTCGGTAGGCTCCGTCTGTTTATTTACACCTTTTATGACTGTCTTTGCAATTCCATCATACGAAAGGATTTGAACTTCATGCGAACTCTCGCCTAAAGTCTCCGTATAGCTCTTCTTAAATGTAACCTTGGTGGATCCTGACACTACATCATAGTTTGTAGGTTCAACGACCTCATCATCAACTATTACCGCAACGAATTTGCTGAAGTCCGCATCAGAAGATAATGTTAATTCTTCTCCCAATGTAAACTCGCCATCTGTGTTTTCTATTATCTTGTATTCGCCCTTCTTGATATCCGTGGCTTTAATTACAATTTTGCGATCAGTCCATCCGTCCGGAGAATGAATAGCAAACTCAAGTGTGTCATTAAGCGCATCAAGCGGAATCTTAAACATGCTTGCACCCGGCATTCCCAAGCTGTTCTTAACGCCAGCCAATTTTTCGGTGGCCTCCCCACTATTTTCTGCTTCTTCTTTAGTTCCTTGGAAAATCTTATCCTGAGCACGGCTTGTTGTTATTATATATGCGCTCATTTTTCCACCTTCAACCTCTATGACTACATCCATAAAGTCATTTCCAAGGCTGTTTGCAGGAATGGTATAAACTCCATCCTTAAGTTTAAGGCCCTTCATGGCTTTGTTAATGCCGTTTGCCATTTCATTGACCTCTTGTTGTTTGTCAGCAGTTAGGTTTTCTTCTACTGCAGATAATGCTTCGCTTAATTCTCTGATGGAGTCTTCAGTAAACAGATCATTATCAATCTTCTCTGCTTCTTCCTTTGCTGCATTAACCTTATTGTAATTTGCCGGAGTTTCTTTTATCTCATCTTTAGTCTTGATTTCTTCTCCTGTGATTGTAATCTTCTTGTTTGCAAGATCCATTACAAACTCACGGTCAATCCATTCACCTGTCTCTTTTACGTGGAATGCTACAGTAATCGGATTTGTTCCATCAATGAGGCTTATACCCCTGCTTCTTGAATTGATAAAATCAAGTTTTATCTTTCCGTCTTTTCCAACCTCAACTGCTTTTTCCTCATCCACATTCTCCGCCTTACCAATGAACGCCTTATCATATACTTGATCGGAAAGTGTAATGGTTGGCTTAGCCTCATATTCATTAGCCGGTGGGCAACCTAAGATGCTGACGACACCTTCTTTTTCAACCTTGAAAGTCTCTATCTCACTTGTTACCGTAATAGGCATTTCTTCTTGATAGCTTCCTGTATGTAGTTCTTTTGAATCCATATCAATTATAAACTGTCTAGCCATAAATGCCTTTGAGTAATCCGGCTTTCCTGTTCCTGCAGCTTTCTCGGCATTATCTCTCTCGCGCGCTGATACGGAAATCATAGGAATCATTGTCTTTCCGGTTTCATTTACTTTGACCGGAACTCGGAACTGATATTTATTCTGAACGCCCTCGTCGGTTTCCGTTCCCCTTGCTGTATATTTACAATCTACCTCAGCTTCCTTATAAGATGCCCAAGCATCCTTGTTATCCATCGCAAGTGCTTCTTCATAAGTTGCAGGAATTACATCCTCATATCCCTTTGCACTTAATGCAAATACGAGTTCTGTCTTTCCATCCTTTGTTTCAAGAAATGCGTTTACAACCTTGAACATCGCCTCATCGTTAATCGGATAAAGACTTGTCTTCTCTGTTTCCGCAGGGTCGTCCCCTGAGTCCTTTTTCTGTAATGCTGCTACCGCATCCTCAATAGCCTGCGCCATAGCATCTACTTCTGCCTGCTGAGATTTAAACAGCTTCTCAACCACAGCGTCCTTTGCATCGTTAACAGCTTTTACTGATTCTTCAGTATAAATGCTAAGGTCTTCCGGAATGGATGCAATCGCAGCGTTAACAGCAGTATAGTCCGCATCACTCGGGTCGATTGTCAACGTTTCCGCAGTCTCATTGAGGGTGAAAATGCGCTCATACCATGTTCCATTCTTTTTGGATTTTAGAGAAACATAGAATTCTTTGCCTGTTTTATCAATGGTAGATGCTGGAATTGTAAATGTATTCCCGTCCCCAAGAGCTATGGGAGCAGAATCTTTTTCCGCTGTTGCTATATCACCAACTGACACATAGTTATATGCATCGCTTCCCATCTGAAGGACTAAATTATCTTTGTCAAGTGTAGCACCTTTAACGTTAAGCATCTTGACGTTGTTTGTAACAGTAAGATCTTTGGCATCATCAGTCGGGGTAAGAGCAGTACCGCTAATAACTATAGTTCTTGCCATCTTATCTATGGTAAGCGTCCTTACAACGTCTGTTCCTGCTTCCTCATACGGAGCATCAGATGAAACATGGAATGTCATCTCGATTGGAGTCTTATCTTTAAAGGCCTCCTTATTCGGCTCGTTCTTCATTGTAATCACGAACTTGCCGTCTTCAAGATCAGCTGTGCCAGTGCTTACTGAGCCGCTAACTACCGTCGGGAAGGTCACTTTATCGTATGTGCGATTGCTCATTACAAGTGTTGGCGCCACGCTGTAGTTATTTGAGTTTGGCCCACCTACAACTTCAGTTGAAGCTTTTGCAGCTACCTTGAAGTCTGCTACGTTGCTCGTTACAGTAAAGTCGGATGTTTCATTATATTCATCTAAAACTATAGTCTTTGCCTCTCTATCCAATGTGAACTGTCTTGGATAGAAAGCTCTCTCAATAGGATTCTTTCCACTAAGATAATTGTTGTAATAACTATTGGAAACCGCTACAACCGGATAATATGACACGCCATCTTCGATTGGAATTACAAACTCTAATTTGCCTGCAGCATTCGTATAGCTATGAATCCAGGTGTTGTTACCATTCTCCGCTGAACCGTCTCCATTCTTAACAGCATCTTCATATGTTCCCTTGTACAGTTCTTTGTATCCTGTACCATTCAAAGCCATTACAAGATTTGTCTTGCCATCCTTTGTTTCAAGATATGCTGTAGCAGCCTTGAACATTCCGATATTATTGGTTATGGCCAGGTCTATTCTTTCAGCCGAAGACTTTTCAACAAGAGCTGCTATTGCATCCTCAATGGCCTTGGCCATAGCATCTACTTCTGCCTGCTCTGACGCTGGTTTATCTCTTACGACAGCATTTACAGCAGCTGTAACAGCAGCGGCCGTCTCATCAGTGTAGATGCTAAGATCGGCAGGAACCTTTGCTATTGCAGCATCAACCGCTGTGTAATCGGCGGTGGGGACTGACTCATCTATTGTTGTTTCAAGCGCATACATGATAGGCGTAGGCATACTGCCTGATATGCCTCCGAAATACGTTATACCGTTAATATCAACCGGGATAGCATAATTATTATTCGCATCTTTCTTAACAGTATTTCCGCCGAACCATATGCTCGGGTAAGATGTCAATTTACTAGCTGTCGCAGCGCCACCGGTAACGTAAATATATGCTGTTGCTTGGCCGTTTTCTACGACAACCTTCTCAACCCACCAGTTACGCGTGCGAGATGAATCGCTCTTACCCTTGTTCGATGCGGAACTGACTGCCGGATTCGTTGTAGTGCTATAAGTACCATCAGCTAGTGTGGTGCTCGCATCCGTTTCATACGACCGTACAGACCAAAGAGCAGATTCTAACACGCGCCCAAGAGACTGCCCTGTACCGGGATGTGAAAAGTCTTTGCTCCATTTGTCCAGTTTAGCCTGGTCTTCGGCGCTAAGAGATTCAAAATCTGCATTGATAGCTTCTACTCGAGTTTTATCCGCTGCGCTAAAATCAGTAGGATCTGCCGAAAGCGCCTGTATAGCCGCTTTAACGCTATCAATTGTTGTTTCTGCATAAGCCGTACTATGTCCTGATGTAACCGGCACCAGGAGAACAACCATGATCACGGCCAGGAACATGGCTAAAAACTGCTTTGCTTTTTGCTTCATATAGACCTCCTCGCAGTAATAAAAAATGGTCTCTTCCGTAGAAAAGAGGCCATAAAAATAAGCACAAAAATAAAGATCATCCTTATGCAAATAACCCACTTTCTTCGGAAGCTGTTATCAGTTATCCCAGCAGGTTTCCTGACTCACGGATTATCGCTTGATGCACCTTCTCACAACCAAGTTGCAATGGCATTTTGCATCTCACTCCCCGTTCACAGTGACCGGATCGTTCAGGACTTTCACCTGATTCCCTTTTAACGTCATGTCCTTG
The DNA here is from genome assembly GCA_017445315.1 of Bacillota bacterium. GTDB lineage: Bacteria > Bacillota > Clostridia > Peptostreptococcales > Anaerovoracaceae > Eubacterium_B. The sequence continues at coordinate 8,382 of JAFSUI010000006.1, read as the reverse complement.
CCTAAAGTATTCCCAAGTAGTTCGGTTGGACAATCTGCACTGGAATAATTCATATTGTTTGTTAATTGTATCACAATTGGATATTGCTTACAACCCCGTCTTAACACTAAGAAAAACCCCCGGAATGAACTGATTCCAGGGGTTGTCTTTCTTCTAAAGCGTAGGATTACTAGCCTTATTTCTCAACGATTAAAGCTGTACCCATACCACCGCCGATGCAGAGTGTAGCAAGACCCTTATGAGCGTCTTCTCTCTTCAGCATCTCGTAGATAAGTGTTACGAGGATACGGCATCCGGAAGCTCCGATTGGGTGACCAAGAGCGATAGCTCCGCCGTTTACGTTCAGCTTCTCAGGATCGAATCCGAGGTCTTTACCTACTGCGCAGGACTGAGCTGCGAATGCTTCGTTTGCTTCATAGAGGTCGAGATCAGCAACTGTGAGACCAGCCTTCTCAAGAGCCTTCTGTGTTGCAGGAATTGGACCAACGCCCATGATCTTAGGATCAACACCTGCAGATGCATAGCTTACGATTTTAACGAGTGGCTTGAGGCCGAGTTCTTCAGCCTTTTCAGCTGACATAACTACTACTGCCGCACCACTGTCGTTGATACCGGAGGCGTTACCAGCTGTAACTACACCGCCATCCTTCTTGAATGCCGGTTTAAGCTTTGCAAGGCCTTCTGCAGAAGCGTCGTGCTTTATGAATTCATCTGTATCAAAGATCTTTGGATCGCCCTTTCTCTGAGGAATCTCAATAGGAACGATTTCATCTTTGAACTTGCCTGCCTGCTGTGCAGCAGAAGCCTTCTGCTGTGAAGCAAGAGCAAATGCGTCGAGTTCTTCTCTTGTGAGTCCCCACTGCTCAGCAACGTTCTCAGCAGTGATACCCATATGATAGTTATTGAATGCATCCCAAAGACCGTCGTTAACCATTACGTCAACCATCTTTGTGTCGAACATTCTTGCTCCCCATCTTGCTGCTGGAACAACATATGGAGAAAGTGACATGTTCTCAGCACCACCTGCTACGATGATATCTGCATCGCCAGCTTTGATGATCTGAGCTGCAAGCTCTACTGCTCTAAGTCCGCTTCCGCAAACCTTATTGATAGTCATGCATGGAATCTCAACTGGGAGTCCAGCATCGAGCATCATCTGTCTGGAAACGTTCTGTCCAAGACCAGCCTGGAGTACGTTACCCATGATTACTTCATCAACCTGTTCCGGTTTAACCCCTGCTCTTTCAAGAGCACCTTTGATTGCTACTGCTCCAAGTGTTCTTGCTGGAACGTCCTTGAGTGATCCACCGTAGCTACCGATAGCTGTTCTAGCTGCGCCAACTATTACTACTTCTCTCATGTTTACCTCCTGTAGTTTAGCTGTAAAATTGTATAACTAAATATCATTTAGTGCTTTAGTTTACTATACTATTATTTCAATTTTTGTTCATTTTGTCAAGGAAATGAAAGGCCTGAGATTGTCTATTTTTTAACACTTTCAGGCTTTTAGGCGCATGCCGTATTTTTCTTCCATAAACTCGGGCTTCAGGGCTTCTTTGGCCTGCCTGAGGTTTGGAAGGCCCATATCTTCTTCCCTGTTGATAAGCTCTATTTCCTCCGGAAGCGCCATGCAGAACTCCCTGCAGACGAGCTGATAGAGGCCCCTATACGCACCATTTGCCTTCTCAAAATGCTCCACCGCCATTTTATCCGATAGGCGCTCCCCTATCGCGTAAGCCTCAAGGTGGCCTTTGATAAATATTGCGACTGAATAAACATCAGGGTCATCTAGATGGTCAAGCATCTCCACAATGGCATCATATTCTCCCTCAAGGTCATCCACCTCGTCCGGATCCATTTCCTTGTATTCCTTGATCCTCGCCGTGAGTTCCAGGAGGTCGCCTTCCATATCCTTTGTCAAAGGCTTGGCCTCGTACTCATACGTACGTAGGAAGAAATTGAGGTGATTCTTTTTCTTGTGAAGCGCTCTTCCCGATAGCGAGATAAGCTTTTCCTTTAGATAAACATATTCATCAAGATCTCTTATATGCTCTGCCTCAAACATGCCAGGCATAGCATTTTCTATTATCTCAACCATATGTCCGGGGACCGAGCCGAGAGCAAATTCTATACCCGCTTGCTCAAACTTACCCTTACATATCTCAATGCACTTTTTCAATTTCTCCGAGTCGTAGCTTCCGGTTCTTGTGAGCGGAATAGCCATAACAGCATCTCGCTCACCGGCGTCGCATCGTCCCGCAGAAATACAAAGATAATCTTCTACTATCTCCCAGGAGAGACAGTACATCGTCCTCCAGATATAGTTTGCAAGGAAAGTAAAGTTCGCTCCCCTATATTCATATCCTCTAAAATACTCGTCCAGAAGATTTCTCTCTTCCGACGAAATATCATCAAAACCTTTTACAAAAATACTCATAAAACTAAATCCCAATCTGCCATCTTGGCCAGTAATTCATGATCCGTATGATCCGGTTTAAGCGGTGTAATGGTCGCATACCCGAGGCTATTTGCTCCGACATCGAGCGCCTCGCCAAAATGCGAGAAGTCAGGGACATGCCCCTCTAACTGATATGTATTACCCTCTTTATAGACAAATCCATCCAGAAAGAAGTTCGGTCCGAGAGATGCGTATCTCAGTCCTTTGATATCTTCTCTCGGTAAATCCGGAACATTTATATTGAGCACAACCGTGGGCTCCATCCACATCACTATAGGAACAATCTGAGCGGCCAAATCGCAGGCTGCATCAAAATGTATAGGATTGTGATCGCCAACAGATACGGCGACTCCCCTCTTTCCCTGGAACACAGCTTCCATCGCAGCTCCGACGGTTCCCGAATAGAGAGTGTCGGTTCCCAAATTGCTTCCATGGTTTATCCCCGAAAAAACAATATCTATCTCATGGCCCTCTAGAGCGCAGAGCTGAAGTCCAATCTTGGTGCAGTCCGCGGGAGTTCCGTGAACTTTCCACGCCATCATGGCGCCCTCATACTCGATCGGCTCCACCTCTATGGATTCCGTAAAGGTTATGCTCTGGCTTTTTCCGCTTTGCTGCCTTGCAGGCGCGCTTACAAAAATATTACCATGCTGCGAAAGCGTATTGGCTAGCTCTCTTATGCCTCTTGATTCTATTCCGTCATCATTTACAAGTAAAAAATTCATTTATTGATCCTTCCATTTTTTCTATTAATCTATTTAATCTTAGTCTATTTTCAAAACCTTTCCGATTGCGTCGTTTATTACTATCGTTGCCATTCTGTCTGCGGAAGTCGCGGATTTATTGATTAAAACCAAATTGTCTCCGCGGAAATAATGAATGAGCCCCGCCGCAGGATAGACCGTCAACGATGTTCCTCCTATTATCAAGGTGTCTGCTCCGGATATTGCTGCAACGGATTCTCTTATAACGCTGTCGTCAAGAGACTCACCGTATAAGACCACGTCAGGCTTTACCCTTCCGCCACAGCCTTCACAATTACAATAAGGGACACCATCTCTGCAATTGGATTCATCCAAGATATATTCAAGATCAAAGAACTTACCGCATTTTTCGCAGTAGTTTCTCATCACGCTTCCGTGCAGTTCATGAACCACCTTGCTTCCAGCCTTTTGATGAAGTCCATCTATATTCTGCGTGATAACAGCGGCGAGTTTTCCTTCTTCTTCCAGCTTTGCTAGCGCTTTATGCGCATCGTTTGGCTCGGCTTCTTGATAGATAAGGTTTTCTTTGTAGTATTTAAAGAATAGCTCCGGCTTTTGTACGTAAAAATAATACGAGAGCATTTCCTCGGGTGGATACCCGTAGTTCTGAACGGCGTTATATAGGCCACTCTCGGATCTAAAGTCCGGAATATTGCTCTCTGTAGATACTCCAGCGCCACCAAAGAATACTATGCTATGGCTATTATCAATTATTTTTTTGAGTTCGGAATGCATATCTACCCCTCTTCACTTAGCTTTAATTAAGTGTTATTATCTTATCATAATTATGTTTCATTGTTAAGGAGAGAGCAAAATGACTAGTAAAAAAACAGGAAAAACAGCTCTTGTATTGAGCGGTGGCGGCTCACGAGGCGCATACCAAGCCGGCGCATGGAGAGCACTGGAGGAACTGGGCATCAAGTTTGACATGGTAGTTGGTGTCTCCGTTGGTGCAATTAACGGAGCCATGGTTGTGCAAAACGAAAGACAGTTCTCAGAGGACCTCTGGAGAAGGATAGAGGCTGACAAAGTCTTTAAGGTGGAGGCAGGCGCTCAACCTATAGATTATGCGGCGGAGGCTCTGAAACAAGGCGGCGTAAGTTCCGCTCCTCTTCAGAAGCTCGTAAATAAATACGTCCTGGACGATGTAATCAGAAAAAGCCCAATCGACTTTGGACTTCTCACGGTGGAATTGCCTGCATATAAGCTTCACTACCTTTGGAAGGATCAAATTCCTACGGGACAGATCCCGGATTATGTTGTTGCTAGCGCAAGTGTATTCCCGGGAGTTAAGCCAAAAGAAATCGACGGCAAATATTTTGTTGATGGCGGCGCAGGAAACTCCATGCCGATTCGCATGGCTGTTGAGCGCGGGGCAACCAAGGTTGTCGCAATCTATCTAAAGACTCCGGGCAGATTCAATCTAAAAGAGGAACTGGCATACTGCGAAAACACGGTGCTTATTCAGCCAAATTTTGACCTCGGAAACTTCTTGGTCTTTGATACGGAAAACAGTTCCAGACTTCTCAGACTCGGATATCTGGATACGATGAGAGCATTCAATGTCTATGATGGAAAATCCTATTCATTCATCAAAGGAGAATTTGATAAAAAGGATCTCGCCTATGCTGATGCAGCGGCAAATATTTTTGAGATTGATCCGCTCATTCTGTATAGCAAAGAAACATTTCTTGCCGCACTTGAGGACGCGGTCATAACCGCAAAGCACGAGCTCGCAGGAAGCATTAAAGAAAGTAAGTCCTTAATCAAGAGAGGATTTTCTCTGGATGATGCCACAGGCGACCTAAGAAAGATAAGAGAAATCCTAAAGAGCGCCAACAAAAAGAGCAGTACGCTCTTTATGGCTACAGATATGAAGAACCATGGCGAAAAGAGTATATTCAATCACCAATATGCTCATAGGATTCTCGGAGAACAAATCGGCGCCGCAAGGTTTATAAACAAATACATCATAAAGTAAGATGAAGCCCGCTTGCTACGCGGGCTTCTTTTCTATTATTTTCTCTGCAATTCTAATCCCGTCACATGCTGCGCTTGTAATTCCACCCGCATATCCGGCGCCCTCGCCTCCTGGGTATATGCCGTGCAGTGCCTCTAGCGTTTCTTTGTTTCTCAGTATGCGCACCGGCGACGACGATCTTGATTCTATTGCGACCATTAGGGCATCATCGTTATCGAAGCCATTTAACCTCCGTCCAAACACAGGCATGGCCTCGCGTATGTCATTTGCAACGAAATCAGGTAGCGATTTTATGACCTTCGCGGCCCTCACTGTTGCATTTCGATATGCTCCCCACGTGGTCTGCGGCAAGGTATAATCACTTCCGCCGTTTATAAATGCTAGACGCTCGTATTTTTCTTGAAACGCGATTCCTGCAAGCAGATATGCGCTTCGATCAGTACTTGCAGAATCAATACCTAAATAATCCTCTACTCGTACATCTACAAGTATTCCGCTATTGGCAAACCCACTAGCGCGTGCGGCATTACTCATTCCGTTAGTTACAACACCGCCCTCTTGCGATGCAGCATTTACTATTTCTCCGCCCGGGCACATACAGAAGGAATATACGCCTCTTCCGTCTTCTGCCCTGTACGAGAGCTTGTAATATGCAGGCGGAAGTGCGGGATGGCCGTAGTAGTTGCCATAGGTTGCACGGTCGATGAGCTCCTGCGGATGCTGAACTCTGACTCCCATAGAAAAAGGCTTTGCTTCCATATTAAGTCCTGCATCAAATAAATATCTAACCGTATCCCTTGCGCTATGACCGAGAGCAAGGACTAGATTATCTGCGTCTATATATTCTTCTACGAAATCCTCGCCACTCGTACCTGCTGCGTTTTTCTTTTTTATCTTGATGCGGCTGATTCTCTTTGCTTGCTCCGAAGACACTCCTAGACAGTCTCGCAATTCAATCTCTTCAAGCTTTGTATCAAAATATATATTTCCGCCACGCGCGATTATTTCTTCTCTTATGTTTTTTACAACATCCCTAAGCACGTCGGTTCCAATATGCGGTCTTGCGTCAATCAATATGTCCGGTGCCGCACCGGCATTAACAAAGGTCTCAAGCACAAATCTAATTCTCGTATCCTTGATTCCAGTATTTAGTTTACCGTCGGAGAATGTGCCTGCTCCTCCTTCTCCAAACTGAACATTACATTCAGGGTCAAGCACTTTGTTTTCCCAGAAGTCTTTAACTTTTGCGATGCGTTCATCCATTGCACTTCCGCGCTCAATAACAATCGGTTTAAGCCCTGCTCTTGCAAGAACAAGTGCGCAGAACATCCCGCAAGGCCCAAAGCCAACAACCACCGGTCTCGGCTGCGCAGCGGTTTCTGCATCTTCCTGCGCATCGAAGGACTCTGCTTCCTCCGTGCCAACTATTTCTTGATGTACGACTTCTTGCAACTTTAGTTTCTTTTCAGAATCAAAATCCAGAGTATAGACAAATTTAACATCCTCCCTCGCATCAATCGCACGTCTCATAATTTGAACACGCGAGATATCTTCTGAAACCGCACGGCTTATATCCCGCTTTGACCCGCGACGGCGTGCGCCAAGTTTCTCAACAATTCTCGCCTTTAGAATTTCTTCATCGCAAAAGACGGCAATGCTGCTGCCGTCCTTTTCTATTCGAAGATTATTGTTCACGATAAGAGCTTCGTCCGGATTAAGTTTTATCTCTTCGATTCTGTATCGCATTTTTTACTCGTACCTAGAGCACAGAGCTTCTCTTCTCAAAGCCCTCTCCCATAACCTCGCTACTATCTACAACTATCATAAACGCTGCAGGGTCAACCTCTTTGATTGCATCCTTGATTAGATACATCTGCTTGTTGCTGCACGCACACATAACTACATTCTTGTTTTCTTCTGTGTAACTTCCCTGTGCCTTAAGGAATGTCGCTCCACGAGCAACAGTATCGTTGATTGCATCCGCAACCTCCTCCGCTTTGTCCGTTACAATAAGCGTCATCTTGCCGGAGTTAAGACCGTAAACCAGTTTATCGACAAGCGACGAGGTAATATATGCAACAATTAGTCCATATATCATTCCCGTGATGTTCTTTGATACTACTATTGCACCAACAAGAACGATACACGCATCAATCATAAATGCAATTCTGCCGATCGAAAGATAAGGTTTCTTGGATTTGATGCTAAGAGTTATAAAGTCAGTTCCACCGCTCGAAGAACCCCTCATATAAATAAGTCCGTAACCTATACCGCAGAGTACGCCGGTACAAATCGCTGTGAGCATTTTATCCACGCTAATGGTCGGAAACAAAGGAGCAACAAAGTCGATAAAGAGAGAAACTATCGCCATTGACTTCATCGAATTGAAAAAGTATCTCTTTCCCAGAACCTTGTAACATAATAGCGCAACCGGAATATTCAAAATGATTATCATAGTACCTATTGGGAATCCGGTAAGCTTATTAATAATCAGCGATATACCGGTAAACCCGGAAAGCGGTAAATCCGCATTGGCCGCAAAGGTATATACTCCCGCACCAACAAGGCATCCCGCAATGATATCCACTATGATATCCACCAAAAGTTTTCTTATTGTATTCTTATTAATCTTCTTTTCTTTCATAATTCTTATCGGCCTCATTTACCCGCACATCATCATATCACAAGGCGCCAGTTTCCGTAACCCCTTAATTGTTCGGTAATTGTATTTACTTTTCCCATATTCCATATATTGCCATGTAATATTTTTAAATGAAAACGCCGAGGGAAGGTAGCCCTCGGCGTTTTCGGTATGCAATGTACTATACTCAGCTTCTTACATTACAAGTGTATTGTATCACCGCTAACAATTTTTGTCAATTGCATCTAGCGCTGATACATCTAACCCCGCAATGCGATCTAGCTAATTACTCAATAATTTCAGTAACTACTCCGGAACCTACTGTTCTTCCGCCTTCACGAATAGCGAAACGGAGTCCTTCTTCGATAGCAATAGGTGTGATCAGGGAGATTGTCATTACAACGTTATCTCCAGGCATACACATCTCTGTTCCTTCTGGAAGGTTGAGGTCACCTGTTACGTCTGTTGTTCTGAAATAGAACTGTGGTCTGTAACCGTTGAAGAATGGTGTATGACGTCCACCTTCTTCTTTCTTAAG
>JAFSUI010000001.1 GCA_017445315.1 Bacillota bacterium | reverse complement strand
TGCCAACCTCACAGAGGTTCTTCTTTTATTTTCGTGCAATTGTACTCGAGCCGTACGCAGTACGGAAAATATTCACTCTGGGTCTTAGATTATTCGGCGTCCTTAAAACCTCTGTTGGGGAGCGCGCTTCTAACTATTTCTTCGACGCGCGCGTGAACTTCCGCCTGCTCCGCACGGCTCATGCCTTCAGTTTCAATCGGCGGATGAATAATCACCTTGGCGGTTTGTCCCTTTGTTATTCTTTGATGTTCCTCGAACATCCTGTATGTTCCGTCGATTGTAATCGGAACAATCGGCACCTTGGCCTTGGTCGCAAGCTTAAAACTTCCCGGCTTAAATTCTCCCATGACCGAGCTCCAGCTCCTTCTTCCCTCAGGATAGATTGCCATCGAGAAGCCTTTGTTTATTAGCTCTACGCCTTCGTTAATTACCTTAAGGGACTCTCTTGGGTTTCGGCCTTCTGTCGGTATAAAGAGCCCGTTGATTCGCTCTATCCATGCAGCAAGAAGCGGAACCGGCCTGAACTCTTCCTTCGCAATAAATCCTGTCGCGTGGCCTTCGAGAGCCTTTATCATCGCGGGAACGTCCGCATAGCCCTGGTGGTTCGCGATGAAGACGCAGGGGCCTTCCGGAATGTTCTCGCGCCCTTCGATCTCAAGTTTCATATCAAAGACCTTAATCACGTCGTCTATCCACTCGGAACAAATCTCTGCGATTATCTTTTTCTCGAGTTCAACGTCTCCCGACGCCTTTGCGTCATTTAGCGGGCCTATGAATTTGTTAAGTCGCAGCACCGTCATCACGAGCTTGGCGCCGCTTAGAATATTTCCTTTGATTTTCATATGCTATTTTAAAATGCTATCAAAGCCCTCTCTGAATATGTCTCGCAGTTCTTCTTTCTGGACGTCGCTGAGTTCCATATGCGGGTCTCCTCCCATGTCCGGATACGCCCCCTGGTAATCATAGACGAGTTCGCCTTCTTTTACAAAGAAAACATGTGGCACATAGAGGTGCTTTATTCCGTTTGCATCAAGCTCAAGCGCGTCACCGAAATCCTCAACAAAGATGTCGTAATCATCGATATCGATATTGCTTACCCATTCGGGGTTTTTTCTGGTGTTTATGTAGGCAACTTTGACGCCTGCTTCATTTGCCGTGTCGCAGAAATAGCTTATGGCTGCATTGCACCACGGACAATCCTTATATGATGTAAAGAGTGCAAACGAGGCCTTCTCTTCCTTAAGCCTGTGAATGTCCATCACTGTGACTTCAACAAAGGGGATATCTCCCTGGTATCCCTCGAGGCCGGTATAGCCGCTCATATCAGGCGTTTCAAAACCTTCCAGCGCCACATTTATTTTCGAAGCCGGATCTTGCGCGCCGCCTTCTTGCTCCGCGTTTTCTCCCTGCGCGCCGCATGCCGCAAGAAGCACGCATAACATAATTATTGACAGCGTAGTAAAAACTCTATAAACATTCTTTTTTTGCATCCTACCCTTGCCCTCCAATAGCTATCATTACACCATTTATTTTATTACAGGTTGGCATATTTGTATATCACTCATTTAAAACCAAAACCGGCGAAGCCTGGCCCCGCCGGATATCTGTCTCTATCTGTATTTTTATTCTATAGCTTTATATAACAAATTTATGAATTGCTCTCATCGTCGCTCTTGCCGGCGTCAGCCTTGTCCTTCTTTCTCCTCGCAATTAGAAGAATTATGAGGATAAGCACAGCCGCTCCAAGCACTCCGCCCCAGAGCGTGAGATTGTTTTCGTCTCCTGTATCGATGCTGCTGTTTGGAGCGTAGATTACGTGGATGACTACGCTCTGCGGGTTCTTTAAATCTATCTCCCAAGCCGGTACGTTCAGAATATTGGCGGTCCAATCCTTCTTGGTCGGCGAGGTGACTGCGGACTGATCTCCGTCCACGATTTCCCAATCGCCGTATGACAAAACGTTTCCGTCCGCATCTTCTGTTCTTATTCTCTTAAGGGTTACGGTCTGCGTGATGGTCCTGGAAACTTCTTTTCCTATCGCGGTATATTCCGTATAGGTGATAGTTCTCGTTATGGTTAGGTATTCCTCGACCTCTACCGGCGGAAGCGGTTCGTCCTTTGGCAGATAAACTACGTGGACGACTTCATCCTTTGGATTCTTAAGATCAATTTCCCATTCGCCTACGAGCGGCGTGTTTGGCGTCCACTTGTCCGCGCCTTCCTTATGGTCGGGCGACTTAACGGCGGACCTGTCTCCGTCCACGATTTCCCAATCGCCATAAACCACTCTTCCGTTAGGATACGTGGTCTTGGTTCTCTTTAGGGTTACTTTTTGCGTGACGGTCTTTGCGACTTCTTTTCCGTCAGGCGTATATTCTGTATATGTAATAGTCCTTGTGACTGTTAGTTCTTCTTGTTCTTCTTTGATATCCAGAACATAGATTACCGGAATCTTCTCAACGTGCCCGTCAGGCGGTGGATTGTTAAGATCAATCTCCCAAGCCTCTACCACATCCTTGTCCGGGGCCCATCCTTCGCTGTCCTTTCTTGGATGGTCAGGAGATTCAATCGCGGTAGTTACCACAGCCTTTCCGTCCTCTCCAACCACGATAGGATTTGCGGTCCTGTCTGCCGGCGCAACAGACTTAATGCGCCATTTGGTCGTGTATTTAACGTTTCCGTTTTCGTCAAGGGCAGGGGTTCCGTCATCATTGGTCTCATATGGTCTTCCGCTTTCATCGTAAGCCAGCGGATTTTCGTTTTCTCCAATATAAATCAGTTTGCTCTCGTCGTACTCGCCGTCGGCTCCCTTTGGAACAGGATTTCCGTCCTTATCTATCGGGTTTCCTTCTGAGTCGCTTCGGAGCGTCCTTTCCACGGTGACCGTCTCCTCAATCTTACTCGATACAATCTTGCCGTCCGGCGTGTACTCCGTATATGTAATAATTCTTTTAAAGGTTCTTTCTTTTGTTACGCAATTTTCAAATTCAATACCAAGAGGCTTCTCGTGCTCGTCGTCTTTCTGGAGGACGATGCTCATCCTCTTGGCTGCATTATCGACGTTTGCCGTAATATTTCCGTTTTTGTCCAAATAATTTCCGGCATCATCTGTCAGATAGTCAATATAAAGCCAGACGACATATTCGCTGTCGTCGTATTTTACGTTTTCGCGACCGGGTTTATCGCTCTGATCTACCTGCGTAATCCTGTAATAATAATCTCCTGTACCAAGATGGTTTCTTGGATCTGTAATGAAAAATTCTTCTATTCCTTCGCTGAACATCTCGGGGCCAAACTCTCCGGCAATCTTCCCGGAATCATCTATGAACCCCTTTCCGTCATGCTGTATGCTTTCAACCTTAACAATGCTCCCCTTAGGCGCCTTTACATCAAATTTAAGATATGCGGTACTTTCGTCCGCAGGATCAGTAGCACCTGAAACCTCGGTTGTTTCCTCAGCAAAAACAGCCTCCGGCCATCTAACCGCGGTAAAGAGCATTACCATTATTAAAATTATTGAAAGCAGTTTTCTCTTCATTTCATCAAGTCTAGTTTTTAATCTCCGAATCTTCCGGCTCTATGTGTTCGCTTAAAACTCCAAACAGCACCGTCCTCTCTGTAGTGAGCGGACTCTTGCAGGTGGAGAGCGCGATTATCCTACCGGAAGCGTCCCAGTAAATCTGTGAATTCCTCGCTATAAACCAGTGACGGTCTCCCTCTTCGGTTATATCAAAGATTATACTTTCCTTGGCATCAGTTTCCATGAAGGCAAAGAGTTTTACATCATATATCTTGCCTTCTGTCGTTGTTAGCTGACCATCTCTATGCTCGTCAAAATATGCTTTGTTTTCAAACTTGTCCAGCGCCCCAAACATATATCCGCCGGACATATGATGCCCGTAGAGGATACTGTAATCATCTGTGAAATCCGGAGCGTTTGCGGAATCCAGAAATATCGCTCCCGAAAGCGAATAGTCTCCATAAGGATTCTTATTCAAGTATTCCGTATTATCCTCGCCCTGCATAACAGGGTAGTCGATACTCGTATCAAAGATTTCAATCCAGGCAACCACATCATCGGATAGTTCCTTAAGCGCCGCCGCATTTCCGCTATAAGGCTTATATCCCGCAAGCGGACTTAGGCTGGCTCCACTGAACACATAGTAAGAGTCATAAGCAAAGTAGACACCCAGGAGCAGAATTATCAGGAAGAGGACAGTTAATACTCTATCGATATTTCTATCAATGGAGACGATAACTTTTCTCGTTTTTATTAAGCTGTCCTCTCCCATAATCTATGTCCTGAAAATCTCACTCTTTATGAGTTATAACTTACTACGCGAAGCTCTGTTCTAAACTTGAACAATCGCTTCCGCTTGTGTTTGTGCATATGCTTGTGCTTATGCTTTCGCCTATGATTACTCCTCGTCCTCGTCTTTTCTTCTGTTAAGAGCAAAGAGTCCAACGCCTGCAATGGCGATGAGCGCTGCGCCGCCGGTGATGCTCATGATAACACCGGTCGGGATAACGCCTGTCTTGGTGTTGGTATAGGCGATTGCAGCGTCGTTCATGAGAGCAGTATCCGCAACCTTACGATTGTTTTCTGTCGGTTCGATCTCCGCATCCTCTGTCGCATCATTAGCGCCGTCGTTTGTCATATTGTCGAGTTCCTCGTCAAGTTCTACGGCAACCTTGTAGCCATCCTCGCTGTAGTCTTCTTCCAATACTTCGTAGGCAGCGCCCTGCGGAATGCCTTCGAGAACCAGCTTCTGACCATGCTGGAGGTAAATGGTGATCTCGACTTCACCGCTTGCCGGGACAGTGTATGTATTTACAGCATTACCGTCTTCTGCCATTGTCTTATCAGTATAGGACGTGGCAGCGTTTGGAACTACATCAGCAGCCTGCGCGGCATTTGTGAACGAAAGTATACTCGCATCGTCATACTTGATGACCGCGCCTTCTTTAGCGTCTGTGATCTTGATGGTGTACTTGAAGTATTTGTCGCGGGAACCCTGGTTTCCGGCAACAGTCTTGCTGATTTCCAGCTTCTGCGTGAAGTATTCGTTCACATAGTTGTCCGTCTTGTCGCCCGCCTCGGCGTTGTTAGGATTCTCCTCGAGTGCCTGCTGATAGCCTTCATTGGCATCGACCTTTGCCTGCTCGCTGGCATCAAACGCCGCCTGCTCCTGCTCATATACATAGGAATACTTGACAGGGCTTACGTTAAAAGGCGTCTTAGGTGCCGCTGCGGCAGAAGGGGCCGCTTCCGCGTGGGTGGTGATCTTCACATCCCACTTGAGGGTTTGGTCATTCCATGTGTACTCTGTCGTCGTACCGTTTTGCGTATCTTGCAGTACCCAGGTATGCCGTGTCAGTTCGCCGTCGATATAGTTTTCATTTGCCTTTGCCTGCGCATACGTCATTTCCTGCTCGCCACCGCTAGTAGTAGTAGTAGTAGTGACTGTTGCTCTCGCATCATCATGCGGAGCATCAGCTTCCTGATTCTCGACGCCCGTCTTGGTCCACTTGGGGTTGGCGGGGTCTGTGGTATCCCAATGATACGTATAGGTCACATCGCCGACCGTTTCCGTCCAGTCGGTTCCCTGAAGCTGATCGTCCTTAGCGCCCATATCATTCGCTTCTTTATAGGTCGCAGGTGTATAAGTCTTTCCGTCAGGTGTTCCATAGGAATTCATCAGGTGGTCAATACGGTTTCTGTTGGTCTCCGTCGTTGACGTGCTGGTATTTGTGTGCGTTTCCTCCCACGCAGCGCTTCCGTCCGGATAGTTACTTCCGTCAACATAATTATATGTATATTTGTCGTCTCCGTCCTCATATGTCCATACCGTTCCGGTGATGACATCGCTCTGCGAGCCGTCAAATGTCTCCGGTGTGTATCCAGCATAATCGATATCTTGTTTAGGAGCATTTGTGAGCTTACCCACATAAACGACCGAATACGACGGTCCCGTTACGAGCACATTGTGATCAGCTGTTTCCGGATCAATCACATATACATCGATAGTTCTCCAGGTATTCGCACCTCCCGTAACTTCCGTATCATTACTGGTAAGCGTTGAGCTTGACGACTCCTGGATGTAGTAACGATAGATGCCCGGCTCCGTGAAAGTAATATCGCTGAAGTCCACTGCAAGAACCTTCTTTTGCGTCTTCTTGGTGTCAGTGTCGTTGCCGTAGCGGTCGCCGACTAAGCTTGTGCCTTTATCATCTTCGGAGAAGTGAAGGTTTCCCGCCTTGGGATCTTCTGTATCCTCGTTCCAATACACCTTCACTTTGTCTACATCGATACCCGCATACACTGTCGCGGTATCATCCGTCGCCGGAATGTCCGCATCGGGAACCGTCACTTCATAGGAGAATGTGACATCCAGCACTTCCGACGTCTTGCTCATGGTGAAGTACTTGTCGATCAGAACGACTTTACCATCCACTGTGCCCGCCTCGGATCCTGTCCAGTCATCGTCGGTATAGTTTTCCGCCATGGCCGGCACTACCGATAGTGCTACCAAGAGCACTACCATCATTAGAGTTAAGATTTTTTTCATGACATTAGTCCTTTCTTCTGGTTCTCTTGGAACCGTCCGACTTGAGTTTTCCATAAAGCTTCGCCTTTTGGATTTTAGAAATTTCTCAGGGCTCGCTCTTAGAATCCTCTTCTTCTTATCAACAAGACAACTTTTCCTTCTAGTTCGCTTACTCCTCCGAACATGCGAGAGTCATATGTGTCGTCACGCATGTCGTTAAAGATGAAGACTTCGCCTTCTTGGACCGTATAAGGAAAGCTGACGGTTGAGTCTTTGGCTTTTCGGGTGGCAAAGTATATTGTTTCATATGGCATGGTTCCGTTCAGCGTGTAGAAGCCACCGTTATCGTCGATGTCCACCACGTCTCCCGGTATCGCAACCACTCTTCCGATTCGCCTTATTCCACCCATGTTATATAAGACGATATCGTCGTTATAGTAACCTCCAAGCTTGTAGGTTATTATCAAGTCGCCGTCCCTCACGGCAGGGAACATATTGTTGTCGTGACATACGGCCACGCTTCCTACCCATGTGAGGAGTATGGCTGCTGCCGCGGCAACTATTACGATCTTGGTTATGAGCCTTCTTAAAGCTCTTACTGTTTTTTGTTTTTCGGTCAGCTGCTTTTTTGGCTTCTTTTCTTTTTTGCCCTTCTTTTTGGTTTTGCTGCTTGCCGCAGTTTCGTTTGCGGCAGTTTCGTTTGCGGCGGTTTCACTTGCGGCGGTTTCACTTGCGATGGTTTCGCTTGCCGAAACGTCCAAAGCATCTTTGCCCTTCAGTTGCTCACTCGTCATCTCTTAATCTCTTTCTTCTGAGAATGATGACGAGGCCAAGGAATGCAGCAAGTACTACCGGCAGCCATGCATATTTTTCAAGGCGGATTTCCGTCGGTACGGCTCCGGCCCTGGTGTTGGTGAATGTGATCTCTGTTGCCTTCTGGATGAAAGTGTCTCTCACAGCATCCTGCCCTGAGCCTAAAGGGATATCCTCGCCCTCAGTGACGCTGACGCTTGTTCCATTTTCCTCCCAGTCTTCATCGGTCTTTACGTCGGCAACCAGAATCTGCGCTCCGGAGACACCCTCCATCGGACCTGTTATATCAGTACTAGAAAGGTAATCCTCCGGATACTCGGTTACAGTGTACTGGGCTCCAAACGGCAAATCGAGTATAGTCGCTGTCTGACCGTGCTGAAGGTATACATATATGGTAGCTTTCCCGTTGCTGTCTGTATTTATATGCTGACCGTGTGCAAATGTACGTGTGGCAGCAGCAACCGGCTCTATACCTGGTTCCTGTTTTACGTCACCGGCATAAGTTATCCAGCCTTCGTCGTTATCCCACTCGGAGCGGTATGTCACATCGTCCGAATCATCTCCAGGCGTTCCGTTATCATCAACCCAGGTCCATCCGCAGGTTTTCTTCTGATCATCTGTGGCATTTCCATAGGTCAGATTTGCGTCGTCGTCGCGTTTGTTACCACCTTCGGTATCGCTGCCGTTCAAAATCACATTGCGAGTATAGGCCGTAGCCGAATTTGGTGCTTTTGTTCCGTCTGCTCCCGCTTCGAATTCCTTGGTTGCGTTGGTCATATCAAGATGCAGGGTGCGCTCTCCGGCATTTTCGATTTCAATTTTGAATTTGAAATATTTGTCACGAGAGCCCTGGTTTCCGGTGACGGTCTTTTTTATCGTGAGCGGCACTTTTACCCTGTCATTCAGGAAGGTATGTGTGACCGTCTCGTCCGTCTCCAGAATGGTATCGACACCGGCATAAGAATTGCCGTCTATTTCAGACGTTGTTTTATTTTTGTCTCCGTCTATGGCAATGAGCTCCCATCCGGCCTCCACGAGATTTCCATTTGCATCCGTGGCCTCCAGGAGCCTGTAGTGAGAGCCGTACGGAATGTTTTTGATAATCGCATATTTCTCATCTGAATCCGTGCTGTTATCCAGCCAGAACTCGAAAACGGTGGTTTCGATATCCAAGTTCGTGGTAGTTACCGATGTACCGCCCGAAGTAATCGTAGTGGTAGTGAACTTATAGTTCATACCGGTGCTGTCCGTGAATTCCTGCGGATAGACGATATTGAAAGTCGAAATTTCGATGTTGTTCTTGTAAACCTTATTTACTTTCTTACCGGCGACTGTCTCCTCTGTGAATTTATAACTGTCACTATTTTCTGTTATATATTCTGTGTAGTCTGTACCGGTATTTACTCCTGTGACGCTTATTCTTTTTCCTGTTTGTCCCTGCGGATAGATGCGTGAAATTGTAATCCTACTATTGTTCTGATTCACTACATCATCAGTTTCTACCACGCGGCCCGTCATCACGCGGAACCTGAACTTTCCGGCATCATCGGACACGGTCTCCTTTATGACCTTGATTTCACCTTTTTCTCGTTCATTAGTAAAGGTGGCTTCACGATCATCATATGCTTTTTTCATTATCGCAGCCTTGGCGGCTTTTTTTGCGTCGTAAATAGAATCGTAGGTGGCAGGCAGCTTGTAGGTCGCGCTGCTTCCCGAACCTTGCGTCTCAACCAAGGCTTCCGCCGCCGCTTTAGCTGCGGCATAAGTCGGATAATCTTGGCGGTTTACTCTGTAGGTGTTGTCGCTGTTTGCGGTAATAGTTGCGATTCCCACCTGCTCAGCAGCCGCCGCAGTCTGATAGGTCTTCCCTTTATAAGTGTAAGTGTAGTCCTGGTTGTCGACAATCTGAGCAAGGGCGACAGCTTCTGCTTCTTCATACGAGTTGTATGTCTGCCCCCCATAGGAGTATGTGTTGGTGTCGGTTTCAGAGTCATAAGTAGTTGCAATTCCGCTTCTTACGGTATACTGCGCAGCCGCTACGGAAGGATAGCTATTGCCCTTATATGTATAGGCGTGAGCCGCATCGCTTCCTGTCTCGTCAACATCATTAAGCGCCAACTGCTCGATCAGCATATATGTATCAGATATGTTCGTGTTACCTTGATTATCTACATATTTATATTTCGTGACGCCGTTGTCATCAAACTCTTCGATGTCGGCAAGCGCCATATTCTCTACCGCATCGCGGGTATAGTAGGTCGTCCCGTTATAGGTATAGGTGTTGTCGCTGTTTTTTCCGCTCTGGACTTCCGAAACGACCGCATTGTAGGCATCATCGTATGTCGGATATTTCGTCCCGCTGTAGGCATAAGTGTTGTCATGATTCTTGATAATTGCTGCTGCAACCGCATCGTCTTTATTGGTATAGACAGCGTTATTGGTATAAACTTTGTTGCCGGATACAGTGCTTTCTGCCACATCACCTTCAGCTTCCGTTACCGCGGCGGCACGGGTTGAGTACTCTCTGCCGTTATAAAGCCAGATTTCGCTGACATTTCCGCTGTTATCGTTTTTCTGATCCATCTTGCCGACGGCATTGACCGAACTCGTAAGATCCCATCCGATCTGCTTCGTCTCTACGATCTCATAGGAAACTCCGAGAGGAAGGTCGTTGAATGTGATCTTCTCTCCGTTTTTCAATGTGAAACGATATGTGCCGTTCGCGCCGGTCACACCATCAGGAACCTGTTTCGGATAGGTGATGCCGTTTTTAGTCACCGCGGCAGTTCTTAATTCATAAGGAGCGTGAACGGAAAGGGTCTCTCCCTGTGCCGGCGTAGGCATGATAAACCACTCGAGGCGGCGGCCGTTTTCAAACAAGTCCGCCAAATCTGAAGCGTTCTGTTCGATGTAAATAGTTTCTGAAGAGCTCTGGCCATTCAACTGAATACCGAGATCTGCCAGGCTAAGTGTCGTCTGGTAATAGCTCGGAAAATCGCCGTCCGCGCCTGTTACCATGGTGCCGGCATTTTCCTTAAGATTCTTCATAACACCGAGGATCGCATCCATCTCCGTCTTGGTCATTTTACCCGAAGCTGCTTCGTTGACGATCTCGCTCAGACCGGAGACGTTCTTGCCGCTATATGTCACACCGTCTTCAAAATAGATCTCGTACTCATAGGTATCCTTACCCTTGGCGTCTTTATCCTTGATGATCTGAATATCTCCCACTTTCACAGGATGCCGCTCGGAAGTTTTCGTATCGTAATAGAATTTTACGTTGTACTCAAAGACGCCCGGCTCATTCTCCTCCGTCTTCTTTTCTATAACGAGGTCACGGGTATCCATAATATTCGTGATATTGTAAACAATCTGACCGGTTTCGGTCGTGGTCTCGTATTCAACCTTGTTGTAATACTTCGGAATAATGGTCTCTTCCACGCCTAACACCTCATCGGTGTGCGCAATCTCGAATTCGTAGATCCATTCGCCGGCATCATCGTCTTTCTGAAAATCATCCGGTTCAGTATATGTGCGCTTATATGGGACATTCTCCGCAGGATATACCGTGTACTGCCCGGTATTTCCTTCTACGGCGTCTATTACGTAGTCGCCCGCAGGCAGCAGCGTTCCGACAGCTGTGCTAAGATGGACTCTCTTCGGCGCATAGGTCGCTATATCAGTGACGCCGTCATATGATTTCAGCTCCGGAATGATGGTAGACCCCTCATATAGATCCCGCACCGCATTGAACGCAGTCTGCTGCTCAGCCGTACCTACGATGTCCGTCAGTACTGCGGGTCCCGTCTGTTTCCATCGGGTATAACTATCCATGGCGGTGACGACGATACCCAGTGAGTCCTTATTAGAAGGTCTCTCACTCATCCAGACATTGTTGTCTGCGTCATTTTCCCAGGTCTTAACCACGCGCAGCGGTTCATCTTTGGCATTGACGAATAAAGCCTCTTTATCTCTGTTCAAAAGGCCTGTGGTGCCGCTCTCGGAGATAAGTGACCAGCCGTCCATCGGTGCCTCGGTGACGCTGTAGCGTATACCGGCAGGAAGTTCGAGTTCTATATAGTTCGGCGGAGTCAATGTGAATGTATATGTTCCTGCCGCAGTGCGCGTCAAAGAGCCATCCAGAATTTTCGGATGCGTGCTCGGCAGGTCGTATTTATTGCTCTCGCTGATCGACCAGAGGTTCAGCGTAAATGTGAAACTATTGCTCGTTGCAGGAGTTGAATTCTTTTCTATTTTCAGTCTATATTTGATCCTCGTATTGGTGAGGGTCGTGACGGACTTGGCTGTTGCACCATGTGCAGGGTTGTCTTCCTTTCCTACACCTGCGCCCAGATCCGTGGTCGCTCCTTCAGAGTCTTCCAGCGTCGTTTTGCTGATGGTGTAGTATGGCGCGTAGGATTCCGAAAGCACCTCCCATACCTTCCATTTGGTGTCTGCCGGTACCTCAAATTCATACACCCAGGTGTTCCCGCTCGGGTCGTTTTCATCCACGTCATGTGCACGCGTCTGGATAATAGCTTCTGCCGAGTTGAAGAAGGCGGTCTCGTTCGGTTTATCCGAGTCGGACTGGCTTTGATGCCCTGCAGCAACGTTGTTGTATGCTCCTCCGGTAGTACTCCACGTACCCGGTCTCACTGTAAAGACCGGAAGATTCAGGTACTGATTTCCCGTCAAATCACTTCCGCCATTGGCGTATTGGAACATATTGCCAAAGTACATACATTCCCCCGGATCCCATCCATCGGCAAGCGCCGTCTGCGCTGTCTGCGCTGCCATGGTGTATGCAAACGCCTGGTTAAGCGTGGTCACGCGCGTGACATCCCATCCTGCGATATCAGAAAGGTCAGACACGCTGGTATGCGCAAATATCTGTTGCATGTTCGTGACATTTCGCGTGTCCCAGCCGCTTAAGGGGCTTAAGTCACTGAGCGCCATGCGGGAAGTTCCGAGGAATGTTTGCGACATGGTAGTGACACTGGCCGTATTCCAACCGGCAAGGGGGCTTAGATCCGTAAGCGACCTGCAGTTATAGAAGGCCCGGTACAGGCTTGTCACATAATCCGTATGCACATGGGCCAGGGCGCTGATGTCGGTCAACTGCGTACACGAATAGAATAAGTCGTTGAGGCCTGCGATGAGATAGATATCCGCGTCGCTGTAGAGATAAAGCTCCGTGCCCTCTTTCCACACATAGACAGGGGTGTCGCCATAGGTATTTGCCAGCGTGACCTTATCGCTTGCCGCCTCGGCCTGCGACTTCGTCCCCCATTTAACGGCCGTGAGCTGATTTCTCATCGCGCTTTGACCGCCGAAGGCACTTTCCAGGCCCGACTTAAATGTCGAACTGCTTACACCGGCTACATCCCTCTGGATGTATATATTGATACTCTGAGGGCGAATATTGCTTACGTCCTCTTCCCATACTTTCTTTATCGTCAGTTTTCCGTCCGGATCCATATCCTTTTTTCTCTTATTGACGAAGTTGACCTTGCCGAAAGGATCGTCTGTGGTGAGGTTACCGCTTTTTACCGTGGAGCCGACAGGTGTCCATCCCTCCAGCGTGCCGTATTTTCCGCTTACCTCTACTTCTTCCACTTCATATTCAAAGTCAAAAGGAATAACGCCGGGCGGGATGCTGATGGTCTCGTAGCTGTCCAGCGTAAACTGATAAAGGTCGTTTCCGAGGCTCGTAAAACGGGACGCCAAAGAACCCATGGTGGTGGCATCCGTGAAGTCAACGAATTCGTCAGTTCCGTCGCTATCGGAATCGCCCCAGGCCTTGATGGTAAACGTAAAGGTATCATCCGTTGCTCCGGATCCAATAACCGACTTTCTGATGTCGAGAGCGGTCTGCACCCAGACTACGTGGATGGCATTGTCGGAATTAATCCCTTCGAATGAGTATGTATATCTGTCGATGACGCCGTCACCGTCGTCGTCGAAGGCTGCATATGTATTGTTCGAGCCGTTGCCTTCTTTGATCTTTGTCAGGCCTGCCCTTCCTGTGTCATCCATGTCGGCGATGGCCGGGAAGTCTGTCGTATCTGTTTTATCAGGATCGTTCCAGATATAGACGTCCTTCAAGGCATATCCCGGTTTCGGTGTAAAGGTATATACAATCGTCTGACCTACGGCAGAGGCGACCATGGAAGGATTGATAATCTGTCCATCGTTCAGCTCTCCGTTGTGGTTACCTTCACGAGTGGTCTGGATCGTGCCGCCCTTGGTACCGTCGAGTTCGGGCTGTCCGTTACGATCTAGAGTCTCCGTGCTATGCCGCAGGCGGTAGTTGTATTCGCCGCCGAGCATCGCAGCAGTAAACAGCGATCCAAAAGCATTTCCGCCGCTTGTTCTGACCGTCATCTTGAACTGCCCGTTCTGCACCAGCGCAAGGAAGCCGGAATAGAATGTGTTATTGTCACCCTGCTCCGTTCCTACCGTGTACGCCCCGTCGTCGTATGTGATTACCGCTTTATAGTTCCCGTCTGCACCTGGGATATACATTCTGTCGCCGCTGGAATTGATGACGAGTCCGTCTTTTACCCGCACGGATTCGCTGTAGTTGTCTGAGGTCGGGTCATAATTGGCGAGAAGCGGATTGCCCTGGTAAAAGCCGGCAAACTTGCCGTTGGTGCTTCTGGAAACATCCAGGTCGGACATAGGAAAATACATCTTGACATCCACGAGATTGCCGCTCTTATCCTTAATGTAAGGCTTGGCGTCGATCTGAAGGCCGTATCGCTGCACCAGGCCGCCGCCGGTAGGCGTCTTCGCACCGGGAGTAATCACGCTTCCTCCGAACAGACCGACATAATAATTGTTCAATGAGACAAGTTGGCTTGGATCCGTCACGTTTGCCGCATTGGTCCAGCCCGTATTATTGTTGCCCATCTGGCTATCCAGCAGTGGCTGGATCGTGATCATCGGGTTGGAATATTCGATATAGACGTCAAGGTATTCCTCCGTGCCGTCGTCTTTCATGCGCACGGCGGCGTTCTCCCATTTATAGGTGCCCACCGTGCCTTCAAAATAGTTGTAGGATTGATAGACGGTCACACCGTCGCTCTTTCTGGTAGTCGCAATAGAGCCATCCAGCGCGTTCACGGTGGAATCGTAGTAAACGAAATGTCTGCCCTTTTTGTTTGAGCCTTTGCTATTGCCCCCGTTGACGGGATAGTCCTCTTTAAAGGCGGGGTTGTACTTGGAGCTGTTAGGATCCATCAGTTCCCCAGGGATAAACTCATCCCAGTTTCCATTTACATAATTCTCGGTGGGATCTGACCATAATTTGTCTTGAGAATCGATCCAAACGTCCGCCAACGGGATGAGTGGCGCAAAATTTGTCAGATTTTCACCCTGATAGAGACCCGGTATATTAACATCTGTGCCGTCACCCATGATGGCGTCGGTCACGATGATGTGATAAGTGGTGCCGTCCTCCATGAGAACGTCCATCCACTCTTCCGTGGTAAATGGCTGATAGGAAGCCACCCAACGGACAGTCCCCTCGGGATCGTTCACGGCGATATACGGCGCATAAACTTTACCGATGTTTTCTTCGTCGATTTCTTCGTCCGTTTCCTCGTCTGTCGTCGTGTCGGATCCTTCTTCGGCAGTTCCTTCAGTAGCTTCTCCGGCAGTTTCATTGTCACTTCCGGCAGGTTCATCACCGGAAGTTCCTTCAGTTTCGTCGACAGTCTCCTCGTCGGACACCTCATCGCTACCCGTTTCTGCCGGCGAGTAGATATACATATAGCGCGGGCTGTCTTCTTTGCCCATTACAACATTGAAAAGTTCCGTGTTGCTGACGGACACGCCCTTGACCGTTCCTTCAATGCCGATCTCGGCCAGCAAATCATCCAGCTTGATGACGCCGCCGCCCTCCAGGACGTACTGGAGGTCGCCATATGTGAATTCAACGGTATAGTAAGAGAAGCCGTCGGTTTCTACCGTGGCTGTATTTCCTTCTACTTCTGCCTTAAGCTCTTGTGGAACGACCTGTCCGATAGGGGTTCCTGAGAGGCTGCTCTCGTGGACGTGGTAAACGTTTGCGGAGAGGCTTTCGCCATTTAGTTCTTCATCTTTAAATGAAACTTTTACGGGGATTCCTGCGGCGGGTTCGACTTCGTTTCCGTCCGCGTCAAGAATCTTGATATCAAAGGTATGCTTTTTGGCAATATTGGATGTGCTTTCACGAATTTGGCTGATGGCATATTCGATTTTTACCTGTTCGAGTACCGTTGCCTTCTTTGCCGAAAGCTGCCAGCCGATAGGGAATGCGCCCGCTCCCGCGTCAACGGTTATGGTTACACCATCAACCGTTACGGATTGCGATCCTGCGGCGCATCTTTCTTCTATATAAAGTATCGGGTTTACATGCTCCCCGTTATATCTCACTTCAAAGTGAAGGTGGGGGCCGGTAGCATAACCGGTTGCTCCTACGCGTCCGATTTGTTGTCCGCGCTTTACGGTGTCACCTTCTTGTACGTTAATCTCGCTCAGGTGAGCGTATATGGTAACGAGACCATTTCCGTGGTCGATTTTTACGTAGTTACCCGAAATGCTATTGAACTCGGCTTTAGCTATGGTTCCCGCCTCAGCGGCCAAAACAGGCGTGCCCTGGTTGATGGCCAGGTCAAGTCCCGTATGTCCTGTCGGGTGAAGCTCCTCCACCGATCCAAACTCGCAGCTGATATAAGCCTTGGATGGAAGCGGGTAGAGTAGGGTGGTTCCTATGTCTCCCTCAAAATATTTGATAAGCGGAACATAGGCCTGTTGGGTTTCTGCTTCTTCGTCTACCTCAGGGTCTATTTCCGGTTCGCTCTCGGGATCCGTGTCAGACTGGGCATCCATGGGTTCATCCGATTTTTCTTCTTCTGGTTTTTCTGTTTCAGGTTTTTCTGTTTCTGTGTTTCCGGTCTCGGTATTACCTGTCTCTGTATTTCCAGTTTCGGCATTACCGGTTTCAGGTTTTCCTGTCTCGGTGTTTTCTGTCTCGTTTTTGCCGGCTTCTGTATTACCTGTTTCAGTGTTTTCTGTCTCAGTATTTCCGGCTTCTGTATTATCTGTCTCAGTGTTTTCAGTTTCGCCGTTTCCGGTTTCTGTCTTTCCTGTCTCGGTATTTTCTGCCTCAGTATTTCCGGTTTCTGTATTACTGGTTTCTGTGTTTTCAGTCTCGCTGCTTCCTGTTTCTGTGTTTTCGCCCTCGGTATTTCCGGCTTGCTCTGATGGGCTCTGGGGTTCTGTAATGCCTGCTTCTTGGCCTGCTTCTTGGCTTGTTTCTTGATTTGTTCCTTCGCCTGTTTCTTGCGAAGTTTCGTTTTGCGATACGTCAACTTGCCCCGTGGACGTCTCGTCCTGAGGCTCATTCGTATTTTCTTGGTTTTGCCCACTTTCACTGGTTTTCTCTGCATCAGAAACATTGTCCAAAGCTATAACTTGGGACAAGTTTAAATTACTGACTATCATCAGTATGCAAAGTAAAAGAATTAATGCTTTTCTCGAATGTTTCATTCTTGGCGTTTCCCGCTCTCTACCCCTTGCTTAGATCAGAACTATTGAACTAAGACATTCGTTCCGACGTAGGGCTTCTCTTAACCTAATGCACAAATTTAGCGCTTTTCTCGATCCAGAGACACCAAAAAGGACTCTGGTTTCTCCGCGCGCACCAAGGAGACTCCGTTCCTACACCGTTACTTGTTTCTAATTATACTGTAAAATTAGCGGTTTGCAAGAGTTTTTTTGACGTTAAAAGGATAATATCGACGTCTTTATGTTGACTTTTTCCATTTTAAACCAGCTTACGCTATATATAGAATAAATGCCGAAAAATCCTCTAAATATAGCAAAAGCGCGCCTCTTTTATGAGGCGCGCGTCGCTAAGGCTTTAGTTTTTTCTTCTCACTTTGCTGCGAGCCCAAACCGCAACAGCAAGTAGTAGGGTGACTACAAAGAGCGTTATCCAGAGTGCTATGTTGTTTCTGTCTCCTGTGTCTGCTCCGGGTGCTACCGGCTTATCCGGCTCTACAGGATCAACCTTTACGTAGATTACGTATGCATCCTCGACTTCGGTATAAGGATCGGTGATTGTGAGCTCGCCGGCAATATCCTTTGTTGAATATCCTTCCTTTGCTTCACTGTCCGGATTTGGAACGGCAGGGAAGGTGACAGGCTCCCACGGTCCCCATGCTAGGACGGATCCGGTCTTGGCGTCGACTTCCGCAGCGTGGCGGATCATCGTCTTTTCCTGTACGATGTCTTCTTCGATTACGCCTTCACCTGTTTTGGAGTCGTATCTGTACTTGATTACCCTCTTAACTACTCTTGAGTCTGTCGGATCAACCACGTGCGGTGTGTAGGTTGTCACAGCTACCTTTCCGAGCATGTCTGTTGCAGTTACAATTATCGGGTCAGGCGTTCCTACGAAGCCGTCTTCCGGCGTGAACTCGACCGTTCCATCCTGGCTAAGCTTATACGTGCCCTGTCCAGGGATTGTCACTTCGTCAACGAGCTCGTTTGTTGCAGGGTCGCGGAGCTTGAGCGTAAGCTTGTTCTCCGATCCGTCAGGAAGTTTGGACGTTCCTGATTTGAAAGAAACCTTTCCTTTCTGCGTGCGGCCTGCGAGTCCATATGAGATGTCCGGCTCTGCCGTGATGCCCTCCGGGTTATATGTTACGACTTCTTCGATGTCGGAATCTGTCGGCTTGAGCGTTACAGCGTCTACCTTTTCTTTGTCCGGTGTCCATCCGTCCACCTCAGGGCTGTCCACCGCCTCTAGGTTTTCGTCTCCCTCAAGAACTTCCCAGCTTTCAGGGAAAGTGACTTCTCCGGTCTTTGGATCCACGGTTCCTGTGCGAACAAAGGTAACCGCTTCTTCCTTGTCGTACTCACCGTTTGCCACAGGTGTTCCGTCGCTGTACTGATATTTGATAGTTCTTCCGACAGTCTTTGTTTCTTCGTTATCCACTACGTGCGGTGTGTAGGTTCCGTCTGCAGTTTTGCCATTCTTATCGGTGGCGCGTACGGTTACGGTTGTGGCCTCGCCCGTGAAGTCGTCTTCAGGAACAAAGGTAACTTCGCCCGTCTTAGGATCAATTGTGTATGTGCCTTCTCCATCGATTGTAACCGTGTCTGTCGGATCCCCTGTTTCAGGATCGATTAGCGTATAGCTCTCGATTGGGCTGCTGCCCTCTGTGAAAGGAAGGGTTCCCTTTTGGGTTTCTCCCTTGCCTCCGTAGGTCTTCTTGTCTCCGGCATCCGGGCCCTTTCTATAGACCACGGTCACGTCAGGATATTTGTCGTCCTTGAGTTCCTTATCGTCTCCTGTGAGAGCGTCTGTCGCAGGCACGGTTTCCTCATCCGGTTCAAATCCCTCCCTGTCTGCTTTCGGCGATGTGGCGGCAGCCATGGCGGCTGTGGTCTTGGGTACCCAATCATACCACTCGCTCGGCTCGCCCGTAACAGGATCCCATGTTTTTACTTCTCTCGTAAATTCAAGTTCCTGCTCAACCACTATCGGATCGCCGTTCTCGTCAAGGACAGGCTCGCCCGTATCTTCATATACGTATGTAATAGTACGCTTTAATGATACGGTCTCTTCTGTCTCCTTGAGTACGTTGGTTATGGTGTATGTCTGAGGATCGGATACGGCATCGAGCACATCCGTCGACTCGTCATGGGTATATCCCAGTGGCACATCTTCCTCTGCACCACCTGTGAGCACTGCGCCCTTGGGGATGCGGAAGGTGTAGGTCCAGGTATTGCCGTCCTTAACCCAGTCTCCACCATATGTGTCTGTGTCAAGAGTGGTTTCGGTATCGCCATCTTTATAGGTAATGCTACCGACAAGCGTATCCGGACGGAATCCCTTGGCATCGCTGTCGTCATCCCAAACCTTGATGAGCTTTGCGGTATTCTTGTCGTTGGTGAATGTCACTTTCTTCTTGTCCGCATCCACGTTGACGTTCACATCTTTACCTGTTCCGGAAGTTCCGGCCGCATCAAACGTTGTGTCGTAGTCATTACCGCTTTCGGTAATCTGTATGGTTGCACCGAACGGAACAACTATGACTACATCCTCGCCATCTGCCAATTTTGGGAAGCTACCAAGGTCACTTATAGTCACAGTAATTTTTCCGGCAGCCGGTATTGTGGCCACTTCAAAGTGCTGATTGTTGGCCTCGTCCATCCAGCCGTAGCTGAACTGATCGTCCGGATTGCCCTGTACCGTGGCCTTTACCGTAAAGGTGAACTTCTCGGTCTTGTCTCCGAGGGATACTTTTTTGTTCAACAGAACTTCTGTAAAGCGGTTTTGGAACGTGTGCTTGTATGCCGTGTTGTACTCCGCTCCATCCGGAGTCTTGCTGGTGATTTCTTTTGATATAGAAGTCTTGCTTGCATCTCCGTCAATGCTTACCAGCTCCCATCCATTGGCTTCTACCGGCTCCGTGATTGTATATGTGGTATAAAGCGGCACATCCTTGATAGTCAGGCGCTGTCCGTCTTCAATGGTGAAGGCCCATGTATCTTCCGTGCCGTCAACCTTTTCAAACGTTGCGGTGCTTGCAGGCTCATATACCACGTATCTCGGTTCAAATCCGTTGTCGAACTTGACGTGCACAGTAAACTTGCCGGATTTGTTGTCGACAGTTGTTTTGTTGATTGTGATGTCGGAAACATTGGTCGTATTATTGAAGCTACCCATTTCAACAACCTCGCTGGTATCAAGGGTTCCGTTAGAGAGCTTGGTCATGCGAGTGTCGTCCGCTTCTTTATAGTATTGGCCTTCATTCTTATAGAAACGAATGCCACTTCCATCTTCCCAGATTTCTCTGGAAACAGTTACGGTGGGGTCACTGCCGCTTGGAGCAAAGCTGCTACTTAGCTGTAGCATGGTTCCGTAGCGAGTGTAGTAGTTTCCTGTGTCGTCCTTATAGTATTCGATATTATGTGTGGGCTCCAGTCTAACTGTATAACCCTTGCCCGAGAATGTTTCTTTTACTTCCTTGGTCTGTACTTCGTTACCCTTGGCATTTTTGTCGCTGGGAAGCGGATCTATGTCGCCTGTAGTCTTCTTTGCTAATTCCTTGCTTTCGTCATCTGCGTCATAGTACTTACCGCTTTTAACAAAGTACTTCTGTCCGTTGGCGTGAACATAAATGGTTTCACCGGTGCTACTCTTGGCACTCTCGTAAACAATCTTGTCGTTTGCATCCGGATTGAATGTTCCGTCTTTTACCGTGAGCGGTTCGCCGTTAGTATCGTTATATGTTCCGTAGTACTGAATGCCATGAACATCCTCTCGAACAGTCTGTCCGTTTACTTTCTTTTCAACGGCAAGCGGACTGTCATATTTAACGGTATCCTCATCGATATCTCCTGTGCGTGCTGTCACGAGTTCTCTATCAGCGTGGTTGGGGTCTCTATACTTGCCATCTGCGTCCTGGAAGTATTCCACGCCGTTCTTGTCCACCTTAACCTGGTACTCCTGCCCGCTATAAGTTACCTTGCGATCAATCTTGGCATGAGTTGTAGGCGCCATCTCGGTGTTGTCGCCGTGTCTGTAATACTTATCGTCTATTCTGTAGAACTTGATTCCTTGAGCATCAACATAGATGTCTTCCCCGTTAGGGCCATCGCCTACAGCAACCAACTGTGCGTTCGTAGAATATACGGCATATACATCGTCCGTATTCCAAACAACTTCTCCGTCGCCACGCTTGGTTCCCAAGATTATTTCTGCACGGGTTCCCTGATACATTTCAATATCGTTAGTTGGGCGGAATACAACTACCTGCATATAGTGCTTGGTCGCCGTGTCGTAGTTAAGAATGTCTCCGCTTCCCTCTCCTTCCTTTTCCTTAATCTCATAGATATACTTAACAGGAACGTTATTTGTAGGGACAGGGAATTCCAATTCGCTGATAGAAATATGTTCTTTTTTGTTTTTCAGATTCTGAGCGGCGGATGTCGCGCTGTTGGGTAAATCTTTTACGTTTCTCTGAAGATCGTTGTATTTATAATTTGCTCCGTTCTCCCCCGCTGCTGCTGCGTCAAAAGTGAACTCAAAGTACTCATCGTACGCATTGCTCGGAATTGTGCTGTTAACGTATTTGATTGCCTCCGGGAATACCCATACCGGCTTGGGGGCAGGAACTGGCTCTGTGTTCTTGAGAAGGTCCGTGTCGCATCCGATACCGCTGGTCCATGTATAACTGGAGCCTTTGGCGTTGGCACGCACGTAGAACTCCGACCAGGATGTGGATGGGTCGGTGCCTGTACCTACTACGTAGTTGCGGTTGAGGAGTTGGAGTCCTGTGTGGTCGGCAAAGGACAAAGTATCGATATCGTTACCTGTTCCCAAAACGATACCTTCACTGCCTTCTCCGTAACCAACATTCTCCCATGTCAAATCGTCAAAGCATGCATCTTCAGGAAGCCCCCAGTTCTGCTGGTGCGGAACGTCCAGGTCGTCCACATAGAAGAGTACCGAAGAACCGTCAACTGCATCCTTTACTCTGATATCAAAGTCGATGTAGGTACCGGATCCCTGGCTCAGAACTTTTTCATTGCTGGAGCCGGTAGTTGTGCCGTTAGACCAATTGGTTGAATAAACGTAATTGTTCAGCTTTAGCTTGTCTGACTGCGCCTCTAGGATTTTGCGGGAATATTTTTCCCCCGCGACTTTGTTGGTGTCATGGGACCTTCTGTTATAGCTGCTGAAATTCGGAATTAAATTACCGTCCTTAAAAGTAATCTTCTTTATTTCAACTATGACATCGTGCTTTACACCGTTGATGTCTGTGGCTGCGCCCGTATAGGTTATGCGAATGAGAACGTCATTT
Organism: Bacillota bacterium; assembly: GCA_017445315.1. Classification (GTDB taxonomy): domain Bacteria; phylum Bacillota; class Clostridia; order Peptostreptococcales; family Anaerovoracaceae; genus Eubacterium_B. The sequence goes on along the minus strand of JAFSUI010000001.1, from coordinate 79,928 downwards.
CCGTTGCCCAGCTCTTTTTCCGTGCCCCAGAAGTTGCGGTTCTGCTCGCTCGTAGCAACGCCATAGGTCCCATCTGCCTCAAGAACGCCACCAAGATTGTTAACGATTTCTACTGTACGCGTTGTTTCGACCTTACCCATCTCGGTGATTCGATAATAGGTAAGCTTGGCTTCCGGATTGGTTTCTCCTCTGTTGTCGGTACTGATTGTGTAGACGCCAGGCGCAAGATGTCCGGCTCCGTTGGTGTTAAGATGTGAGCCGCCCGTCATATTTTTGTTGGTATATGACTCGGCGTGGTTGTCAATGCCACGGCTACCCGTCTCATGACGGTCTGTAACCAGATCTACGTAATCGCGCTTGGTTTCTATCTCAACCGTAGGTCCAACATCTGATGCAAAGGTAAACTGCTTTTCTGTGAATTTGTATACCGCAGCATCGTTCTCCGCCAGGAAGTACTCCTTAGACGGTGTGCCTTTGTTGTTCTCCACTATCCAAACGTTGGAGTCTTTGGCAGATATAGTTTCAAGGGCCGTGCATGTGTGAAGCGCGAGCATGCGACTCCAGTCCACATTAAGATCAATTGCACCTTGGTCTTTATATGGCTCATCCCACGCAGGATGTTTGCTCTGGGTGGGCTCTATACGGCTGTTGTCCAAGTTGTCGATATTGAGTATTTTGAGACCTGTACAGTTCTCAACAAATCCTTCCATATTGACGATGTTATCGAGCTTACCAAAACCGGATACATCAAGAGTCGGAGTTCCGGAGCCCGAAGGACTAGTGAAGCTGTTAGCGAACATATAGCTCATGTTCACCGCATCCGGCGCCATATCTCCGGGGCTAGCAGATTTCATCTCAACGGTGGTTAGCTTAGGACAATTGCTGAACATGCCATTGAATGCAGCCATGTCAACAAATTTGGTGTTGTTCATTATAACGGTCTCGAGGGTCGCGTTTCCGTTGCGGCCTGTGCTGAGAATTCCACCTGCTTCTTGATTGGCATTGTGCCCGGTCGCTGTAGATGTGTCAGCTGGACGTCCTGTCATAGTAATATTGGACAGGTCTATCTTTTTAAGTTTTTTTGCATTAAAGAACATGGCCCCGAACTGGCAGCCTCCGTTGGCGTAGGGACGGGTCTTGAAATCTTCGTTATTTAGAGTGACCTCTACAACGCCCGAGTTCGCGAACATGTTCTGCATATTATACAGTTTTCCGTCGTTTTTCCATGCGCTAAGATCAAGGCTGAATCCCGTAGTAGCGGAACCGGTATTGTTAAACATACTGGACATGTCCTGAACATTAGTTGTATCTAAATACTCTAGTCCTTTTATTTCTTTAAGCTTGGTGCAATCACGGAACATGCTGGCGATGGAAGTGGCTGAGCCAGTGAAGGCACCTTCTTGTATTTCCACCGTTTCCAAGTTTGAAAAACCGGCAAACATATATCCGATCTGCTTGCTGTTCAGATTGATAGGAACGCCACTACCATTTGGCTTAATAATGATCTTTTTTACTTCGGAACGAATGTATGTGCTGGAACCATTCGGGTATGCCCAGTAACTGTTCCATGCGTCCTGGCTATTTCTGCTATTGTTGAACTGGGCGCTTGTAGCACTATTGGACGGCCTGATAGTAAGGGTTCCGTTATTATCAAGATTCCAGTTTATATTTCCTTCCGGTGTACGGTTCTTATCGTCCTTCACGGTAAGCACGATAACCTCACCATCTTTAAATGTGATGGTCAAGGTTTCGCTTGTGCTAAAGGGTTCCAGGGAAGTTATTCTCCAATCGTCGCCTTCCTGAGTGAAGGTTACGAGTGTGTCATCTGTGAATTCTACGCTTGCTATGTCGGCGGCGCTGCGTTCGATACCAAGCTTGGTGAACAACTCGGACATCATCATTTCCGATCCGCCGTTCATATGATATTCTACCCCGCCATAGAAAAAGTCGACGGTGTAATAACATAGAACGCCGTAAACGGAGAAGCTGTCCGCATCAAAGCTGACTGCGCTTTCTTCGTCTACCGCATCAACCGCCGCTCCGGTTTCTATCTCTACGAGTTCTGTCTCTACAATTGTTGTCTCGCTGCTTGCTTCGTTTTCTTCCTCGACAAAGTGGACGGCCGCAAACTCAACGTCTTCCGTCGCGAGAATCTGGTCCTTTAAATCTATCGTGACCTGGACGGGTGCAGCAGGCTCAACAGTTTCGCCTTCGGCATCAAGAATTGTTATATCAAAGAAACGGGCATAGGGGAGGGTGGTTGCGTCTGTGTCCTCTTCTTCAAACACCTTGGTTGCGGCTTCCGCAAGATATTTTTCATATTCTGCCGTTTTATTTGAAATTTCTTGTACGGAAAGCGTGGCGTCCGACGGAATCTTGGCGTCGGCGCCATATGTGAGAGTCACACTGTACTCATTCTCTTCAATAGTAAGTGTCCCGGCCTCGAAGTTTTCTTGAACTTCGCCTTCGGTTCCGGGCTCGACGTTTTCTTGAACTTCGTCTTCAGCTCCGGCCTCGACGTTTTGTTTAACTTCGTCTTCGGTTTTGGGCTCGACGTCTTGTTTAACTTCGCCTTCGGTTCCGAGCTCGACGATTTGCTCATCTTCACCTTCAGCTCCGGCCTCGACGTTTTCTTGAACTTCGCCTTCGGTTCCTGGCTCGACGTCTTTGTCGTTCTCGTCATCCGTTGAATTATTCTGTCCACCTTGTGGATTTACCTGTTCAACGTCTTCTGACTGCTGTTCCGATGGCTCGTTTTGTTGGCTGAGCTCCTGGCTTTGCGCCTCCTGGTTCTCGCCAACCTCTTGCTGCTCGGCGTCCTGCTCTGCAGACTCATCGTCTTGTGCCTGCTGTTCAGGCTGCTCAGGCTGCCCGCCCGGTGCTACATCCTCGGCGCTTACGAATCCCGCAGACACAAAATTCCCTGCTATCAATGCTATGCAGAGTAAGATGCTAAATAACTTTTTTCCGTTTTTCATTTTGGGGTCCCCTTTTCCCTATTGTAGTTCAAAAAACAGCACAAACAATTCCTCGTCCGCTTTGGACGGAAAAGTTCGCTTACATTCTTTTGCTATATTTACCTTATTATAATATTATAATGTATTTTATTATATTAAATGTTTTTTTGCAATATTGAGATAACTCGGGGATTTTTTAAGGTTTTGCTTCAGCGCATAAGTTCTGATCGAAATTTGCTGACCATGTTTTTCTCTGCGCGGGAAACGGTCATTTGTGAAACGCCGAGTTCCTTTGCTATATCCGCTTGGGATCGGTCGTTTAAAAATCTCTCTGTAAAAATTTTTCTGTCCTGAGGCTTCATCTCCCCAACAACTTTGTTGATTATTTCCATTAACTCGATGCGATTGTAACCGACATCCTCAAACGCAGTGTACTTTTCAAACACCGCATCTCCGTCTTCTCCTGCTTCATCAAAGCTTTTGTCCAAGGAGTACGCGCTGTACGCTTTTGCGCTGTCCAAGGCCTCGATGATTTGTTCCTCTTCGATTCCTGATGCCTCTGCGATTTCTTTTACGGTTGGCTGCCTAAGAAGTTTTTTTGCGAGGTTCTCTTTTGTGTCCTGAACCTTTGCCGCGATCTCCTTGAGGCGGCGAGGAACCTTGAGACTCCACTGCTTATCACGGAAATACTTTTTTATCTCTCCAAGAATTGTCGGCGTCGCAAAGGTGCTGAATTCAAAGCCTTTGCCGGGGTCATACCTTTCGACCGCGGAAACAAGGGCAAGCGAACCAACCTGGTAAAGATCGTCATAATCGACACCTTTTCCAAGGTATTTTTTGATCAGAATGTCTACCATGTGAAGGTTTTCTTCGACCAGTTTGTTTCTTTTTTCAATTGTCGGGGCGTTCCTGTAATCAAGGAATTTTTCCCTGTCCGTCATCTATTTCTCCGTTTGTAGCTAGCGCAGTTTTTTGCGCGCGTCGCTAATATTATTCGTTTTCTCTCGCGCGCTTAACCATCGTTATAAATTTGTGGCCAGTTTCGTCGCGGCCAACTTTGACGCAGCTCATGAGGGACTTTAACATTACCATGCTGATATCTCCCTCCTGCGGGCAGTTAGCACATTGCTCGCTCATCTTTTCAAGGGCGTGCACTTCACAAGCGTCGATTACTGTAACTTCAACGATTCCGGAATCTACACTAAACTCGATTTCGTACTTCTCGCTGCAGCCCTCGTTCCCGTGGCAGCTTACCGTCTTGCATGCCTCGGTTACTGCAGCTTTGATGTCTTCGGCTTGATCCACGTCAAAACCGGCCTCACTCGCAATCGAACTTGTGGCGAGCCTAATCATTGTCATATACTCCGGCTTTCCGGGAATCGTGAATTTTAGGACGTCCATAAACTCCTCCTTCTACGCAACTTGATTATACCACACCATGCAAATGGGGACGGTTCTACTTGCAAATTTTTGCAAGTAGAACCGTCCCCAGTGTAAATTATTTTTTCTTGGCTTTTTCGTCTTCGGGGTCGTCGTCTTCTTTGATGGCTTTGGCCATGGCGACGATTTTGGTTTCACCTTCGACTTTCATTATTTTTACGCCCTGGGTTGCGCGGCCGAGGATTGATACTTCGCCTGCGCGGGTTCTAATGATGATGCCGTCGGAGTTTATTAGGAATACTTCGTCATCGCTATCTACGACCATTGCGCCGATCAGGTTTCCGGTCTTCTTAAATTTTGCTTTGTCATAGGTAAGAAGGCCTTTTCCGCCGCGCGCCTGGATCTTATACTCTTCGACCGGTGTGCGCTTTCCGTAGCCGTTTTCTGTTACGACCATGAGCTGCTGGCCCGGAAGTACGAGTTCCATTGATACAACTTCGTCATCTGCCTCAAGCTTGATCGCGCGAACGCCGCCGGCGGATCTTCCCATCGGCCTTACATCCTTCTCGGAGAAGCTGATGCATTTACCTTTCTTGGTCACAATGATGATTATATTGTTTCCGGTGCTTTCTTTGATGCCGATGAGTTCGTCACTGTCGCGAAGGCTTATTGCGATGAGTCCGGTTGAACGCTTGGTATCAAACTCACTCATCGCGGTCTTCTTGATATGACCTTCTTTTGTTACGGCAATCAAATATTTATCTTCTTTGAACGCGTCCTGCTTAACAGGAATAACTGCTGTTATCCTCTCGCGCTGGAGCAAATGCAAGAAGTTGATTGCAGGCGTTCCTTTTGCGGTACGGCTGGCTTCCGGAACCTCGTATGCTTTGATTTTATGTGCCTTTCCGGTGTTGGTAAAGAACATCAAATAGTCGTGTGTGGATGTCATCACGAGATCCTTAACAAAGTCATTTTCTCTCGTTGTGATTCCCATGATGCCTTTTCCGCCGCGGCGCTGAGCCTTATATACGTCAGCCGGAACACGCTTGATGTAGCCGAGGTGTGTGAGCGTAACTGCTACGTTTTCATCCTCTACGAGATCCTCTTCATCGAGGTCTGCTTCGTCACGAGCAATCTTGGTGCGGCGCTTATCCGAATACTTCTTTTTAATCTCAAGAAGCTCGTCCTTGATAACTCCCATGAGAAGTTTTTCGTCAGCGAGAAGTGACTTCCAGTACGCGATTTTTTCCATGAGTTCGTTATACTCTTTTTCGATTTTTTCGCGTTCAAGTCCCTGGAGCCTACGGAGCTGCATGTCGAGAATTGCCTGTGCCTGTATATCGGAGAGGCCGAACTTTCTCATGAGCTGAACCTTGGCGTCGTCATAGGATTCTCTGATTGTTTTGATTACTTCATCTATGTTATCTAAGGCAATTCGGAGACCTTCCAAAATATGTGCGCGCGCTTCTGCTTTGTTAATATCAAATTGCGTACGGCGAGTTACTACTTCTTTTTGGAACTTGAGATATTCTGTGAGGAAATCTCTAAGCGAAAGAAGCTTTGGCTGTCCGTCAACGAGCGCAAGCATAATCATGCTGAAGCCGTCCTGAAGCTGGGTATGTTTATAGAACCTGTTCAGCGTTATCTGAGGATTTGCATCTCTCTTAAGTTCTATTACAATTCTTATTCCTTCGCGGTTGGACTCGTCTCTAATCGTTGAAACTCCGTCGATTTTCTTGTCCTTAACGAGCTCTGCCATCTTTTCGATTAGACGAGCTTTGTTGACCATATACGGAATTTCTGTAACGACGATCTGTGTCTTTCCGCCCTTTGTTTCTTCTATTTCGCAGACTGATCTAACCTGGATTTTTCCCTGGCCTGTTTTGTAGGCTTCTTTTATGCCTGCTTTTCCAAGAATCTGGGCTCCTGTCGGAAAGTCAGGTCCCTTTACAGCCTTCATGAGCTCGTCAAGAGAGCACTCAGGTTCATCTATCATCATTACGGTTGCGTCTATTACTTCTCCGAGGTTATGCGGTGGGATGGATGTTGCCATACCTACTGCGATACCATTTGATCCGTTTACGAGAAGGTTTGGGAAGCGGCTCGGAAGAACCTCCGGCTCAACTTCTTCTCCATCAAAGTTCGGACGGAAGTTAACTGTGTCCTTATCGATATCACGAAGCATCTCAAGAGCATAATGCGTCATCCTTGCTTCTGTATAACGGGATGCAGCGGCGCCGTCTCCGTCGATGGAGCCAAAGTTTCCGTGTCCGTCAACGAGCATATATCTCATGGAGAAGTTCTGCGCCATTCTTACCATGGCGTCGTAAATGGAGCCGTCGCCGTGTGGGTGGTATTTACCCATTACTTCACCGACGATACGCGCGGATTTTTTATGAGGCTTATCCGGTGTAACTCCGAGGTGGCCCATTCCGTAGATGATACGGCGGTGAACAGGCTTAAGTCCATCTCTTACATCAGGAAGAGCACGTCCAACGATTACGCTCATGGCGTAGTCGATATAGGACTTTTTCATTTCGGTTGATATTTCGTGTTGCTCTAGTTTTCTGTCTTCTATCAAATTTGCCATCTATGCTCCTCCTTTCTTAAATATCTATTTCTGCAAGTTTTGCGTTTTCTTCTATGAATGCCTTACGCGGCGGAACCTTGTCTCCCATAAGGATTGAGAATACTTCGTCTGCCATTGCGGCATCGTCCATTGTAATCTGGATTAGGGTTCTGTTGTTAAAGTCCATTGTTGTCTCCCAGAGCTGCTGGAAGTCCATCTCACCGAGACCTTTGTAGCGCTGAATATCAATCTTTCCGGCTTTCTTTCCGAGCTCTTCTAGGAGTCTATCCTGCTCAGGCTCTGAATATGTGTAATATACTTCTTTGCCCTGCTTGGTCATAAATAGTGGTGGCTTGGCTGCATATACATATCCGCCTTCGATGAGCGGTGTCATGTGACGGAAGAAGAATGTTAGGAGGAGCGTTCTGATGTGCGCTCCGTCAACATCGGCATCCGTCATTATGATAATTTTATGATATCTTAATTTGCTCTCATCAAATTCATCGCCGACGCCGCAGCCAAATGCTGTGATCATATTCTTAATTTCGTCGGAGTTAAGAATCTTATCAAGCCTTGCTTTTTCAACGTTTAGAATCTTTCCGCGGAGTGGAAGGACGGCTTGTCTTGTTCTGTCACGACCTTGCTTTGCAGAGCCACCTGCGGAGTCACCCTCTACGAGGAAGATTTCCGAAAGTGCAGGATCTTTTTCTGAGCAGTCTGCAAGTTTTCCGGGGAGCGATCCTCCACCGAGCGCGTCTTTACGACGGATTGTGTCTCTTGCTTTACGAGCGGCTTCTCTTGCACGAGCTGCCTGCACGCATTTTTCAATTATTTGCTTTGCTTCCTTTGGATGCTCCTCTAGGTAAGCAGTTAAGTTGTCATTTGTTGCGGATTCAACAAAGCCTCTAACCTCGCTCGTTCCGAGCTTGATTTTGGTCTGAGACTCAAACTGCGGTCTCTCTAGCTTTACTGAAACGATTGCGGTAAGACCTTCTCTTACGTCGTCACCGGAAAGTGCTGCGTCGTTATCCTTTAGGAATTTGTTCTTTCGCGCGTAGTCGTTAATTACTCTTGTTACAGCTGCGCGGAAGCCCGCAAGGTGGGTACCACCCTCTATGGTGTTGATATTGTTTGCATAGGTGAGGACGAGTTCGTTATATGCGTCCGTATATTGCATAGCAACTTCAACTTCCATATTGTCTTTTCTGGAAGCTTCAAAGTGGATAACCTCAGCGTGGATTGGTTCCTTGTTCTTGTTTAGGTACTGAACGTATTCATATAGGCCGCCTTCAAAGAAGAAGGTTTCTTTCTTTTTCTTACCTTCACGCTCGTCAGCTATTGAAATCTTGAGACCGCGATTAAGGAAAGCCATCTCTCTAAATCTATGCTGAAGGGTTCCGTAATCGTAGTTTGTGTCCTCAAAGATATCCGGATCCGGCCAGAAAGTTGTCTTGGTTCCTGTTCCGCGTGCTTCATCTACGATTGCAAGCGGAGCCTGCGCGTCACCTCTTACGTATTCCTGACGATAAAGGTTTCCGTTTCTCTTAACCTCTACTACCATTCTCTTGGAGAGAGCATTTACAACGGATGCACCTACACCGTGAAGACCGCCTGATACCTTGTATCCGCCGCCTCCGAATTTACCACCGGCATTCAGTTTGGTGTGGATGATTTCAACGCCGGACATGCCGTATTCTTCGTTGATATCTACAGGCATACCACGTCCGTCATCCTCTACAGTGATGGCACCATCTGCATTGATTGTTACTTTGATCTGCTTGCAATATCCGGCAAGCGCTTCATCTACCGAGTTATCTACTATTTCATAGACTAGGTGATGAAGACCGCTCGGGCCGGTTGAGCCGATATACATACCAGGGCTCTTACGCACAGGTTCAAGACCTTCAAGAACCTGTATTTGCGCAGCATCGTAGCTATTTGTGACCTTCTTATCTGCTGCCATTTTTTCTCCTTTTTTTATAGCTTATATGATTAAAAATTGTTGACTTGGTTACACATATCGCTTTATGAGCTTTTATGCGACATGCTTTTCAAGGGCAAAATGAACAAAAGAAGAAGTAATTTCTTCCTTTGTTCCTTATCTATTCCCGGTTGTCCTTCCTGTTTTTTGAATGGTCCCGGATAAATACCCCCTAAAAATCGGCAATTTCAGGCGTTTTACATGATGTATTGGTATGAAACTGCCACCGCAAGATATTGTACCATTAAATCTTTGATTTGACAAGGTTTTATGCTGTTTTTCCGACTTTTTTGAAAATAAATAAAAAAATCGCTCTATGGCGATATTTTTCCCATTTAATAACCCTTTCAGTTTTAAGTCATAACCCCTTATTTTTTAACAAATATTGGAAGCTTTATTTTTAAATATAAGCCATTAACAGATACAATTGTGTATATTTTCCTCGCTTTTCCCACCTCGAACAATTGCTTACTCAATAAAATTAATCCTCTGGAGGGTTGCATCGAAGATCGCAGCTTCACGGTTATTCTCTTCAACCAAACAAGTTTGGTCTTGAGAATCCCCGCTTGCCGCGACCGATGCCAACCTCTCAGAGGATTTTCTTTTATTTTCGTGCAATTGTACTCGAGGTGTACGCATACGGAAAATATACACAATTGTATCTGTTAGGGGTTATTCAAAAATAACTTTTCCGTTGTTTATTTTAAATATTGATGCGTCATTAAGTCTTGAAAGTATCGATTGATCAAGATCTGTTGTTGTTATAAAGAGTTGATTATCTCGGAGAGTTTCTATGAGAAATTCCTGTCTCTTTTGGTCAAGTTCACTCATTACGTCATCCAATATAAGTATGGGATTTTCCCCTGTGTCTTCTTTTATAAGGGAAAGTTCCGCTAGTTTAAGAGAGAGCGCGCATGTTCTTTGTTGGCCTTGCGAACCGAAAGATCTCATATCTACTCCATTAACAAAGAAAGAAATATCGTCTCTATGTGGACCTACCTGCGTGGTTTTGTTTTTATAGTCGCTATTAAAAGAGCGTTTGAGCGCCTCGTAAAATTCTGCTTCTTGTTCTGAAATATCTTCTTGTATCTCTAGATTTGGTTCGTAATTTAAAATTAGACTTTCTTCTCCGCCTGTTATTCCTCTATGAATTAAACTACTTATCTTTCCAATTTTATTTATGTATTTTTCTCTTAGTTTAATTATTACTGCGCCATATTTTGCGAGCTGCACATCCCATACATCTAAAATATCTTGCTTTATATTCTCTTCTTTTAAGTATGCGTTTCTCTGAAGGAGCGCGCGTTTATAGTTACTAAAATTATCTAGACAAGAAAGAGAAATCTGGCAGAGCTCGCGGTTAATAAATTTTCTTCTTTTCTCCGGCTCATCTTTTACGAGTCTAAGATCTTCAGGTGAAAAAATTACAATATAAATATTATTAAGAAGTTCTGTTGCCTTTGTTATATTCTTTTTATCTTTCTTTACTGATTTTTCTGTTGTGCTATTACCTTTTAATTTAATAAGAACTTCTACTTCTGTATCAAAATTTTCTTTTTCTGCTTCTATTTTTATAAAAGCTTCTCTTTCACCGAACTTTATTAATTTATAATCACTTGATGTTCTAAAAGATTTTCCAAACGAAGAAATATAAATAGCTTCAACCAGATTTGTTTTTCCTTGTGCGTTGTCACCTAATATAAGATTAACGTTTTTATTAAAATCTAATTGAAGATATTCGTAGTTTCTAAAATTTTTAAGCTCTATATTTTTTATTATCATAATTTTTATTATTTAAAAAACCTCTTTTTTTATTGAGGTTTTTTAAATTAATATTACATATTGGAAATTCTAACCGGAAGTATTAAGTATTCGTATGAATTACCATCAAGCGGCTTAATCATGCATGGTGAAAGACTTGTGTTAAACTGCATTTTTATTTCTTCATCTTCTATTACACGCATGATGTTTAATAAGAATCTTGAGTTAAATCCTATATCAATATCATCGCCATCTTTATGTATTAATACATCTTCCATGGCGCCACCCTCTTCAGATCTTGATGTTATAGTTAACACATTATCTTTGATGGACATTTTTATTAAGTTATTTTTTCCTTCAGAAAGAATTGATACTCTTTCTATAGCTTCTGTTAAATATTTTTTATTAACATTTATTTCTGTTTTAAATTCTTTTGGAATTATTTCTCTATACTTTACAAAATCTCCGGCGATGAGGCGGGTTGAAATTTTTGTATTATCTATATAAATATTAGCATTCTTTTTATCTAAAAGAATTTTTATTTCACTTTCATTATTTCTATCATTCTCTGTAATGATTTTATTAATCTCATCCATAATGCGAGCGGAAATAATAATACTTTCTTCTTTTGAATTATTAATATTTTCTGTTGCAACAGCCATTCTGAAACCATCTATTGCAACCATTTTTAATTCTTCTTTTATTAATTCAATAAGAACGCCGGTGATAGCTCCCTTTGTTTGATCTATACTTGCAGCAAAGGAAGTTTTCTTAATCATATTACTGAAAATATTTCTATTAAGAATTATTTCTTCTTTATCATCTTCAGGAGTTTTTATTACCGGAAACTCGTCTGCATCACTACCAATAATGGAAGAGTTGGAGGTTAGGCAGTTTATATTAATATTTAAACCATCGGTTGTAATATTAATATAATCATGTGGCATTTTTCTTATTACTTCATTAAATAGTTTTGCGGGAACTACTATAGATCCGTTTTCTGTATTTTCTACAGGTATAGATGTTTCTATAGTTAAATCCATATCTGAAGCAGTAAGAATAAGGTTATTTTCTTTTACTTCAAGTAAAATACCTTTTAATGTGGGTATTGTTGTTCTTGAACTTACAGCTTTTGATACTGTATTTAAAGCTTTTGTCAAAATAACCTGTTCACAAGTAAATTTCATATTCTCCTCCATGATTCCTATTTATCTATATATATTATATAGATAGTGATAGTAGTGATAAGCCCTGTTAAACCTTTGGATAACTTCTGTAAGTATTGAAATTTTAATATTTTTTATCAAAAAAGAACCTGTTGATAACTAGTAAAATATAATTTTTATTTTTATGATAACTTTCTTTTTTAGTTATTAATAGTTATTAATCCGGTTAATAAGTTCTTTTATTTCTTCATTTAATGAAGTATCTGTTGAAATTTCCGAATCTATCTTATCACAGGCATGTTTTACTGTCGAATAATGTTTATTACCAAAGATAGAGCCTATTCTAGGTAATGAATAATTAGTCATATTTCTACATAAATACATAGCCACCTGTCTTGGGAATGCTATATTACTTTTTCTTGTTTCTGAATCAAGATCTTCAAGAGAAATTTTATAATATTCACAGACTATATTTTTTATTTTTTGTGGTGTAATATTGCCGCCGCCTTTTATTATATCCGCAAGCTGGCTTTTTACTAAAGATAAATCAAGATCCTTCTTTAAAAGTATTGATGCGGAAACTACAGTTTCAAAAGCACCTTTTAATAATCTTATATTATCGTTTATTCTTTCCGAGATATAAGTTATTACTTCTATAGTGTCTTCGTTAAGTGGAATATTTAATTTTTCCGCTTCTTTCTGAAGTATAGCAACTCTTGTCTCGTAATCAGGGAAAGTCAGTCCAGCAGTGGTTTTCATAAGAAAACGCGACTGAAGTCTTTCGTCCAAAGTTGTTAAATTACTTGGCGGTCTATCACCCGCAAGAATGATTTGTTTATTGTTATTTAAAAGCGCATTAAATGTGTGGAAAAATTCAATTTGAGTTTCTTTTTTATTCTCAAGAAATTGAATATCATCTACGAGAAGCACATCGGTTCCTCTGTATTTTTGTTTAAACTCTTCTGTGTTTTTATTACGGAGAGCGTTCATGAAATCTCTAGTGAATGTTTCTGCCGTAACATAAAGGATTCTTATGTCGTCATTTGTTTCAAGAAGGTGAATTCCGACGGCATTTAGAAGGTGAGTTTTACCAAGTCCTGAGTTTCCGTAAATGAATAAAGGATTGTATAAATTGAATGGAGATTCCGAGATTGCACGGCAAACAGCCTCTGCATATTCATTACATTCTCCAACGATAAAATTATCAAATGTAAGCGCAGGATCAAAAATCCTCTCCTGTATAAAGTTTGGAATTCTAAGTGGTTGAACGGTATCCGGATTATCTTCAATAATTTTGGGAATTTCCTTGTATTCTGAGGCATTTTTGATGATAATTTTATACTCTTTACCTGTAACTGCCTCAAATCCGGACGAAAGAACATTAAGATAACGCCTATTTAAGACGTTTGTAATCATATCCTTTGGTGTCTCTATATATGCGATAGGTGGATTATCGTTTATTTCCCTTAATGATGCCTGCTTTATGAACGACTTCATGGTGGTTAAAGTTACGTTCTCGGCCACACTCTCTAATACCTTGCCCCAAAGTTCTTTTTTATCCATTTATAAAAGCTCCTTTGGTGTGGTGATGACTATTCTACTCAAAAAATTATCCTAAATCAAGAAGTAATTTATGGTAGAAATTAGAGTTGTTGTGTGAGTTATCCACAGCCTGTGGATAACTTTATCCACATATTGTGGAAGGCTTAAGGGATAACCACAAGCAGTAAGAATCAGGCATTTTTTTATGCAAAATTTTAGAAAAAAATGTATAAAAAAATTTTTTAAAAGAATATGCCCGATAGCCAAAAATCGTGCATTTATTAAGGCTTACAAGGAAAAGCAAGGTTGACAATATAATAAGGTTAATATAGAATAGTTTGGTGTGCACTATTGAAACTTAGATAGTGTTAAGAGAATTTTTACAGAGGAGGTAGCGACGTGAAACAAACTTTTCAGCCAAAGAATAGGCAGAGAATGAAAGAACACGGCTTCAGAAAGAGAATGAAGACCAAGAGCGGCAGAAATGTTCTCAAGAGAAGAAGAACAAAGGGCAGAAAGAGACTGTCTGCTTAAGCATGCTTAAAAAAACCGTGCTCCGTAAGAAGGCGGACTTTGACAATCTCTATAAAAAGGGCAAATCGGCAGGCGATAAGTATGTCGTTTTGTTTGTAAAACCAAACGGTTTGGATTATGGGAGAAAGGCTTTCCTGGCCAGTAAAAAGGTCGGGAACAGCGTAGAAAGAAACAGGGCCCGAAGGCTGATGCGAGAAGCCTTAAGAAACCTTTTGAGAGATGAGAAGATTAAGGAAAGCGTTGAAAAACTGGACGTAATTGTAATCGCCAGGAGCACAATCAAAGGACAAAACGAGCGCGATGTGGAGAAGTCTCTTAAGTCGGCGCTTGCCAAGACCGGCATAATCGAAAAGAGAAGCTGATATGAAATATATAAGCAAATTTTTCAGCTTAATAATGATTTTTTTGATAAGGATCTATCAGAAGGTCATCTCTCCCCTCTTTCCGGCAACATGTCGGTTCTATCCGACCTGCTCTACATACTTTATTCAGGCCCTCGAAAAGTATGGCGTAATTAAGGGCAGTTATTTGGGAATTAAACGCATTTTGAGGTGTCACCCCGGAAACCCCGGGGGCTACGATCCTCTAAAATAGCGGAAAGTAAAGGAAAACGGTAAATGTTTGGTATTTTAGCCCAGCCTTTTGGATGGATATTGCAGCTTCTTTATATGCTGCTCGGAAAGTATTGGCTCGCAATACTTATCTTTTCCGTTGTAGTTAGACTTGCTCTCTATCCAGTTCACAAAAAGACGATATTGTCCACTGCCGGAATGGCAGAGATGTCAAAAAAATCGCAGGAAATACAGAAAAAATATGCCGGCGACAGAGCGATGATAGAAAAGAAGACTCAGGAGCTTTATGCAGAGACGGGTTATAGCCCGGTTAGCGGATGTCTCCCGATGCTCATTCAGGTTGTCGTTATCTCCGGACTTTTTATACTTCTCAGAAATCCGATGAATTACTATACGGACGAGAAGATGGTATTTGCTATCCACGAATCATTCCTTTGGATAAAAGACATGAGCCAGCCTGACCCATGGATTCTTCCGGTACTTACAGGTATCGCGACATTCTTTGGAATGAATATGTCCGGATCCATGGAGAACGCAACCGCAAATGCACAGGGCAACAAAGGTATGAATCTGATGAAATTTGTCATGCCTGTTATGCTTATGTGGCTCGCACATTCTTATCCCGCAGCGCTTGCAATGTATTGGACAATCGGTCAGATCATTTTGATTTTCTTCAACATCAGATTTAAAAAGCTGAGAGAAGAAATGGCTGCCGGAAAAACACCAACCAAGAAAAAGAAAAAGACAGCAAATTAACGGCCTCGCCGTTGGAGGAAAATAATGAACTCAACAGAAAAATACGGAACCGACGTGGATACCGCCGTTCAGCTTGCGCTGGATGAGCTCGGAGTCGGTATTGATGATGTGGAAGTAGAGGTTCTCGACGAACCAACAAAGGGCTTCCTCGGAACAGGGCTCGGAAGAAAGCTTGCCTTTGTAAGAGTCACAAAGAAGGTTCCCGACGTAGAAGAAGAAACGCCAAAGAAACCGTTTGGCGCAAAGAAAAAGAATACGCAGAAGCATTCAAACGATAAAGCAAAAGAGACAAAGACAGAAAAAGTAGAAAAGGCCGAGAAGTCAAATAGACATGAGAAGAAGGCCGCAGCAAAAGAAGAAAAAGAAAACATCGATTTTGAAAAAGAAATCGAAAATATTGAACACGTAACACCGGAAGTTGATATTGAGAGCCTAAAGGATCTCGGAGAAAATGAGGGTTTCACATTCCTTCAGGAGATTATAAAGGCGATGGACATTGATGTTACAGCCGTTGGAAAGACTGACGGAAAAGACGTTTATATGTTCATTGACGGAAAAGATTCCGGAACAATCATCGGAAAGCGTGGCGCAACGCTTGATGCAATTCAGTATCTCACAAGCCTGGTTGTAAACAAAGCAGGCGGCGAATACGTAAGAGTTGTAGTTGATGCCGAGAACTACAGAGCAAAGAGAGAGAAGACTCTTGAGAAGCTCGCAATGCGTATGGCTGACAAGGTTGCACGCTCCAGAAGAAGCTTCAAGCTCGAGCCGATGAATCCTTATGAAAGAAAGGTAATTCATGCGACGCTCCAAAAGGACGGACGCGTAGTTACAAGAAGCGAAGGACAGGATCCTTTGAGACGCGTAGTAATAGACGTTAAGTAAACGTAAAGATGGCGCGGAGCGACGTTGATGAACATACCACAGAACGTCCTCTTGAATGTCGTAGCAATTATACGAAAATAAAAAAGACTTTCGTTGGATGTTGGATAATGTTTGAGTCCGAAGGACGAGTTTTATCCAACTCCCGAAAGTCCTTTTTTATTGAGTAATATAATTGCACGATATGAAAGGGCGTGGCGTGGTGTGTATTCAACTTCGCTCCGCCATCATCTTTGCGTTTACCTACGCTTTGTAGTATCATTGGGAATATGGATATCAAAGAAACAATTGCAGCAATAGCCACCCCTTCAGGAGAAGGCGGAATTGGAATAATAAGAATAAGCGGTCCCGAGGCAAAGGATATACTTGGGAGGATTTTTGTTTGTGGAAAAGGTAATGCTGTTTCCCCTCGCGAGCTTACCTATGGGCATATCGTGGATCCTGAAAACGGCGAAACAATAGATGAGGTAATGGCATGCTTTATGCCGGCCCCCGCAACCTATACCAGAGAAGACGTAGTTGAAATCAACTGTCACGGCGGACGCATTCCCCTATCAAAGGTTATCTCGCTCGTCTTAAGAGAAGGCGCGCGCATGGCGGAGCCCGGAGAGTTCACAAAGAGAGCATTCCTAAACGGAAGAATGGATCTTTCTCAAGCAGAAGCAGTAATAGACGTAATAAATGCAAAGACCGATGCATCGCTCGACGCCGCAATATCGCAACTCGAAGGTAAGTTTTCCGTTGAAATTTCAAGGATTAGAAACGCCCTAACCGAAGTTCTTGTTGATGTTTTTGTCAATATAGATTATCCCGATGAAGACATAGAAGAACTGACCTACGGAAAATTAATAGAGAGGCTGGAAGAAGTTTCGAAAGATATTAGTGAACTGATAGAGAGCAGCAAGGCAGGAAAAATTCTTAGAGATGGATTTTCTGTTGTAATAGTTGGAAGACCCAATGTGGGAAAATCCTCACTCATGAACGCGCTCCTAAAAGAGTCTCGCGCAATCGTAACGGAAATTCCGGGAACAACCAGAGACACCATTGAAGAGTTTGCAAATATAAGGGGAATTCCCGTTAGAATTACTGACACAGCAGGAATAAGAGAAACAGAGGACGTCGTTGAGAAGATAGGAATTGAGAGAAGCAGAATGTCTCTTAAGGATGCGGACTTTGCACTTCTTTTGATAGACGGTTCCGAAAAAATAACCGAGGAAGATTTTGCATTAAAGAATCTTCTTGAAGAAACACCTTCGCTCGTCATTTTTAACAAAGAAGATAAGGGGCTTTTGCTTTCCGATGAGGATATGAGAAATTTCTCAAATCCCCTTCCCTATATAGTTATTTCCCTAAAAGAAGATGGCGGAATCAAAGCCGTGGAAGAGGCTATTTTCAAGGCCTCCGGCTATTCGGATGAAAATTTTGCAAAGGGAAAATCCTCAAATAAAAGCGGAAGCGTCGTTACAAATGTTAGACATCAAACGATGCTTCAGGAGGCAGCAAAGTCAGTTAAGGATGCAATAAGCTCCGCAAAAAACAGATCGCCGCTAGAATTAATAGAAATAGATATTTCTTCTGCTTATGAACACCTTGGATTTATCACGGGAGATTCTGTTAGGGAAGATGTAATTGATCAAGTCTTTAGTAGATTCTGTTTGGGAAAATAGTAAAAGAAACCCGATAGATGAAAAATAATTTTACCGAAGAATTTGATATTGTCGTTATCGGTGGAGGGCACGCAGGTTGTGAAGCGGCCCTCGCTTCGGCGCGCCTTGGAAGTAAAACTTTGATGCTCGTTACAGACATTGAATCCGTTGCGATGATGCCCTGTAACCCGGCAATTGGGGGCACCGGAAAAGGTCACCTAGTTCGAGAAATAGACGCGCTCGGCGGCGAAATGGGAATTAATATTGATAAGACCTTCATCCAGAGCCGCATGCTTAACACCGCAAAAGGTCCCGCCGTTCATTCTCTGAGAGCACAGGCAGATAAAGCCTGGTATCATCGCGAGATGCTTAAAACAATTGAGTCTCAGGAGAACCTGACGCTTAGAGAAGAAGAAGCGATTGATCTTTTATTTGATAAGTCGCAAGAAGAATCACCGCGCGTTGTTGGCGTTGTAACAAGCACTGCAAATTACTCTGCGAAAGCTGTTGTTATAGCGACAGGAACTTTTCTTCGCGGAAAAATATTTATTGGAGAAAGCGTAACGGAGAGCGGGCCTGCCGGCATGAAGCCATCCAACAAACTCGCTGAAAGCCTTGAAAAATGCGGGCTTCCAATGCGTCGATTCAAAACGGGAACACCTGCAAGAGCGATAGCGAGCACCTTTGATTATGAAAAGATGCAGGAGCAAAAAGGCGATGCGGAGATAGTTCCCTTCTCCTTTATGAATGAAGCGCTTGAGCGAGATCAGATTTCTTGTTGGCTGACTTATACCAACGAGAGGACACATGAAATAATAAGAAAAAATATTCATAGGTCTGCACTCTTTGGCGGACAGATAGAAGGAGTCGGTCCGCGATACTGCCCTTCTATTGAAGATAAGGTAAACAGGTTCGCAGACAAAGAGAGACATCAGCTCTTTATAGAACCCGAAGGACTTGAGACAGAAGAAATGTATATTCAGGGAATGAGCTCAAGTCTTCCTGAAGATGTGCAATGGGAATTTTATCATAGCATCGCAGGACTAGAAAATATAGAGATAACAAAACCCGCATATGCAATCGAATATGACTGCGTGGATCCGCTCTCTCTTAAGCCGAGTCTTGAGAGCAAGATAATAAAAAATCTTTTTTGTGCAGGACAGTTTAATGGAAGCTCCGGTTATGAAGAAGCGGCTGCACAGGGAATAATGGCCGGGATTAACGCAAATATGTTAATAAATGGTAAAAATCCGCTGGTTCTTGGAAGAAACGAGGCTTATATTGGCGTTCTAATCGACGATTTAGTGACTAAAGGTACTAACGAGCCTTATAGAATAATGACGTCCAGAGCGGAATATAGGCTCCTTCTACGGCAAGACAACGCAGACGACCGTTTGACAAAGAGGTCTTATGAGCTCGGGCTGGCATCGGAGGAACGCTATCAACTATTCCTAAAAAAGAAGAAGGAAGTAGAAGACGAAAGAAGGCGCCTTGAAGAAACAATGGTAAAACCCGTCCTTGCAAACCCATTCCTCTTAAGTCTTGGAAGCACTGAAATTTCAGGAAGTGTAGCACTTTCGGAACTTCTAAAAAGGCCGGAAGTAAGCTACGATAACCTCGCAGAAATTGATGAGAACCGTCCCCTACTTTCTCGCCATGCCAGAGCTCAGATTGCTGTAGAAATAAAATATAGCGGATATATTGAGAAGCAGAGAGAGCAAGTGGAAAGATTTAGGAAGCTAGAAAACAGGCTACTTCCGGATGATCTTGATTATCTGAATATGAAGGGCTTAAGAATAGAAGCCGCACAAAAGCTTGATGCGCAGAGACCTGAGTCAATCGGCAGAGCATCAAGAATTTCTGGTGTTTCCCCTGCCGACATAAACGTTCTCCTCGTATATCTTGAAAAAGAAAGAAGAAAGAAATGAGTGAAAATAGCCAAAAGACAGTATCTCTAAAAAGCTCGGACTATGTGACGCTTGGACTAAAAAAGGCCGGAATAGAAGTGACAAAGAAGGAAGTAGAAAAGCTTTCCTCTTATATGGATGGCGTTCTTGAGTGGAATGAGAAGGTTAATCTTACGGCAATTAAGGAGCCCGATGAGTTTGTAGAAAAGCATTATATTGATTCTCTTGCCGCCTTGAAAACGGCTGAATTTCAAGATGTAGAGACTGTTTTAGATCTAGGAACCGGCGGCGGATTTCCCGGAATTCCCCTTGCGATAATGGCGCCTGAGAAAAAGTTTACGCTCGTAGATTCTCTTGCAAAGCGTCTAAAAATAATTGATGAGCTTTCAGCTAAGTGCGAGATATATAATGTAGAAACCTTGCACGGAAGAGCGGAAGATCTTGCACAAAAAGAAGAATACAGAGAAAACTTTGACCTGGTCGTATCAAGAGCGGTTGCGGAAATGAGCGTTCTTGCAGAATATGCACTGCCCTTTGTGAAAGTTGGAGGAGCACTTATCGCATATAAAACAGCGGGAGAAAAGCTTGATAATGAATTAAAAGCAGCGGCAAAAGCAATAAGACTTCTTGGCGGTGAACTCATAAGAAGTAAAAAAGGAGAAGGTGACCACACGCTTGTCATCATAAAAAAGAATAAGTTAACCCCTGCCAAATATCCAAGAAAAGCCGGAACTCCAAAGAAGGAGCCGTTGTAGATAGTAAAGAAACTAAAAGAGACGTAAAAATAAAACAAACTTAAGAATCACCAAGAATGTTTCACGTGAAACATCGTTTTAACGGCGCGTATAAGATACGCGTCTTTTTTATAAAATGTTTCACGTGAAACATAAAATATTTTTTCAATCGTATATGCAAAGCCGGATATTTATTGTATAATAAAAAAGCGTTTTATTCTAATATAAAGTTCTACATATAAAGGGAGGAAATATGGGAAAAGCAATTGCTATTTTCAATCAAAAAGGTGGTGTTGGAAAGACGACCACCAATATAAACCTCGGAGCTTGCCTGGCAATGAAGGGCAAGAAAGTTCTTATTTTGGATATTGACCCACAGGGAAATACCACAAGCGGAATAGGAATTAAGAAGAAGACATTAGATTATACCGTCTATGATCTTCTGATAGATAAAGATTTTGATACACAGAAAGCCATCCTTCCGACCGCTATTGACGGACTGGATATAATCCCTGCAAGCGTTGATTTGGCTGGCGCAGAGATAGAACTTGTCCAGATAGACGGAAGAGAAAAGAGGCTAAAAAACGCCATAGATAAGGTAAGGGACAGCTACGATTATATATTCATAGACTGCCCACCTTCGCTCGGACTTCTTACAATTAATTCGCTTACTGCTGTAGAGAGCGTTCTGATTCCACTTCAGTGCGAGTTCTATGCTCTTGAGGGCGTAAGCCAACTCATGAATACAATTGAACTTGTTAAAAAAGGTCTAAACCCAGGCCTTGAGATAGAGGGCGTTATCCTCAGCATGTTTGATGGAAGAACCAACCTATCTGCCCAGGTCGTTCAGGAAGTAAAGAGATATTTTGGCGACAAGGTATATTCAACAGTAATCCCAAGAAATATCAGACTTGCTGAAGCACCGGGCTACGGCATGGCCATCACTCAGTATGATCCAAAGTCCAAGGGAGCCGAGGCATATATAGAATTTGCCGAAGAGTTCCTGGAAAGAGAGGGTGTATAATGGCCGAAAAACCAAAAAGAGGACTTGGAAGAGGCCTAATGGCCCTCTTTGAGGATTACCCCACTTCAGAATTGGAAGAAAATACCAAAAACGACGACTTAAAAATTTCTGATTCAAAGGGCACGTCTCAAGGCGCTACAGCTGAAACTTCCGGATCAGAAAAATCAGGAAGCGAAAAAGACGAAGCAAGCAGACTGTCGCAAAACGCTGAAGACGTTGAAGCCACAGTAATTCTCGTAGATATAAATGATATCAAACCAAACGAAAACCAGCCGCGTAAGCATTTTGATCCGGAAAAATTATCCGAGCTCGCTGCATCCATCAGGGAGAGAGGCATCATCTATCCGATCCTCTTAAGACAAGGAAAGACTGGATATGAGATCGTTGCGGGAGAACGTCGTTGGCGCGCCGCAAGAGAGGCCGGCCTCAAGAGAGTCCCTGCAATAATTAAGGAACTCACCGACCAGGAAAATATGCTGGTTGCAATCATTGAGAATATGCAGCGTGAGGATCTTAACCCGGTAGAAGAAGCAGAAGGCATAGATAGACTCATAAAGACCTATGGCCTCACCCAGGAGCAGGTCTCCAAAAGCCTTGGAAAATCAAGACCTTACATAACAAACGCTATTAGACTTTTGGGTCTTCCAAAGGAAGCCCTAGATAGGCTCGCGGAAGGTGCTATCACATCCGGACACGCAAGAGCGCTTCTATCCATCCAAAACAAGGAGCGCCAGAGCCAGGTTTTAAAGAAAATAATAGCAGACGGCCTTTCGGTAAGAGAGGTGGAGCGTATTGCGCAGGGCGAAAAGCCAAAGTCCAAAGCGCCTCGCGGCCGCAGAATGGAAAAGAGTAGAGACATTCTCGCGGTTGAGCAAGACCTAAAGGACATCCTCGGCACCAAGGTAAGCATTGTGACGAACGGAAAGAAAGGCGCAATTGCCATAGAATATTACAGTGTGGATGAACTGAACAGGCTGATTGACCTCATCAAGACCATTAAATAACAAATACAAATAGCAGAAAAGAAGAATCAGGTGCCAAGCGTGCCGGATAAGAAAAAAAGAAAAAATCGGGTGCCGAGCGCACCCGATTTCCTTAAATTTCCAACAAAAACTGTCCTCGTCCCTAGACTCTCTATGGTATAATAATTGTTACACTTATTATAGAGACGAGAAAAGAAATGGATCCCAAAAAAGAAACCAAAGAACTTAATAAAGAAGCGCCAAATATCCCAATTCCTGCATGCGTCGTTAACGAGGAAGGTAAGGTAGAAAGCGCTAATAAATGCATAGAAAAGGTTTTCCCCTTTGGCGGCGTGGAAGACCAGGATTTCTTTGCTCTTTCCGGGGTAAAAATGAAGGCCCTAAAGGCTCTTGCCGCATCAAGCGTAGAGGCAGATTCAGATAGCGGAGCTACAGAAAAACCCGCGGACCGCGACCTCTCAATCGACGAAAAAGAAACAGAAGAATTGATCATAGAAAGAAACAGCCGTAGTTTTTCAATAACCGCGGAAGCATTGGAAAATGGCTCCATAATGGTATTCTTCTATGACGTAACTTCTTATGAAGAGATAAGAACGAGATACGATAACGAGCAGATTTGTGTAGGCAGAATCAACGTAGATAATTACGATCAATTCACAAACGCCGTATCATCGGAGACCGGCATGGTCGTTTCCACAGAGCTCAATAGGATAATCAGAAAATGGTCGCAGGAAATAGGCGGCGCAATAGATAAAATCAAAGAAACGCAGTACGTAATCCACTTCCAAAAATCCAAACTCGACGATTTGATCGCCGGAAAATTTCAGATTTTGGATGAGGTGAGAGCGATTGAAACAGGAATAGATTTTCCGCTCTCATTAAGTATAGGAATCGGTGCGGAAGGAAAAGAAATCTCGGAGACAGCAGAGTTTGCGGCGGCGGCACTTGATCTTGCCCTTGGCCGCGGAGGCGATCAGGCCGTAATAAAAAATCCATACAGAATCCAGTACTACGGCGGAAAGACCCAGTCGGTAGAAAAGAGCAACAAAGGAAAATCCAGAATCGTAGGCCACGCGCTCAAAAAACTCGTTGAACAATCAAACCGAGTTTTCATAATGGGTCATCAGCACGCAGATATGGATGCGTTCGGTTCCGCAATGGGAATATACAGAATTTGTTTAACCTGCGGAACGGAAGCATTTATAGTAATTGACGAGATTCCTGAAAATATCAGAGCGTTTTACGAGCAGGTGCGCGCGGCGGAAAAGTACAATGTCATCGGAACAGAGCAAGCAAAGAGCATGATAGAAAAGGACACGCTAATTGTGGTTCTTGATACACATAGGCCGAGCTATATAGAGGCGCCGGAGCTTCTTGAGATGACGGATCAGATTGTCGTAATCGACCATCATAGAAGAGTTGAGGACAGCATAGAAAATCCGACGCTCTCATATATAGAGACCTATGCATCATCGACCGCCGAGCTCGTAACGGAGATGCTTCAGTACGTCCTTAACAGAAAGACGCTCGTGAGGCTAGAGGCAGAAGCTCTACTTGCAGGTATGACAATCGACACAAATAGATTTGCCGTAAGAACAGGGGCAAGAACCTTTGAGGCTGCTGCTTGGCTGAGGCGCTCGGGGGCCGACACCACGGAGATCAAGAGGTATTTCCAGGTTGACAAAATAGCCTTCAAGGTCAGAGCCGAGGCGCTTGCAAATTCCGAAATCAGAGAAAGTGGAATTGCATGCGCGATAACAAAGGACGGCGGGGCAGAAGTTCAGGTCATAAACTCGCAGGTCGCAGACGAACTCTTAAACATCAAAGGCGTAAAAGCAAGCATCGTCGTAGGAAAAAGCGACAAAGGAATTACATGCGTAAGCGCAAGATCTCTGGGAGACCTAAACGTGCAATTGCTCCTAGAAAAATTCGGCGGCGGTGGACACCTCACGGTTGCCGGAGCACAGATAGAAGAAGAACCGGAAGCTGTTATTGAGAAAATTCTCATAGCAGCAGAAGAAATGGAAAGAGAATAATTATGTTAGTACTACTTAAACAAGATGTAAAAGGCTCCGGAAAGGCCGGAGATATAGTCAAGGTGAGCGACGGCTACGCTCGCAATATGCTTCTCCCAAAGGGACTCGCGGTAGAAGCAACAGACGCAAATATTCGCGCTGCGGAAAAACAAAAAGAACGCATCGCGCAAAAGGCCGCAGAGGATAGAGCGGCAGCAGAGGAACTCTCTGAAGCTTTAAAAGAAAAATCCATAACAATAAAAGCAAAAGCAGGTGAAGGCGGACGACTTTTTGGTGCGATAACATCAAAGGATATCGCCGAGGCCGCAAGCGCTCAGCTCAATTTAGAAATAGACAAAAAGAAAATAGAACTTGATTCGCCAATAAAAAGCGTCGGAACCTATACCGCCATTTTGAGACTCTACTCAGAGATAAAAGGTGAACTCAATATTTCTGTAGAAAGCGAAGAATAATAAAAACCGCAGAATAGTACAAGACGGGAGATAGTATGCCAGAAAGAATTCCACCGCATAGCAAAGAAGCGGAACAAGCAGTCCTCGGTGCCGCGCTCTTAAATAAAGACGCGCTTTCCGATGCAATAGAAATTATCAAGCCGGAAGATTTTTACGATACGGCACATAAAGAAATATATTCGGCAATGCTTGACCTTTTCCAAAGCAGCGTAAAGGTTGATATCATTACGGTGAGTGAAGAACTCAAGAAACGCGGAAGCCTTGAACTCGCAGGAGGAAGGGCGTATATCGCGTGGCTCCCGGATAATACACCGTCATCATATAATGCGGCGGGTTATGCAAGAATCGTTGCAAGGTCGGCGGACCTTAGAGCTTTGATTACGGCAGCCGACGAAATCAGAGACAGAAGCTATTCAGAGAGTGACGACTCAACAGCAATTCTTGATAGAGCGGAGCAGAAGATTTTTGAGATAGCGCAGAAGCGCCAAGGCAGAGACTATACGCATATCAAGGACGTAATGAGAGACTCTCTTGATATCATAAACAAGGCTGCGCTCAGCGAAGGAACTCTCACCGGAGTTTCAACAGGCTTCTCGCAGCTCGACAAGATGACAAGAGGACTCCAGAAGTCCAACCTGATTATCGTTGCGGCAAGACCTGCGATGGGAAAGAGCGCCTTTGCTCTTAATATTGCGCTTAACGCAGCCAAAAAATCCAACGCATCCGTTCTCATCTTCAACCTGGAAATGTCCAAGGGTGAAATCGGAAACAGACTTCTCGCCATGGAAGCAAATGTTGAGATGGAAAGAATCCTAGAAGGAAAAACTCTCACGCAGGAAGACTGGGGCGCAATCGGTGAAGCAACAAACCGCATGGGCAAGATGAATATTGCAATTGACGACACTCCAAACATCAGCATCCTTGAGATGAAAAATAAATGCCGCAGAATGAAAGCGGAGCACGGACTCGACCTCGTCGTTTTAGACTACCTCCAGCTCATGGATTCGGGAACAAAGGTAGAGAACAGACAGCAAGAGATAAGTAAATTCTCAAGAAGCCTAAAGCTTCTCGCAAAGGAAATGGAATGCCCGGTTATAGTTCTTTCGCAGCTTAACCGTGCGCCGGACCTTAGATCTGACGACCATAGACCGAGAATGGCAGACCTGAGAGAGTCAGGTTCTATCGAGCAGGATGCCGACATCGTAATGTTCCTCTATAGAGACGATTATTACAACAAAGAGGAAAGTCCGATTCCGGGAATCTGCGAAGTTCATATCGCAAAACATCGTAACGGACAGACCGGAAAAATCGATCTCGCATGGGTAGAACGCTACACAAGATTTAACGAAATTGCATATTAAAAAAAATAAAAATGAATTATATAAAACCAAAAGTGACAGATCTCAATATGGCAGATCTGACAGTAGAAAACATTTTCATAAATGAATATATGCCCGAGGCCGAAGGAGATTTTGTTAAGGTCTATCTTTTGGCGAGACTATATGCAGAAACAGATAGAAGCATATCGAATATAGATATGGCAAAGCAGCTCGGTCTAACTCAGGATAGAATCCTTGAAGCGTGGAATTATTGGGAAGAGTGGGGCGCAATCAAAAAGCATTATCTCGGCGGAGACGGACGCCTTGATTTTGCTGTTGAATTTGTGAACCTAAAGGAAATGCTTTATGGCGGAGAGCAAGAAGAGCCTCTGATGATAGAAACAGACCCTGAGATCAAGGTCAAGCAGGTCTTTGGAAACAACGACATCAATCAACTCATGGAGCAAATCGAAAAGAAGCTCGGAAGAACGCTTTCCACAACCGACCTTCAGTCAATCGTAAACTGGATAGAAGAGTATAAGGCGACGCCCGAGGTTATCATGAAGGCGGTCGAATACTGCATAGCAAAAAACAAAATGAGTTTTAGGTATCTGGGAACGCTCATAGAAGGTTGGGTTTCGCAGGGATTAAACACAGCGGATAAAATAGACGAATACTTAGAACTATACGATCAAAAATTTTCCAGATACAAAAGAGTCATGCGCGCACTCGGGTATTCCAAAGAAGCTTCCGAGGAAGAGCGCAGAATTATGGATGTCTGGTTTGAAGACCTCGGATTTAATATGGACAAGGTGCTTGAGGCCTGCGCCAAGAGTGCCGGCGTTCATAACCCGTTCCTCTATGTGAACGGCGTTCTGAGAAATTGGAAGAAGGATGCCACGCAAGATAATAGAGACGTGAACGAGAAGAAGCCTGTTTCCAATTCTGTTCTCAGAGATTACTATAATTTCTTGAGAGAAAAAGCAGATCGCGAAGCCGAGGAAAGAAGAAACCAAATATATATAGAGATTCCAAAGATAAAAGAAATCGATGACGCCATGAGGATTATCGGTCCGCAGCTTGCAAAGGCCTATCTTTCCGGTGATGCGGAAGAGGGCGGAAGGCTGAACGCGGAGCTGGAGAGACTAAACGAAGACCGCGCATTCTATTTGGCCGAACACGATTACGAGATGGATTATACAGATCCAAAATATGCATGCACAGAGTGCAATGATACGGGTACTGCGGAGATGGGGGGACCCTGTCCTGTTTGCAAAGAGCAAAGAAGGATGGAGGCAGAGGTATGGCAAGCCGAAAGAGAAACAAAAGAAATTTAAGCCTGGGCAGGAAGATCATGATTGTTCTCGTGATCGGCCTACTTATCGGAATAGCTTTGGTGGTAAAAAATATCGTCAGTCTTTCTATTGAAAAACGTGAGCTCATGGAGAAGAACAGCGAGCTTACGGATAAGAGAGACGAACTAACCGCTGAACTAGAAAACGTAAACGACTTGGATTATATTGAGGAGCAAGCAAGAAAGCTTCTTCACATGATTAAGCCTGGCGAGATTCTTTATATCCTAAACGGAAGCGGACATCCAAAGGATGAAAACGGAAATACGGATATAGAACTTCCGACGCAGCCGGTATGGAACGAACCTGAAGAGACAACAGAAACCGAAGAGGTTCAAGAAGAAGCACAAGAAGTAGAAGAAGTACAAGAAGAAGTGCCGGAAGAAGAAGTAGTACAAGAAGTACAAGAAGAATCATACAGCGAGGAATCCGGCGAGGAAACATATTCAGAAGAGGGATCAGAAGAAAATGCAGAGGGCGGAGAAGAGTCCTCAGGGGATTAAGGGATGAACAATCCGAAGGATGATATATTACCAAAGGTAGCAGAGGTCATCGTTGTAGAAGGTCGCGATGACACCCAAGCGATAAGAAGAGCCGTGCGTGCAGTTACAATAGAGACGCACGGCTTTGGTATATCTAAAAACACTTGGGAGAAGATTGAAAACGCCTATAAGGATTACGGCATAATTGTTTTCACGGATCCCGATCATGCAGGAGAAGAAATAAGAAGAAAAATCACAGAGAAATTTCCTGACGCCAAGCAGGCTTTTCTTTCACGTGAGAAGGCGAGCGAGAAAAAAACTTCTTCCGGTTATACCGATATCGGAATAGAAAACGCATCACCGGAAGATATAAGAGAGGCACTTGAAAAATCACGCGCAAAGATCGCCCCCGAGACTAACGGAAACACCGTAGAACAGATATTTAAGATGAGCGACTTAGATATCGCAGGACTCACCGGAGGAGAAGGTTCAAAAGAACGACGCGAAAAACTCGGAGATATTCTCGGTATCGGCTACGCAAACGCAAAAGGCCTTCTATATAAACTGAACACACTCGGAATAGAAAGAGCCGCCTTTGATGAAGCGATAAAAAGGATTAAATAATGGATCTATATTCACCACAGGTAATCAAAGCAATAAAACAGAAATTTGGATTCAAGAACAGCAAAAGTCTTGGGCAGAATTTTTTGACCGATCCTGAAGTAATAAGGGCGATTGTTTCTGGTGCAGAGGTTTCAGAAAAAGACCTCGTGATTGAAATCGGTCCCGGCTTTGGAGTTCTTACGGACGAAGCCGCAAAGCACGCCGGAAAGGTTATCGCGATAGAAATCGATAAAGATCTTTTGCCTGTCCTGGAATTTACACTTGCCGCGCACAAGAATATAGAAATAATAAACGAGGACGTTCTTAAGATAGACCTTAACGAATTGATAGATAACGTAAAAATAGAAAACGTAAAGATAATCGGAAACCTTCCGTATTATATAACAACTCCGATTTTGATGAAGCTACTTGAGAGCAATCTTAATGCGGAGAGCATCACTGTGATGATGCAAAAGGAAGTTGCGGAGAGAATCCTTGCTGAGCCCGGAGGGAAAGAATATGGAGCGCTTTCGGTTGCTGTTCAATATAGAACGATTGCAGAAACCATAATAGAGGTTCCGCGCGAAAGTTTCTTCCCTGCGCCAAAGGTTGATTCAGAAGTACTTAAACTGACATTAAGAGATGAACCGGCCGTAAAACCGATTGATGAAGCGCTTTTCTTTAGACTTGTAAAGGCGGGATTCAGCCAGAGAAGAAAAACGATTTTAAATTCGCTATCCACATCCGGCTATCCAAAAGAAGAAATTGCAGCCTGCCTTGAGGCCGTTGGAATAGATAATAAAAGAAGAGCAGAAACCCTGAGTCTTCAGGACTTCTGCTCAATATCCGACTATTTCAGCAAGAGCGTTTAGCGACATGCCTGATAGAGGTATTCGCCGAGCTCTGCGAGAGTGATTTTTTTGAGGGTACATTTTCCGATTGCTTCGGGAACCACGATAGAAATCATACCATCGGAAATCTTCTTATCGATTAGGGCAAAGGGGTAGAGTTCTTCAGCGGTATATCTTAGTTCAGTCGGAAGCCCGAGCCCAGAAAGAATCTTCGTAAGCTCGCCACTGATATCGGTATTTGTATAGCCCATTCCAAATGCGGCCTTTGCTTCTGCAATCATTCCGATAGCAACGGCCTGACCATGCGAAACGCTATAAGACGATGCCTTCTCTATGCAGTGACCAATCGTATGACCAAAGTTAAGAAGCTGACGAAGGCCCTGATCTCTCTCATCTACTTCAACAAGAGACTTCTTAATTGAGAGACTTCGCTCAAGCATATATTCAAGATCGCCATTTTGGATTCTTGGAATAAGGCTGGCATCCGAGACAACGGCATTCTTAACGCCTTCTGCGAGTCCGTCATGAACCTGCGTCTGTCTAAGATTCTTAAATGTATCAGGATCGCAAATGACAAGACGCGGCGCCCAGAAAATTCCGGCAAGGTTCTTGCCCTGAAGAAGATTTACGGCAGCCTTTCCGCCGATAGATGCGTCCATCGCAGAGAGGAATGTCGTCGGAATATGAACAAGGTCGATTCCTCTCATATACGTTCCGGCAACAAAGCCCGCAATATCCGTGGCAACACCGCCGCCGAGAGAAATCACAACATCGCTTCGCGAGAGATTCTCAGAAGCAAGAGCCTCAAGGACATTCGCATATGTAGTGAGATTCTTGGAGTGTTCGCCCGCAGGAAAGAGAACCCTGGATGGAGTAAAGCCTGCTTCCTTAAGCGCATTGGATACGGTCTCGCAATAGAGGCTACCCGCAGTGCTATCAGCAATAATGCAAACCTTTCGCGGCGTATATAATTCCGAGAGGAATTCACCAACGCGACTTAGTGCGCCGGGTTCGATAATGATATCGTATGAAGTTGGTGTAGTTATTTGTATTCGTTTCATACAATAATATTACCACTTAGTTGAAATTTTCGCCAGTATTGACATATAAATTGCCGGACATAAGTGCCGTAAGCGACGGTATATATTACTGTCTCGGTCCTTTCGAGGAGCGCTGCAATTATACGATGGCAATGAAGAAGCTTTGTGAAGTTGGCTCGAGGCGAAGCCTTTCGAGCAATCTTCCAAAGGTTCAAATTGGCGAGTATATAATTGCCAGCGACGAGGTGGCAGAGACAGTAATATGTGCTGTTGCTTGAAGGTAATTATGACCGGCAATTTCTAAAGACAATAAAAAGGGAAATTTAAAAATGGGAAATAAGAGTGAGAAAAGACGCGCAGGAAAACTGTTTTATATAATTTTCGCAATCGTGACGCTCATCGTTGCGGTCGGGCTTTATTCTGTGGTGATTAATAGCCATGTGCAAGAAAAAACCAAGGATAAAATAGTATTTGATTTAGTGGATAAGGACGAAGCACTTTCTGATGAGGCGCTTACCAAGATAAAGGAACTAGATCCTGAGTGCATAATCGTCCTGGGATGCGGAATCGAAGATCGTGAAACGCCTTCAGATATGCTTAGGGATAGACTTGATGCAGGGATTGCGCTTTACCGCCAGGGAGTCGCGCCCAAGATACTTCTTACGGGTGATAATGGACAGGTAGAGTATAACGAGATCCACGCCATGCTTGTCTATACGCTCGGAGAAGGAGTTCCGCCTGAAGATGTATTTTGTGACCATGCAGGTTTCTCAACAAGTGAATCCATGATAAGAGCAGTGAATATATTTTCTGTGAAGAGAGCCGTCATAGTTACGCAGAAATTTCACGAGTATAGATCCATCTTCAATGCAGAAAAGATGGGAATAGAAGCTCTCGGCGTAAGCGCATCGCAGAGCAAATTCAGAAACCAGGCAAGGCAGGAAGTGAGAGAGCTCCTTGCCAGGAACAAAGACTTCCTCCTTTTTAATTTTGGAAATCCGGAGGCAGTCGGTGGAGAGAAGATAGATATAACAGGAGATGGAAGCATATCACACGGAGAATAACCGGAAGGAATGCACGTTTCTTACAATTCTTAAGATTAACGGAACAAAGATTTAATAAGGGCTCGGGCTTATTGCTCGGGCTATTTTGGTTTGTTAAGATGTACTCGTAAAAATAGCAAAGTTATACATGTGGTGCGGAAAGGAGCATCAATGCTAAAACTAGACAAAGTATCAAAGTTCTATTCTCAGAACGGTGTCGTAACCGCGGGATTCTCGCAAGTAAGCCTTGATTTTGAAATAGGCGAATTTGTTGCTATCACGGGAGAATCCGGAAGCGGTAAATCAACACTTCTTAATGTCATTTCGGGACTCGACTCATACGAAGAAGGTGAGATGTATATCTATGGCCAGCCCACGAGCGGCTATGGCGCTAGCGACCTAGAGGAATACAGAAAGCGCCATATCGGAAACATCTTTCAGACATTCAATCTGATAAATCACTATACGGTGTATCAGAATGTTGAGATGGTTCTTCTTCTTTCGGGCTACGAGGATTCGGAGATCAAAGAACGCGTTGATTCAATTATCGACCGCGTTGGTCTTACTGCATATAGAAATACCAAGACGAGCAAACTCTCAGGAGGTCAAAAGCAGCGCGTTGCAATCGCCCGTGCGCTCGCAAAAGAGACTCCGATAATCGTTGCGGACGAACCTACGGGAAACCTGGATGTCGCATCCGCTCAGGATATAATAAAGCTCCTCGCAAGCATTTCAAAAGAAAAACTCATCATCATAGTTACGCATAACTATGAACAGGTTGAGCCATATATCACGCGTAAGATCAGCATGCATGACGGACGCATCGCAGAAGATAAGCGCATTAAGCACACACAGATTGTGCCGGAAGAAAAAGTCGAAGCGCCAAGTGTCAACGAAGCAAGGCACGGCGCACTCTCAAAAAAGAATACCCTTAGGCTTGGAACAAGGAACGCGTTTAGCCTTCCTGCCAAGTTTATACTTCTGCTCTTTGTTTTCATCTTCCTCACCACGGGAACCTTCGCGAGCTATTCCGCATACATCGGAATGAGAGAAGGTTTAAGCACCAATGTTTGGGGCATGACATTTGAAAATGTTTCTCCGGAGAGAGTGGTTCTAACCAAACCGGACGGAACGGAGTTCACAGAAAAAGAAATTGAAGAAATAGAAGCGCTAGATAATATTTCTTATGTAGAAAAACATGACATTCTTCTTGATAGGCCCTTTGATGTTACAGATAACTCCGCGATTTCAAGCTATCTCGGATATAGCGATTATTACGGCGGAGAATTTGAGTATGAGGAAGTGGATTACTGGATATCCTCGTTTATAAAAGGACTGAACGCACTCCCGGAGGGAGAGCTTGTCGTGGGACGCCTACCGGAAAATGAAAATGAAGCGGTCATGGTGCTTAGAGAGTCAAGCTGGACCGCAGAAAATAAGATGGACGAGCTCATGAGCGTAACATCTTATCTCGAGCCTATGTTTGGCGGCGGCTTCCCGGCAGACGGACTTAATATGCCGGTAGATATCGTAGGGATTACTTTCTTTAAGAAAGAACCAAACAGCAGCGGACTATGGACCGAAGGCAATCTTATCATGACAGAAGAGGGCATCAATAGAGTTGAAAAACTTGCCGTCATCGGAGGAACCATCACAGAAGCAAAGGCAGGAGATAGAATACTCAAAGTCGGATATAGTTATTATGACGATGTTTGGCTCGTTGCAGATGAAAGCATTGCTAAGGGAACGGTAGAGATTCCGCGCTTTGTTTCAGACCTTGTAAGCGAGGCCGAGAATAATGTTTCGCTCGGTCTTTCCGGAGGATCAAGCGTGGGCAAGATAACCTTGCGCGTAAGAAAAAACACCTTTGACAGAACCAAGGAATTAACAATCGTCAAGGTTAATGATGACGATGAAAGAATCCGTGTAAATCCTGAAGACCTTTGGGCGCTCTACGAGGCGCCACCTGTGAAGCAGGTAAGCGCAATGCTAGAATCGTCACTATATCAGGCGGAAACAAGAGCGGTTCTTGAGACGATGGGCTACGAAGCTCTTTATCTAAACGAAACAGCAGACAAAGAACACCCACTAGAAAAAGCGCTTATCAGAGCCATGAGAATAATCGTAATAGTATTCCTCCTTGCGGTTCTCTTCTTTGTTGTCTATTTCATAACCAAATTAATAATGAAGTCGCAGAACGTTTATTACTCAACGGTAAGAATGCTCGGAGGAAGCAAAGGCGCATGCTCGGGAACTTTACTTGCGGAACTACTTGTTGTATTCCATATAGCATTTGTAATCTGTCTTGCGATAATGATAAAGATAACCATGGCCGGATCCAGCATACTTCCTGCGTATGCGGTTAGACTGATTAGGTATATAAGTCCGACCGACTACGTGATACTTTATCTGGTCGTGCTCTTTATGACGATACTTCTTGCGGCTAGATATTCCGCCCAGATGTTCAAGCAAACTGCGATGAACGCATATAGAGAGGAGGTGTAAGCCGTGATTAGACTAGAGCATGTAAACAAGTTTTTTAACAAGAACAAAGAAAACGAAATCCGCGCAATTGACGACACCTCTATCACGCTTGCGGATAAAGGCCTTGTTACCTTCCTCGGTAATTCCGGTTGTGGAAAGACGACGCTTCTTAATGCTATCGGCGCACTAGATAACGTAGATAGCGGAATGATTATGCTGGACGGCGAGCGCATTACAAGAAGGACGAGCTCAGCGCGCGATGAAATCAGAAACGCCAATATTGGTTACATCTTCCAAAACTATAATCTAATAGAAGATGCAACAGTCTATGCCAATGTTGCACTCGCACTCAGGATGACGGGATTCACCGGAAAAGCCGCAATAGAAGAGCGAGTAATGTATATCTTGGAGAGACTCGGAATAGCGCGCTATAGAAATCGTCCCGTAAAGATGCTTTCAGGTGGTGAGCGCCAGAGAGTCGGAATAGCAAGAGCGATTGTAAAGAATCCGCGAATAATCATTGCGGACGAGCCGACGGGAAATCTCGATAGCAGCAATACTATTGAGATAATGAATATCATCAAAGCAATCTCAAGGGACAAGCTCGTAATTCTGGTTACACACGAGAGACAAATTGCAGAATTTTATGCTGACAGAATCATAGAAATCGTTGACGGAAAAATCGTTTCAGATAGAGAAAACGAACATGCCGGAAGCCTAGACTATAGAATCGATTCAAGAATTTATCTCCGCGATATGAAGTATCACGAGATGCTGACGGAGAGCGGAGTAAGTGCAGAAGCACAGCAAGAATCGCAGAGTGATGAAGCCTCTTCAAAGCCTGCAATTGAACTCTTTGCGGATAATCCCGGAGAAATACCGCCGATTAAGATTGCCGTAAGAAACGGAAATATATATATAGACACAGGTGGACGCCTTGCAATCGGTCATGATAACGTGGAGATGCTGGACGAGCATTACGAAGGCCTCTCCCGCGAGATCATGGACAAATACGAATTTGATTACGAGGATGTTTATCGTGGAACCGACGAAAGATATAATAACCCCGCCAATCAAATAGGAGTTCCCGCCAAAGCAAAATATAGAAGCATCTATAATCTTTGGACAACAATCAAGGCCGGCTTCTTAAAGGTCTTCGGATACTCAAAGCTTAAGAAGATACTTCTTCTTGGATTTGTCCTTGCGTCAGTCTTTGTTATCTATGCAATAAGCAATGTGATCGGCGTAAGAACCATAACAGACGATATGTTCATATCCAGCAATCGCGAGTATATAGAGGCGCGTGTGGCATTCGCAAATCCAATGAACTACGAGCGATACGCGGAAGACCCTGCGACCAACTATGTTCTTCCGGGATCCGGCTCAGTAAGCTTTGCTTTTCCTCTGGATAAATACGAGCAGGCATCATTTAACTGCGTGACAGTCGCCGGAGTTGTTACGGATAACGCATTGCTAAACGAAGAAGACTTGATTTTAGGCCGCATGCCGACCGCACCGAATGAGATAGTTATCGATAAACTAATTGCAGTACATTCTCTTATCGAAGATAGATCTGCAAAGGAACTCGGAATGAAGTCGCTTGACGACGTACTCGGAGGAACGCTCAAGCATTCTCAGTATGTGGCGGACTTAACAATAGTTGGAATTAGCGACACAGTGCAGCCTGTCGTTTATGTTGATAGAGATCTTCTTATTCCGCTTTGCATATACGATATGGGAATCTATGTCGGAAACACAATGACCGGACCTCTCTCCACATCGGAAGGAGAGATTGCACCATATACTTCGCTCGAAGGCGATAAAGAAAAATACCTCGTAGAAGGAAATCTTCCGGAAAACGACTATGAGGTTTTGATACCGGATCTATATAAAGGTTCCGCCGAGATTGGGGATGTCGTAGAGATGCTTAACGGAAATCCGTTAATCGTAAGCGGCTTCTACCATGATGACAGAAGCGGAATGGGCTTCTACGCAAACGACAAGACCGTGTTTGAATCAAAGCTTCAGTATTACGACGTATATACTATTTGCCCGCATGATAAAAGTGAAGCGATGATTGATCTTGATGATGGAAGCTATGAACTAATTGACCTATATGAGCATAGCAGAAACGAGTATATGGAGGTTGCGAGCGCCAACATATTAAAGATAGAGCTCATGGCAGCAATCATCATAATAATCTCGCTCATAGAAATCTATTTGATTCTCAGAGCGTCATTCCTCTCAAGAATCAAAGAGGTCGGCGTGCTAAGAGCTGTCGGACTAAAGAAAGGGGATATATATAAGATGTTCTCGGGCGAGGTAATCGCAATCACTCTTCTCACCGCGCTTCCGGGAATGCTCGGAATGGCTTATGTACTAAACGCAGTATCAAAGATGATGGGCTCCTATAAAATGAATATCTGGATATTCCTAGGAAGCTTTGCGCTGGTACTTATATTTAATCTTCTTGCGGGACTTCTTCCTGTCTATGGAACAATGAGAAAAACTCCCGCGGAGATACTTGCAAGAAATGATGTAAACTAAGTGTGAACCTGCATGGTGCATCGAGAAGAATCCCAAGACAAAGACAAAAAAAGGCTGTGCGATTGTGCAGCCTTTTATCCTAGAATGGCGGATCTTCTTTAACAAGAGACTCTCTTATTTCATCGATTCCTTCGTTTGCGAGGGCGTCGGCCCTATTGTTCATCTCTGTTACATAGCAGAAGTCGTCCATGGTAAATGACTTTCCATTCATCTCTATAAAATTATCGTAATGCTTATCCACATTGGTGCTCGGTGAGTTTAGATTAACATGGCCCTTTACGCGATAGAATGTTACGTTGTGCTTACGAACGAGTTCAATTAACTCCTGCCAAAGTTCCTGGTTTTCTACTGCGCCCTTTGTTGCCTTCTTCCAGCCGTTCTTCTCCCATTTAACATACCACTTCTCGCGGAAGCAGTTTGCGACATAGGAGCTGTCTGTGAAGACGTGAACGTCAAGGCCATCACGCGTAAGCGCGCGGAAAGCCTCTATAACCGCCGTAAGCTCCATGCGATTATTTGTCGTATTGGCTTCTCCGCCGTGGAGCTCCTTCTTGGTCGCGCCAAACTCAAGAATCGCACCCCAGCCGCCGATATTTTCTTCGTTTTGATTTCCGGAGCAAGCTCCGTCCGTATAAATCTTTAAAATACTCATGGCTTGATTATAAGGCAAAGCCTCCCGAGATGTAAAGGGAAGAGAAATATGATATAATTCAATCGGTAAAATGCACGATAAAAAGTAAAGGAGAGATATGGATAAGTTTCCATCATTCATCCCATTAGTAGTAGCAATATTCTTTATAAGGAATATGATAAAGATAGGCACCGCTGCCGCACGAAGACAGGGCGGAAAGAAGAGATCAAATAGCGCAGGTGCAGCGCAGTACGGAGCGCCAAGTAGTGGCACGAGTAATAGCGCAAGCAATAGACCAAAGCCTTTAAACAGCGCACCTCCAAAACCTTGGCAGATCGGAAAGCATGACGTCAAAGTAGATAAAGCCGTGCTTAACGGCAAGGGTCGCCGCGGTAAAGCCTTTGGTCAGCGTGTAAAAAATAGCAATTACGAAAGCGCTTTTGAGGATAGAGGGCTTCTCTCGGGCGGAACAATTTCTGCCTTTGGCGATGAGAGAGATGTTATTTCTAGCGGATCCATGGCTGCAGGAAACGCAGCATATATGGATGTCGGAAACGACTATGTAAGTAGCTTTGACGTAGGCGGAAGAAGAGAGACGCATGCAGGCTTTGATAGATAAGACATATAGATAAGACATAAAGGCTTAAGAGACAATTGAGTCGCAGGAAAGATTTAGATGAGTTTAGGGTTTTGTTCATTTGCGAGCGGTAGTTCCGGAAACAGTTATCTTGTTTTTACGGAGCGCACCGCTCTAATAATTGATGCAGGGATTGCGTATAGAGATATAGAGCAGGGACTTCTTGGCGTAGGGTTAAATCCCGAGGATGTTTCCGGGATTTTGATTACCCATGAGCATTCCGATCATATAAAGAGTCTGAGGACGCTCGCAAAGAAAACGGAGAGCCCGATTTATAGTGCGCAAGGGACGCTTGACGTGATTATAGAAAAATACGTTCCGTCGCTCAGGCAGGACGATATAGTAAGCATAAGCGAAGGCGAGCTCTTTTCTATCGGAGATATAGAGATTCTTCCCTTTGCGCTCTCTCATGATGCCGCGGAGCCCCTGGGGTATCTTCTCATCGCGGGAGGCAGGCGAATAGCGATAATGACAGATACGGGCGTCGTGACGGAAGGCGCACTTAAAGCCCTCCGCGAAGCAGACATAATCATTATTGAATCAAACCACGAAGAAAATATGCTCATGTTCGGAAGATATCCCTTCACCCTAAAGAGAAGAATTCTTTCCGAAAACGGACATCTTTCCAATATAGCGGCTGCGGCATGTCTATCTGACGTACTCGGAGAAAGATCAAATCCAAATCCGCCGATAATTAAACTCGCGCACCTCAGCAAAGAGAACAACACCCCTGACCTTGCGTTCCTGACCATAAGAAACGCACTTTTTGAAGAGGGATACATAGAGGGAATCCACTATAAGCTCGGGGTCCTCGAAGCTACCGAAATCAGCGAAATTATAAGGGTTTAAGGCCCTTTGGCAGCCTTGACAATACATGTTTAGTGTGCTATAGATAGAGTGAATTGAAGAAGATAACGGTGCCCGACAGCACACGGACTCAGTCGTACAGAGCCTGTGTGGAGCCGGGGTAAAAGGGAAGCAGGTGAGAGTCCTGCACGATCCCGTCACTGTATTTGGATAGCAAAGGACAAATGCCACTGATGTAATGCCCGTTGGGAAGGCGTCCGGAGCGACAATCCATAAGCCAGGAAACCTGCCGTTGTTGATTACGCAGGAGCCTTTTAGGCTCCGGGCCACGGGGAATTGGTCAAGACGTACAAAACGCGGCATTATACTGCGTAGATTTAGTTCGTCCTCCCATCCGTGGGAGGATTTTTTCATTCCCGCATAAATGTTTTATTTGTATGTTGCAGTAGGAGGAAAAATGAAGAAGAAAATCGTAATTATTCTTGCACTTGCACTTGTGCTTTCACTCGTTGCAGGATGCGCCAAGAAGGAAGATCCAAAGCCGGCTGAAGAAAACGCAGAAGAGCAGAAAGAAGAAGAGCAGCAGGAAGAGAAGCAGGAAGAAGAGCAGCAGGAAGAACAGGCTGAAACAGAAGCTGAAGAAGAGGAAGAAGAAAACTATGAGACAGGAGACGCATCCCTTGACGATCCACTAAACCAGGATGAAATCGGAGAGACAGAGCTCCTCGTAGTATCCTTCGGAACAAGCTATAATGACAGCCGTCGCGAGACAATCGGAGCTATTGAAAAGGCTATGATTGAAGCCTTTCCGGATCTTTCCGTAAGAAGAGGATTTACAAGCCAGATAATCATCGACCACGTTAAGAAGAGAGACGGCGAAGTTATAGACAATATGACAGAGGCACTGGACAGAGCGGTTGCAAACGGCGTTAAGACACTTGTTGTTCAGCCGACACACCTTATGCCTGGCCTTGAGTATAGTGATGTGCTTGATGAAATCGCTCAGTACGGTGACGCATTTGAAAAGATCGTTATCGGAAGGCCGATCCTTGATACAGATGCAGATTTTGAAGTAGTTGCAAACGCAATAGTAAACGCTACAGCATCCTATGATGATGGCGAGACTGCAATTGTATTCATGGGACATGGTACAGAAGCTGAGTCCAACGCCGTATATGCCAAGATGCAGGAAGTTCTTAAGGGCATGGGTAAGGACAACTACTTCATCGGTACAGTAGAAGCTGCGCCGACTCTTGATGATGTACTTGCTCTTGTTCAGGCAGGCGAGTATAAGAAGGTAGTTCTTGAGCCACTCATGATTGTTGCAGGCGACCACGCAAACAACGACATGGCCGGTGGAGAAGAGGATTCCTGGAACACAATCTTTGAGAATGCAGGATACGAAGTTGAATGCGTACTTAAGGGCCTCGGCTCCTTCCCGGAAATCCAGAATCTCTTGGTTGAGCATGCCAAGGCAGCCATCGAAGCAAATTAATTGCTTTCTTATAGCATAATACCCTTATAGCCAGAATGGCCCGGCGCTCCCGGGCCATTCGCTACATGAACAAAACATAATCGAATAAGCAACAAGGACAAAGAAATGAAAAAGACATTTATAATTGCGCTTATAATTGTACTTGCACTTACACTATTTACCGGATGCGCCAAGAAAGAAGAGCCAAAGCCGGCCGAAGAGCAGGAAACCGCCGAAGAGCAGGAGGACGCTTCAGCGGAAGCAGAATCAGAGACGGATAAAGAAAGTCATGTTGCCGGAGAGGGCGACAAGATAGAGGAAACGGAAGTTGTTGAAGAGGGAATGTCTTCTGTTTACGCAAAGGACATAAAAGAGGGAACATACCCTGTAGAAATGGTTTCATCAAGTTCCATGTTTAAAGCAGATCACACAGAACTCGTTGTCGAAGGGGAAGAGATGAAAGCAATCCTCTATATGACAAGCGAGGCTTATCTATATATGTTTGCAGGAACTGCAGAAGAAGCAGATAAGGCAAGCGAAGAAGACTATATTCTGCCCGAGGAAACGGGAGACGGCATGAGGACATTCACGCTTCCGCTTGCAGCACTTGATAGCGGCGAGTTGTACGCGGCTTACAGCAAAAAGAAAGAATTATGGTATGATAGAACGCTTCTCTTTAGGGTGGATTCACTTCCGATGGACGCGTTCAAAGAAGGTGTGTTCACAACACTTGAATCGCTGGGACTTTCCGAGGGCGAGTATACTGCAGAAGTTACACTTATCGGAGGATCCGGAAGAGCAGGAATAGAGACCCCGGCCAAGCTTTCCGTTGGCGCCGATGGTGCTACACTGCAAGTGGTATGGAGCAGCTCCAATTATGACTATATGATAGTCGGCGGAGAGAAATACCTTCCAGTCAACACAGAAGGAAACTCCACATATGAAATACCCGTTTCATATTTTGATAGACCAATCAAAGTTTTGGCGGACACCACAGCAATGAGTGAGCCGTACGAGATAGAATACGCCATCACTGTAGATTCATCGTCCATCAGGCCCGTGGAGTAGTATGAGCCGAGCAGGAAACTCTGAGTAGTAAACGACGCGCAACAAGAGCTGAGTATCAAGCAAAGATGAAAAAGTCATGGAGCAGGGGAGCTATAGAGAAGTATATGAAGTCAAATAAATTTCCGAGAATAATAATTGGTGCCGGTGCAAGCGGCGCAGGAAAGACAACGATAACATGTGCAATCATTAAGGCGCTTGTTAATCGCAAACTTTCGGTTGCGTCTTTTAAGTGCGGTCCGGATTATATAGATACTATGTTCCACGGAAAAATAGTCGGAGAGAAAAGCAGAAACCTTGATCCGTATTTTTTCTCTGATAACACGCTCAAGTTTCTTTTTGCAAATCATGCAGAAGGAAAAGATATCTCGGTAGTAGAAGGCGTAATGGGTTATTATGACGGCATAAGCATGAAGGGCGAGGCGAGCACATACGAGGTTGCAAGCATAACAGATACGCCCGCAATTCTCATAGTTAATGCCAAAGCCGCAGCTCTTTCAATCATTGCCGAGATAGAAGGTTTTTTAAACTTCAAAGAAGACAGCAAGATTTCCGGAGTTGTTTTTAATGGATGCACCGAATGGATGTATCCCGAGTTAAAGAAAGAAGTTGAAGAGAGATTCAAGGGAAGAGTTCGTCCGCTCGGGTTCCTTCCAAATCTTCCGGACGCATCTCTTGAGAGTAGACATCTCGGTCTTGTTACCGCGGATGAAGTGGAGGACATAGAAGAAAAACTAATGCTGCTCGCAGAGGCTGCGGAAAGATATCTCGATATGGAGGGAATAATTAACCTTGCAAACTCCGCAAGCGAAATATATTTTGAAGATGTTATTCCGCCACTGTTCTTTGACAAGATCAGAATAGCAGTGGCCAGAGACAAAGCCTTTTGCTTCTATTATGAGGACAGCCTCGCGCTCCTTGAAAAGATGGGAGCGGAGATTATTGAGTTCAGTCCGCTTAACGATGAACTTCTTCCGGATGAGATAGATGGAATATATCTAGGCGGAGGATACCCTGAGCTATATGCCAAAAAACTTAAAGAAAACCAAAGCATGAGAAGCTCTATCAAAGCTGCGATAGAGCGCGGCTTGCCTTGCATTGCGGAGTGCGGCGGGTTCATGTATCTACTTGAAAATATAGAAGTGGCTGAAGGAACGTTTGAAATGACCGGAGCATTCCCCGGAAAATCCTTTGATGCCGGAAGACTCGTTCGCTTTGGATATATAGAATTGGAAGCAAAAAGGGACAATATGCTTTGCTCTGTGGGAGAAAGAATAAGAGGACACGAATTCCATCATTGGGATGCGGATTTTACAGGAGAAGATTTTGTTGCGACAAGACCCTCAGGAAAATCATGGCCCTGCGTTTTTGCAAGCGAAAACCTATACGCAGGCTACCCGCATTTTCACTTTTATTCCAACCTAAAGTTTGCAGAGAACTTCTACAGGGCATGCCTAGAATGGAAGGAGGCCGGACGTGATAGAGATAATTAAACCGATGGATATAGAAAAGAAAAGCTTTGAGATTATAACGGAACTCCTCGGCGAAAGAAAGCTGGATCCCGAAAACGAGCTCGTGATAAAAAGAGTAATTCATACCACGGCGGATTTTGAATACGCGGAAAGTCTCGTGTTTTCCGAGCATGCAGTCAGTAAGGGTATAGAAGCATTAAAGGCCGGATGCAATATAGTTACAGACACCCAGATGGCAAAGTCCGGAATCAACAAAGCAGCATTAAAGAAACTCGGATGTGAAGTTCATTGCTTTATGTCCGACGAAGATGTTGCAGAGGAAGCAAAGGTGAGAGGTGTAACAAGGGCGACTATCTCAATGGAGAGAGCGGCAGAACTCTCAAAAGAGGGGAGTCCATTAATTTTCGCAATCGGAAATGCCCCAACAGCGCTCATAAGAATAAAAGAACTTTTTGATCAGGGGGAGATAAATCCCGCCCTTGTCATTGGTGTTCCGGTTGGATTTGTAAATGTGGTAGAGAGCAAAGAACTCATAATAGAATCCGGGATGCCGCATATAGTTGCGCGCGGAAGGAAGGGCGGAAGCAATGTCGCTGCGGCCATCTGCAATGCAATGATGTATCAGATTACAAGATGATTTAAGGATATGGAAGAATATATCGTAAAGGACGGAAAAAAATTAAGGCTCGGTTATACAACGGGATCTTGCGCAGCTGCGGCAGCGAAGGCTGCGACATATATGCTTTTAACCGGAGCGATAAAAGAAAGAATAAGTCTTACCACTCCACAGGGGAAGACCTTGGATTTGGATGTCCTTGAGATTGAAACGCATAAGGACAGCGTAAGCTGCGCAATAAAAAAAGACGGTGGAGACGATCCGGATATAACCACAGGAAGCCTCGTCTTTGCTGAGGTTAAATATTCAGATGAGCCCGGAATAAAGATTCTTGGAGGAAGAGGCGTTGGGCGTGTAACAAAGCCCGGCCTCGATCAGCCTGTCGGAGAAGCCGCAATCAATTCAGTTCCCAGAAGGATGATAAGAGAAAGTGTAGAGGAAATGAGAGAGCTCTCCGACTACGAGGGAGGATTTACCGTCAAGATTTCCGTTCCGGGCGGTGAAGAACTTGCCAAGAAGACTTTTAATCCCAAGCTTGGAATTGAAGGCGGAATCTCCATCATAGGAACCACAGGGATAGTGGAGCCCATGAGCGAAGCGGCACTCATAGAGACAATAAAAATAGAATTAAGACAGAAACGCATGGAGGGAGACGAGTATGTACTTCTTGTTCCCGGAAACTATGGCGTAGATTTTACAAGAGACGAACTCAAGCTCGACGTAAAGAGAATAATTAGAACAAGCAACTTTATAGGAGATGCTATTGATACAGCAAGAGAGCTTGGCTTCAAAGGCATTCTCCTTGTTGGGCATATAGGAAAACTCGTAAAGCTTGCCGGAGGCGTTTGGAATACACATTCCAAATACGGCGACGCAAGAATGGAGATACTGTCTTCTTTTGCTGAGGACTGCGGAGCGCCCAAAGATATAATAGATAGCGTCATGGAATGCGTGACAACGGACGAAGCATTAAGAGTTCTTGACGAAGAAGGATATAAAGAAGCGGTTCTCGCAGAGTGGGCCAAGACGGTGGAAGCCTTGGCAACAGAAAAGGCCGGGGAAACAGAAATAGGTATAATCACATTCTCAAGAGTGACAGGTTTTCTCGCCAAGACGAGAAAAGCGGACGAGCTACTAAAGATTTTTCGTGAGCAGGCATAGGATGATTCGGAGGTAATAATGATATATTTTGTCGGTGCCGGAAGCGGAGCTTCTGATCTCATAACGGTAAGAGGAGCAAAACTTCTCGCTAGCGCAGATGTAGTAATATATGCCGGGTCCCTCGTAAACCCGGAGCTTCTAACGTATACCAAAGAAGGCTGCCGTATTTTTAACAGTGCGGAGATGACATTGGAAGAAGTAATTGATGTCATGAAGGATGCGGAAGCAAAGGGAGAAAAAACAGTAAGACTCCATACGGGAGACAGCAGTATATATGGCGCGGTGAGGGAGCAGTTTGATGAGCTTGAGAAGCTCGGCTTTGGTTACGAAGTATGTCCGGGCGTAAGTTCCTTTTGTGGAGCGGCGGCATCGCTCAAGACGGAATATACACTTCCCGATGTTTCGCAGACAGTAATAATCACAAGGGCAGAAGGGAGGACTCCGGTTCCCGAGAAAGAATCTATTAAATCGCTTGCAGCTCA
Organism: Bacillota bacterium; assembly: GCA_017445315.1. Classification (GTDB taxonomy): domain Bacteria; phylum Bacillota; class Clostridia; order Peptostreptococcales; family Anaerovoracaceae; genus Eubacterium_B. The sequence goes on along the minus strand of JAFSUI010000001.1, from coordinate 34,980 downwards.
CAGGGCAACAATGATTCTATTTTTGAGCACTGGTCTAACAGAAAAACTTGAGAGAGATTTACTGGAAGGCGGATATCCCGAGGACACTCCGGTTGCGATTGTATATAAGGCGACCTGGCCCGAAGAAAGGATCTTTAGGTGCAAGCTTAAGGACTTGGACAAGACCGTAAAAGAAGAAAGCTTAACCAAGACTTCTCTAATTATTGTGGGAGACTGCATGGGGGCGGACTATGAGAGATCAAGACTTTATGCGCCCGACTTCTCAACCGAATTCAGAGAGGCAAAGAAGTGAAGATTTCAATTTTTGCATACACCAAAAAAGGCTGCGAGACAGCAATTAGTATTGCGGATTCACTAAGGAGAGAAAACAGTGTCTCCTGCTTTACCGTGGAGCGATTCCTTGAAGAGGAAGAAATAAAAAATAAGTTTTCGTCGATAGAGAAGAAAGACTCTTTCTACGGAGAGAAATTCTCGGATAGCGATGCGCTTATCTTTGTTGGTGCAACGGGAATTGCGGTAAGAAATATTGCGCCGTACATCGAGGACAAGATGACGGATCCCGCCGTGATTTCAGTCGATGAAAAAGGCGACTACATAATTCCAATCCTCGGAGGACATGTAGGAGGCGCCAATGCGCTTGCAAGAAAGATTGCAGATGAGCTCGGTGGTGAATCCGTGGTAACGACCGCGACAGATATAAACAAAAAATTTTCTGTGGACACCTGGGCGGTATCGCAGGGCATAATTATCGAAAGCAGAGAAGCCGCCAAAGAAATCTCCGCAGAGATTCTTGAGCGAGACGTTCTATTAAAAAGCGACTTGCCTATAAAGGGAAACCTGCCCGCAGGTGTTAAGGAGGCGAGCGCCGAAGCGAGTGCGTCGTCCAACGCGGGAATATATATCGGGTGGAAAAAGGAAGAGCCTTTTACCAAGACGCTTAGACTCATCCCTTGCATCCTCCATCTCGGAATAGGCTGCAGGAGAGATACAGGCGCAGAAAAAATAAGAGCCTTTGTAGAGAAGGTTCTCGAGGAAGAGAATATAGATAAACGTGCAATTAAAGGCGTTGCGTCAATAGATATTAAATCCAATGAAGAGGGACTGCTCGCGTTCGCATCGGAAGAAGGCGTACCGATAAACTTCTATTCCGCAAAGGAACTCGCAGCGCTAACCGGAGATTTTTCTTCGTCAACATTTGTAGAGGGAGTTACAGGCGTTGGCAATGTTTGCGAGCGCGCCGCCGTAATGTCTGCTATGCGCGGTTCTGTAAAGTGCGATATGAGTAGCGCCGAACAAACGACGGAGAAAGAGTCCTCGTCAAATGAACCATTATTGATAGTAAGAAAAAATGCTGCGGACGGCGTTACACTCGCAATCGCGGCCGAATATATGGAGGTTAGTTTTGAATAAGCTTTATGTTGTGGGAATCGGACCCGGAAACTATGACAATATGACTATAAGAGCAGATAAGGCACTTAAGGAATCCGATGTCATCGTCGGCTATGGTGTCTATGTCGATCTCGTAAAAGATAGATATGCCGAGAAGGAATTCTTTACATCGCCTATGACCAAAGAGGTTCTTCGTTGCGAGAAAGCAGTGGAATTTGCAGTGGAGGGAAAGACCGTTTCTCTTATTTGCTCAGGCGATAGCGGAATCTACGGAATGGCAGCGCTCATATACGAGGTGGCCGAAAGCATGGATGCGCTCGCTAAAATTGAAATAGAAGTTGTTCCCGGAATAACTTCTGCAAGCAGTGGAAGCGCAATTCTCGGTGCGCCTCTTACGCACGACTTTGCTGTAGTAAGTTTAAGCGATAGACTTACTCCGTGGGAGAAAATAGAAGAGAGATTAAGGAAGGCCGCGGAGGGCGATTTTGCAATTGCAATATACAATCCTGCAAGCAAAGGGCGTCCGGACCATCTTAAGAAGGCCTGCGAAATACTTGGAGGAATCATTCCCTCAGAGAGACCTTGCGGAATCGCAAGGAATATAGGAAGAGAGGGTGAGTCCGCAAGGGTTTTGACGTTTGGTGAATTGGCTAGTGCGGATGTAGATATGTTTTGCACGGTTTTCATAGGAAACAGTAGCACTAGAATCATTGATGGAAAGCTTGTAACACCGAGAGGATACCGTGATGTATAAGATTTGTGTATTTGCGGGAACAACAGAAGGAAGAAGAATCATAGACTATCTCACCGAGCAGGAGAATACCTTTGTTGCGGCATCGGTTGCAACTGAATACGGTGAGGAGTTGATTGAGCATAAGAGTAATCTTCATATTTACTCCGGAAGAATGACGGAGCAGGAGATGGAGAACCTTCTTGACGAGGGTTTTGATCTTACAATCGATGCGACCCATCCATATGCGGGCGAGGTCACGGAGAATATTGTAAGCGCGTGCGAGAAAAAGAATTGCGAATACCTAAGAGTGTTAAGAGACAGCGTGGGCGCAGGAGAAAACGCCTGGTTCTTTTCAGATATTGAAAGCCTTGTTAAATTCCTGAGCGAGCACGAAGGAAAGGTTCTTCTGACCACAGGAAGCAAAGATATATCAAGGTACAGAGAGATAAAAGGATTCCAAGAAAGAGTATGGGCAAGAGTTCTTCCGATGGAGGAATCCATATCCGCCTGTAAGGAGGCGGGTCTAGCGCCATCGCATATAATTGCAATGCAGGGCCCATTTTCTACCGAGATGAACGTTGCAATGCTAAAAAGCATCGGCGCAGATTTTCTTGTTACCAAGGACGGCGGAACATCCGGTGGATTCAAGGAAAAAGTTGAGGCTGTAGAGTCGCAAAGGAAAAAGCTCCTTGTAATAGGTCGTCCGGAAGAAAGAGAAGGAATGACCGTACCAGAAACCATTGCCCTGCTTGAAGGAAAATTCGGTTTCAAAGAAAGAAGAGAAATAATTATTGCAGGGATTGGGCCGGGGAGCGAAGACCTGATGACGAGAGAAGTTCGCGCGTCCATAGAAGCTGCCGACCTGATCATCGGAGCAAAGCGAATGCTAGAAAACTGCGTACCCGGAAAGCATTTCTTTGAGGCCGTTAAGCCCGAAGAGATTGCGGATTATATTGAAGAGCACCACGAGTATAAAAATGTTCTTGTTCTTATGTCCGGCGACACAGGTTTTTATAGCGGAACAAAAAAGCTTCTTCCGCTTCTCACGAAATATAGCGTAAAGGTTCTCCCGGGCTTAAGTTCGCTCAGCGTTCTTGCGTCTCGCCTCGGAATGTCATACGAAGATATTACGTCAATCAGTCTTCACGGACGAGATGCGAGCATAAAGAAACATGTTGAGAGAAACAAAAAACTCTTTGTTCTTACCGGCGGTGAAAATACACCCGAGAAAATATGCGAGGACTTAACCACCGCAGGCCTTGGACATGTTAAAGTATATATTGGAGAGAGGCTCAGCTATCCGGAAGAGAAGATAACCATAGGAGAAGCAAGAGAGCTTAAGGACGGGGAGTATAATAAGCTTAGTGCAATGATAATAGAGAATAAAGAAGGAAAGAAATTATACGCACCGGGACTTCCGGATGATGCGTTTAAGAGACTAGATGGAATTCCGATGACCAAGAGCGAAGTCCGCGCAATCAGCCTGTCCAAGCTAAAGCTCGCAGAAGACTCCATCTGTTGGGATATAGGAGCGGGAACGGGTTCTGTCTCCATAGAAATGGCGCTAAATGCAAACGCAGGTAAGGTGTACGCCTTAGAGAGAAAGAAAGAAGCCTGCATGCTTGCAGAAGAAAATAAAGAGAATTTCAATCTCGGCAATCTTGAGATAATAGAAGGTACAGCACCGGACATCTGTGAAGAGCTCCCTGCGCCTACTCACGTTTTTATTGGAGGAAGCAGCGGAAAGCTCAGAGAGATAATTGAAATAGCGCTTGAAAAAAATCCGAGCGTAAGAATTGTTGCGACGGCAATCACCTTGGAATCGATTGCTGAGCTCAAGGAATGTATGGAGGCTTATTTCTTTGATGATACAGAGGTTATCTCCGTAACCGTTGCAAGAGATAAGAAAGCGGGAGACTATCATATAATGACAGGCCAGAATCCGATTTACATTTTCACAATGCAGAAGAGGTAATGGATGAACTTGGTTTGGCTGGCAATCTTAATAGGCTTTGCGATAGATCTCTTAATTGGAGATCCCCGCTCCATCCCGCACCCCGTCGTCCTAATAGGAAAACTTATCGACTTCCTCTGCGACTGGGTCGGCTTTCACAGCGAAGAAATTCACAATGGGGACGGTTCTACTTGCAAAAAAGGCGAGGGTTTTTACAATGGGGACGGTTCTACTTGCAAAAGTGGTGAGGGCGCAAGCAAAGCTATCGAGAGAATAAAAGGTGGCATTGTTTGGTTTATAGTTGCGGCACTGAGTTTTCTCGTTCCTTTTCTCATACTTTTGATCCTTGGGAAAATAAATTTGTGGCTGAGACTTGCGGTAGAAACCATTATGTGTTGGCAGATTCTTGCAACAAAAGGACTACGTGACGCCGCCATGAACGTATATAAAGCGCTCAAGAACGGAAGCATAGAAGATGCGAGGCATGAGGTTGCAATGATAGTAGGCCGTGATGTAACATCTCTCGATGAGAAGGGGATCACTAGAGCAGCCGTAGAGACTGTTGCGGAGAATACTTCTGACGGAGTTATCGCACCGCTGCTATACATGGCTATCGGTGGAGCACCGCTCGGGTTTCTTTACAAGGCCGTGAACACCATGGACTCTATGCTCGGATATACCGATCCACCATATACGAATATAGGCTTTGTTCCGGCCAATATGGACGACATTTTCAATGCCGTGCCCGCTAGGATCTCCGCCATACTTATGCTCCTTGCAGGAAGGTTTCTTGGCATGGACTATAAAAATGGATGGAAAATATTTAAGCGCGATAGATATAATCATGCGAGTCCAAACTCGGCGCAGACCGAGGCGGCGTGCGCGGGGCTTCTCGACATACAGCTTGCGGGCGACGCATATTATCACGGGGTGCTTCATAAGAAAAAATATATAGGTGACGCAATTCGCGAAATAGAAACAGAAGACATTCCGCGCGCGGGAAAACTCCTATATGTTACAGCGCTTCTTGCGGTTATGGTGAGTTTGTTGATTTCGCTGATTGTGCACTCGTTGATTTTGCATTAAGAGACTAAAGGCGACTAGGCGCCCGCGGCAAAATCTGTGGCAAACGGGCGGAAATATGCTTTTGCCACGGGAAATCGGGCAAAAGACAGCATTTGCCACAGAAAAATCGCTGGAGTGAATATGTATTATAAAAAGAAAAACCCTCACGGGGGTGCAACAGAAAAAAGCATAATAGATTTTTCGGCAAGTGTTAATCCGCTCGGCGCACCGAGTAGTGTTATTGAGGCTGCAAAAGAAGCTCTCGATAAGATAGATAGATATCCGGATCCGTATGCGGAGGACCTTGTTAAAGCTATTGCGACATATGAAGGCGTGCCCAGTGACTATATCATTTGTGGAAACGGTGCGTCGGAAATTATATATTCTTATTGTGCTGCGCAAGGGCCAAAGCGTGCGCTTGAGATCGCACCGACTTTTTCAGAGTACGAAGAAGCTGAGCGATTAAGCGGAGGAGAGATGCTTTACTATACATGTAAGGAGAGTGACCTTGCGGCAGGTGACGGCGTCGCTGCGAGCGATGACTTTGTTCCAAGGGACGACTTCTTTGATTGTCTGGCGGAAGTAAAACCTTCTATCGTCTTCATCTGCAACCCAAACAATCCGACAGGAAAACTCTACTCAAAAGAATTCATAGAAAAGGTTTTAATAAAAGCAAAGGCGCTCGGCGCGCGCGTTTTCATAGACGAATGCTTCATGGATTTGTCTAATGGCATTTGGAGCAGCAAAGAATTTCTAAAAGAATATCCAAATCTATTCATATTAAAGGCATTTACAAAGACATTTGCCATGCCGGGACTGAGGCTCGGGTATGGACTTTGTTCTGATGAGAATTTGCTCGCGAAAATGTCGGAGATTACTCCGCCGTGGAATATTTCTTCTGTCGCACAAGCAGCAGGAATCGCAGCGACAAGAGAGACCGAGTATATAAAAAAGGCCAAGGAACTTGTCGCGGACGAGAGAGCTTACTTAATAAAAGAACTAAGCGCACTCGGATTTAAAACCGCTTCGTCTGGGGCGAATTTTATTTTATTCTATGATAGTCGCAACACGCGCCGAGCATACGGCGGCGAATTGTCAAACCGTGCAGGCGATAAAGAGTTGAACGCAAGCGCTGATCATGTTGACGGCGAGAAAGACCAGAGCGCAGGCGGCACTGAACAGCCAAACCGCGAAGACGGAGGCAAGGGACCAGCCGACATCGATCTAAGAGCGCACCTCCTCCAAAAAGGAATCGCAATCAGAGACTGCGCAAACTTCCCGGGACTCACAGAGGGTTGGTACAGAATTGCAATCAAAAATCACGAGGACAACCAGAAGCTTATTGATGCTCTAGGCAGCATAGATACAGCAGTTTTACTTTAAGGTGAATTATGAAAAAAGCAAAGAACATAATGATTCAGGGAACTATGTCCAACGCAGGAAAGAGCATTCTCTGCGCAGGGCTTTGTCGCATCTTTAAAGAGGACGACCTCAAGGTTGCGCCGTTTAAGAGTCAGAACATGGCGCTCAATTCTTTTATAACAAAGGATGGATTTGAGATGGGCCGCGCTCAGGTTGTGCAGGCAGAAGCTGCAGGAGTAGAGCCTGATGTTCGCATGAATCCGATTCTCTTAAAACCTACGACCGATGTCGGAAGTCAGGTAATTGTAAACGGAAAGCCCATCGGCAACATGAGAGCCGCTGAGTATTTTGCGTATAAGAAAAATCTCGTCCCGGATATCATGGAAGCATATAATTCGCTTGCGGAGGATTTTGATGTAATCGTACTTGAAGGTGCGGGAAGTCCGGCAGAGATAAATCTAAAGTCTGACGACATCGTAAACATGGGAATGGCGCGCATGGTCGATGCACCCGTGCTTCTCGCGGGTGATATCGATAGGGGCGGTGTCTTTGCGCAGCTTTACGGAACCATCGCGCTACTTGATGAAGAGGATAGGGCGCGAGTAAAGGGAACCATCGTAAATAAATTTCGCGGCGACAAAAATATTCTCGCGCCGGGCCTTGATATACTAGAAGAAATCTGTGGCGTCCCCGTGGTCGGAGTCGTTCCATATTTAAACGTAGATATAGATGACGAGGACAGCCTGAGCACGCGCCTTGATAGGAAAACCAGAAAACTAATTGACATCGCAGTGATTAAGCTTCCGCGCATTTCCAATTTTACCGACTTCAGTCCTTTTGAGAATTACGAGAACGTGTCGCTGCGCTATGTGATGAAGGCTTCGGAGCTCGCAGATCCTGACATGATAATTATCCCGGGAACAAAGAGCACAATCGCGGACTTAATATGGCTCCGCGAGAGCGGGCTTGAGGCAAAGATTCTTCAGGCGGCATCCAGAAAAGAAAACCCCGCGATTGTATTTGGAATTTGCGGAGGCTTTCAGATGCTAGGAAGACATATTTCCGATCCTCTTAAGACAGAGGCAGCGGGTCTTACAGAAATAGATGGGATGGGACTTCTTCCAATAGAGACGGTTTTTGAAAATGAAAAGGTTCAGACGCAGACGCACGGCGTGCTTTTCGATGTAGCGGGACCTCTTGCAGGATTAAGCGGCATGGAATACGAAGGCTATGAAATCCATATGGGTCGCGAGAGCTTTATAAAGAACGACATGGATCTTTCTGAAGACGCCAAGGCGAGAATCTGCTCGAAGCGCTCTATAATATATTCAGGTTCCGCACAAGAGACAGGCGCAGATAAAAACATAAACACAAACATAAATATCTACGGCACCTACACCCATGGCATTTTTGATGCGCCCGGAATAAGCGATGAAATCCTAAAGGCGCTCTGCGTACGCCGCGGAATTGACTTTTCGGAGCTTGGAACCTTTGATGCCGCTGCACATAAAGAGGAGCAATATAATATCCTAGCTAAAGCCCTCCGAGAGTCCCTTGATATGGAGCTGATCTATAGAATAATGAACCGGTGATTGGTATGAATGTATTTTTGAAGAAAGAAAACGGATTAAATAATAAGGAAATAGAAACGGCGATAATTGATTCTTTGGAAGGAAGGAATCTTAATCGCGTCCTCATCGTTCCTCCTGACTTTACGAGGTTCCATTCCTATGCGGGGTATATAACAAATAAATACTACCATGTGCTCACAGAGCGCAAGGTAGAAGTAGATATACTTCCTGCACTCGGAACACATATGTCCATGAACGAAGATGAACTCATTAAGATGTTCGGAGATATTCCGCATGAAAGATTTATCGTTCATCGCTGGAGAGACGACGTTGTTAAAATCGGCGTGGTTCCAAAGAGCTTTGTCAGAGAAATATCCGAAGGACTTTGGGAGGAAGATATAGATGTAGAGGTAAATAAGCATATCATGGATGAGAGCTACGACCTCATTATATCGGTAGGACAGGTCGTTCCGCATGAAGTTGTTGGAATGTCAAACCACGCAAAGAATATCTTTGTCGGAGTCGGTGGATCAAGGATTATTAATTCCTCTCATATGCTCGGCGCGGTTTATGGAATGGAGAGGATGATGGGTAAGGACCTTACGCCCGTGAGAAAGGTCTATGACTATGCGCAAGAACATTTCTTGAGCGACCGTCCCGTACTATATGCGCTCACGGTAACGACGGCGCCCAAAGGAAAGACAAAAGTTCACGGGCTATTCATTTCCGAAGGAAGAGAGTGTTTCAACAGGGCGGTTGAACTTGCGCAGGAAATTAATATAGATTTTGTTGATAAGCCTTTTAAAAAATGCGTGGTCTATCTTGATCCGGAGGAGTTCAAGACGACCTGGCTCGGAAACAAAGCCGTTTATCGAACAAGGATGGCAATGGCAGACGGAGGAGAACTCATAATACTTGCGCCGGGCGTGGAGCGCTTTGGAGAGGACCAGGAGATAGATAGACTCATTCGAAAATATGGATACACGGGAAGACTAAATATACTTGAACTTTTCGGACGTCCCGAGAGCAAAGACCTGAGAGAAAATATGTCTGCCGCAGCGCATCTTATTCACGGATCAAGCGACGGAAGATTCAACATTACATACTGTGTGGATAAGATAAAAAGAGATGAAATAGAAAGTGTTGGTTATAAAAGCGCATCCTATAAGGAAGTGATAAAAAAATATAATCCCGAGACATTGGTCAAAGGATATAACGTGATAGACGGCGAAGAAATCTATTATATCCCAAACCCTGCACTGGGTCTTTGGATAGACAGAGAAAAGTTTAAGGATTAGAAATGCTTAAGCATTATGAGAGAGTTCGCGTATGGAAATGACCCCTTTTGTTAGACAAAATCTGACGAAAGGGGTTTTTGGTGGGCCCTGCTCGGCTTCCTGTCGGCGGTTAGTCGCCGAAATTTTAAACTCAAGTTTTCCGCCTACGAGATTATCAAAAAACTCTTGCGCTCGGGGCTTTTTTGTGGTTATATATAGAGAAAATGTTGATTTATTGTGATGAAGTAACAAAGTTAAAAAGTGATGAAGTGCCGAGACGTAGGTGAGAGGGGCGTAGAAAATGAAGAAAAAAGCGATTCTATCGGTCAGTTTTGGAACAAAGGATGCAGAGCTCGAAAAGCGCACACTTGACGTTTTGGAGCGCGAGTATAAAGCGGTCGTCCCCAAGGCTGATGTCTATAGGGCCATAACCAACGAGGCGCTTATCAAGATTAAGCACGAACTCGAGGGAGACGATGCGCCGGTCTATGCGGTGAGAGAGTCTCTTGCAAGGATGGTGCTCGATGGCGTTACGCATGTCTATGTGCAGCCGGCATATCTACTTCACGGACGCGAGTACGAGGAATTGGTCAATATGATTTTCTCCCATAAGGCGGACTTTGTTTCTGTCAAATGCGGTGAGCCGCTCCTTGCATCGCAGGAGGATCTGGAGGCGGTGTCAAATGCGATTATGTCAGACTATAAGCTCTCGGATGACGAAGCTGTGTGCTTTGTTGGTCATGGTAGCGAGCATTATACCAACGCCATCTACTGTGCGCTGGACTATGCGCTTAAGGATCAGGGATATGACAACGCGCACATCGCAACGTTTAACGCATATCCAAAGATAGATAAAGTAATCGATCACTTACTTAAGAAAAAAACAAAAAAAGCATTTGTTTCTCCGTTTATGTTTGTTGCGGGAGAGTCCGCATTAGAAGGCGTCTCTGGAGACGGTGCGGACTCAATTGCAACAAAATTAAGAGAGGCGGGATTTACGGTAGAAGCAAAGAGAGTGTGTTTGGCGGAAAATGAAAAAATCCGCGATATATTTAAAAAGCATCTCGCCGTTATAGCCGAGTAGAAAGGAGGAAGCACATGGCATATGTTGATGAAATAATGGAAAGTGTGCTGGCGCGAAACCCGGGTGAGCCGGAGTTCCACCAGGCTGTGCGCGAAGTGCTTTCTTCAATCGCTCCGGTCATTTCTAAGCACGAAGCAGACTATAGAGAAAATAAAATTCTTGAAAGAATAGTAGAACCCGAGAGAAGCATCTCGTTCAGAGTTCCGTGGGTTGACGATAGTGGCAAGGTTCATATAAACAGGGGATATCGAGTTCAGTTTAACAGCACCCTCGGTCCGTATAAGGGAGGACTTAGGTTCCATCCAACGGTCAATAGAAGCGTAATAAATTTTCTGGGGTTTGAACAGATTTTTAAGAACTCACTCACGGGACTTTCTATCGGGGGAGGAAAGGGTGGCTCTGATTTTAATCCAAAAGGAAAGAGCGATAGAGAAATCATGGGCTTCTGTCAGGCGTTTATGAGCGAGCTCTTTAGATATATCGGAGCGCGTGAGGACGTACCGGCAGGAGATATCGGTGTCGGTGCAAGAGAAATCGGTTACCTCTACGGTGCATATAAAAAAATCACAAAGCAGTTCGACGGAACCCTCACCGGAAAAGGCCTAGAGTGGGGAGGATCCCTCGTAAGAAAAGAGGCGACAGGCTTTGGCGCCGTATATATCACCCAGGAAATGCTTAAGTCATACGGAGATGATATCAAAGGAAAGACTGTCGCGGTTTCAGGATCAGGAAACGTTGCAACTTATGCGGTCCAGAAAGCGACCGAGCTCGGCGCACGAGTTGTAACCGTAAGCGACTCCGACGGATATGTCTATGACGAAAACGGAATAAATATAGACGTCCTAAAAGATATAAAAGAAGTTCGCCGTGCGCGAATAAAAGAATACGTTGATGCTGTTCCGTCAGCAAAATATTTTGAAGACGGAAACGTCTGGGAAGTTCCATGCGATATCGCGATGCCTTGTGCAACGCAGAACGAACTTGACGAAGACTCCGCCAAGATTCTCGTAGCAAACGGCTGCAAGAATGTAACCGAGGGCGCCAATATGCCATCGACAGAAGGTGCGACAGATTATTTTTTGGAGAGTGGCGTGCGCTTCCTTCCGGGAAAAGCCGCAAATGCTGGAGGCGTTGCAATGTCAGCGCTCGAGATGAGCCAGAACGCAGTGCAGCTTTATAGATCATTTGACGATCTGGACGCGCAGTTAAATGAAATCATGAAAGGAATCTACAAAAAGATTTCCGAGGCGGCATCAGACTACGATATGGCGGGAAACTACGTATCAGGTGCAAATATCGCCGGTTTCCGTCGCGTTGTAAAAGCGATGAGAGATATGGGCTATGTATAACACCTCCATGTTCGCTCCATATAAATACTATCCAAACAGAAAGTCGGGCCCCGCTCGGCTTTTTGTTTTGTCGAAAAATGCTATAATAAATCTACGTAAGAAAGAAAGCATGTGAACACCATGAACAAAAGATTTCTTTTGGTCATACGATTGGTCACTGCATAGAGAAGGCATCGTCTTATAGCAATGTTTGCAATACCTAGCATTTTTTCCAGAAAAAAAGGAAGATGAAGTATGAAGAACTATCTTTTAGAAGAAACCATAAAGCCTTGTACGGCGGAAGAACTGCATAGCCAGCCCAATTATCAATACGTCTCAATCCTCACAACGCCTGAATGGGAAAAAGAGCGCGAGCTCTTTGATATGGGAATAGAACTAGAACCTGACGTTGGAAACATTCACAACACAAAGGTGGAGGTAAACTACGATTCGCTTACAGGAACTTTTTTAATCCCCGATCGCAGTAACATCAAAGAAAACGATGCGAGATTTGCTTTTGCACTTGACGAAAAGGGCATAGTTTTTATTGACGATAGCGGTAAGGCCGAGGAGATGGTTGATGCAATTCGCAGAACAAAGCGTTGGCGCAAGCCGAGCCTTGAGCGTTTTTTATATGACTTTCTGGAACTGATTGTGGATAAAGATTTGATGCTCATGGAAAAATATGAAGAAGAACTAAATCAAATTGAGGATGCGATTATTGCAGATCAGGACGGAACAAATCTTGTAAGGGTTAATGAGATCAGGGGTGACATTAGAGAGCTTCTCGTTCACTATGAGCAGATTATAGACATGACGCAAGAGTTTGAGGAGAACGAGAACGGATTTTTTGAAGAAGAGAATATGAGATATATTCATTTATTTATGAATCTTATGGCAAGAAGACATGATTCTGCAGTCTCTCTTCGTGATCACACAATGCAGGTGAGAGATTTATATAACGTGCAGCTTGATGTCCGTCAGAATAGAATCATGACGCTCCTAACCGTTGTAACTACAATATTCATGCCGCTCACCCTTATCGCGGGCTGGTACGGTATGAACTTTAAATATATGCCGGAGTTTGAATGGCGCTGGGGATATCCTGTTGTAATTTTGGTGAGTGTCGCAGTCGTAATCTTTTGCCTGATTCTTTTCAAAAAGAAAAAATGGCTATAGACGAAGAAAGGGCGGGAATACTATCTGTTAAAGGTTTGCTGCCGGCTGTGACAGAGATGTCATTATGCAGGGCTGCGAGATGCTCGGAATGGAGCTTCGTGATGTCGTGGAAATCTGCATTGCGGGAATGAAGCCCTATGCAGAGGAGATAGGTCTTCTCGGAAGCGAAGCGTAAAGAATGATGACGCCCGCATTATTCATGAGGACGAGAGACAGAAAATATAAATGCTTTTGAAGGGTTAGAATGAAATTAGCGGGGTATATTAACTGGTACCGACTTTTGTTAAGGTGTCGAGCATTGGTGCTAAACCAAAGGAGTATTTATGGGGTGGAATCCTGAAAATATAGCAGGCGGAATCGGTGCGGCAAACGGCCCAAAAGGGTCTGTGCCACAGCAGCGAATTCGCGAAAAAGTAGATGACTATATGAGTCGCCGCGACTATGATGGCGTGGAGAGGCATTTAAAATACTGGCTCGAAGAAGCCCGCATGCTTGGCGACCTTAGGGGTCAGCTGATGATTAGAAATGAACTTGTTGGGCACTACAGAAAGGTCGGGAATCGCGAAGGAGCTTTTGAAAGTGCCGATGATGCGATTAGACTTCTCGGCGAGCTCGAATACGGCGGGAGCATAAGCGCAGGCACTACCTACGTTAATATCGCGACAGCATACAATGCGTTTCAGGAAAACGAGAAATCGCTTGAGCTGTTTGAAAAGGCTCGCGCGGTTTACGAGGCAATCGATGGTACTCCGCCAGAACTTCTCGGAGGGCTATACAACAATATGGCGCTTACGTGTGCGGCGCTTGGGAAATTTGATGAGGCGGAAGCGCTTTACGACAAAGCTATGGAGCGCATGGCGTATGCGCCGAATGGAGTGCTTGAGCAGGCGATCACTTGTCTAAACCGCGCAAACGTGATTGAAATGAGAGATGGTATCGAAGCTGGCGAGTCGAGAATTAACGAGCTCGTTGAAGAGGCACAAATGCTTCTTGATACACCGAGCGTTCCGAGGGATGGATACTACGCATTCGTCTGCGAGAAGTGCGCACCGAGTTTTGAATATTATGGCTATTTTTTAGTCGCTGAAGATTTAAAAGAAAGATCAAAGAAATTATATGAGAGAGGGTAGTCGCATGTATGGTGGCATGCGCCTAACAAAGGAAAGGTTTCCATGAAAGGGCTTGAAATATCTAGGGCTTATTACAAAGAGTTTGGTGAGCCGATGTTAAAAGAGAAGTTTCCGGAGCTGATGGATAAGATTGCCACAGGCGTCTTCGGAAGTGGATCGGAATGCTTTGGCTTTGATGATGAATTATCTCGGGATCATGATTTTGACCCGGGATTTATGATACTTCTTCCGGGGGAGGAAGCAGTAGATAGAAAAGAAGAGTTCGCACTTGAACGTGCCTACGCCGCGCTTCCCAAGGAGTTCATGGGTGTTACGCGGCCGAATCTTTCACCTGTAGGAGGAAATCGTCGCGGAGTCATACGTGCAGAGGAGTTCTTTAAGGAAAAGGTCGGAGCGCTTTATGAAGAGGTAAAGGTAGGAGGCGGAGCATCATGGCTTGCGACTCCTTCATATGCACTTGCTGAAGCGACAAACGGAGAGATTTTCTTTGACGGAACGGGCGAGATTACTCGCATCCGCGAAGTACTAAAATTCTATCCGGACGACATAATGAAGAAAAAACTGGCGGGTCATCTGCTTTTGATGGCGCAGTCGGGGCAGTACAACTATACGCGCTGCATCCAGCACGGAGAAAACGCAGCAGCGCAGCTCGCGGCGATAGAATTTGCTAAAAACACGATGTCGGCAGTTTTTCTATTGAATGGGGCTTATGAACCATTCTATAAATGGAGCTTCCGCGCAATGCGAAATCTCCCAAAGCTCTCGCTCACGGCAGAGCTTTTGGAATATCTGATTACGACAGATAATGAGGGCGAACTGGCGAGCGATAAATACGACGTGATTGAAGGAATTGCAGCCGACATAATCGACGAGCTGATTGACCGGAGCCTAACAAAGGCTAACTGCGGCGACCTAGAGAAGCATGCATATTCTGTAAACGACGGAATCGCGGATTCCGACCTCCGGAATATGCACGTGCTAGCCGCTATATAACGGAAAGGATTGAAATGAATATACAGGGACTACAAAAAATGACACTTCTCGACTTCCCGGAGCACGTGGCTTGCACGGTATTCCTTGGCGGATGCGATTTTAGATGCCAGTTTTGTCATAATTACGAACTTGTGGAAGGCGTAATGCCTGCCGCCATGAGTGAAGAGGAGTTCTTTGAGTTCTTGGATAAGAGGCACGGGCTTCTTGACGGCGTGGCCATTACCGGGGGAGAACCTTGCCTGAGACCAGACCTTCCTGAATTCATAAAAAAGATTAACGATGCGGGTTATCCCGTTAAGCTTGACACCAACGGTAACCATCCCGACGTTCTTAAAAAACTTTTGGATGAAAAACTTGTCGCTTATGTCGCGATGGATATAAAAAACTCGCCGAAAAAATACGCTGTGACGATAGGGCTTGATGAAACATTTAACCTCGCCAATGTCAGAGAGAGCATCTCGCTTCTTCTTAACAGCGACATCGATTACGAATTCCGCACAACAGTTATCAGTCAGTATCACGACGAAAATGATTTCCGTGAAATCGGAGAATGGATTGGCGGAGCAAAGAATTATTTCCTTCAAGGATTTACCGATAGGGATGCGGTTCCGGATCACAGCTTAAGTGCACCTACTGCAGAAGAGATGATTAGGTATCGTGATATCGCAAAAGAGTTTGTTAACTTTGCTGCGATACGCGGTGTCGATATCGATTAAAGGAAAGTAAAAGCATATCGCCAAAGTCGAGGAATATATATTGTCTTTGGCCTTTCTGAGGAGCCTTTGCAATTGTACGATGACAATGAAGAACCTTTGTGAAGTTGGCTCGAGGCGAAGCCTTTCGAGCAATCTTCCAAAGGTTCAATGTTGTCGAGTAAACAATTGCGGGCGACGAAGAGAGAAAAGACAATGTATAGACTGACTTTGGCGATATCCATAAGACGTTTTCTTGTAAACCGAAAATCCACAAGATATAGTTTTTTTGAAAAATTTCGCCACAAGATATTGACGGACTGATACCGAAGTGCTAATATGATTTTGCACCAAAAATCTCGGCTCTCAAACGAGATTTCAAAAGGGGTGCAGGAGATGTTCAAAGCGCAGTTCATGCGTCTTCCAAACAACCCAAGTTACAACGAAATATGAAAACTCAAGGGGCATTGCCCCTTTTATTCACCCCAAAAACCAGTCGTTTTAGGGATATATATTAACAATCTATAGCACGTACCTAATAATTATTAAGAGAGGGGACTTATGTATCAAGTAGTAAAAAGAGATGGCAAAGTAGTTGATTTTCACATCGATAAAATCAGCTCAGCAATCACAAAAGCATTCGATGCTATTGGCAAACAGTATCATCCAAGTGTAATAGATCTTATTTCACTTCACGTAACATCAGATTACGAAAATAAAATCCATGACGGAAAGATAACCGTAGAAGAAATTCAGGACAGCGTAGAAAAAGTTCTTTCTGAATCCGGTTATGCAGATGTAGCAAAAGCATACATCCTTTATCGTCGTCAGAGAGAAAAAATTCGTAACGTAAACTCTGCACTTCTTAACTATAAGGATCTTGTAGATGATTATCTAGATGCAAATGACTGGCGAGTAAAAGAGAACTCCACAGTTAACTATTCTATCGGCGGACTTATTCTTTCAAACTCAGGCGCTATCACAGCCAACTATTGGCTCAGTGAAGTCTATGATGAAGAAATCGCAGAAGCACACAGAAAGTGTGATATCCATCTTCACGATCTTTCATTCTTGGGCGGCTACTGCGCAGGATGGAGTCTTAAGCAACTTATTCAGGAAGGTCTTGGCGGAGTTCCGGGAAAGATTACATCTTCACCGGCCAGCCACCTTTCTACACTTTGCAACCAGATGGTTAACTTCCTCGGTATCATGCAGAACGAATGGGCAGGCGCACAGGCATTTTCTTCCTTTGATACCTACCTTGCTCCATTTGTAAGAGTAGATAATCTTACATATAAGGAGGTTAAGCAGTGCATCCAGTCCTTCATCTACGGCGTAAACACACCGTCAAGATGGGGAACGCAGGCTCCGTTCACCAATGTAACTTTGGACTGGACAGTTCCAAACGACCTTAAGAACCTGGCTGCTATCGTAGGCGGAAAAGATATGGACTTCACCTACGGCGACTGCCAGAAGGAAATGGATATGGTTAACAAGGCATTCCTTGAAGTTATGATCGAGGGCGATGCAAACGGCCGAGGATTCCAGTATCCGATTCCTACATATTCTATAACAAGAGATTTCAACTGGGACGAGACAGAGAACAACAAGCTGCTCTTTGAAATGACAGCAAAATACGGAACACCGTACTTCTCAAACTACATCAACTCCGACATGGAGCCAAGCGATGTAAGATCCATGTGCTGCAGACTACGTCTTGACTTAAGAGAACTCAGAAAGAAATCCGGAGGCTTCTTCGGCTCCGGAGAATCCACAGGTTCTATCGGCGTTGTAACAATCAATATGCCTAGACTTGCTTATCAGTCAAAGGACGAAGCAGACTTCTATAGCAAATTGGATAGACTTATGGATGTAGCAGCAAGAAGCTTGGCTACCAAGAGAAAAGTTGTTACGGGACTTTTGGAGCAGGGCCTCTATCCATACACAAAGAGATATCTGGGAACATTCAATAACCACTTCTCCACAATAGGACTTGTAGGAATGAACGAGGCAGGATTAAATGCATGCTGGCTAAAAGCTGATATGACAGATCCTCGCGTTCAGGAGTTCTCAAGAGACGTTCTCAATCATATGAGAGAAAGACTTTCCGATTATCAGGAAGAGTACGGCGATCTATATAACCTTGAAGCAACACCGGCAGAATCTACAACCTATAGATTCGCCAAGCACGACAAGGAAGAGTTCCCGAACATCATAACCGCAAATATGAACGGTAGTCCGTATTACACCAACTCTTCACATTTGCCGGTAGGATATACGGAAGACGTATTCAGCGCTCTGGACATTCAGGACAATCTCCAGACACTCTATACTTCGGGAACCGTATTCCACGCATTCCTCGGAGAGAAGCTTCCTGATTGGAAAGCCGCAGCAAATCTCGTAAGAAAGATTGCAGAAAACTATAAGCTTCCATACTACACAATGTCACCTACATATTCAGTATGTAAGGATCACGGATATTTGGTAGGCGAGCAATATACATGCCCGCACTGCGGAGCAAAGACCGA
Source organism: Bacillota bacterium (assembly GCA_017445315.1). GTDB lineage: Bacteria > Bacillota > Clostridia > Peptostreptococcales > Anaerovoracaceae > Eubacterium_B. Next base: position 16,695 of record JAFSUI010000001.1, on the reverse strand, counting down.
AGTATATAGCCGTATCACGGGATACTATCGTCCGGTTCAGAACTGGAACGACGGTAAAGCCCAGGAGTACAAGGACAGACTTACATATAATATCGGACATTCGGTACTTACACATGTAGGTCCAAACCCAACACCGGCTAGCCACCATCATGAAACAGTCTCTGTTAGCGGAAATCTTGCAGAGGCAGCACCTGCACCTGCAGACTACGTTGCTGAGGCAGCAATGGCAACAGCACAAGAAGCACCCCGTATGATGACAAACGCCGATGCAGCACGCGAAGCCGCAATGGAACCGGGATGCTGCGCACCGGTTGAGCCGATGATTGCAACAGACGAACAACTAAAGGCTGCAGAAGCCGCCGCAGTAGGCGCAGCAGCGGGAGCGGTTCAGGCAATACTCTTTAAAACTCCGACATGCCCCAACTGCAAAGCAGCAGGAGCACTCCTTGAGAAGGCCGGCATCCAGTACCAGGCACTCAACGCAAACGAGGAGAAGGAACTCGTAGAAAAATACGGAGTAAAGCAGGCACCGACATTGGTTCTTGTTAACGGAGACTCCTTCGAAAAATATCGCGGAGTATCCGACATCAAAGGCTGGTTAATGAATAAATAAATCAAAATCAACAATGGGGACGGTTCTACTTGCAAATATTCAACACTGGGGACGGTTCTACTTGTAAATAGGAGCCGAGGGATTATACTTTTTTACGATTCGTAGCAATCGTGGTAATCATTCACGAGGCGAGGTTAACTTTCGCTGGATGTGTGAATCTGTTTGAGCCCGTAAGGGCGAGTTATTCACACTTCCGAAAGTTTCCGAGCTGAGTGATTTGATTACAGATTGCGAGAGCTAAAAAAGTATAAGTCTTTGGCGACAAAATTTGCAAGTAGAACCGTCCCCATTGTAAAAGGAGAAGAAAATGTACGATGTAATTGTTGTTGGCGGAGGCCCCGCCGGAATGACTGCAGCGCTCTATGCAGTAAGAAACGGTAAGAGTGCGCTTGTTATAGAGAAGACGGGCTTTGGTGGACAGATAACACATTCACCAAAAGTTGAGAATATCCCTGGCTTTGTTTCTCTTTCGGGAAATGAATTTGCGGATCAGATGCTTGAGCAAATTCTTCACCAGGGCGCTGAGATAGAAATAGAAAACGTTGTTGACGTAAAGGTAGGAACTTCGGTTATAGATTCTGTTGGTCCCGGATTTACTGTTACAACTGAAGAGGGAAATTCTTACGAAGGTCGCACCGTTATAATCGCAACCGGTGTTAAGCATAGAATGCTTGGACTTCCGGGAGAAGATGCGCTCGTGGGAGAAGGTATATCCTTCTGCGCGGTTTGCGACGGCGACTTCTACAGCGGCAAAAAAGTCTGCGTAGCGGGCGGCGGAAACTCTGCTCTCCAGGAAGCAATTCTTCTCGCAGAAAAATGCACAGAAGTTGTAATGCTTCAGGACATGGACTTCTTCACGGGAGAAGAAAAACTCCAAGAAGTACTCTTCTCCAAGCCAAACGTAAAGACATATACCGGAGTTAAAATTACAGGTCTTTTGACCGAGGGACCTGAAGAAGAACCAACGCTCAAGGCGGTTGAGATAGAACATACAAGCGCAGCCGGAACCGTCGGCGGAATGGGAACCGATGCACCGGCAGGAGCAGGCGAGGCAGCTCGCGATTCCGCTGTCGGAACAAAGGAAACGATAAGCTGCGATGGACTCTTTGTTGCGATTGGACTCATCCCGGAAAACGATGCATTTAAAGATCTAGAGAACTTAAACGAGTACGGCTATTTTGATACAAACGAGTACTGCGTAACAAAGACGCCGGGACTCTTTGTTGCAGGAGACTGCAGAAGCAAATTTGTCCGCCAGGTTACAACAGCCGCTGCCGACGGCGCAGTCGCCGCGCTCGCAGCCTGCAGATATATAAATGGGCTGTAGGTAAAGAGTACGGTGCCGACACGCTAAAGGTTGCGGGAATGCATATGGTGCGAATGATAAGCGTCGTTGCTTTTTATCCTTTGATTATCAGTATATTGATGAAAGGAGTTTAGAATGGCAGTCAAATTGCATGACGGCGGTGTGTTCTTGGTAAAGGGCACAGAGCTGTTTGAAGGAACAGATATAGCAGGCGTAAAAGCTGCCCGCGGTCAAGACGCAACAATCGAGGAAGCAAAGAAAGGCACAATAGCCTACGGGATTCTTTCCTCGCACAATACGTCGGGAGATATGGCGCATCTAAAAATAAAATTTGATGCCATGACATCTCACGACATCACTTATGTCGGTATCGTGCAGACAGCACGCGCGTCCGGCATGGAACGTTTTCCTTTGCCATATGTTCTGACGGGTTGCCACAATTCACTTTGTGCAGTCGGTGGAACGATAAACGATGACGATCATCTATTTGGACTTTCTGCAGCAAAGAAATACGGTGGGATATTTGTACCGCCACATATCGCGGTACTTCATCAATACATGAGAGAAATGTTCGCAGGCTGCGGACGCATGATTCTTGGAAGTGACTCGCACACGCGTTATGGAGCACTCGGAACCATGGCTATAGGAGAGGGTGGCGGAGAGCTCGTTAAACAGCTCTTGGAAGACACTTATGATGTGGCATATCCTGATGTTGTTGCCATTTATCTTAAGGGCAAACCCGCTCCGTTCGTAGGACCTCAGGATATTGCACTTGCAATTATCCGTGCGGTATTTAAAAACGTATATGTAAAGAATAAGGTTATGGAATTTGTCGGCCCTGGCGTTTCATCTATGCAGACCGATTATAGAAATGCTGTGGATGTAATGACTACGGAAACAACTTGTCTATCATCCGTATGGTCAACAGACGAGGACACAAAGTCGTTCCTCGCAATGCACGGAAGAGCCGATGATTATAAAGAATTAAAACCGGCAGACATTGCTTGGTACGACGGGTGCGTAGAGGTTGATCTTTCTGAAGTGAAACCGATGATTGCACTTCCTTTCCATCCGTCCAACGGATACACAATCGATGAACTCTATGAGAACCTAGAGGACATCCTGAGAGAAACAGAAAAAGAAGCTGCGCGCATTGCGGGAGACCGTGCGGCGTTTACGCTTCTTGACAAAATAGAAAATGGAAAGCTTCGCGTACAGCAGGGCGTAATCGGAGGCTGCTCAGGCGGAAGCTATACCAACGTAGTTGAAGCTGCGCATGCACTTAAGGGCAGAAGCTGCGGAAACGGAGATTTTTATCTTTCGGTTTATCCGTCGTCGCAGCCGGTACTTCTTGACCTTAATAAAAAAGGTCTGCTCTCCGACCTCATGGAAGCGGGCGCTATTGTAAGAACTGCATTCTGCGGACCATGCTTCGGCGCAGGAGATACTCCGGCAAACAACGCACTTTCAATCCGCCACAATACGCGTAACTTCCCGAACCGCGAAGGTTCCAAACCGGGTAGCGGACAGATGAGCGCTGTAGCACTTATGGATGCTCGCTCAATTGCAGCAACCGCTGCAAACGGAGGAATCCTAACGAGCGCAGAAGAAATGGCAGAGTGCTTCGGAAATATTCCTGAATATAACTTTGATCCACGCTCCTATGAGTCACGTGTATATCAGGGTTACGGAAAGGCTGATCCTGCGCAAGAACTTCGCTTTGGTCCTAACATCAAAGATTGGCCGGAGATGGAAGAACTCGCAGACAATATTCTTCTTCGCGTTGCATCCAAGATTTTGGATGACGTTACAACCACGGATGAACTTATTCCTTCGGGAGAAACAAGTTCCTACCGTTCCAATCCTCTCGGCCTTGCAGAGTTTGCACTCTCAAGAAGAGATCCGGAATACGTTGGACGCGCAAAGATCGTTAAGAGCATAGAAGAAGATCGTCTCGCAGGAAACGATCCGGCGGGAAAGGACCCCGAACTCGCAAAGGCGTTTGAAATAATAAAGACGATCCCGGGGCAAGAAGAAACAGATCTCGGCAAGATAGAAATCGGTTCTGTTCTCTATGCCAACAAGCCCGGTGACGGAAGCGCGCGTGAACAAGCAGCCAGCTGCCAGCGCGTACTCGGCGGACTTGCAAACATCACGCAAGAATATGCCACAAAGCGCTATCGCTCCAACTGCATGAACTGGGGCATGCTGCCGTTCCACCTAAACGGAAAACCGGATACATTTGAAGTAGATGATTATATTTACGTACCGAATGTCCGCAATGCATTGGACGGCGACTTAAAGAATATCAAAGCTTATGTTTTGAAAGATGGCAAGGCCACAGAAATCGAACTCTTCATTCAGGACATGACAAAGGAAGAGCGTGAGATCGTAAAGGCCGGCTGCCTGATTAATTACAACAGAAATAAAAACTAACGGCGGTTGCGATACCATCCGTATCCTTAACTGTACGATGCAGCAAGGTATTTGATATCGTAAAAAGAAGAAAGAGGTTGCAATAAGTAGCGACCTCTTATTCTACTCCGAAGCATTCTATAAGTGAATCCCAGTCAAAGTCACTCGTTATAACAAAGCAACCGAGGGGCATGTCCATACTGTTGAGCTCGGACTCATCGGAGTAATAGGCCTCAACAAATATATAGCCGCGATTTTGGATACTGACATTTCTTCCATCCTTAAGAACAAAGGAAATTTGTTTTCCGCCCCAGTTATGCTGGTTTCGTAGTCCTGCGATGTGGTCAACCTCTAGGTCGGAGAGCAAACCGCGGAGGGCCTCATCATCCCATTCGCATTCGCTGATTAATGCATAATTGGTGTCATCAAAGATACGATCTATTTCTGCGTTTTCGGGAAGTATGAGTTCGGTAAAGTTCCCGCGCATATCACTAAAGGAAATTCTTCCAAAACCCAAAACGCATAAGAAAATCGCAGCGGCAAGAAACGCAGTTCCGAGGAAGCGTTTCTTTTGATTCAGCACGCTAGTCAGGCGATAGCGAAGTGTTGCGGCAGCAGCGGAAAGACAGGTCGTGCAGCCTCTCGTCGGTCCCGCAGATTCCAAGAGCAGATTGACATACGATTTTCTTTCGTCATCGTTCATGGATTCGGTTACGATTTCATCGCAGCTTCTTTCCAGATCTTCAGCAGCTTTCTTTGTTGCAATCCAAACGAGCGGATTGAACCAGCAAAGTGCGTTGCAGAGGCAGAGAAAAACTTTTGTATCTACATCGCCTCGCTGCAGATGATGAAGCTCGTGCGAGAAAATCATCTCTAACTCATCCGTGGTATAAGCGCGATCGGGAAGAACCATCGAACGGCTCCATTTTGTTTGTCCCATGGAAAAGGGCGACGTCACATCGCCACGGAGAAGTTTTACGGGACGTCTATAAATCATTTGTTCCTTAATTCTGTTTAGGAGCGAGAGCGTTTCCTCGGAGGATTCTTCTTTGGTGTTTTCCTTCACCCACTTACGAAAAGAGAGGTGCGATATGAGATAGTATCCGCCCACAACCAAGAACCCGACCGCCCAAACAATGCCGATATATGGGAGGCTCCCTCGGGGAATATATATCGTCTTTAGCGGCGCCGGCATTGCAGTGATGAGAATATGCATCTGCCAGCTCAGGAGCGCAGGTATCACCCAAAGGATAGCACATGCGCGCGCGCTGATAATTTTGCGAAGAAAGGGAAGCGCTATTAAGAGCAGAACAAAGTAAATGCAGAGGAGAATCATTATGTCTCCTGCAAACATTGCTGCAAGAAGAATTCCGTCCTTAAAGCCCCGAACAACTATAGCCAGAAAAACAATACAAAGGAGCAGCCAGAAGATCGTCGTGGCAGGAAGTAAAACATAAGTCTCGCGACCATTCTTTTCAGAAATAATGCGATCCGGATCCTTTCCGTGTTCCCAGCGCCAAGCGCTCCTAAAGGAAACCCAAAGGACAGCTGCAAGGAGGAGTCCCCATGCGACCTGAATCCGAGAGAAATATTCGCCAATCATAATTTGTCCTCCTCGAGCATAGCGCGGAGTTCGTCAAGATCGTCTTTGCTAATTCCGCTGTCGGAGAGCGCAACCGCAAAAGCGGATAGTGATCCGCCGTAGAGCTTATCCAGCATGCGACGACTCTCTTCCGCAAGATAATCCTTCTGGGAAACAAGCGGCGTGTATAAGTTGGTGCGGCCTTGATGCTCCACCTTGAGAAAACCTTTGTCGCAGAGGCGCGAAAGAAAAGTGAGAATCGTGCTCGGCGCGAGATTCTTCTCGGCATTTAGCATGCTCTCTATAGTGCTCCGCGAAACCGGTGGCTCGCATTGCCATATTATCTGCATAACCTCGAGCTCGCCATCGGGCAGTGAATAGTTTTTCTTCATAGTAGGCTCCTTTTTCTACATTTGTAGTAATATTATTCTACAATTGTAGTAAAAGGATGTCAAGGGTGATATTCAAGCGCGATAAGGGGAGTTTGCGTGCGTATTAGCAAGGAACAGAAAGGAAGGCAAAGGAAGACAACGGAAGGCAAAGAAAGGCTGGGGGGGATAATGATAGAAAATAAAAAAAGGCTAAAGCTGACAGATGCACCGTAGTGCCCCCAGCAAACGTCCGAAACGTAGAAGCCTTCTATGGAGTATATTACATCAATCATGATTAGTTTGCAAGTAAGCGGAAGGACTGCAGATAACAGTCCTCGTTTTATGAGTGCAAAAATATCTTCACGTGCTTGTATGGGGAAGTCAATATAGCTGAAAAGGGGATTTTGGATACAATTCAAAAACTCCGACAAAAGCCTGCTGGAGTTAGGTGTGCATATCCAAAAGCGCCGAAAACTCGACGCTTTAATTCTTAACTACTCGATTATTATCAACCCACCACCAGATGTCGGGACAGCGTATAACCCGGGAGCTACATTTGAAATATCAAACTCCATATAACCCTCTTTAGTCAAGGTTCCTTCTATCGTTAAATAATTATAGTCATCTAACATGATATAATTTCCGCAGTTAGCCACTAAATTTACCTCGCAATATTGGGTTCCTTCATACCATGAAACGGTATACACCTCGCCGTATGTTAGCGACGAAATATCTTCTATAGCTTGACCGTTTGAATCAGTTACAGAAAAATTATTAATTTTGTCTTTGCGTAACGGTGTACTTTTTCCGCCAGGTTCGAATATTTTATAATTAGCCGATTCTTCCACGACTGGTATAGTATAGCCGTGGAAATTCATTTCGTGTAAATTAAGTTTTGGCAAATCTCCACTACTAGAGTACATTAGAATCTTATCGCCAACAGTATAAACCGGGACACATAATTCTTCTAAAGACATTAATGCGTCCGAGCCGTCAATAGAATAGGGCCGGTATAATACATACCAACGACCTTTTGCGCCATTAACGTGATTCAGCGTATACAACTTCTCCCCTCTCAAAAGATACGCTCCGCCAGCAGTTCTAGCATCACTTTCGCTTATTAAAAGCGGTTCCAACGGATCCGACACCTCAACGGGTTCCGGTTCCTCGACTGGATCCGGTTCTTCAACCGGTTCCGGATCTTCAACCTGTTCGACCTCTGGTTCTGTAGCCGGTGGATTCGTCTCACTTGGTGGGGTATTTAGCTTAGTACCACAACCTACCAGCAATAACGTAATCAGACAGATTAATAGCAAAACACTAAACTTCTTATTCACATTACACCGTCCTTTCGGTACAAATAAAAAAGTGCACAGCCGAAGCCGTGCACGAAAAATGCAGAGCTCCGTTTGCGCCACACAAACCCTTATTACCTACACGGAAACAAAGTTAGAGTTGCATTTTTACCGAGTGTAAAATGCCTCCGTATAGGCTTAGGTATTAGTTTGTGTGGCAAGTACATAATACCATATTGTTGAAGAATGTTGAAGTATTTACCGGAATCAGAAAGGGCGATGCTTCATGGGCGAATTTACCAATGTGTATCTTCAGAGAAAAACGAGGAAACTCCGTTTTCGGTTGCAAAACGGTTTTGATATGGTATAATAATATCGAGGAGGCTTGGCTATGAACGTCAAAGAACTAAAGGCAAAGAAGAATGCTCTAGGCATTTCCAACAAGAAGCTGGCGGAGGCGTCAGGGGTTCCAATCGGGACGGTTCAGAAGGTTTTCTCGGGCGAGACGGAGTCGCCGAGATATCAGACATTGATTGCTCTCGAAGAGGGATTGAACAAATTGTACAACGACTATCTTGCGACAAGCCACACCGGAGGAGCTGTTGACGGCACCGGTAGCAGGGCAGGTCGCGGCGCCGGAAGCAAATATAATATGAACGCGTTTGCGAGTGACGAAGAGTTTGCCTTCCATGAAAAAGCGCATATATTTGTTCCGCTCAAGAGACAAGGTGAATACACAGTTGACGACTATATGGCTCTTCCCGACGAGAACGGCGAGAGGTATGAGTTAATTGATGGCGTGATTTATGATCTTGTAGCACCAACAGGAGTTCATCAGCACATAAGTGGATTTTTGTATCATACACTTTCAACATTTAGAGACAAACACCCGGGGCCATGTCTCCCTATCATTTCACCATATGATGTTAAGCTCGGGTCCGACAACAAAACCGTTGTGCAGCCGGACGTACTTATCAAATGCAAGAGAAGTGCGGACAATAAAAAGAAGCGCTCGAGCAATGTGCCGGTTTTTGTTGCAGAGGTGCTGTCGCCGTCAACCAAAAGAAGGGACCAGGGAATCAAGCAGCAAAAATACGTAGCGTCGGGTGTCCGAGAGTATTGGATTATCGATCCGGAAAAAGAAACAGTGATAGTGTATGATTATACGGACAAAGAAGATAATAACAGTGACATAATTACTATCTACACATTTGATGATAAAATCCCTGTGGCTGTCTGGGATGGAAAGTGCAAAATTGATTTTTCTAAATTGAAAAAACAAATAGAAGAGCATAAAGAGATTCTGGAGTCAAGCGAGCAGGAAGAGATTGAAATATATTAATTGAGAATTTTTTGCAAGCTTCGGCGCAGCATTTATAATTGTTCTTAGAGAAGGGCTTGCTTGGTACGACAGCGAGAACTACAGATGGTTTTCAGAGGAGGCGCAATCAAAGTCTCGCTTCAGGTGAAAGAATAAAGGGCGGTATAACAAATGAATCGTAACGAAAAAAAGTATTTGGACTATGTCAGCATTCTTCATGAGGAGCTTAGGCCGGCCATGGGATGCACCGAGCCGATTGCCATAGCTTATGCCGCAGCAAAGGCGAGGTCTGTCCTTGGCGCGCTCCCCGACAAAGTTAAGATAGAAGTCAGCGGCAATATCATCAAAAACGTCAAGAGCGTTGTGGTTCCACATACGGGCGGACTAAGAGGAATCCCGGCAGCCGCTGCCGCGGGTATCGTTGCAGGTGACGAAAATGCCGAACTTGAAGTTTTGTCAAATGTGCAAGACTCTCAGAATATAGAGATGAAAGAGTATCTGGATAGGACTCCAATTGAGGTGCTATACGCAGAGACTCCGCATATTTTTGATATTATGATTACGGTTTATACAGGCGAGGAAACTGCCTTTGTAAGAATCGTAGATTATCACACCAATATGGTGAGCATCAAGAAAAACGATCAGGTGATTCTTGAGAAGGAGCTTTCGGATGCGTCGATCGGTTCAGAGGGACTCACGGATAGAGAGTTTATGTCAATTGAGGATATCATAGCGTTTGCGGAATGCGTGGAGCTTGACGACATACGAGAAGTTCTCGAAACTCAGATTGAATATAATATGGCGATTGCGGAAGAAGGACTAAAGAATAATTACGGAGCCAATATCGGAAAGACAATTTTGAGAGATAGAGAAAGCGATCTAAACTTTTTGATGAGGGCGTATGCCGCCGCTGCTAGCGACGCGCGCATGAACGGCTGCGAGATGCCCGTTGTGATAAACTCCGGATCCGGAAACCAGGGAATTACAACCAGCGTTCCTGTAATTGTATATGCAAGAGAGAAAGGTTTTAGCCACGAAGAACTCCTTAGGGCGCTTGCTGTTTCTAACCTTGTAACAATACATCTAAAAACAGGAATCGGTCGTCTCTCCGCGTACTGCGGTGCGGTTTCCGCAGGGTGTGGAGCTGCAGCGGGACTCACGTTCCTAAAAGGCGGAAGATACACGGAGATCGCGCATACAATAGTAAACGTGCTTGCGGTAGATTCAGGAATCATCTGCGACGGAGCAAAGGCATCATGCGCCGCCAAAATATCCACAGCTGTAGAAGCGGGACTACTGGGCATGGCCATGTTTGAAGACGGCAATCAGTTCTTTGCCGGTGACGGCATCGTAAAGAAAGGCGTAGAAAACACCATCCGAAGCATCGGCTACCTCGCGCGCCGCGGCATGGAACAGACAGACAAAGAAATCATCAAGATAATGATGGAGAATTAAAGAGTAAGTCAAAAAACCAAAAGGCCCGAGCAATCGGGTCTTTTGGCGAAAGTGTGTGTATTCAATAAAAGAAGGAAAGTTTGTATAAAACAAACTCTATTGAACAAATACATTCTACCCTATGAGACCGAGTAGTTTGTGAAGAATTCGTGAAAATCTTCACAGTTCAAACACAATATTGCGGTGCCACTCTATCGTAGAAAAGCAAACGATCAAACAACCAAACAATTAAACAAGAGGGACGGTTCTATTTGTAAATCGGCAGAGGCGTTTTGGTATATATTTGCCAACGTATCTGCTGATTATTTGCAAGTAGAACCGTCCCTCTTGTTTATCCCTCTTGTTTACCTCTTAGATGATTTAAAAGTAGAACCGTCCCTCTTGCGAATCGAACCGTCCCCATTGAAATTTGAAGATTTTATATATAGATTTTTGGGAGGCGCTGGCCGAAGGCGCAGCAGATTTCATAGTCGATGGTGCCGGTGGCATCGCCGATGACTTCGGCGCTGATTGTGTGAACGCCGTCTGAACCCATTACAATTACTTCGTCTCCAAGTTTGACGTCCGGGACATCGGTGACATCAACCATGCACTGGTCCATGCAGATGTTTCCTGCGATGGGGCAAAGGACGCCGTTAACGATGACCTTTGCCTGTGCGGAATATGGTCTTGGATATCCGTCGGCGTAGCCGAGCGCGAGCGTTGCGATTTTGGATGGGCGCTCCGCGATAAATTTGCGACCGTATCCGCAGGAGAATCCGACGGGAACATCCTTTAGGTGAACTATCGCGGCTTTGACCGACATGACTTGCTGTAAATCGATTAAACTCCTATCGACTTCGTGCGAGGGATAGCAACCGTACATGATGATCCCGGGGCGCACCGCATCAAATCTAATCTCAGGAAGCTCTGTGATAGACGCGCTGTTTGCGAGAGTGCGGAATGGAATGTCGATTCCGGCATCAACAAGTGCCGCATAGAATTTGTTATATCGCTCTTCCTGCAAATGCGAAAAGGTTTTATCAAAGGCATCGGCCGTTGCCATATGCGAGAACATTCCTTTGATTTCAAAGTTCGGAAGATCAGAGATTTTTTTAATATCTTCCACAGCCGCTTCGATGCATTCATCGTCAATCGATAGATAGCCGATTCTTCCCATGCCCGTATCAACTGCGATTAAGCCACGTACAATCTTTCTGGCAGCTGCTGCAGCATCGCTTATAGCCCTTGCGTTTTCTGCGTCGCAGACGACGGGCGTAATGTCATACTCCACAATCGTATCAGCATACATATCCGGTGTAAGACCGAGCATCAAAATCTCTTCGGTGCAGCCCGCATCACGAAGTTCAATCGCTTCATGAAGTGTCGCAATCGCAAACGTCTTTACACCGTTCGCCCTCAGCACCTTGGCGCACTCAACCGCACCATGTCCGTAAGCGTCCGCTTTGATGACGCCGATAATCTCGCGAGCGAGATCCGCATCGCGCGGGGCAGCATTCGAGTTGCCGCTACCCGAGCAGGCCTCGTCGTTAGGCAGGTCGTCCGCATCGCCGCTACCCGAGCAGGCCTCGTCGCCATGCGGGTTATAACTTGCACGTGCCGCGCGAATAATCTCTTTGATGTTGTGATCAAACTTCTTTAAATCCACTTCTACCCACGCAGGGCGCAGAGCCTCTTTATACATAACTTCAGCCTCCAATCCTAGAAGAATTCTTCGTACGATTTAACAAAAGAATTATATCACCTTTTTAATCTTTTGTTGCTCCATTTTGTTGCTTCTATTTGTGGCATGGGATCAAATTTTGCTCAAATCCGCGAGGCCTCCTAGGCAGAATTGCAATTTCGCTCATTCATCCATGCATATTTTGCAAAAATAGCATTTCTGCCTAGCAAAACTGTGCTTTTTGGCATATTCCCTTGGCAGAATCACAATTTTGCTCATTCATCCATGCATATTTTGCAAAAATAGCATTTCTGCCTAGCAAATCAAAGATTTTCTGTGGCAAATGCGATTTTTTCAGCATTTACTTGTGTCTTGAGCGTTTTTTGCCCATTTGCCACAGATTTTGCATTGCCAACCGAAAGCTGTCTCGCAAGAGGGGGCACCCTGCCGTGTTTTGCGATAGAAACATACAAAACTGTGTATAATATATGTAGCGCAAGGACGCACTGCGCAATACTATAAATACGCAAGACTATAAATATATTTGGCGCGCGCAAAGTTGCGCCGCGCAAGGAGGAAATATGTACGATGTAGCAATTATAGGTTCTGGGCCGGCTGGACTTTCTGCGGCCATCAACCTTAAACAAAGAAACAAAGAAATCATCTGGTTTGGAAGCCCCGCGCTTTCCGCCAAAGTTCAGATGTCAGAAAAAATCGCAAACTATCCGGGCCTCGGCCTTATCCCGGGAAGCGAACTGAACAAAAAATTCATAGAGCACGCAGAGGCTCTCGGAATAGAATCAACCGACGTTATGGTGAACGGCGTTATGCCGTTCGGCGACAGGTTTTCAATATCCGCAGGATCTGACATTTACGAGGCAAGAGCGATTCTTCTTGCGACCGGAGTCATGAGCGGAAAGACATTTGCCGGAGAAAAAGAGTTCGTCGGCCGCGGAGTTAGCTACTGTGCAACCTGCGATGGCTATCTCTACAAAGGCAAAACCATCGCCGCATACTGCGGAAGCAAAAGATACGAAGAAGAAATAGAATATCTTGCGGAGGTTGCAGAAAAAGTTTATCTCTTCTGCGGGTACAAGGACTGCGAAATCAATCTTCCGAACGTAGAGATTATGACAGAAAAAATAGAAGAGGTAGTAGGCGAGATGAAGGTGACGGGCCTTAAACTGAAGGCGCCCGCAGCCGCGCCCGCAGCCGCGCCGGCAACAGCCGCTGCAGAAACGCTCCTCACAGTTGATGCGCTCTTCTGCCTTCGCGATGCAATTTCCCCGGGCACACTCGTCCCGGGAATTGAAATGAGCGGAAACCACATCGCGGTTGGTCGCGACATGGCGACAAATATCCCCGGGTGCTTTGCCGCAGGCGACTGCACCGGGACGCCTTATCAGATAGCAAAGGCCGTCGGCGAGGGAAACATCGCAGCGCACAGCATTCTTGCATATCTTTCGGAAAACAAATAAGCATAGCGAAGGCGAAGAACCTCGCGCAAAGCCTAGCAAAAAAACATCCCGCGTAAAAAAATAACAAAAACTGTGATATAATGTCGCAGCACAGAAAAATGACAACATAACAAGCGTCTATCGATTTGAATTAGTGGAGAATTTATGAAACATTTTAAGCATTACAACGAAGGGCTCGTCTGCTCAAGATCTGTGTCCTTTGATTATGAGGACGGAAAGGTGCTGAACGTGGAGTTTGAGGGCGGCTGCCCCGGAAACACCACGGGCGTTGCAGCGCTCGCAAACGGAAGATCCCCGGAGGAACTTATACCGCTCCTAAAGGGAATCAAATGCAGGGGAGAAGACTCTTGCCCAAACGAACTCGCGCTTGCACTAGAGGAATTCCTGGAAGAAGAGGCGCTCGCATAGCCGCGCATAGCCGCGCAGCCGCATAGCCGCATAGCCGCGCAGCCGCATAGCCACGCAGCCGCATAGCATCTCGCGTAAAAGGGAGAAACCTATGGACGAAAAAGACATAAAAATCACAAAGAGCGACAAAGACTTTGCTTCTATCCAGGCCGAGCTCGACGCCGAGAGAGAAAGACTTCTTGAGGAGAGAAGAGCCTTTGAGGCAGAGAAGAGAGAACGAGAAAAGCTCGCAGAGGAAGCCAAGAGAGCGGCCGGAATAGTTGAGCCGGAGGTTGAATCCCAAAGACCTATCGTTTCCGCAGCGGAAAGCGAAGCCGCACTTAAGACCCAGCTCGCAGCAGAGGCCGCACGCGAAGCCGCGGAAAAAGCCAAGAAAGCCGCAGACAAAGTCGGAAGAAAGAGCTCCGTCGGAGGATTTATCCGAGGCCTTATTGTTGGGCTTATTGCTGCAACCGTCGCGTGCTTCTTCCTCGGAAAGGCATATATCGATAAGAATTTCGGAACGCACACAATAGAGCCGCTCGACGACGACAACGTCATAGAAGAGCATTTAACTGGATACACCGCCGCGGATTTCCAGGAAGCAATTCTTGGTGAGGCACAGGGCAGAAGCGAACTCATCGTTATGGAAGAGCCCATGCAGCTCACCACAACAATTCACCGCGAAGGACCATGGGAATGGGAAGTTTTCAGAAGAACAAAGAACGTAACTTTTTACGGAACAGGCGTATATACGGTCGATCTTTCCAAAATGAACGCCTCCGCAATTAAAGTTGACGAGGAAAATAAGACTGTAACGGTTACAGTCCCAAAGGCAGTTCTTCAGTATGTTAATCCTGACTATGAGAAAATTGAATTTGAAGATACGGATATGGGAATTTTCGCATTTAAAGACATCACAATGACCGTAGAGGAGCAAACAGCACTGGAAAATTCCGTTGTCAAAGAGATGCGAGAAAGCCTCTCGTCAAAAGATCTAACGGACGCCGCAAACGACTTTGCAAAGATGAAAGTATGGGAAATTTTCCAACCACTCGTAACAGCGGTTTCGCCGGAGTTCAAATTAGAGGTAGAATTACAATAAAATCAAAGCATAGGCGCAGCATAGAGCAGCGCCTATTTTGGTGCAAGAAGGTAACAACAACCTTCACAGTAGAAGTAGGAAAGACAAAACACAAAATCACATTTGGCGACCTGAGAAATCAAGTCGCCATTTTCTTACCCAAAACCTGTGGCAGAATGGCAAAACAGAGCCTTTGCCACGGGAAATTGAACCAAAAAGCGCCTCTGCCACAGAAAAGCCACAAGAGCAAACCCAAATCTGTGGCAGAATGGCAAGACAGCACCTTTGCCACGGGAAATCTAACTAAAAAGTGCCCCTGCCACAGATTCTGGACGTTTTCACGTCACGCCGTACACCAAAGACCTCCATTTAATAAATTTCAAGAAAGTTTATCACAGAAAAACACTTTACTTCTAGAGAAAGTGTGTTAATATGCTGCGGGTTGTGGTTTTTGGATATGGGGAAATTGAATGTAAGGAGCCAATATGTTTAGGTTTTTGAATGAAATCAATGAGGAAATAGCGCGAGAAGAAAATCTGTTAAAGGCGATGCCGAATATCAATTCCGATCATAAACTCGACAGAGGCTACCTTCTCCTACGTGGTCCCAAAGGCAACAAAATGCTAGTCAATCAAAGGCGTTACATTGACAATACGGGTTGTCGTAAAAGTGAAGAGGTCGTTATAGGGGCTGTAGATTCAGAAACGGTAGCCAACTATATTGGCCAAGAATATAATACAGAGTTATCAAAACGTTTAAATGACAATTTAAAAAATCTAAAAAACTTTTCAGCGAAATTCAAACCGTTTGATGTCGATGCCATTATTAATAGTTTACCGGAATTATCAAAGCGCATAATTGCCATGGCGCCGAGCAATATTATTTTTGATAACATTTTCAATTTGTCAAAAGGGCAAAGCATTGCAAATGGACAGAACGCTATGAGCGAGAGGGATCGTGAAAACGTGTGCAGTTCCGCTGCAGGAAACGCTGCGGCGCGCAGTTCGGTCGCAGGAAACGCTACGGCGCGCAGCTCGGTCGCAGGAAACGCTGCGGCGCTCAGCTCGGCTGCAGGAAACGCTGCGGCGCGCAGTTCGGTCGCAGGAAACGCTACGGCGCGCAGCTCGGTCGCAGGAACCGCTGCGGAGCTCAGCTCGGCTGCAGGAAACGCTATGTCGCGCAGCTCAACAGAAAACAATAGCGCAGCAAGGCGTGTGCAGGTGAATAACAAGACATATCTCAACGCTCCGGGAATAACGGCCAGCGATGGGCTGCAAGTCAGATCGAAATCAGAAGCGATTATCTGCAATTTGCTCAACCAGCATTCAATTGAATATGCATACGAACGCCGTCTGGAGTTGAAAGATGAGAACGGGTTTAAAACCGTAAGAGTCCCGGACTTCACAATCAAAACCAGGAAAGGTATAGTCATCTGGGAGCACTTGGGCCTACTGGACAACGATGAATACTTTGAAACAAACGCAAGCAAGTTGAGACTCTATTGGATGAATGGCTTTGTTCTTAATGAAACCCTAATTGTCACCGTTGACGAACGAGGCGGCGGAATCAACGCGCGAACGATAGATGCAATTATTAAAAATTGCCTTGTGCCGTATGTGATATAATTAAGCGAGCCAAGTAAAATCAACAATAGCAGCAATAGCAGCAATAGCAACAATAGCAACAATAGCAGCAATAGCAACAATAGCAACAATAGCAGCAATA
>JAFSUI010000005.1 GCA_017445315.1 Bacillota bacterium | reverse complement strand
GGCTGGTACACATTGGTCAATATGAAGGATGTCTGGAGTATCGATATGGTAGGAAGGACATCTTCTGAGCGCACGGGTTATGCGACTCAAAAACCCGAAAAACTCATGGAACGCATTATAGAATGTTCCACGGAGGAGGGCGATCTTGTAGCAGACTTCTTCTGTGGAAGCGGAAGCCTAGGAGCAACCGCAGCAAAGCTCGGAAGGCGCTTTGTTATGGCGGACGCAGGGAATCTTGCTATAGAAGTCACCCAAAAGCGTCTGGACGAAGCTGTGATTCCATATAGGATGACGAGAAATATATAGGGCTATAAAATAAAAAAAGAAAATCCCAAATGCGAACAAAGGACGGAGCCTGTGAATTCACAGATTCCGTCCTTTGTTATTGGTGCGCCAGGCGAGAGTTGAACTCGCGGCCTCTTCATTCGGAGTGAAGCACTCTATCCACTGAGCTACTGGCGCTCGAGTGGCACTCGGCAGTTTATAAACCGAGGCCAAAAGTGTCCTTGACGCGCCGCATGGTTTTCTCTGCGATTGAATTTGCGCGTTCTGCGCCATCACAGAGAATTTCAAAGAGCTCATCTGAATTTCTTATTTCGTCATATCTTGCCTTTATTGGTGCAAGAGCATTTGTAGTAACTTCTACGAGGTCCTTTTTGAAGTCGCCGTAGCCTCTTCCTTCGTATTCTTTTTCAAGAGCCTCTATGGTTTTTCCGGAGAGGACGCTATAAATAGTCAGGAGATTGCTGACACCGGGCTTGTTTTCTATATCAAATTTAATGACTCCGTCTGAATCCGTGGTAGCCTTCATGATGGCCTTTTTGATTTGGGCCTCATCATCAAGAAGGGAGATTCTGCTGAGTGGGTTCTCGGCTGATTTACTCATCTTCTGAGTTGGATCATCTAGCGCCATAATGCGGGCGCCTTCCTTCATGAAACGACCTTCCGGAACAACAAAGATTTCTTTGACCGTATTGTTCACCCTGATAGCCAAATCGCGGGTTAACTCAATATGCTGCTTTTGATCGGCTCCAACGGGAACTATGTCTGTATCGTATAGAAGAATATCTGCTGCCATGAGGACAGGGTACATTAGAAGTCCGGCAGGGGCAGATTCTTTATTCTGACTCTTAGCCTTAAATTGAGTCATTCTGAAAAGTTCTCCGGTGTAGGCGTTACATGTAAGAATCCATGAGAGCTCAGCGTGCGCAGGAACATCGGACTGAACAAAAATTATAGATTTCTTGGGGTCAATACCGATTGCAAGATAAAGTGAGGCCACATCAAGTATATGTGACTTTAATTCTTTTGGGTCGTTTGGCACGGTTATAGCGTGCTCATCAACGATACAATAGATGCATTCATATTCATCCTGAAGCTCAGGGAATTGCTTAAGAGCGCCCAGATAGTTACCTAGATGAATGTTTCCTGTTGGCTGTACGCCGGAAAATACTCTTTTCATTATAATTACCTCATTTCACCCAAGCATTTTAGCACAAAAAAGCCGACTAATCAATTTGACAGAGCATAATCACCGTGATAACATTTTTGTATTAGGAAATAAGGAGAAGCAATGAACGGATATAAAAAGGATTATCATTTGGAGCGCAAATTTCGTGAGTTCCGCGACATGCGTGACCTTCTTAGTGAATCTGCGGAAAAATACTCCGAAAAGGTTGCTTATATCACCAAAATCAAAGGCCCCAAGAAAGAAGTTAACTATATAAAAACAACATATAAGAGCCTATATAGGCAGGTTCAGGAGCTCGGGACCGCACTTTTGGATTACGGTCTAAAGGGCGAGAGAATTGCTGTTTTGGGAGAAAACAGTTTTCATTGGTGTCTCGCTTGGCTCGCTGTTCCATGCGGAGTAGGTGTAGTTGTTCCTCTAGATAAGGGACTTCCGCAGGAGGAACTTGAGAGCCTCATAAAGAGAAGTAATGCAAAGGCAATTTTTGCAGACAGTAAGTATTTTGATACTCTGGAAAAGATAAGAAATGCGGGAAACACCAATCTTTCGCTGATATTTGGACTGGACAAGGCGCCTGTGGGCTCACTCGATGTCGGTGAGGTTATGGCAAGAGGTGCAGACCTACTCGATTCAGGCGACAGAAGCTATATTGATGCCGAAATCGATAGAGAAGCAATGTCATATCTTTTGTTCACATCGGGAACAACCCAGGCAGCAAAGGGTGTAATGCTTTCTCATAAAAATCTTATGAGTGTAAACTACGGAATGAATCTTGAAGAGTATTTTGTTCCGGATGACGTTTGCATGCTCTTCCTTCCGCTTCATCATATCTTTGGTTCACAGGGCATGGTTACGTTTCTTTCTCAGGGAATTACCTGTGTATTCTGCGACGGAATCAAATATATTTCTGCGAACTTCAAAGAATATGGCGTATCGGTCATGATGGTTGTACCTCTTCTTCTTGAAAAGGTATATAAGAAGATAATGAAGGGCATTGAGAAAGAGGGTAAGACAAAAACTTTTGAAACGGGAAAGAAGATTTGTGCGGCATCCGAAAAAGTTGGAATCTATCTAAGACGCAAAGTATTTAAGCAGATAATAGATCAGATTGGCGGAAGAATGAGATTCTTTATAAGCGGCGCAGCACCGCTCGATCCTGTGGTTGCAAAAGGGCTAAACGAACTAGGTATTCTTACGGTGAGCGGCTATGGTCTTACCGAAACTGCGCCAACAATAGCATCCGAGACATATAGATATGTCAAAGCCGGATCCGTAGGTAAACAGCTTACCAATCTTGAAGTCAGAATCGATGAACCGAATGAAGACGGTATAGGCGAACTTGTCGTAAAGGGCGATGGTGTAATGCTTGGATATTACGACGACAAGGTTTCCACGGATGAGGTGTTGGAGCCGGACGGTTGGTTCCACACGGGAGATCTGGCTTATATAGATTCCGAAGGATATGTATTCATCTGCGGAAGAAAGAAGAATGTAATCGTTCTCAAGAATGGAAAGAATGTATTCCCTGAAGAAATTGAAGAATTGGTTAACAGACTTCCTTATGTTTCTGAAAGCATGCTCTTCCCGATACATAAAAATGACGACCTCACACTTTGGCTTAAGGTCGTATATGATAAGGAATACCTAGATGAGTTTGGAATGAGCGTAGAGGATGTAGAAAAGAAATTCGCCGAGGATTTGGATGGTATCAATTCAAGCTTGCCTACGTATAAGGCGGTAAAGAAATTCTATATATCGGATATTCCTACCATCAAAACAACTACTGCAAAGACCAAACGTAACGAAGAAATGGTCGTAATAGAGAAGGAACTTGCAGATAGAAATCTTAATTAGTGGAAAGCTTCTATAGGAATTATCCCTTACAAAAAACCAAAGAAACCAAAAGGCTGTTGATAATTCAACAGTCTTTTTTTTAATGGAATTTTCAAAGCTCTTCTATGAGAAAATTTTCTTATAAAAACGTTGAAATTTAGGGCTTGACGGGGTTGGGTGCGCGTGTTAGTATCTCTCCGCCACAGGAGGAAATATATGGGAAAAACTAAGCTTTTGCTTAAGGCAGAAAACTATGGATTAAAAAGAACGCTGGAGTTTCTTCTTTCGGAGACAGGATATTTTGATCTCGTTTCAGAGTCCTATCTAGATGAGTCGGAGCAAGAGGCCAAGGACCTTCTTCTCGTAAAGATAGAAGATGAGGAACTTCTTTCAAAGCCCTTTTCTTCTTTTCTCGCAGAGATACTCGGAAGGGCAAAGATAAAAAAGCGTAGTGAGATAAGTATTGGGGACATAAAGACAAAGGTTATTTCTGCAGCCTCTCTTTCTGATGAGGTACATACCGATGCGTTTTTACTCAATCTTTCGGAGAAACTCTTTCAAGAAGGGTTTAGGTCTGTGTATTTGACGCTTAAGCCATTAAACCAAGGAATAAGGATATTTGAAAACAAAGAAAAATGCTTTTCCAGGTGGATGCTTGACTCAAGATCTGGAAATATGGGGCCTCTTGAAAAATATATTTTTGATAGTGGAGAGACGCTGTTTGTCGGGACGCCATCCTTTAATCCAAGCGCAGGCGATGTAGGGACCGGCGATGTGATAAATCTTCTCAAGGTGCTTGCGGAATCCCGTGTTGATTATTTGCTAATTGATATCGGAACGCATCTTGATCTTGAGAGGAGAAAGATATTTATGATGTCGGACTGCCCAATAATATTTCACAGTGAGCTTGAAGCGGACCAAGAAATCATTAATGCGTATTTTTCCGACGCAATCAAACTGGATTTATTGGGAAATGAAGGCGAGTACTATATGAAGGCCTTTGAGGAACTTAAAAAGGGAGGAAGGGAGAAATATGAGGAGCATACAATCTGGAACTGAGTATCTGGAATATGTCGATGAGATTTCAAAGGAGGCCTCAAGGCTTATCGTTGAGCGCGGAATCACAAACGATGTAAAAGCGCGCGAACTTATAGACGATCTTGTAAGTGATTTTCAAACAAAGGGAGTTCTTTCCGAGCACGTGGAGGAACTAAAGCGTATTTCGGAGTTCGTCTTTGGAAGGCTTAGAGGAAGCCTCGGTGCTATATCGCATCTTCTTCAGGATGACTCCGTAAATGAAATAATGATAAACGGTCCGGATAAAGGTTTTATTGAGAGAAAAGATGCTATTGAGTCGATAGGAAGATCCTTTGCGTCGGAGAAGGAACTGGAGCAAGTTATAAGGAGGATAGCAACGTCATCTCGTAGGGAGATAAATGAACTTTCTCCAATTTTGGATGCAAGGCTTCCTGACGGCTCAAGAGTAAATGCCGTGCTTAAGAATGTTGCGCTTGACGGTCCTGTTCTTACTATCAGAAAGTTTCGCCACGAAAAAATAACGATGGATGAGATGACTGCGAACGGGTCACTTACCCCGGAAGCCGCCAATACTCTTAGGATTTTAGTTTCAGGAGGAATGAATATATTTGTCTCTGGTGGAACGTCGTCCGGAAAGACCACTTTTTTAAATGCGCTTGCGGACTATATTCCGAGAAATGAGAGGGTGATTACTATAGAGGATTCCGCAGAGCTGAAACTTGGCGATATAGAGAACCTCGTTCGTATGGAATGTAGAAATGCAAATGTCACCGGACGAGGAACCGTGAATATGGCTATGCTCATAAAGAGCAGCCTGAGAATGCGTCCTGACAGAATAATCGTAGGCGAGGTTAGAGGTGAGGAAGTATCAGATATGCTCCAGGCCCTAAACACCGGACATAGCGGTATGTCAACAGGCCATGGAAATACGGTTCAAGGTATGCTTAGGCGACTTGAGGCAATGTACATAATGGGTGCCGAGATGCCAATGGACGCAATTAGGGCACAGATAATAGAGGGCATAGACATCATGGTGCATGTCGCAAGACTTAGCGACGGCTCAAGAAGAGTCCTAGAGATAAGTGAAGTGATAGGATACGAAAAGGATGGATATATTCTCAATAAGCTCTATGTGACAGATGACAATATGAAAATAGTTAAAAAGGCCAGGGGGTTAAAGAATGACGTAAAACTTAAGCTGCGAGGTCTTATCTATGAATGACTATTCGGTGTATAAGCCCTTGATAAAGGAGTATGTATTCATTTTACTTGCTGTGATGGCATTCATGGAAGCAATAGGTTTTCTCGTTTATGACATAAGGATAGGGTTTATAGCATCTCCTATTGTTTATCCGATTGCTGTTCTTAAGTACAAAGAAATGATGCTGAAAAAGAGAAAAGATAAAATTCGGAGTCAATTCAAGGATGTTCTCTACAGTATGTCTTCTTCATTTGCTACGGGTGACCATATGGTCCATGCGATGGAAAAAAGCATCTCGGTTCTTGAAAACATACATGGGAAAGGAACTGATATGGAGAGTGAACTAAAAAACATGATTGGAAAAATCAATGAAACAGGAGAGGACGAAATAGAACTTTGGACTGACTTTGGAAAGAGGAGCGGACTTGAAGACATACGTGATTTTGCTGAGGTTTTTGCAAGCTGTCGCGATGCCGGTGGAAATATCGTCAGAACAGTGGATAGAGCTGCAGAAATCCTAAATCAAAAAATCGGCGTGGAAAATGAAATTAGGATAATGGCCTCGCAAAAGGTGGCAGAGGGAAGATTGGTCGGCGCAATGCCTATACTTATGATCGTATTCTTGAGACTGACCTCGCCATCATATATGAAAGTGATGTATGAAAGTACGGTTGGAAGGATTGTAATGACGATAAGCATGCTTATAACTATTGTAGCGTTTATTGTGACAAAGAAGGTGACGGAGATTGAAGTATAGATTTAAAAGCGAGTTTTTGGATTATTGCCTAAAGAAAAAGAAAACCCTTGGGCTTTCGGTTCTTTTTGGAATTGTTTTCACCTTCGCCTTGTATTACGGTGGGAAAATTTCGCAGCCCGAATTTAGGATATATGAAGATGGAGAGAAATCTTCGATAGATTTTGGTTCCTTGGAAGACAAAGAAATAAATCTTGAGGTAATGGCAGAGTACGGAGATTCGTCAATCCTTCGCCATGTCACTATTAGGCGCGAGGATAGTCAGAGTAAAGAAGTGGCAAAAAAAGAAACAGAGAATAGTCCGATGAGTAGCTCCGAAATCGCATCTCTAGAGGTTTCCAGAATAGTAAAAGACCTAAATCAAGAAAATGGTCAAATAATAGAACTTCCACTGACATCTCCCGGCGGAGTGAAATTAAAATGGATGGTCCCACAAAGAGGAAAAGAGTTTCTTATTCCGCTAGGATTTCCATTTGTAATAATGCTCTTTCTGTATAGAGGTGAAAAAGATAAGCAAGAGACCAAGGAAAAGAATGATAGGGAGAGCCTCTTAAGAGAACTTCCGGGTTTTAATAATAAGCTGGTTTTGCTTCTCGAGAGCGGACTAATTTATGAAGAAGCAATCGATAGAATATGTAGAAAAAGCGATACCGGCGGATTTGTAACTTCTGTCTTTTCAAAGGCCATCGAAGAGTCGGGGCTTATGAATGGACATGTAAATAAGATAGTGGGAGATTATGCGCGTGACAGAAAACTCGCGGAGCTCTCAAGGCTCGTCTCTATAGTTTCGGAAAGCCGTGACCGAGGAACAGATTTGAGAGAGAAGCTGAATGTAGAAGGAGAGATTCTCTGGGAGAAAAGAAAGAGACAGGCGGAGGAGGTAGGAAAGCTAGTGGATACCAAACTTGCGCTTCCTCTTGGGATGATGCTTATATCTCTTCTTATGGTTACCGCTGCTCCGGCACTTTTGCAGTTTTGATATTGAAAGGAGATCTTATGAAATTTTTGAGAAACAAAAAAGGTATGGAAATGGTCCAAGTCGCAATTCTTATTGCAATAGCAATAGCCTTGGGGCTAATTTTTAGAACGCAAATCACTCAGTTTGTCAACAATACCCTTGCTGATTTAAATGCGTAATTTGATTGTGAATAAAAGGGGGAGCGAAATGATTGAAGCCGCGGTAGTGCTTTCGCTTCTTCTGCTTACGATCATGAGTATTATTTCATTTGCAATTTATTCTCATGAGACATTTAAGGAGCAGATGGACCTTCAGAAGGTACTTCTCTTTGAAGCAATCGAAAAACCATTAGTCTTTAATCTTCTGAGCGAGAGTAGCAGGATGGAGGGTGCGCCGGGCGGTATATTCTCCGGATGCTTTAACAAAGAATATAGGCAACGCCTTTACATCATAAATGAAGAAGTTGTTCTTAGAACGGGTGAAGTGATAGGAAATATTAACAATGAATAATAAACGGGGAAGCTTTACTGTCTATGCGTGTGTAATCGCAACCGCGATGGCAATCTTAATCTTTGCGCTCATCTCAAGTGCAAGAAGCATGTATGTTGAGGGTATTGTTCTTGCACTTGGGAGGCTTCATTCATCTGCTATTCTTGGTGAATACGATTTGGAATTATATGACCGTTATGGCCTTCTTGCCTTTTATGGAAACGACGCTGTGACAACAAAGAAGATTGAAATACTTAGTGGATATACTTTCGATGAGAAACCGTATATTGATTACGAGGTTTCGGATATAGATTTATTCAGTTATTCTCTGGCGGATCAGAATGTTCTTCTTGACCAGATTAAGCTTTGCGGAGTTGAAGACTTGGCAGTAAGCGTCTTGGGGAGCACTTCCAAATATCTTGGAACATCAAGCGAAACCGAAACCACAAGCGATAGAAAAATTGTAAGCGAGAGGGTCATACGATTTCTTCCGTCCTATGGAAGAATTGAGAGCGGGATAATAGATTCAATCACAAGTGTTTTTAAAAGCGTTGGATCACCCAAGGATTTAATCCTAACCGGAACAGATGCTTATTTGATTAATAAGTATATAGGTGCAAAGTTCGGAGACCGAAGGAATATTCCGGACCCCGCAAAAAGTTTTCTTCTTTACGAGAGAGAGTATATTGTCTCGGGAAAGTATTCTGACGAAGAAAATCTTCGTGCAGTCAAACGGAAGATAATCGCTATGAGAGAGATAGCCAATATGCTTTTTCTTGAAAGCGATAAGAAGATGAGAGCTGAAGCGACAGCCATTGGAGAAATACTTACGCTAGGCTATGCGGGAGAAGCGGGAGCGCAAGTCGTAATGGCGACGTGGGCATATCTTGAGAGTTTAAATGACTACGAACTCCTTATAAATGGCAAAAAGGTAGAAGGTATAAAAGACCATCTGTCGTGGGCAATAGATAAGGAATCTATTCTTAATGGATGGAATGGCGATTATATCGATATGCATAACCCTGACGGTGATACTTATTCCGATTATCTCGATCTTATGACATATATGACGGGACAGGATACAAAGCTGCTCAGGATTATGGATTTGATCCAATTAAATTTGAGGTATTATTATCGCTCCGACTTTCTGATTTCGGAGCATTATACCGGACTTGAGTATAGCCTTATGGTCAATGACAAAGAATACACTTTTTCGGATAGCTACGGAGGGAGATAAGGAGGAAGACAAGAAGTGAATAAGAAAGGGAGTTTTACTGTTGAGGCTGCGATTGTGCTTCCCATTTTGATTCTTTCTCTACTTGCACTTATAAGCATAGTGTCAATTTATGCCACAGGAGAAAACATGGTTTTCTCAATGTGCGACGAGATGATGCTCGCAGATATAAAAACTGCTTTTTCCGAGGAGTCTTTATCTCTACCAGCGATGACTCTTTTAAGGGTTAACAGCGAAAATCCCGGACTCTCGTATGCTCTTGTTACGGAATACGATTATCTGCATGAGGAGGATGGGATGAAGGATCTCATTTCCATGCGGATAAGCGGTAGTCATAATGTTCCCGGACCGTTTTCAGGGTTTTTGGTCTTGGATGAAAAGGTAAGAGGGCGAGCCTTTACCGGACTATATAAGCCGACACCTGAGGGCGACAATCCCGCAGAAGAAGATTACCCCGAAATCGTCTATGTTTTTCCAATGCGAGGAGAGAAGTATCACAATCGTGAATGCACATTTCTTAATCCTGCATGCCAGCAGGTTTTTCTGACAGAAAAGATAAAAAGCAAATTCGGTCCATGTTCAATTTGTAAAAGCATAGAAGCAAAACCCGGCGAGAGCGTATATTGCTTTTTTAACGATGGCAATGTTTATCATCGTGGAAAATGCAGCATGGTGGATAAATACTATATAGAGATAGAAAAGAAGGATGCTTTGGCTGAGGGTTATATGCCTTGTATGGCCTGTGGAGGTTGATATGAAAAATATACTTTGTTACGAGATTACAAAGGATCCGTCGGATTATAGACTGTCGATTATTAAGGAGGGATATTGCAAGACGTTTTTTGATGGAGGTTATGCGGAGACGGATGACGGAAAACTCAAATGCTATGTCGATGTCTCTGGATATAATCCGGTAAGATCCTATGTTGAAATACCTGTGAGGGCAGCGATAGGTATTCTGATAGCAACGCTAAAAGGAATTATGGCGGCGGTGGATAACTATATGCTCCCCTGGGATTATCTTGTTTCAACAAAGACGGTATATGCCGATAGATCGGGTGAAAACGTTAGGTTTGTATATATTCCTGCCTATGCTGAAAAGGAATCCCTGAAAAACAGAGGCTTTGTTTCTCGCGTGATGGGAAGATTCTGTTCGGAACTTGAGAAACTCGTTTCTATTGAGGAGAGAGCATCTTTTTTCCGAGGTCAAGGCGGTTTTTGACGAGCCTTACTTTAAGGCGAGTGACTGTTTAAGAAAACTATATTTACTAAAACGAGATATGAGGTCCTCACTTGATTTATAATCCCAGTTCGTATAGGATTAAGCCATGGAAAGAAAAATAATTGTTGCGAAAAATTCCGGGTTTTGTTTTGGTGTAAAGAAGGCTCTTGATATAGCCAAGGCAGAAATTGAGGCAAAGAGAGAAGGGGATTTATATACATGTGGTCCTCTTATTCACAATTCCTTTGTTACAGATGAACTTGAGGAAAAGGGCTGCAGAATAATTGATTCTGTCAAAGAAGCAAAAGCTGGAGATACGGTTATTGTCAGATCCCATGGTGAGGCTGAGTCATTCTATAAAGAAGCCGAGGAACTTGGCGTAAAGATTGTCGATGCGACATGTCCTTTTGTAGCGCGAATTCACGAGCTGGTTAAGGATGCATACGGAAAAGGCGAGAAAATAATAATTGTCGGAGATCCAGCTCACCAAGAGGTTATAGCGACCAATGGGTGGTGTGGGAATTCGGCCTATATAGTTGACTCCAAGGAAGAGGCAATGAAGGTGCCCGATGAAGAGTATTTTCTTGTATGTCAGACGACCATAAGACGAGAACTTCTTGATGAGATTATAGAGGCGCTTTCTCGCTCCGGAATTACGCTAAAGGTTGAAAATACAATATGTAACGCCACAACGGATAGGCAGGATGCCTGCGCCGAGCTCGCGCAAGAGTCGGACGCTATGGTGGTGATTGGTGATAGGAACAGTTCAAATACGAGAAAACTGTATGAAATATCCAAACGCCTTTGCGAAAACTCCTTTTTTGTTGAAAATATTGGCAATTTACCATTGAAAGAGATGCGAAAATATAGTAAAATTGGGGTTGCCGCGGGTGCTTCGACACCCGAAAGCGTAATTAAGGAGGTTATTGCAAGAATGAGCGAAGCTATCACTAATGAAAATGTAACTATGGCAGATTTCATGGATGAAATCGAAGCATCTACCAGGTTGCCTAGAAATGGCGAGATTGTCACAGGCACAGTACACCAGGTATCAGACAAGGAATTGGTTGTTAACCTGGGCTGCAAAAAGGACGGAATCCTTCCTGCGGATGAAATTACTCTTGAGGAAGGACAGAAGCTGACTGATGTGTTTAAGCCTGGTGATGAAATTCAGGCCAAAGTCATTAAGACGGATGATAGTGAAGGCAGTCTCCTGCTTTCCAAGAAACGTCTTGAGATTGGTGAACATTGGACGGAAATCAATGAAGCCCATGAGAACAGAGAAATTATCAATGTCAAGGTCGTTAGGGCGGTAAACGGCGGTGTAATCGCTGCTTACAAAGAGGTTACCGGATTTATTCCACTATCCCAGCTTTCCGACAGATTTGTTGAGAACGAAAGTGTCAACGAGTTTATCGGCGAGACTATGGATGTAAGAGTAACCAGAGTTGATCCAAGAAGAAACAGAGCAGTCTTCTCCCATAAGGCAGTTCTTATGGACGAGAGACAGAAGCAGATTGCTGATGTATGGGAAAAACTCCATGTTGACGATATCGTAGAGGGTACTGTAATGAGATTTACCGATTACGGTGCATTTGTAGATATCGGTGGACTTGACGGTCTTCTTCACATCTCCGAGATTTCTTGGGGCAAGTTAAAACACCCACAGGAAGTACTCGCAATTGGAGATAAGGTGAACGTTAAGATCCTCTCCATGAATCAGGAAAAGAATAAGATCTCACTTGGTCTTAAGCAAATCACACCTGAGCCATGGACAATCATCAACGACAAATACCAGGTTGGAAATATTGTTTCCGGTAAGGTTGTTCAGCTAAAAGAATATGGTGCATTTGTGGAGCTTGAGCCGGGCCTTGATGGTCTTGTTCATATCTCTGAAGTTGCTCATAAGAGAGTTGCCAATATCGGTGACGAACTGAAGCTTGGTCAGACTGTTGAAACAAAGATCCTTGAGATTGATATGGATCGTAAGCGCATCAGCCTGAGCATCAAGGCAGCAACACCTGCTCCTGAAGGACTCGAAGAGGAAGAAACAGCAGAAGCTCCTGTAGAGGAAGCTGCAGAAACAGTAGAAGCTCCAGCAGAGGAAGCTCCTGTAGAGGAAGCTCCTGCAGAAGAAGCTACTGAAGAAGCTGAAGCTCCTACAGAGGAATAATAAAAAACAAAAGTGCGTGGGGATGACCTCACGCACTTTTTTCTTTGTCTATTTTATTTATTATTCAAGACCTAGCTGTTCCAAAAGGATTGATTTTGGAATTGCTCCAACAGTTCTTGCTTCTTCAGCTCCGCCGCTGAATTTGATAAATGTAGGGATACTCATAACGCCGTATTTCTGTGCGAGTTCAGGCTCGTTATCTATATCTATAGGTTCCTCTTCTTTACCACAACCAATAATAAAGAAACATAAACTAAAGATAACTAATAAACTAACTATTTTTTTCATAAGAACTCCTATAAATAAATTATATAATAAAAAAAAGCAAAAAAAAAGGGATTAATACACTAATTATTAATTCCCTCATAAATATTATTAACTAAATTGTAACTTTCAAT
>JAFSUI010000004.1 GCA_017445315.1 Bacillota bacterium | reverse complement strand
GCACAGCGGAGTGTGGGATTATTCACCTAAGATATTTGCGCACATAAACGAGTCTGCAAAGAGCACATTTTTAAAGCCTTTTGACAAAGCAGCACCTAAGAGTATTGTGTCACAAACTTCTCTATGATGGCGTGAAACATATACATGATTCAAAAGGGGGCGGGACTTTTGGTCGTTCCGGAATCAAAGGTAGAAGAGTTCAAAAAACTGCTGGTATCCTATTATGAGATAAAGAATGAGAAAAAGATAATTAAGTTTTTTAAAGATGAATGCTGGAGGAAGTTTTAGGCGATTTTCCGATTAGTGACATCCATGTAACTAATGTTGTATAATAGACCCAAACTTTTATTGTAGTTGACGGTGAGCGTTTAAGGGTGCTCACCTAATGGAGGAAATTATGAAGAAGAAACTAGTTGTGCTTATCGCACTGATGCTAATCATATCCATGGTCTTTGTTACCGGATGTTCAAAGAAGGAAGAGCCTGCACCGCAGCCTGCTCCTGAAGAAGAGGCCGAGGCAGAGCCTGAAGCTGAATCTGAAGAAGAAGCGGCTCCAGGGGAAGAGACCGAGCAGGAGGAATCCGAGGAAACGGAAGAGCCTGCTGAAGAAGGGGCGCAGGAAGAAACAGTGGTGCCTGCTGAACTTCTCGGAAAGACCGAGGATAACTCTTATGTTAATGAATACTTTGGATTCAGATTTGATGCTGCAGACAATTGGTATGTCCTAACTGCTTCTGAGCGCGCAGAACTCATGGGTCTTGCCGCAGCAGAGATTAACGATGAGGATATAGCAACTCTACTTGAGAGCGCAGGTTATGTAACTGACTTCTATGCGCTTGATACGAGCGGTTCAACCGTAAATGGTTTCAACAACGTAAATGTTACGATCCAGGACATGGGCAAACTCTACGGACTAATTACCAGCGAAAAGAAAATCGCAGAAGCATCCGTAGATAGCATCAAGCAGGCACTTGCAGCACAGGGCATGGAAACAATTGATGTAGAAGTTGGCGAGACCGAGTTCATCGGAAAGAATTGCGTCAGCATGACAATCGTAAGCAAAGCAGGCGACATGCAGATGTTCCAGAAGCAGATCTTCCTAAAGAATGGATCCGCAATGGCTTGCGTTACAGCAACAGCACTTGAGGAAGACAAAACAGACGAGCTTCTCGCAGCTTTCAAGGCAAACTAATAGCAAACT
This sequence comes from Bacillota bacterium, assembly GCA_017445315.1. Classification (GTDB taxonomy): domain Bacteria; phylum Bacillota; class Clostridia; order Peptostreptococcales; family Anaerovoracaceae; genus Eubacterium_B. Next base: position 23,302 of record JAFSUI010000004.1, on the reverse strand, counting down.
CAATCAAACCAAAATCAAAGCCGCCGCATGGCGGCTTTAGAATCTGAGAGGTAAAAAAATGAACAATTTCAATTTCTACACGCCAACAAAGGTAGTATTCGGAAAAGATTCAATCGACCAGGTAGCGACACAAATAAAGACATTTGGCGGAAGCCGAGTTTTGATTCATTATGGTGGACAGAGCGCCGTTAAATCAGGACTTATCGATCGAGTAAAGACGATTCTTGATGAGGCAGGCATCTTCCATGTTGAACTCGGAGGAGTTGTTCCAAACCCGCATCTATCCAAGGTAAGAGAGGGTATCGCACTTGCGCAGGAGAACGATGTTGACTTTATCCTTGCTGTCGGCGGTGGATCAACAATTGATTCATCAAAGGCAATCGCTTACGCGTTGGGCGAACCCGAGTTTGATGTTTGGGATCTTTATGAACATACGAGAGCGCCAAAGGCAAGTTTCCCTATAGGCGCGGTTCTTACAATCGCAGCTGCAGGAAGCGAGATGAGCGACAGCAGCGTAATCACCAACGAAAAGACAGGACAAAAGAGGGGTTGTAACAGTGATCTTTGCAGAGCAAAATTTGCTATCATGGATCCTACATATACACTTACGCTTCCGGATTATCAGACGATGTCGGGATGCGTTGACATCATGATGCACACGATGGAGCGTTATTTTACGCAAGGGTATGTTCCTGAGATTACAGATGCTATTGCAGAGGGACTAATCAAAACTGTCATGAAGCATGCACATATTCTTCATGCGGATCCATCAAACTATGAGTCGCGTGCAGAGGTTATGTGGGCGAGCAGCCTTTCGCATAACGGTCTCACAGGATGCGGTCATCAGGGAAGCGACTGGGCTTCACATAGACTTGAGCATGAAATCGGCGGAATGTTTGATGTAACTCATGGTGCGGGACTTGCTGCAATTTGGCCGAGCTGGGCGCGCTATGTATATAAGGATTGTCTGCCGAGATTTGTGAAATTTGCTGTTGATGTTATGGGCGTAGAGCCTGCAGCAACTGACGAAGAAACAGCTCTCGCGGGAATCGCTGCTATGGAAGACTTCTTCAGAGCAATAGACATGCCGACAACCATGAAGGAACTCGGAATAGAGCCTACAGAAGAGCAGATAAAGGAACTCGCGCTCGGTTGCGAGGCTGCAGTAGGTGGACAGATAGGCACCGCCAAGGTCCTTAAACTCGCAGATATGGAAGCCATTTATCGCATGGCCCTGTAAACTGCGACAGCAGCTCATATCATCTTGGCGGCACTCGCAGTTGCATTTGCAATCGCATTCAGAATAATCGAAACCAAAGTCAAGGCATCATAAGTCAATTGACAGTTTCAACCAGTAATGATATCATAATATCAAAGGAAGCCGTTGACGGCTAGCCTCAACAGATTGATAAGAAATCAACCGCCTTGGTTCGCAGTCAGGCGGTTATTTCTTTTTAAGAGCTTTGACGAATATTAACGCGAGCGTTAACATAAGCATGAGAGCTTCGTATGTCGTCATAAGAAATATCCCCGGTCGCTACGGCAACCGGGGATTTGATTTTTATGAAAGTGCTGCGGTTATGATGGACATGTAATAGATTTCGTCTGCGTCGCAACCGCGGGATAGGTCATTGATCGGTGCGTTAAGTCCCTGAAGGATTGGACCATAAGCCGCATATCCGCCGAGACGCTGTGCGATCTTGTATCCGATGTTACCTGCTTCTATGCATGGGAAGATGAATGTGTTTGCCTGACCTGCAACAGGGGAGCCCTGGCATTTTGTCTTGGCAACTTCCATGGATACAGCTGCGTCAAACTGAAGTTCTCCGTCGATAGCAAGGTCCGGAGCAAGCTCCTGAGCCTTGATAGTTGCATCGTGTGAAAGCTGAACTGTTGCGCCCTTACCGGAACCCTTGGTTGAGAAACTTAGTACTGCAACCTTTGGATCGATATCAAATACCTGAGCGGTGCGAGCTGTTTCAACAGCAACCTCTGCGAGCTTATCTGCTGCGGAGAGAACTACGTTTCCATCTGCATCAACATCGTCTTCATAGCTGATGTTGATAGCGCAGTCGCCCATGGCGATTCTCTCGTCGCCACGGATTAGGATAAAGCTTGAGCTTACGAGGTGTGCGCCCGGCTTTGTCTTTATAAGCTGAAGAGCAGGTCTTACTGTATCAGCGGTGGAGTATGTTGCGCCGCCGAGTAGGCAGTCAGCCTTACCCATCTTAACGAGCATTGTTCCAAAATAGTTTCCTGCGGAGAGCATCTTCTTTGCTTCTTCCTCAGTGACCTTTCCCTTACGAAGTTCAACAAAGGTCTTAACCATCTCTTCCATACCGTCGTAGTTAAGTGGATCGATTATTTCGCATTTGGAAAGGTTATAGCCGCCTTCTGAAGCACCCTTGGCGAATTCTTCTTCTGTTCCGATAAGGATAACCTTGAGAACATCTTCTTGGCTTAGGCGCTCTGCTGCGTTCATGACTCTTGGGTCAGGACCATCAGGCAGAACTATAGTCTTGGGATTAGCCTTTAACTGGGCTGTAAGTTTATCAAAGATTGACATCTGTACCTCCAATTTACATAGAAATCAAAATCTTTTAGTTAACGAAAATATATTATCACAAAAGCCATTCTAAAACAATCAGCATAGAGAGGAAAAGGCTGTTTAAGGCTGGCAAAAGGCTTGCGCATCTTGCCGGTGTAGAGCATAATCATTTTAAGTAAAATTAAGGTTAATAATTTAGGCTATTATTGAGATTACCGGATATAGCCAAAGGGCAATCGGAGGAAATATGAGACTTCTTCTTGCAGAGGATGAAAAACTATTATCGGATGCACTGGTGGAAATGCTGACGCACAATAATTATTCCGTTGATGCGGTATATGACGGACAGGATGCGATAGATTATCTCCTGACCGGAAGTTATGATGCTGCGATTCTGGACATTATGATGCCGAAGAAGGACGGAATTACGGTTGTGAAGGAACTGAGGGCAGCCGGCCTATCAACTCCGGTCATCATGCTCACAGCCAAATCGCAAGTAGAGGATAGAGTGGAAGGTTTAGATAGTGGTGCAGACGATTATCTGACAAAGCCATTTGCTATGCCGGAGCTCATTGCTCGCGTTAGGGCAATCACAAGGCGCCAGCCTGAACTCACCGATACCAGCCTTAGGTTCCAAGATCTTACGCTCGGAAGGGCTGACTATACTTTGTCCGGACCCGAGGGAGAGACAAGACTCGCAAACAAAGAGTATCAAATGATGGAAATGCTCATGGCAAACTCGGGACAAGTGATTTCTAGCGAGCGATTCATGGAAAAAATCTGGGGCTACGACAGTGAGGCGGAAATAAACGTAGTATGGGTAAATATATCAAGCCTGAGAAAGAAGCTTTCGGAGCTCGGGGCTCACGTTCAGATAAAAGCAGCCCGCGGAGTGGGGTACTCGCTTGAGGCCACTAACGAGGAATAGGCTGAGTAATTGCAGAAAAATTATCAGGGTGGCTAAATGGTAGATAAGCTTAGAAAAAGAGTTGTTACATATACGGTTTTGGCAGTGCTGCTTGTTCTTATACTTTTGATGGGGACATTGAACATTGCCAATTATGTTGTAAAGGATCGTGCGGCAGATGCAATGCTGGAGTTTCTTGCGGAGAACGATGGCGCATTTCCGGGCCCCTTTGGAAAAGATGATATGGAACCAAAGGCAAACCCCGATGGAGAGGGTTTTCACGGAGGTCCGGGAGGGCTAAGGCCCGGGATGACAGAAGAGACACCTTACGAGACGAGGTTCTTTACTGTTGACCTGAATGAAGACGGAAGCATTAGCTCAATAAACACCGGAAGGATTGCCGCTGTTGATAGCGCAAAGGCTGTAGAAATGGTAGAGAGTGCTATCGCAAAGGGAAAGTCTACGGGTTATGACGGAAACTATAAATATCTTCTCTCAGAGGCTGAAGGGAAAAAGACATATATATTTGTTGACTGCACAAGAGACCTGATGTCGGTAAGAAGCTTTCTTAAAACAAGCCTTCTTGTTTCACTCATCGGATTTATAGCAATCAGCATTTTGGTTTATCTTCTGTCACCAAAGATGATTAAACCTGTTGCGGAGAGTTACGCTAAACAAAAGGAATTCATAACAAATGCCGGACACGAACTAAAGACTCCAATGTCCGTGATTGAATCCTGCACCGAAGTAATCGAGCTTCAGTCAGGCGAAAGCAAGTGGACACAGGGTATCAAAGAGCAGGTAAAGAAGCTCTCGGATCTTACAACGCATATGGTTGCTCTCGCCAAGATGGATGAGGGTGAGGAGCTAGCGATGGAAGACGTGAATCTTTCCGAACTCGTTAATAAGGCTTTGGCGGGATTCAGTCTTGAGGCAGAGCAGCAAGGCCGCGTAATTGAAAGGAATATTGAGAGCGGCATCTCTATTAAAGGAAACGCAACACTTCTAACAGAGCTCGTTTCAATACTTGCTGATAACGCACTTAAATACGCGACCGAAGAAAAGCCAATCAAATTCTCTCTAGCAAAGGACGGGAAGCGAGCCGTCCTCACCGAAGAAAACTATGCAGAGGGACTTGAGAAGGGAAGCCAGAATAAATTCTTTGATAGATTTTACAGGGGCGACACCTCGCATAATAGCGAAAAGCCCGGAAGCGGAATCGGCCTATCGATGGCACAATCAATTGTCTCAGCTCACGGAGGAGAAATTACAGCCGAAAGCCCGGACGGGGAGCGTATAATAATTACTGTAAAAATAGGTTAAAAAAATAAGCCGAGAGTGTAGATTCTTCTCACGCGTCCTCGGGATGGACAATTACATACTCAATAAAAATGGACTTTCGGGAGTTTGGATAAAACTCGCCCTGCGGGCTCAGACATATCCAAACATCCATCGAAAGTCCTATTTTTATCTTCGTGTAATTGTATCCACCCCTGCGGAATTGTTCGAAGAACTACATTCTCTCAGCTTAATTCTTTTAACCTATTTTTAAGTATTTCTTTAAGTTCATTTTAGGTTCGCGCCGTATCATGAAACCATCAAAAGGAGATACGAAAATGGAAAAGATAATAAATGTTTTCGCAAGACATGAAATCAAATATATATTGACTGCCGAGCAGAGACGTACCGTAATGCGTGGCATAAAGGACAGAATGATTCCGGACCCGCATGGCATGAGCACCATCAGAAACATCTATTACGATACGCCGGACTATAGACTTATAAGAAGATCCTTGGAGAAACCAAGTTACAAAGAAAAGATCAGACTAAGAAGTTACGGAAGTCCGACGGAAGACACGGTGGTGTTCCTGGAACTCAAGAAGAAGTTTGACAAGGTCGTATATAAGAGACGCGTGGAACTTAAAGAAAGAGACGCAGAAAAGTATATGGCAGGCGAGCTGGGGCTCGAGGAACTCAAGGAAAGAATCGCAGAGGTTTCAAACCCGCAGATCGCAAAGGAGATAGACTACTTCAAGAACTACTACAAGAATCTAAAACCGATGGTTTATCTCAGCTACGATAGATGCGCATACTTCTCCGAAGAGGATGAGAGTTTAAGAATCACCTTTGATAAGAATATTAGATGGAGAGGAAATGACGTAAGGCTCACATCGGAGGAGGGTGGAGAAGACCTTCTCGCAGAAGGTGAAAGCCTTATGGAGATAAAGACAGCAACGGCGCTTCCGATATGGCTTGTGGAAGTCCTGAATCAAGCAAAGGCAAGACCTGCGAGCTTCTCCAAATACGGTAAGGCGTACGGAACGATAGCAGAGAAAACGATTTCTTCCGGACGCGAAGTGGAAAAAGAACCGGCAAGTTCGGAGAAGATAATATATATGCCGCAGCTAAGGAAAGTTATGAAAAAGATTGGCGTTGCAGCGGCATTCTAAGGAAAGGTAGGGTAATAAAATGACTAACATATTTGAAAGTATATTTGCAAGTGGAGTATTAGGAATAGGTGGGTTTGTCATAAGTCTCGCAGTAGCGCTGGTGCTTGGTGCGATGATAGCCCTAGTATATTCATATCATACAGCACATTCAAATGGATTTCTTGTAACGGTGGCAATGCTACCTGCGATAGTTGCGGTAATCATAATGATGGTAAACGGAAGCATTGGTGCATCCGTTGCTGTAGCAGGAACATTCTCGCTTGTTAGATTTCGTTCCGCACCGGGAACGGCAAGAGAAATCTGCGCGGTATTTCTTGCTATGGCGATAGGTCTCGCCTGTGGAATGGGTTACGTCGCATTTGCTGCGGTCTTTGCTGTAATCCTTGCAATTGTAACCGTCTTTTATGACCATGCAGGTTTTTTGCAGACAAGAGACGGCGGCCTTCAAAAGATTTTGAAAGTTACTGTTCCGGAAGATCTAGACTATGAAGGAATGTTTGACGATCTGTTCCAGAAGTACACATCCAACGCAAAACTTACAAGCATCAAAACGAGCAATCTCGGAAGCCTTAACAAATTGCACTATAACGTAACTATGAAAAAGGCCGGAACAGATAAAGAATTTATAGATGAATTAAGATGCAGAAACGGAAACTTGGAAATAAGCCTTGCCATGTTAGCTGACACAGGAGAGCTATAGGGTGAAGGGAGGAAATAGAAATGAAAAACAAAAAGGGTTTAATGATAATAGTGCTGATGCTAGTGCTGTCGCTTGTGATCGTACTAGGAGCATGTGGAAGCAAAGCAAATACAACAAATGAAACAAATAATGCGGGAAGTACAGCACCAACCGATGAAGCTACAAGCGAAGTCGCAAACGAAGAAGAAACGAATGCCGATGACGCAGCAACAACTACTAATGCAGAGGAGAGCGCTGCGGAGGAAACTGCGGAGTCAGGAAGTGAAAGCTCTTCGTCCTCCGTCACTGTCCCAGACGGTTTCACTGAAAGAGATTTTGATATCGGGTACTCTGACTACGAGACTATTACACTCTCGGGAGGCACCGCAAGTACAGATGCGAGTGGCGCCAGTGTAAGCGGTTCTACTGTAACAATTAACGCCGCAGGAAATTATCTACTTACGGGAGAACTTAATGGTCAAATTGTAGTTGATGTACCGGGAACGGAGGATAAGGTTCAGCTTATTCTGGACAATGCAACCATAACAAACGACACAAGCGCCTCAATCTATGTTCTTAATGCGGACAAGGTGTTTGTAACGACAACTGAAGGATCCGTAAACAAAATTTCGACAACAGGCGCCTTTATTCAAACGGATGAGAATGCGGTTGACGGAGCAATCTTCTCCAAGGACGATATCGTGTTTAACGGCGAAGGGGCACTAAATGTTACATCAGTTCAAGGGCACGCGATTGTATCCAAGGACGATCTCAAGATCACAAGCGGTACATATGAACTTACTTCTGCCGAGAAGGCTTTGTCTGCTAACGACCTTATCGGAATCGCAGGTGGCGACATCACGATAGTTGCAGGAGACGACGGACTCAACTCCGACTTGGACGTTAATATCTATGACGGAACAATTAATATAAATGCAACCGATGACGGTGTTCACGCTGAAGCAACTCTGACCGTAGATGGCGGGGAAATAACGATTGTCGCTGCTGAGGGGCTTGAAGCAACCGTTGTAACTGTGAATGATGGAAGTATTGATATCGCCGCGAGTGACGATGGTATAAACGCAGCGCAGAAGGTGACGGACTATACGCCAGCGCTTGAGATAAACGGTGGTGAGATTACAGTCACTATGGCTGCGGGAGATACAGATGCTCTCGATAGTAATGGCTACCTATATATCAATGGTGGCGTAGTAAATATAAGTGCACAGTTCCCGTTTGACTATGACCTTGGTGGGGCCATTAATGGTGGTGAGGTCTATGTGAACGGACAGCAGGTGACGGAGCTATATAATGCTATGATGGGTGGACCCGGAGGCTGGGGTGGTGGCCAAATGCCTGGTGGTCAAGGTGGAGGAGGGCGCCCATAAATAAGAATGTGCCCAGGATCAGGCTTAGCAGCTCTATCCTTTCATCAGAAAAGGCGGCTAAATATGCCGCCTTTTCATTTTATTTGTTTATGATTCTTCCAGCAGCTAGGAGTATTCTTTGCAGTGGAATGAATTGCTACTGAATCTCGCCCCAGAGATAGAGTGCGTACATCTCCTGGCAGAGGAATACGACGTCTTTCTTCAGGAGTTCGTTCTCCATATGGTTTCCGTCAAATTCTCCCGGAAGGAGAGGTCCCCAGGTTACGATGTTTTCCATGGACTTGGCGTAGCTTGTTCCACCTGTAAGCTTGAATTCGTTTTCATAACCATAGGACTCATAGACTTCAGCCATGCGCTTTAGCCAATCCTGGCTCGCGCTTGAGAAGAGTGGCTCAAGCGCTTCTGTTACGCGGCTTGTGAATCCGACTTCTTCTCCGAGTTTATCTACGACGGCCATGATGTCTTTGCTCAGGACGCCGTAGCGATGGCGAGTGTTCATATTAATTGTAACGACACCGTCCTTAAGCTCAAGCGTTGTCGGAACGATGGTTGTTGCTCTATCAAATTCAGCAGGGCAGGTATCCGGATCCGTAAAGAAATCCTGCTCACCTTTTTCTCCGCAGTGCTCTGCGATGAAGTCTGCGAACTTGAGTCCGCGACCTTTAAGATCATTAGCAAGATGAACGATTGCATTGTCGCCGAGCCAAGGAAGCGAACCGTGAGCGGAAGCTCCTTCAAATCTCTTAGTCTCGCCATTCTCTGTATAATATGCGGTTGATGGAACGGTACCAACGCTGATACCGTAATTTATATCCGTAATATTTCCGAGCGCCTCAGCGGTCTCCGGAAAACTGAGTTCAAAATCAAGATAGCCAGCTTCTTTGTTTACGATAGGGAAGTGTCCGTCCGGAGTGAAGCCGTATGTAGGTGGCTCAAACTCCTTAAGATATGTCTCCATATCTACCCACTGGCTTTCTTCGCTGGTTCCGACGATAAGACGGATTCTCTTCCCGATGGTCTTACCTTCTTCAGCTGCGAGTTCCATAAGATTCTTCATTGAATATAGGCTTATGATGGCGGGGCCTTTGTCGTCGCAGACACCGCGAGCATATAGATAGCCGTCGCGCTCCGTGAGCTCATAAGCCGGAGACTCCCAGAGGTCAGCCTCTCCCGGTGGAACCACGTCAACGTGAACTAGGATACCTATCATTTCCTTGCCTTCGCCGATTTCGGCAAATCCAACATTCTTAAGGCTGCTGATCTCGGTCCTCATACCCATTTCTTCGGCACGCTTAAGGACGAATTCCAGGGCTTCCTCGGTCTTTTCTTTGACGCCGTTTACGCTCTCTATCGCTATTAGTTTGCGAAGGTCCTCAAGAAGGGCATCCTTGTCGCGCTCAACCATTTGTCTAAATCTTTCTTTCATGTTAATCACCTCACTCATATTATACACTATTTTAGCAACGAACCGACGTGTCCATGCTGAAAAAATGTGATATAATAAATTATTGTGTTAGCAAAGCTATAGCTATCGCAGAAATATTTTTTAAAGGAGTGATTATTATGCAAGATGTAAAACTAAGAGAACTGCATAGAAATGCGGCAAGCTATTCCGACAAGAAAGTCGTAGTTAACGGCTGGGTTAGGAATAACCGCAATAATAATCACTTTGGTTTTGTTGAGTTAAATGACGGAAGCTTTTTTAAGCCTGTCCAGGTTGTCTATGAGGCAGAGACGCTTTCAAACTTTGCAGAAGTTGCCAAGGCCAATGTTTCTTCTGCGCTTTCCGTTGAAGGGACTTTGGTTTTAACCCCTGATGCTCAGCAACCATTTGAAATCAAAGCAGAAAAAATAGAAATAATCGCAGATACAGACCCCGATTATCCGCTTCAGAACAAAAGACATTCAATGGAATTCTTAAGAGAGATTGCACACCTTAGACCGAGGAGCAATACGTTCTCTGCGGTATTCAGAGTAAGGTCTCTTGTTGCGCATGCGATTCATACATTCTTCCAGGATAGAGACTTTGTTTATGTTCATACACCAATCATCACGGGAAGTGATGCAGAGGGTGCAGGCGAGATGTTCCAGGTAACGACTCTGGACCTAGACAATCTCCCGAGATATCAGGAAGAGAGCGATGCGGTAAAAGAGGGAATAGCCAAGGTTGGCGAGATTGATTATACGGAGGACTTCTTCAAGAAAAAGACAAGCCTCACAGTAAGCGGTCAGCTAGAGGGCGAAGCCTTTGCTCTTGCGTTCAGAGACATCTATACATTTGGTCCGACATTCCGCGCAGAGAACTCCAACACTGCAAGGCACGCAAGCGAGTTCTGGATGATAGAGCCTGAAATGGCGTTCTGCGATCTTGAAGGCAATATGCAGATGGCAGAGGCTATGGTAAAGCATATTATTAACTATGTGCTTGAAAAGGCGCCGGAAGAAATGGAGTTCTTCAACAAATTCATCGACAAAGGACTTCTCGAGAGACTCGATAACATCGTTAACTCCGACTTTGCGCGCGTGAGCTATACAGATGCTGTGGATATGCTCCTAAAATCCGGAAAGGAATTCCAATATCCTGTTGAGTGGGGAATTGACCTTCAGACGGAGCACGAAAGATATATTACGGAAGAGATATTCAAGAAGCCTGTCTTTGTTACGGATTATCCAAAGGATATCAAAGCATTCTATATGCGCGTGAACGACGACGGAAAAACAGTTGCGGCTTGCGACTTACTTGTTCCGGGCGTTGGTGAAATCATCGGAGGAAGCCAGAGAGAGGAGCGCATGGACGTGCTTCTTAAGCGCATGGAAGAGATGGGGCTTGAGAAAGAAGATTATAGTTGGTACCTCGATCTTAGAAAGTACGGCGGAGTAAAACACGCAGGTTACGGACTTGGATTTGAGAGAATGATAATGTACTTAACGGGAATGAGCAATATCAGGGACGTGCTGCCGTTCCCAAGAACACCAAAATCTGCAGAGTTCTAATGTAGAAAGGAGAACGCAATGGGCCTTATCAAAGCTTTTACTACAGCAGCTAGTGGAGTAATTTCGGATCAGTGGAAAGAATTCTTTTACTGTGACTCAATGCCAAGCGACGTCTTGGTAAAGCGTGCCTACAAAAAGACAAATGGCGTGCTGAATAATTTTGGAAGCGACAACATCATTACCAACGGTTCTGGAATCGCGGTTGCCGACGGTCAGTGCATGATGATTGTTGAGCAGGGTGAAATCGTAGAAGTGTGCGCAGAGCCGGGCGAGTTCACATACGATACAAGCAGCGAACCAAGCGTATTTACCGGCGACTTAAACTATGCAATCGAAGAAACCTTCAGAAAGATTGGAAGACGTTTTAGCTACGGCGGAGCTGCTGCGAAGGATCAGAGAGTTTATTATTTCAACACCAAGGAACTCCGCGACAATAAGTTTGGAACACCAAGTCCGATTCCGTTCAGAGTTGTTGACTCCAAGATCGGTTTAGACCTTGATGTAGATATTCGTTGCTCGGGTGTTTATTCGTATAAGATCGTTGATCCGCTTCTCTTCTACACCAACGTATGCGGAAACGTAGAGAACGATTTTACAAGAGAAGATATAGACACACAGCTCAAGGCAGAGTTTGTAAACGCGCTTGCTCCGGCACTCGGTGAAGTTGGAAAGAACGAAATCAGACCTAGCCAGCTTACCGAATACTATGACGATATAACAAAGGCGATGAACGAGCAGCTCTCCAAGCTTTGGAAAGAAGAGAGAGGTCTTGAAATCATATCTATCGCGCTTAATCCGATTACTCTTACGGAGCATGACTCCGAGAGACTCAAAGCCGCACAGAATGCTGCTGTATATGCAAATCCTGCAATGGCCGCAGCAAACATCAGCCAGGCTCAGGCAGAAGCCATGGTAGAAGCGGCATCAAACGACGCGGGAGCAGCTATTGGATTTATGGGTATGGGAATGGCTATGAACGCAGGTGGATCCAATCCTGCAGATCTCTTCGCAATCGGTCAGGAGCAGAAGAAAGAATCTCAGGTAAGCTTTTTTACACCGGCCGAATCTGAAGAGGAAGCAAAGCCCGTTGAATGGATTTGCCCATCCTGCAGCAAGAAGAACGACGGAAACTATTGCACACACTGCGGAACAAAGAAACCGGACGAAGCTCCACACTGCAAGAACTGCGGATTCACACCAAAGAACATAAACGATCTTCCGAACTTCTGCCCACAGTGCGGAACAAAGTTTGAGAAATAGTTTAGAGAAAAGTTTAAAAAAGTTCATGAAAAAAGAAGCGCTTCGGCGCTTCTTTTGGTTTTTGATTTATAGTTTTTTGAGTTATATTTTTTGAATTGTTGCCTTTTGCCGGTCATCACTTTGTTGGGCATGTTATATGTCCAATCTTTTCTATGACTGCATGAAGCTCCTGCGCGAGCTCGCTCTCTGATGCAGTGTAGTACATCTCTTTTCCTTCGCGGCGAGAGGTGATGAGGCCACTATCCTTTAGGAGCCTAAGGTGGTGCGACACCGCAGGGCTCGACATCTCCATCATCGCTGCAATATCTAGTACGCATTCTTCGCAGTGGCAGAGTATCCAAAAGATTCTGAGTCTCGTCGGGTCTCCGAGCTGTTTAAGCGCCTCGGCTACGATTGCGACTTCGCCCTTTGGTGGTATGCTTTCAAGAAAATCCTCGCTAAGATGGTTGTGATTATGTGGAAGTGAATGGTTGGACATAAGGCGTCTCCTTTTTCTACAATTCTATATCCATATATTAAATCTCGTTTCGCATATTAGTCAAGAAGCGGTATTGACAAAGGGGAGGAAGAGGTATAGAATCAATTTATCAATTAAATAATCGTTTAATCGTCTAAGGAAGTTCCTTTTGCGGAGGTAAAGATATGAAGAAGAAATATAAAATAGAAGTTGATTGCGCAAACTGTGCAAACAAGATGGAAACTGCAGCAAAGAAGACGGAAGGCGTAAAGGACGCTGTCGTAAACTTTATGGCGCTCAAGATGGAAGTTGAGTTTGAAGAAGGTGCGGACCCGAGCGAGGTAATGCCACGCGTTCTTGATAACTGCAAAAAAGTAGAGGACGATTGCGAGATTTTTTTCTAAAGAGATAGAAAAATGACGAGCCTCTTGGGTTCGTATAGTATTGATGAATAAGAAACAGAAACGAACGTTAATAAGAATTGTGCTTGCAGCCCTGATGCTGGTGGGACTTCATTTCCTTCCGGTAGAGGGGTTTTTGCGCTTTCTGCTATACATGATTCCGTATATCGTTGTCGGATACGACATACTCATTAAGGCGTGGAAGGGAATTAAGAATAGGCAGCCGCTGGATGAATGTTTTCTCATGGTTGTGGCGACGCTCGGTGCTATCGCGCTTGCGCTTATCGATACCGGAGATTATGTAGAGGCTGTTGCCGTAATGCTCTTTTATCAGATAGGAGAGTGGTTCCAGAGCTATGCGGTCGGAAAAAGCAGAAAGAGCATCACGGAACTCATGGATATTCGCCCTGACTACGCAAATATTGAGGTTGATGGAAGGCTCGAGAAAGTAGATCCCGACGAGGTTGCGATTGGAAGCATTATAATTTGTCAGCCGGGAGAGAAAGTCCCGATTGATGGAATTGTCGTTTCCGGAACATCGTCTCTGGATACGAGTGCTTTGACAGGAGAGAGTCTCCCGCGCACAATTAACGAGGGCGATGAAATCATAAGCGGAAGCATCAATATGAGCGGCGTTCTTTCTATCAGGACAACAAAGGAATTTGGAGAGTCAACAGTCTCCACAATTCTGGACATGGTCGAAAACGCAAGTAGCCGCAAATCAAAGTCAGAAGACTTCATCAGCAAATTCGCGAGGGTATATACTCCGGTTGTTGTAATCTGCGCCATCGTTCTTGCAATAGTACCGCCGTTATTTAGACTGCTCGCAATCGGTATCAGTGCGGAGTGGGGAACATGGATCTACAGGGCACTCACATTCCTTGTAATTAGCTGTCCTTGTGCGCTCGTAATAAGTATTCCGCTTACGTTCTTTGCGGGAATAGGTGGCGCAAGCAAGGCGGGCGTTTTGGTCAAAGGCTCAAACTATATAGAGTCGCTTGCTAAAACCAAGAGGCTGGTATGTGATAAAACAGGAACGCTCACCAAGGGCGTTTTCCAAGTAGTAGGCGTCCATCATGCAAGCATAGCTGAAGAAAAAATCCTGGAGTATGCCGCGCACGCTGAATGCGCATCATCACATCCGATAAGCAAGAGCCTCCAGGCAGCATATCTTTCGGGCTTCGGAGATGAGGAGGGCGCCTCACATAAGATTGACAGAAACCGCGTGAGCGAGATTGAAGAAATAAGCGGAGAAGGAATAAGCGCTCTAGTTGATGGTGCAAGGATTCTTATCGGAAACGACAAACTGATGAAGTCCCGAGGCATTGATTTTAAGGATTGCGAGGAGGTTGGAACGGTAATCCATATAGCAAAGGACGGCGAATACCTCGGACATATCCTTATAGCTGATGTCATAAAAGAGACTTCGCAGGAAGCGATAAAAAAGATGAGGCAGAGCGGTGTCTCAAGAATTGTTATGCTTACGGGTGACGATCAAAAGGTTGCAGAGAGTGTTTCGGAGAAGCTCGGAATAACTGAAGTTCATAGCGAGCTGCTCCCGGGAGATAAGGTGTCTATCGTAGAAAAACTTTTGGCAGAAAAGGACGGCGGAACTCTGGCGTTTGTTGGGGATGGAATAAATGATGCGCCCGTTCTTGCCCGTGCAGATATCGGAATTGCCATGGGTGCGCTCGGTTCCGATGCGGCTATAGAGGCAGCCGACGTTGTTCTTATGGATGACGATCCTCTTAAAATTGCAAAGGCTATTAAGATTGCCAAAAAATGCATGAGAATTGCATATGAAAATATCTATTTTGCAATCGGTGTCAAGATTGCATGTCTTTTGCTCGGTGCTATAGGGCTTGCCAATATGTGGCTTGCTATATTTGCCGACGTTGGCGTCATGGTAATAGCCGTTTTGAACGCCATAAGAGCTCTCTTTGTCAAGAATCTTTGATTTTCTTTACATTTCAGGTCAGAATTAATATATAATAGTACTATTATGGTTTTAACATACAATTAATCAGTTGATATCCAAGACGACGAGGGTTTTTCATGGACAATTTAGAAAATAAGGTTGATGGAGACGTTCTTGAAAGTGAAGAGGTTTCGGAAGAAACCCTGGAAGAAACTTTGGAAGACGATTTTGAAGCCGAATATCAGCCAACATGGGAAGAACTAAAAGAAAGACGCACCGCAAAGAAAAAAGACGCATCCAGCCCAAACTCTGATGCAATCCTTGGACTTATAGTGGGCGTTGTAGCCATAATTGCTGCTGTCTTTGGTCTTGCGATCAGTTTTTTGCCTCTGGTAATAGGTCTTTACTTATCAATGTCCGCAAGAAAAGGAAAGAAACGTAACCTCGCAATCGCGGGAATCGTTCTGAACGTTATAGGCCTTTTGCTTTGGGCATATGCGGTCTTTGGTCGTGGACTTATTGGATAGAACGGCATAGACATAGTTAATCGGTGATAGATATGGGTAGAATAGTTGCAATTTCCGGTGGAACGCTTGAATCCACAGAACTGCTAAACAAACATATAATCAAACTATCAAATAAGAGCAATCCAAACGTGCTCTTTGTTCCTACTGCATCAAAGGATGACGCTGGATACATCACGAGTTTTACTGATGCATTTAATAAGCTTGGAGCAAAAGTTGAGACGATTGCTTTTTCCAAAAAGGATTATAGCGAGGAAGAACTCCAGAGACTCGTAGATTGGGCTGATGTCGTATATGTTGGCGATGGCAATATTGTCTGGCTCATAAATACATGGAGGAAGCAACGCTTTGATGAGATCCTCTATCGTGCATTTACGAGCGATAGCCTTGTGCTTTCCGGAATCGGCGCAGGATGCACGTGCTGGTTCAATTGCGGATACAGCAACAGTCATTATAACGAAGGAAAGTCTGACTGGAATTATATTTGGTCGGATAATCTTCTTGATATGCATCACACCGCAGTTTGTCCTCATTACAATGAGGCTGCAATAAAAGGTTTTGATCGCCACCTTGTGGATACGGGCCTTCCGGGCTTTGCGCTTGAGGACAATACGGCCTTTACCCAGAACGGCGACCGGTCTCTATTTTTAAAGTCTGTTGAAAATGCACATGCATACTATTTGGTTTATCTGGGCGGAGAAATTTCTCACAAAGAAATTAAACTCGTGAAGGCCGATCAAGTTCAGGACGACAACCAGGTTACGGAGCTCCCCTGAGATTTATAAGATTGCACACTAGAGGAGAGAAAGATGAGTATGCGGATTGTCTGCGTAGATGATGATCCAAAGGCGCTTGACTCTGCAGTATCGCTATGCCGAGCACTCGGTGAAGAGGTGGAAGTTGAGGGCTTTTTATCTCCAAAAGAAGCGCAGGTGTATCTAAAAGAAAATATTTGTGACATCGCTATCCTGGACATCAAAATGCCGGAGATGGACGGTCTTAAATTGGCAGAGAAGATTAAAAAAGGTCATATTTTGTTGGACATCTGTTGGACAGACCATTCTACAATCAAAATGCATTGAGGAGGTGGACTTGTTATGGATTCCGCAAAGGATATAGAAAAAACCATAGAAAGCGCTTCGGGCTCATATAAAAATGTATAATTAAGTGGTGTATAGATAATAGGAATTGATTTTACTGGAATGAAAAAAGGGAGTTTAAAATGCTAAAGATTGAAAAGAAAATTGAAGACGGCAATTGCGTTATTGCACTCGAAGGAAGACTTGATACAGTTACCTCTCCGGATCTCGAGAAGGAGATAGAGGCATCAAAGGAAGAACTTAAGGATCTGGTACTTGACCTAGAGAATCTTGAGTATATTTCTTCATCAGGACTTAGAGTACTTTTAGCCGCACAGAAGATTATGAATAAACAGGGCGCCATGAAGGTAATCAACGTAGGTGGACCGATTATGGAAATCTTTGAGGTAACAGGCTTCTCGGATATTTTGACGATTGAATAAAATCGTTAACGGAGTTATATGGCAATTAATTGTGAGCGAGATAAAGAAAAGTAGTGAACGACATGACTGAAAGTTTTATCGACAAGAAAAAAAGGGTAGATGTAACCCTGACAAGCCTCACATATATTGGACTCATAATCCTAAGCATTTTTTTGGTATGGAAGAAAGGCCTACCAAATCTGCAAGACCCTTATATCATAAATGTCAGCATAGATATTTTTGGAATGCTTGTAGGATATATTTTGTTCATATGTGCGCTTATAGACATACAAAAGACGGGGGCAAATTATAAAAACTATCTGTACCTTCTCAACGTGACATTCTTGGGCTTGTTTTGCGATTTGGTTTCATGGCTAGTGGACGGAGATCCAAGCCTTCGTCTTATAAACATTATTGACAACACAGTCTATTATGTGTGCATGCCTACTGCCGCGTTCTTTTTCTGGCTATATGTAAGAAATGTTCTGCGCGTAGAAAGCAAAATGATAAATATAATCGGAAAGATCATGCAGTGGCTTTTGATTGTTGCGATGATTTCTAGGATTGTAAATCTAAAAACTGGCATGTTCTTTTCTGTAGATGAGGCGGGCGTTTATACAAGGGGGCCGGGATATCAGGTTTCAATGATCTATGCGTATCTTACGACAATTGCCTCTCTTGTTCTGATTGTAAAGTACAGAAAGAATTTGCCGACCTACAAGATTGTTATCTTGCTTCTCTACGTAATAGTTCCGACACTTGCGGGAATATTTGCCGCAAGAGTCTATGGCCTCTCCATAAGCTATGGAGTTATAATGCTGATTCTGCTATTTATGTATTGTGTACTCAATATTGCTCAAGGTAGAGAAAAAGCAATGGTCGATAGAGAACTTTCCATGGCCACCGCCATCCAGGAAGGTTCAATACCTCATATCTTTCCGGCCTTTCCGGGGAGAAAAGAGTTTGACCTGTTTGCATCCATGGACCCGGCAAAGGAAGTCGGCGGCGACTTCTATGATTATTTCCTAATTGATGATGACCATCTTGCAATCGTAATGGCGGACGTCTCCGGAAAGGGAGTTCCTGCTGCACTATTTATGATGGCTTCAAAGATCATGATCGGAAACACTTCAAAGCTTGGAAAGATGGATCCGGCGGCCATACTTCAGACGGTGAACGAACAGATTTGTGATGGCAATACACAGGAGATGTTTGTAACAGTTTGGCTTGGAATACTTGAAATATCCACAGGAAAGCTAACTGCAGCAAATGCAGGTCACGAGTATCCTGCGGTTAAACTTGGAGACAAGAACTTTGAACTATATAAAGATAAACATGGTTTGGTTATAGGCGGAATGCCGGGCGTAAAATATACAGACTATGAAATTATGCTTAAGCCGGGCGACGCATTGTTCTTATATACGGATGGTGTACCGGAAGCAACAAGCGCAGATACAGAATTGTTTGGAACGGATCGTATGATAGAGGCTTTAAACAGAGTTCCTGATGCAGCACCGGAAGATGTTCTTGCAAATGTAAGATCGGGTGTTGATTCCTTTGTGAAGGGAGCCGAGCAGTTTGACGATCTTACAATGCTCTGCTTGAAATATCGCGGTAACTAATAGTTGATCTAGTGAGGAAATGATTATGAAAGAAGTTAGAGGAGAAAAAAAGGACGATAAACTTATCATTGCTCTTTCCGGTAGAATAGATTCCGGCAATGCGCCGAGTGTCGAAAAGGAGGCACTTGAAATCATAGGTGATAGGTCCTTATCTAATCTCTTGATTGATGCGACAGAATTAAGCTATATTTCAAGCGCAGGACTTAGGGTTCTTCTTCATCTAAGAAAAATGTGCCCGGAGATGTCGATTCAGGGTGTCAGTTCGGAAGTATATGAGATTTTGGATATGACCGGTTTCACTCAGATGATGCCCGTCGAGAAGGCTTATAGAGTTGTTTCGATTGAGGGTTGCGAAGAAATCGGTAGAGGTGCCAACGGAACCATCTATAGAATAGATAAGGACAATGTCGTAAAAGTATATAACAATGCAGATGCGCTTTCGGAGATTCAGCACGAGAGAGAAGTTGCAAAACTCGCGCTTATTCTCGGAATTCCTACTGCGATTTCCTACGATGTTGTCAAGGTTGGAGATAGCTATGGTTCGGTATTTGAACTTTTGAATGCAAGGTCCTTTTCCAAGATTCTAACAACCGAGCCTGAAAAAATGGATTGGTGTGTCAAGGAATATATAAAGATGCTAAAGATCATTCACGGCACGCTCGTCCCTGAGGGTCAGCTTCCGGACATGAAGGAGACAGCTGTTGACTGGGCGGAGTTCACAAAAGATTATCTGAACGATAAGGCGGGTGAGAAACTTGTTGAACTCGTAGAAGCTATTCCAAAGGACAACCACATGCTCCATGGCGACTATCATACCAAAAATTTGGAACTACAGAACGACGAAGTTCTCTTGATAGATATGGACACACTTGCTGTGGGCCACCCGGTATTTGAATTTGCATCAATATATAATGCGTTCATCGGTTTTTCCGAGCTGGATCATGAGATAGTTAAGAAGTTCCAGGGATTTGATTTTGAAACAGCAAAAGAATTCTGGCATAAGAGCCTTGTTGAATATTTTGGAACCGATGATGAAGCGTTCCTTAAGGATGTAGAAAATAAGGCACGCATTATTGGATATACGAGACTGATTAGGCGCTCCATTAGGAGAGGCGGTCTAGAAGATGAGGAACGCCGAAAGGAAATAGAACATTGGAAGGGCGAACTTGAGGAACTTCTCGAGAAAACCGATTCGCTTTCCTTTGATGTTGGTGGAGGTAGTGCTGTGACAGAGAAGAACTTGGCACATGAGCTTGACATTGAAGCGACCGACGATAATCTTCAGACAGTGATGGATTTTATTGATCAGAAATTGGAGGCGCTTGACTGTCCTCCAAAGATTGTGATGGAGATAGATTTAGCGGTAGAAGAAATCTTTGTTAATATTGCGCATTATGCGTATGCGCCTGAGATTGGAAAAGCAAAGGTTAGAGTTGAGGTAGAAGAAAATCCACTTACCGTAATGATAACATTTATAGATCAGGGAATGCCTTATGATCCACTTGCAAGACAGGATCCGGACCTTACGCTTCCTGCTGAGGAGAGAGATATCGGTGGCTTGGGAATATTCCTAACAAAGCAAATGATGGACGATGTCTCTTATGAATATAAGGACGGAAGCAATGTGTTAAAACTGAAGAAGAGTCTGTGAGGAGTAAATGAATCTATTAGATAGAGCAATTAGCTACGCCACTGAAAAGCATAGTGGCGACATAAGAAAGATGGAGGGGACGCCATACATTCTTCATCCACTGGAGGTTGCGGCGATTGTCGGTACGATAACAAGAGATGAAGAAATCATTTCTGCTGCAGTATTGCACGATACCGTAGAAGACACCGATGCGACCATTTCGGAGATTATGGAACTCTTTGGACCGCGCGTTGCAGAGCTCGTCGCGGGAGAGACAGAGGATAAACGTCCATATATGCTACCCGAGGCAAGCTGGCGCATTAGAAAAGAAGAAAGTCTTGAAGCTCTTGAAAAATCTGATGACATAGCAGAAAAAATCCTTTGGCTCGGAGATAAGCTGTCAAATATAAGGTCGCTTCATAGAGCATGGAGGCGGTATGGCGATACTATCTGGGAGAACTTCAACCAAAAGGATCCTATAGAACACGCGTGGTATTATCACACAATCGCAGATCTTCTATCCGAGCTCGACGATCAAGACGCCTATATTGAGTACGAGAGGCTAGTCAAAGAAATATTTGGCGAGAGAGACTAGGCGAGGGAGATGGGAAGGAGCGACTTGCAGATAAAATGGTGCGAGATTAAAAAGGTAAAGTTAAAAAGTGAAGAGCCATCGGTGCATGCCCCGGTGGCTTTTTTATAAGTGGACTAATGACAGGCTTTGTGATAGACTAATCGTACGGCAAAATACGGTCCATTAGCTCAGCTGGGAGAGCGTCTGGGTGACAACCAGAAGGTCATTGGTTCAAGTCCAATATGGGCCACCAAATTTGGCGGTTTGTGAATATAAACCGCCTTTTTTATTTTCCAATATTTTCGCTGTTTTTCAATGGTTACAGCAATTTTCCAAAACCTTACACATTGGCCATATAACCTCGTACAGACGTAAAATAGTGGTGTGATAGTGGGATTATAGTGGGATTATTGATTTTTTGGTCATCGATGCCACACTCGAAGTTTGGAATGAAGCATAGCTCGATAGCGCTTTATAGGTCAGATGTTATTTGATATACTAAAAGATATTGGAAAATACAGGAGGTTTCAGAGTGGCTAAAAGTATAAAAAAAGAAACCATACATGCAAAAGGTTTTGAAATAGGAATCTATACGGAAGATTTCCAAAATGAATATATTTCAATGACTGATATAGCCAAGTATAAAAGTGATGATCCAAATAATAGCATCCGCAACTGGATGAGAAATAGAGAGACTATAGAGTTTCTCGGTATATGGGAGCGCTTGCATAATCCCAATTTTAACCCCGTCGAATTCGATGGGTTTAGAAGTCAGGGTGTACGAAAGTAAATGCTGGTCTGTTTTCCTTTCGGATGAACAGGACTATATTGGGCGATGTATATTGGTTTTGAAGCGTCATTGCAATTCGATGTCAGAGCTAACAGGTGAAGAATGGGAAGAGCTTCACAATCTGGTTTGCAAAGCGGAGGCGTGTCTAAAGGCTGTTCTGGGAGCAACACTATGTAATTGGAGTTGTTTGATGAATTCTTTCTTCAAAGATGCAGCGCCGAATCCTCATCTTCATATTCACGTAAGGCCAAGATATGATAAACCCGTAATGCTTAACGGAAATACTTATACTGATAGCGAGTTTGGACATCATTATGGGTTGAATAAGAGCGTGGCGATATCTGATAATGATAAGGAAGAAGTGTTTAACCAATTAAAAGAATGGATGAACCGATAGATCGGGATTTGCTAGGCAGAAATGCCATTTTTGCAAAATATGCGTGGATGGAAGAGCAAAATTGCAAATCTGCCTAGGAAAAGTGACGAAAAGCGTCAATTTGCTAGGCAGAAACGCCATTTTTGCAAAATATGCATGGATGGAAAAGCAAAATTGCAATTCTGCCTAGGGAATTTAACAAATTCTGATTTACAGAGGTAAATATGTTAGATAATAAAGGTTTTGATTTATGGGCGGATGGATATGATGAATCGGTCGGTATATCTAATGAAGATAATACTTATCCATTCGCGGGATACAAAAGAATACTGGGTAGAATTTATGAATTCATAATGCAAAGGCCGAGCGCATCGGTTCTTGATATAGGATTTGGAACAGGCACTTTGACAACAAAACTGTACGAGAATGGATGTGTTATTTATGGGCAGGATTTTTCAGAAAGAATGATTGAACTGGCGTCCGAGAAGATGCCTGATGCTGAGCTATACCAGGGAGATTTTACACAAGGATTAGTAGATCCGTTAAAACTGAATTCGTATGATTTTATTGTTGCAACATATTCCATTCATCATTTAACAGATAGTCAAAAAATACGATTCTTAAGGGAATTGCTTGGTCATCTAAATGATGATGGCAAGATATTAATTGGTGATGTTGCATTTGAAAGTCGTGATGAATTGAATAGGTGTAGAAAAGAAAATGGCGATGGATGGGATGATGACGAATTCTATTGTGTCGCCGAGGAATTAAGGGCGGAGTTTCCAAATCTGACATTTGAAAAGATATCATTTTGTTCAGGCATTCTGATGATATCCAAATAAGTATCGGTTAACAAATACCGTTTTTGCACCGGGTCGGTGCAGAATTATCATAACAAGAGGTTGAAAATGGTTGTATTACAAGAAGCAACAACAGAGAATATCCACGAAGTATGGGAAATGCGTCATTTAGGATAAGACAGGATGAGGAGTATATCTCGGAGTTTGATAAGCAGACAGAAAAATACCTTAAAGGGGAATGATGAAAACAGATGCTTACAGCATTGACACTATACCTTGGTATAGTGTTATAACAAAGCCAAGGAGGTCGAAGAGATATGATTACAATTAAGGAATTCTCAGTGCTTTGCGAGTGCAATATTCAAACTTTGAGATACTATGATCGAATCGGATTACTCAAGCCGGCAAGAGTAGACGATTGGACGGGATATCGTTATTACAATAAATCGCAAGCATTTGAGTTCATCAAAATCAAAAATCTTC
>JAFSUI010000003.1 GCA_017445315.1 Bacillota bacterium | reverse complement strand
GATGGTGAATCGGATAAAAAAACGCCGAGGGTCGCACCCCTCGGCGTTTTCAGTGTGCTATGTACTAAATCGGATTCCTACATCGCACCTATATTCTAACACTTATTCTCTATTTGTCAAATTTTTCTTTTTTTACACAGAATGTCGCTTATGCTTCGATTTATAGCACCCTCAGAGTAAAGCCTTTACTTCCTTATCGGGCAGATGAACTCAATGCTTACTTTGTTGCTTGATTCCATGAGGCTAAGAAGGATTCCGAGCTCGCCTGAAGCTGACTGTGAATTCCTATCCATGCCCTCTAGGCCGAACATTCCCAAGAGATCCTGCTCCATAACATACTGGACGCTCTCCGCCCTCACGTTCTCAAGGCCGTTTGATACCATCATGTCGTTTAAGGCATCGTCCAGTGTTCCGATTGCGTCGATAAGTCCGCCGTCAAGCGCCTGCTTTGCCGTATAGATACGTCCGTCTGCGAGCTTCCTTACCTTTGATTCAGAGAGGCCTCTTCCATCAACTACTGCCTGAACAAATCTATCAAAGGAGTCATCAACGAGCGACTGGAGAATTGCGAGCTGCTCATCCGTGAGCGGCTTTGCGGTTGACCCCATATCTTTGTTGGCGCCGGAAACGATATTGGTAGCCTTGATTCCGTATTTCTCCATAAGACCGGATAGATCGTAGAGAGTTCCGACGACCACGCCGATGGAGCCCGTCCAGCACTCAGGGTTGGCGTAGATCTTATCCGCAGCCATAGCCACATAGTATCCGCCAGATGTCGCCTGCGATCCCATATATACATAAACCGGATTTCCTGTCTCTGCCTTATAATCAAGCAGCGCCTTATATACCTCAGAAGTCGCGTACGCGCTTCCGCCCGGGGTGTTTACATGAAGCATGATACCGCGGTTATTCTTTTCTTCAGTCATCTGCTGAATCCTCTCCAGAATCCAGTTCTGATCGTAGCCGTCACCACTCATGCCGTCAGTAATAGTGCCCTCAAGATAGAGAACGCCTATATAGTCGCCGCGGAAATCGTATGTTTCCTCATTGTTGGCAGCCGGTCCGGAAATACCCTTAACGATATTGCTGCATGCAACACCGCATCCTACAAGGCCAACACAAACCACAAGGAAAATGATAAGCGCCTTAACCCAGCCAGAGACTTTTTTCTGCTGTGGATATGCTGAAGCGTTCACTCCAGCGCCGTTCATTCCTGCGCCGTACATATTGTATGCGTGATAGCCATTAGCATTTTGACTTCCCGGTCCGCCCGTAAAGCGATATCCGCCGCTCGGGTCCCTCTCAAGACCGTTCCAGTACGGAGTACCGGAGGCCTTAGGTGCTTCGTCTATGATCTCATCGGTTAAATTCTCTTTTAAATCCTTATCCATTACTTTATCGTCCATTTTCTCCCTCTTTTTTTAACATGCGTAAAACAAAATTTTATTCTTTATTTGCGCTTGCATTGCTGCGGTTGCATTGTAGCGGTTGTGTTGAGTCGGTCGCAGCATTGCCCTTGCATTACTGTATTAGCTACATAATACAATAATACATATATAACCCCATGTCAAGGGGTAATAATAAAAAGAGCACGTTTTTACGTGCTCCTTTGTCGTTGGTCGGGATGACAGGATTTGAACCTGCGGCCTCCTCGTCCCGAACGAGGCGCTCTACCAAGCTGAGCCACATCCCGATAATTTGCAAGTAGAACCGTCCCCATTGTAAAGAACCATCCCCATTGCAAATTTTGCAAATTTTGGTGCGGTCTAAGGGATTTGAACCCCCATGAGTTGCCTCACACGGACCTGAACCGTGCGCGTCTGCCAATTCCGCCAAGACCGCAGAAAAGCGTGGCTATACCGACGAGTCGCCTTACAGCACGCTTTAGTATTATTACATAGATAAGCGTTGTTTTCAAGTGGTTAATTGTCGGTAATCGTATATGTTCCGCAGACCTCTTCTGTAAGCTCCTTGATACGATTTCCGTTTAACTTTGCCTCTTCAATCAAACGTTCAAGCTGCTCCATAAACTTATCGTCGTCAATCTCCATAGGATGTCCGACATAAATCATATTATTGGCAGTCCTATCCATACCCTCTTCATCCATGAGAACTTCTTCGTAGAGCTTCTCTCCTGGACGAAGTCCGATAATCTCGATATCTATATCCTTATTCGGAGTAAAACCTTTCATCTTAATCAGGTTCTCCGCAAGTTCATAGATATTTACAGGTTTGCCCATATCAAGAACAAAGATTTCACCGCCCTTTGCATAGAGGCTCGCCTGTAATACTAGCGACACCGCTTCAGGTATCGTCATAAAGAATCGCGTAATTTCCCTATGTGTAACAGTAACAGGGCCGCCCTCTTCAATCTGCTTAAGGAATAGTGGAATTACAGAGCCATTACTTCCGAGCACATTACCAAAACGGACGCCAGAATATCTCGTGACCGGTGACTTTCTTGCATAAACCTGAACAATCATCTCACAGATTCGCTTGGTCGCACCCATGATATTGGTCGGCCTAACTGCTTTGTCCGTAGAAATCAGAACAAAGTTCTCAGCGCCGTATTTATCCGCAAGCTTTGCACAGTTAAGGGTTCCTAGGCAGTTATTCTTTATCGCCTCATTAGGAGATTTCTCCATAAGCGGTACATGCTTATGAGCAGCAGCATGGAAAACTATGTTTGGCCTATATTTATTGAACACTGCATCCAGCCTATCCACATCGCGCACAGATCCGATCAGTGTCGAAATGTCCGCATCCGGATAATGCCTCTCAAGTTCCATCTCTATCTCATATGCATTGTTCTCGTATATATCAAATATAATTAATTTCTTTGGTTCACATGCAATAATCTGCCTGCAGAGTTCGGATCCTATAGATCCACCTCCACCGGTTACCATAACCGTCTTTCCTCTTATCCAGTCGTTAATTCCGCTTTGGTCAACCTTGATAGGCTCGCGACCGAGGAGGTCTTCGTAGTTTACCGGTCTCAGTTCCTGAATGATCGATGAAGATAGACTCATCGCTACAGAAGGAAGAATCCTAACGGGTAACCCTGTCGCCTGAGAAATGCGCACAATTTCTTTGATTGTGTCAGACGAGGCAGATGGTATTGCAATTATAATTTCATTAACATCATACTTTTTGATGTTTCTATTTATATCGTCCCTATTTCCAACGATTCTAACTCCTGAGATTGAATCGTTCTTTTTGGCCGGATTATCGTCAATCGCACATACTATTCTTGCTCCGGTACCGGGCTGCGCAAAATCTCTTATCAGAATAGCCGCAGCTGCTCCCGCTCCGATAACCATAATACGTCTAGTGATTCTCTCGCGCTTGTGGGCTCCCTGGAGATTCCTAATCCAAGAAATACCAAATCGAGATCCCAAAAAAAATGTCACAATCAACATAAAATGGATAAAGTAATAGCTTCTCGGCATACTCTTGTTAAATAGCACATGAGTAAAAACCACCAGAGCCTCTGTAAGAAGCGATGCCTTGAGAATATCAAAAAGCTCCTTCTGGCCCGCAAACGTCCATACTCTAGAGTAAAGCCTAAAAAGGAACATTGAGAAGACTGCAATTACCGCATAAAAAGGCAAACACGTCAAAAGGCGCCCTGAATAAAATTTAAACTCAGAACCCACATCTAGTCTGATCATGAGCGCCAGATATGCGGCTGCAACAATCGCCGCTATGTCAATAATAACCAGTAGCGCTACTTTTAAGTACTTCTTACTAACCATAGCTAGATTTTATCACATTTAATGGGCATAGGCAATTATAGTATCTCTTTCACTCAATCGACTCAAAATATGGTATAATACCCTCATTAGTTATAGTCTGTAATACAAGTATGGAAATATGATCAAAATTAACTGCGAACATGCCCTTGGTTTTCTTAATAGAGAACCCGATTTTAACTCTGCAAAAGGTGCTCTGGACACGCTCCTTACGGGCAGCGGAGTAGGTTCTGACTTTCTCGGATGGGTTGACCTCCCCTTCAACTACGACAAAGATGAATTTAACGCAATAAAAGCTTGCGCTAAAGAAATTAGAGAAAATGCCGATATCCTGGTCGTTGTTGGTGTTGGCGGATCCTACTTGGGAGCAAGAGCTGCGATAGAGTTCCTCAGACAGCCGCAGCTTAGAGAACTAAAAGGAGGTTACCCGAGAATAGCTTTTACGGGAAACGGTCTAAACTCTGAAGAGATGCATCTTCTCATTGAGCTTCTCCGTGGTAAATCAGTTTATGTAAACGTGATTTCAAAATCCGGCACGACCTTTGAGCCCGCAATTGCATTTAGGCTTCTTAGAAATTACATGGAAGAAACCTATGGCAAGGAGGAAGCCGCAAGGCGCATAATCTGCACTACCGATAAAGAAAAAGGAACCCTTAAAAACCTTGCTGATGTAGAGGGCTACAGGACCTTTGTAGTTCCCGATGATATTGGCGGCCGCTATAGCGTACTTACTCCGGTTGGCCTTCTTCCTATAGCTGCTTCAGGCATGGATATAGATGCAATAATGCAAGGTGCTAAAGATTGCGCCGAAATATGCAAAAAGAATAGTCTAGATAACCCGGCTCTTATATACGCCGCAACACGTCAGGCTATATATAACGACCTAGATAAAAAAATAGAAATCCTTAGTTGTCCTGCTGAGACCACCAGGTTCTTATCTGAATGGTGGAAACAGCTCTTTGCCGAATCCGAAGGAAAAGACGGACGTGGAATACTCCCCGCCTCATGCATATACACAAAAGATCTTCATTCTTTGGGACAGTATATCCAGGACGGCGAGCGCATTATGTTTGAGACATGGCTGCTCTTTGAGAATCCTCTGACAAACCTCGTTGTTCCTGCTACAGACGACAATGCAGATGGACTAAACTATATTGCCGGAAAGAGTCTCTTTGATATTTATGACTGCGCAAAAAAAGGCGCCTTAGAAGCCCATGTAACAGGCGGCGTACCATGTATAGAGATAAGCGCAAAAGACCAGTCCGCTCACTCCCTCGGAGAACTGTTCTATTTCTTTGAGATGGCATGTGGAATATCCGGATACATGCAAGGCATCAATCCGTTTGATCAGCCCGGCGTAGAGGAATATAAGAAGAATATGTTTAGACTTCTCGGAAAATAGCAAAGGAGATAAGCGTGTCTAACTATAAAGAGAAATTTGAATTTTGGAAAAGCAATCCGTTCTTTGATGAAGAAACTCATGCGGAGCTTAACTCCCTCACGGACGAAAAAGAAATCGAAGATCGTTTCTACAAGGACCTAGAGTTTGGAACAGCCGGAGCGCGAGGCGTAATGGGCGCCGGCACCAACCGTTTCAATTCATATAACGTAAGGCGAATAAGCACAGGTTTTGCCAATTATCTCATTGATAAATTTGGCGCTGCAGCAAAAGAACGAGGCGTTGCAATCGCTTATGATACCAGAAACAATTCATCTGAATATGCCAAGCAGACCGCTCTCACAATGTGCGCATCAGGTGTTCCCGCACATCTATATGCATATACCTGCCCCACCCCTATGCTTTCGTTTGCCGTAAGAGAACTAAACTGCGTTGGAGGGGTAATAATAACCGCAAGCCACAATACCAAAGAATATAACGGTTATAAGGCATATGATAATACCGGTTGCCAGCTGTACCCGGATGATGCCGATGCCGTCGTGGCTGAAGTTGAAAAAGTCGATATCACCAAAACCGTAATAATGGACGAAGAAGAAGCCATATCCAAAGGACTTCTCAGCATTATAGATGACAAAATGATGGACCGCTATATTGCGGCAATCAAAGGCGAAGAAAACGGCATATCCGCAGAAACCAAAGCCGCTCTTAAGGCTACCTACACCCCGCTCCACGGTTCAGGACTCGTACCTATAACAAGAGCCCTAAGTGAGCTAGGATATATAGGCGTGGACACAGTTTCAGAGCAGTGCACACCGGACGGGAACTTCCCTACCGTTGTCTCACCAAACCCCGGGGACGAAAGCGCCATGAGCATGGTAATAGAAAAAGCCAAACGCGAAGATGCAGATATTGCACTTGGCTCTGACCCGGACGCCGATCGCATAGGCCTTGCCGCAAAGGACCACGACGGAAGTTTTACATTCTTCTCCGGAAACCAAATCTGCGCAATGCTGATTGAATATCTTTTGACAGTCAGAAAAGATCGCCTGAAACCAAACTCTTGTATTATTACTACCGTAGTAACGAGCGAACTTGGATCAGCAATCGCTAAAGCCCATGGTCTTTCCGTTGATGAAGTCCTAACGGGATTTAAATTCATCGGCGCACTTATGAACCGCTACGAAAAGAGCGGAGAAAAAGCAGTAGAGTTTGGATACGAAGAAAGTAACGGCTGCCTAATCGGCGATTACGTAAGGGATAAGGACGCTGCAACAGCAGTTATGATGATTTGCGAGATGGCAGCATACTATAAGGCACAGGGAAAAACCCTCTGCGACGCATTGCGAGATATCTATAAAAAATACGGCTACTATCTAGACCATCTCGACTCTTTTGAATTTGCCGGGAAGGATGGCGCAGAAAAAATCACCGCAATAAATGCAAAGCTCCGCGAACTCGGAACATCGCTTTCTCCAGACATAGAGTCCATAAAGGATTTTTCAGTCGGGTCAGATGACATGCCGCCATCAGACGTCCTTAAGTATTGGTTCAAGGATGGCTCATGGCTTGCAGTAAGACCTTCGGGCACAGAGCCAAAGATCAAAATCTATTACTGCATCCACGATAATGACCACGAAGCTGCATCACTAAACCTTGAAAGAAAACAAAAGCTAATACTCGACATAATAGAAAGTCTCTGATGATTTCATCAGAGACTTTTTTAATAATCAGATATCTGCCCTGAGGGCTTTTTCTTGTTAGACCTAGCTGCTAATCAGACTAGGCGGCCACCCTGACCTAGCGGTCACCATACATCTTTTCGTAATAGTTCTGGTACTCTCCGGAGATAATCTCCTCCCACCAGTCACGATTGTCAAGATACCACTGAATCGTCTTCTTTATTCCGTCTTCAAACTTTGTTTCCGGAAGCCAGCCAAGTTCGTTATGAATCTTGGTTGGATCAATAGCATATCTTAGGTCGTGGCCCTTACGATCGGTGACATATGTGATGAGATCCTCACTTTTTCCGAGTTCTTTAATAATAATCTTTACTATGTCGATATTCTTCATCTCATTGTGACCGCCAACGTTATAGACCTCGCCGACTCGGCCATTATGTATAATCAGGTCAATTGCCTTGCAATGATCCTCTACATAGAGCCAGTCACGAACATTTAGGCCTTCTCCATAAACAGGAAGCGGCTTGTCGTTCAGGCAGTTGGCTATCATAAGCGGAATCAGTTTCTCCGGGAAATGATATGGTCCATAGTTATTGCTGCAGCGGCTAATAGTCGCAGGAAGACCAAACGTCCTGTGATAAGCCATAACCAGAAGATCTGCCCCAGCCTTAGAACTGCTATACGGGCTACTCGTGTGTATCGGAGTCTCCTCTGTAAAGAACAGATCCGGACGATCAAGCGGAAGGTCACCGTAAACCTCATCGGTGCTCACCTGATGATAGCGCTTCACGCCATATTTACGGCTTGCATCCATAAGAACAGCTGTACCCATAATATTGGTCTGTAGGAACACACCAGGATCCTCAATGCTTCTATCCACATGGCTTTCCGCAGCAAAGTTCACTACTATGTCCGGCTGCTCCTCTTCAAACAGCTTAAACACTCCCTCTCTATCGCAGATGTCCAGCTTAACAAAGCGGAAATTCGGGTTGTCCATAACATCCTTAAGCGTAGAAAGATTTCCCGCATAAGTAAGCTTATCAAGACATACTATCCTGTAGTCCGGATAAGTCTTCAGCATATGAAAAATAAAATTGCTTCCGATAAATCCGGCACCGCCGGTTACGATAATTGTCATTTGCGTCCCTCCAAATCAATATTGTTCTCTACTAAATACTCTTTAAACGACGGCCAGTTCTTATCCTTAGCACTCAAGAGTAGTGGCACACCGCTTTTTAAAACGTATTCGTCGCTTCCTAGGCGCTCATTATGCTCTATCACAACATCAGGCCATTCAATTCCTATGTCCGGATCATTCCAGCTGAGGCCGCCCTCGTCTTCAGGATGATAGAAATCATCGCATTTATAGCAGAATGTAGCGTACTCTGACAGCACCAAAAAACCATGTGCAAATCCTCTAGGAATCAGCATCTGCTTTCTATTGCTATCCGTCAGTATCTCGCCATGCCACTTACCAAACGTCGCACTTCCCGGTCTTATATCCACAGCAACGTCAAACACCTCACCCTTAAGGATTCTGACGAGTTTGCTCTGCGGATACTTGATTTGAAAATGCAGGCCGCGTAATACGCCGTTGACAGATGTAGATTGATTATCCTGCACAAAATCAACAAATATTCCCGCATTCTCCAAATCGCGCTTATTATACGTTTCTATAAAAGAACCCCTTCTGTCTCCATAGAGATGAGGCGTAATAGAAATAAGCCCTTCTATTCCGCCAAGGTTTTTCTCAATAATTATCCTTTCCATTAAATATCCACCTCTTTCAAAAATCTAGCAACTGCATCTTTCCAGTCCGGTAGAGGCTTAAACCCCTGCTCCACAAGTTTAGACTTATCCAGTCTGCTATTATATGGTCTCGCGGCCTTAGAGAGTCCGTATTCCTCAGTTGTAACTCCAACAACCTCTGTCGCTAGACCGTATTGGTCATAAAACTCTTTGCAGAAATCATACCAAGAAATATATCCGCCTTCATTGGTTGCATGGTAGAAACCGTATTTTTCAGTTTCAATCATATCCACAACGAGCCTTGCAAGGTCCACCGTATAAGTAGGCGTCCCGATTTGGTCGTTCA
This sequence comes from Bacillota bacterium, assembly GCA_017445315.1. Taxonomy (GTDB): domain Bacteria; phylum Bacillota; class Clostridia; order Peptostreptococcales; family Anaerovoracaceae; genus Eubacterium_B. The sequence continues at coordinate 7,393 of JAFSUI010000003.1, read as the reverse complement.
CCACACTCACCTTGTCGTGCGATTTTCCGACATTGATCATCGTTTTTATAAAATTGTTACCGTTAGCTCCAAACACCCATGCTATGCGTACTACATAATACTTATCTAGCGCCTTTATTACCGCATACTCACCATCCAGTTTGGACTGACCATATACACTGAGCGGCCTAAAGTCGATTTGGTCCGGATCCCACGGCTCTGTTCCCCTTCCGTCAAACACATAGTCCGTAGAAAAATAGACCATCTTTGCGTCTATCTCACGCGCCGCAAGCGCTATATTATAAGTCCCCTTGGAATTTACGCTAAATACCTTTTCTACATTTTCCGGATCCTCCGCTGCATCAACCGCGGTCCAAGCCGCACAATGCACCACTGCGTCCGGCTTAATCTCACGCAGGCAATCCAAAACCGCCTCGCGGTCAGTGATGTCCATACGCACATAATGAGCACTAGTTACAGCATCATCCTTAAGTGGCCCCGCGTACGCATCCGAAACATCGGATGCGATAGCTTCGTGCCCACGAGAAGCTAGTTCCTTTATTACATCATATCCAAGTTGTCCGTTTACTCCGGTAACAAAGACTTTCATTTTGTTCTTGATTCCCAATCCTTATCTAGTTATATCCAGATACTTACCGTCAAGAATATCCTTAATATATTCTCCGTACTGGTTCTTCTTGAACCTCTCATAAGTATCAACAAGTTTCTCTTGATTAATCCAGCCCTTAAGATACGCAATCTCCTCTAGACAGCCAATCTTTCTGTGCTGATGCTCTTCTATAGTTCTTACAAAATTTGTTGCCTCTACAAGGCTCTCATGCGTTCCTGTATCCAGCCAGGAGAATCCCTGACCAAGAACTTCTACATTCAATGTGCCGTCCTCTAGGTATATGCGGTTTACATCCGTAATCTCCAGCTCGCCACGTGCGGACGGCTTAAGACTCTTGGCGTATTCTACAACGCGATTATCGTAGAAATATAGACCGGTTACGCAATAATTGGACTTTGGCTGGGCAGGCTTTTCCTCTATGCTGATAGCCCTCTTGTTTTCATCAAACTCTACGATACCGAATCTCTCCGGGTCATCTACATAGTATCCAAAAACAGTAGCGCCCTTTCCATTCTCAGCATTTTCCCTTGCGGCCTTAAGCCTTTTGTTAAGGCCCTGACCAAAGAATATATTGTCACCGAGTATCATGGCTGCAGTGTCATCTCCGATGAACTCTTCTCCTATGATAAACGCCTGAGCGAGTCCATCCGGGCTCGGCTGAACGGCATATGAAAGGTTAATACCAAACTGACTTCCATCACCCAGAAGGCTTTCAAAGCGCGGTGTATCCTCCGGAGTGGATATGATCAGAATATCCTGAATGTCTGATTCCATCAGAACCGACAGCGGGTAATAAATCATCGGTTTGTCATAAATCGGAAGAAGCTGCTTACTTGTTACCATAGTGAGCGGATAAAGCCTAGAACCGGAACCGCCAGCGAGCACAATACCTTTCATACAAATAACTCCTTTTCAAATTCAAGAACGCAATCCCAAACCTATGATATTATATCAAAAATCAGCCCTCTCCGCCATTCTTTTCTTTATTCCAATAATACAGAAAACAAACAGCAAAGCCGCGAGCAAGGTCATTATAAAGGCGTACATAATTGCGGCGCCCATGAGGCCATACGTGACGATGATTTTCTTAGAGAATAGTAGCATAGCAGCAGCTGCAATAACATATCCCACAAGAAGCGTGTTCTGCCTCCTCATAATCGTCGTTACCGTAGTAAAGAATACGCAGAACGCATACATACCGCCACCTATAATCAGTATGCAAAGCTCCGCCCGATATCCCACAAGAGATGTTCCAAAAATCGCTGAAAGAACCGGAATACCAAGTAGGAACCCTCCCGCAAGAGCAACCAGCGTGAGTCCCCCTACAAGTATCATCTGGCGGAATACCAGTCTTCTGAATTCTTTAATATTTCCATCCACCCAAAGCGTAGAATACTTGACGATAATGGGATTAAAAATAAATCCGCAGGCAACACTTATCGCGTAAGTAGGCATAAATAGAAATCCATAGATAGCCTGGATTTCATCGCCCAATGTAGAATCTATAGCATATTTAGGTGCATTACCTATGTAATTATTTAGGAAAAGCGTCAAGAAAATCGGAAGAACTGCAATAAACAGCGTCCTTATGCTTTCTAAATTATAAACAGGTCTTCTGCTCCCAAAATCCGCAGAAAAGCGAAACGTTGTCGTTAAGAACGTGACGAGCGCCATGCAGAATGCAAGTACAGAAGATATAACCAAACTCTTGGTAAGGAAAATGCCTATAAAGTATGCCAGAATAAGCGACATAGTTCTCGCAAACGCACCTTTTGCCGCTATATCAAGTCTTCCCTTCTGCTGCATATTGGCTTCGTGACCGTCAGATAGCGCCTGAACCACAAGGCACATTCCAACAAAGAAAACTGTAAGCGTTTTAGCAACCGTATATTCTCCGCTCACATATGCGTTTACACAGAAGATAAGCAAGGCTACGATCATTAGCACACAGGAAAGAGACCTATAAGCATAATACTCACCGGGTGAATATTTTTCCTTTACGTCTGATGCCTGAAATCTTCTGCAACCAAACTCACCGATAAAATACATCAAATTGGCATTAGAATGCGCAAAAGAAAAAACGCCCGCATCCTCCACGCCTATCGTTCTCGTAAGGAGCATCATAACGATAACCGCCTGCGCCGCAAGAAGTCCTGAGGACATCATATTCCATAAGAATGCGCTACGCGTAACATTCTTACTTCCTTTAAAAAACTTATCTATTGCATTCATTGAACACGCCTCTTCCTAGTAAATATAAACAACGCAGATAAATAAGCTATGGTGAATATAATCCCCACTATCCTGCCGATGAGCGCAGTATTGTTTTTATATGTAATCTCCAGGTTATGCTCGCCCGGCTCAATCACAAGACCTAATAGGCCTCCGTTTATCTTATATATCTTGGCATCAGTTCCATCAATCGTAGCATTCCAATGCTTTTCATAGATTAACGGAATGCATAGGATGCCCCTATCTTCGCTTTCATTCCTAACCACCCCGTAGAATATATTGGCATCCTGCTTGAGGTCCACCGAGCCGTTTTCGTTTAAAGCCGAGAGCGCTGCACGCATTCTTTTCTCGCTATATGTATAATCTGCATCAAAATCCTTGATTGGTAGATTCACCTCCAGCGCGTCTGCTCCGGTCATAATCGCCGCATTAACGATAACTGCCTTCTTCTCTTGATAATCCAATGGTATGATTACATCGCGCTCTGTTACATCCGTATAAATCTTCCCAAAACCATTCCAGAACTTGTTTAGGTATAGAGTTTTATCGCCCTCCTCAAGTATCTTCTCATAGAAGACATCCGATAACACCTCTTCGTTGGATATTACATACTTCACTGCAAGAATCTCATTATCCGCTATTTCACTTCCTGGGAATCTAATATAATTGGTACCTGTCAAGGTATCCGTGTTCTCATAGACCTCGTTCCCAAGCATAGCATACGCATTTATTAGATTCTGTGAGTTTAGCGAATAATATGAACCCACCCCATAATAGTTCTGCATCATCTGATCGTTATAGAATTTAGAATCGTATGTCTTATTGATTCTGTAGAGCGCATCATCATACGCCTTGATTTCATCCACTATTTCAATCGTGCCATCGTTATATATTGAATTATCCCACGCATGCCCCCTGACAATGCTCTGCGAGTTGATGCTACGATAATTCATCACAAATATCTCCACCATACAACACATGAAAAATAGAGCATAAACTACTTTCTTAGCTTTAAAGTTCCCTCGTTTTTCTATGTAATACGCCAGCAAGGCGGCAGTATTATACATTATATAGCAGCATGTAACTATTATGAGGGTCCATTTACTAACGCGGAATCCGCGTCCCTTCAATACCAAAAAAGCGACCACTGATAAAATCAAGAACATATTAGAAAAAACAAATGTCCTTATGAGTTTTTTCCTAACATCATTGCCACTCGCATTGTCTTGCAGTTTATTATACAGGTCCTTTAACGCAAACCCAATCATGACAATCTCAAGCAGGCATATGATAAATGTCCATCTCTGCGTGGTTGCCTTAAAAAGCAAAATGTGAGAAACAAGAGGAAGGCATAGACAAAGTATTGATGCAGCCGTGATTGCCAATACCCTCTTTCTATACTTTGTCTGAATGAGCCAGAAAAAACTAAGTACAGCAAGCGCACCTACAGAAATCGTAGCAATCTCGTAATAATTTCCAGGATAAGCAGATCTACCGGCTACGCCAAACGTGTCGTTAGAAAAGAATCTTGCAAATATTGCTACGATGTTTTTAATCGGATAAAACCCCTTAAGACTTATCGAGACTACATTTTCCATCCTAGAACTCGTTAGGAAACCCTCCGCCGATACCGCAATATACTCCGCTGCGATTCCAACAGAAACAATAGTACATAGAATAAAAGCAGCCAGCCTCTTAAAGCACTCCTTAAAATGTTGCTTCCTTATAATTAGATATACCGCACCATATATAACAGCAAATATGCACGCCTGGTAAAAAAAGGAATAACCCGTCGTCACTAGAACAAAAAAAGCAATTGTGGCCAAGTACCACTTCTTATCCCCATCCAAGATCATCTGCAACCCAAGCATAAAAATCGTAAAGCCAAGCATGGATGTAAGAAAAGCGTAATGCTGCCCCCAAAGCACATTATAGCTACTGTATGTCCATAAAAGACTGCAGATAGCAGCTATCTTTTCGCTACCAATCAGTCTCCTAAAAAACAAGAAAGCAAATAGACCAATAAATAAATACTTAAGATATGTAGAAATAATCAGAGCCGCTGCAAGATTGGTCCTCCCAATCAAAAGCAGCGGCAGATTCACAGGATTGAAATATTTATACCACGGAAAAACATAGTCGGCCCCAAGACCAAACAAAAGTGAGTATTGATTGGTTGCGCCATTCCAAAAATTATTAATTTCATAAAGTTCTCTAGGAATATATTGATCAACAGTATCCCTTCCAGAATCCAGATATGCATACAGATAATCCGCAAAAATGAACTTATGATAAAGGGCAAGAAAAATAAGAGTTATCCCTGCCACGAGGGCAAGAAGAACAGGATTTATTCTCTCTCTCCTAGCTTTTGTTTCTAATTTAACTCTATCTTCTACCACAATAAGACCAACTTAATCCATCCTTATGCACTATATTATTATAGCATTCTGACTATAATATGGGAAACACGTTTTTCTTTTATTCTTTTTACAAATTTGACAAAGTCATCGCGTGACTATAGTATAAAAAAGATTATGAACTCTTTGCCTATAGAAAAACTGCAGAATAAGCCTATAATCTATGCATTTTGCATCAATGCAGCCTTTGCATTGGCTTTTTTGCTATTTTTTTACAATAACTACGAGACAAATGACGACCAATTGATGCTTATGCTCCTCACCGGAGCTTTTAGCGGCACCGGTACGCATTATATAATGTACGTAAACTCCATCCTTTCTTTTCCGCTACAATTGCTTTATGCCGCTATACCAAGCATACACTGGTACCCTATTTTTCAATACATTGTTGTTCTTGTCTCGTTTACCGCAATCACATATGTCTTTATAAAAAAAGATTTAAACCGCGGTCTGATAGTATCAATCTTGCTGCTTTGTTCCTTCGGGTTTGACTTTTACACCCAAATGCAGTTTACCAAAGTCAGTGGCTGTGCTACTGCAGCAGGTATCCTTCTGGGACTACACTCGTTTTTTATATCCGAGAGCCGTATACCCAAACTTATACCTGCAAGCATCCTGGTTGTCATTGGATCTCTTTTTAGGTTCAACATGTCGCTCGTAGCCATATTCTTTTCTTCTTCGCTGATTATCTTCCTCTCCTATATGTTTATCAAAGATAAACGGTATAAGGAGTTAATCTTTCCTGCCATGTGGTTGCTTGCACTATTCAGCATATGCTTTATTCTCTCTATTGCAAACGATACAATATATCAAAAGGATGAAAAATGGTCTGCTTATATGGATTTCAACGTTAGTCGCTCACAGTTATTAGACAGATCCTTTCCCAATTACGCAGATAACAAAGACCTATACTTATCTATGGACATATCGCAGGATGACATAAACCTATATAGAACGTGGGATTTTGGGGATCCCGACCTATTCAGCCCAGAGAACGTTAAGAGGATGGCTACAGCTAGAATCTCTCCGAACATAAATATAGACTTTGTAAAGTCATTCTTCTCAAGTGTCCTTTTAGAATACTTTGACTATCCATGGATTCTCGGCTTTTTGATAGCGTGCGTGTTGATATTATATGTTTCGCGTAAAAATATTATCTGGTTACTTATACAGATTGGACTTTTATCAACCTTCTCCTTTTACCTCTTTTACTATGAGCGGTACCTAAAGAATCGAGTGGATATCTGCATCTTTCTTGCATCCACACTCGTACTCTTGTTTATATACATGGAAACTCAAGAAAGAGGAACTACAATCAATCATAAGCATTTGATTCTTGCTTTATCACTGATTATGCTTATTCACTTTCCTACATATACAAGATACATAAAGGATTATGACAATGCCGCACTTTTATCAGAAGAACATCGAAGCACGGCAAATATAATCGCAAACGACGATTCACATTTATACCTTGTTTCTCTTATGAGTTCAGACATTTGGCGAGATTCCTACAGTATTTTTGAGCCAATTAAGCCCGGAACTATGTCCAATGTGTGCTTTTTAGGAGGATGCTTTGCTTTTACTCCGGAATGGGATAGAATGCTTGAGAGATGGGATATCAGTAATCCATATATAGACTGTATTAACAACGAGAGCATCTACATTCTCGATAATAAGCATATAAATTCCATAGTCGCCTATATCAATAGGCATTATGATCCAAATGCAAAGGCATTACCAGTCAACGTAGTTGATGGTTGTGCAATATATCAAATAGTCAGCGAATAACAATCAAACGGCTGAGATTCATTTATCTCAGCCGTTTTCTTTCATCAAAACGCTTTGGCTACTTAGCTTTGCCGTAAACGTAATCGCCGGACTCTCCTGCAACTATTGCGTTATCAACTCCATAATGGAACGGGAATACTCTATAGAATGTCCAATCACTCTTGGTTGCCTTCGTATCAGTATAGTAAAGATTCTTTGTAGTCATTCCTATATAGCTGAAGCCAGATGCCCCAGGTCGCTTAGCGTATATTAAGTATCCGTTTGCATCTTTTACACTCTTCCAGCTAATCTTTACCCCTCCGCTAATGCTGCTTGCTGCTAAGCCGTTCGCCTTTGTCACCGG
>JAFSUI010000037.1 GCA_017445315.1 Bacillota bacterium | reverse complement strand
TCGTTTTTTCGTGGTTATCTTTACTTATTCTCTCTTTGCTTATAGTTTCATCAAACGCGCAGGAATATGACAGTATCCGCCTGGGTTCTTATCCAGATACTTTTGATGATACTCCTCTGCAGAAGAGAAGTTTTCAAGCGGCTTCACCTCAACCGCAAGTGGTTGCCCTGCTTTTTCTGTTTCCTCTGCAATCTTCTCTTCTATTGCAGGAAGCAAGGTATCGTCCTCATAATAAATACCTGTGCGGTATTGCACTCCAACATCTGCTCCCTGTCTGTTCACCGACAAAGGATTTATCGTCATAAAATACATGTCTAGAAGCTTGCCAACGCTTATAACGTTTTCATCAAATTTTATACGCACTGTCTCCGCATGTCCTGTATCTTCATGACAGACCTGCTCATAGGTGGGATTTAAAAACTTTCCGTTTGCGTATCCGACCTCAGTTTCTATAACGCCATCAAACTGATCAAAAAACTTCTGCGTCCCCCAGAAGCATCCACCTGCTAAATATATTTCTTTCATGTTTTACTTCCCCTGCTGTTTGCACCAGATATTCATTATTAAATCCACCGGGAGGTGTTTAACGAGGCGCACCTGCCATCTCACCGGCGCACCGAGAATTGAAACCGACTTCTTCTTTTTCAAATCTTTCATCGCCTGCTCTATAACCTGCTCTGCAGTGTACCAGCGGTCATAGTATTTAACCGTGTCGTCGCGCACTGCGGTATCCATAAACTCGGTTTTGATCCAACCCGGACACACACACATAACGTGTACGCCGCGATGCTTAAGTTCGCGACCGAGTGCCCTACTGAAGCTTAGCACATAGGCTTTGCTTGCCGCATAAACGGACATATAAGGCACAGGCTGCCAACTTGAATTTGAGCCTATATTTATTATCGAACTTCCTTTACCCATCATCGTAAGACTCAAACGACAAAATGCGGTAAGGCCTTTGACGTTTACATCAATGATACCAAGCTGCTCCTTTGAATCCAATTCTTCTACCGCACCAAAGATTCCAAAACCGGCAGCATTAACGAGCACATGAATGTCCGGCAGATTCTCGTCCAAAAGTTTCTTATACTCATCAAAGCTTTCTTCTTTGGAAAGATCGAGCGGGATTACTCTTATTTTGGTGCGACACTTTTCTTGCAGCTCTTCAAGCCTGTCTGCTCTTCTTGCAATCGCCCAGATTTCATCAAGCTCAAAATCTCTATCTATCGCATATACAAATTCTCGTCCCATTCCGGATGATGCCCCGGTAACAACTGCTATCTTCATAATAACCTCCTATATGAGTCCTGTAGTTATTCTAATATATATAAGTGATTAATCTCCTGCTCTCTTTCTCAACCAGCAGCCACTTCCACAGCGGTTACCAGCGCCTTCACTATATCCTCTAGTGGCATCGAAGGCACCTCGGGTTTACCCAAGGTCTGCTCCGGAATAAAAGGTACATGTATGAAGCCGCTTATTATTCCTTTGCCCGCGTACTTGGTATCACAGAGATGCCTAACGCTATAGAAGACATGATTGCAAACAAATAACCCTGCGGAGTTACTTATTTCTGCAGCCATGCCCTTGTCAACCAACGCATCGCGAATCGCCTTGATTGGCAAAGTAGAGAAATACGCGCTTGGTCCCCCGACATAAATCGGTGTATCTACAGGCTGATTTCCATCGTTATCCGGAATCCGATAATCATCCAAATTAACAGCGACACGTTCAAGCCTTATGGCATTTGCTCCTCCGGCTTGACCTACTGATATAACGGCATCCGGCCATATCTCATCTATCTTTTCCGAAAGCACATCAACCGACCTATACCTGACTGTCGGAATCTCCATCTTGATTATTTCCGCATCGCCTATTCTGTCGGGCAATCCCTTCACCGCCTCATAAGAAGGATTTATTTTTTCTCCACCAAATGGATCAAAACCCGTAACGAGAATTTTCATCTTCTTATTCCCTTTCCTGTTCTTCTTGCAGCTCCTCAAGGCTATCTGCTCTTCTTGCAGCAGACTAGATTTCAGTTCATTGATAGCTATACTCCATACCAAAATTGTAGGCGTCCGCTTCACCGCTTAGGTAGTTGTACCCTTCCTCCGATACAATGCGGAACCCACATTTTTCATGCGTCTTAAGGGACGCAGCATTCCTTTTGCTAACACAACTGCAAAGCCTAAACGGCCCGTTTTCCTTGAACGCCTCGACAACCCCCGAAAGAAGCGTCGCACCGTATCCCTTTTTTCTGCTATCCGGACGCGTCTCAAGCGCTTCGATATAATACAATCCATTTTCAATCATGCAGGTCCTTAGCGCGCTGACCCAAATGCCGTCTATATCCAGGATCCAGTATATCGCATCTGACTTGCTGAAAAAATCATTCTTTAGGAAATTCAGAAATCCTGCCTCTACCTTTTGGACAGCGATACTTTTATCTTCCTCATCAGGAAAAAAGTACTCCGTATTCTCATAATTGCCTTCGGCGTACACATCCATCAGCTTTCTTGTGTCCAGTTCCTGGTATTCCGTTATTTTTATCATCATCTTTTGTTGCCACCTCTTCAATCACATAAATCGCAGTTTGGCAGACGCTTCTTCCAAATTACAGGATGCTGTATATCTGTATTCATTTTGTAACAGGGAGGCCTATCTTCTTGCCAAACTCAGCTTTCAGTTCATCGTTCTTGAAAGATAGTTCTGTAAAATCTTTCTGAGCTTTTTCTACTTGCAGGTTTTCTCCTAAACCAGTTTGGTCTCAACCATTTCTTTGATTTTGCTTTTTACATCCTCATCGTGGTTTGTAAATATCCCGCATCCTTCGAGACCGAGATATCCGAGGAAGTCTCCATCATATGAGAATTTAGCTCCATCATACATATTGTCATCTCCTGAACTGAGGAACATAGCTACTTTCTTCAGAGTCGCTGGAGCTTTCGGATACAGAGCAGAATAGAACCTGTCTATAGTACATTTAAGCTGCCCGGATATACCATGATAATAAATCGGTGCTGCAAGGACAATCATTTCCACATCGCTTAATTCAGCATATATTTTCTGCATATCATCCTTCTGGATGCACGTGCCCTGACCTTTGCCGTGACAATACTCGCAGGCAAGGCAGCCCTTTATCTCCATCCTGCAAACATCAAAACTGACTATCTGATGACCATATTCTGCTGCGGTCTCCCTGAATACTGTTATCATCTCGGCCGTATTGCCATTTGGTCTTGGGCTGCCATTTAGAATCAAAATCTTCATAATTACCTCTCAAAATTCAAGTTCACTGCCACATATAGAAACTCCTTTATAGCTATATACCATACAGTAATCATGGTCACTCTCTCCAACAATGTCACCAATAATTCCGATTTTCTGTGGCAAAAGCACTTTGTTGCTCAATTTCCCGTGGCAAAAACATGTTTTTGCCCGTTTGCCACAGGTTTTGCTCTACCTGAAATGATTTTCTGTGGCAAGGGCACTTTGTTGCTCAATTTCCCGTGGCAAAGGCATGTTTTTGCCCGTTTGCCACAGATTTTGCTCTGCCTGATATGATTTTCTGTGGCAAAGTCACTTTGTTGCTCAATTTACCGTGGCAAAGGCATGTTTTTGCCCGTCTGCCACAGGTTTTGCCCTACCTGAAATGATTTTCTGTGGCAAAAGCAACTTGTTGCTCAATTTCCCATGGCAGAGGCATGTTTTTGCCCGTTTGCCACAGGTTTTGCTCTACCTGAAATGATTTTCTGTGGCAAGGGCACTTTGTTGCTCAATTTCCCGTGGCAAAGGCATGTTTTTGCCCGTTTGCCACAGGTTTTGCCCTTGTCGGTTGCTATAATTGAGATATCCTCTCCATGTCGGTTCATTCAGCGAAAACTCTTTTCATTAACGTTGTTCCAATCTTTGTTCTCGCACCAATAGACTTTTCTATCCGTTACATCAAATACCATGGATACAACCGTGGGGCAAACGTCCTGCGCTACGGCTTTCAAAATATCAAAGCAGTCGTCAACATCAAAGTCATCCGGCGCATCCTTAAGCATTTCTTCCGCCACATGATATCTGTCCCAGCCCATCCAGGGGTGCTGCTCGGAAGCCTGCTTGTATGGTGAGAAATTTGTTAGAATCTTATAATCCGGCTTCTCGTAGTACTCATGCCCCTGCCCCGGAATGATATGGAGCACATTGCCATCCGCATCGGAAAGCGCAGACATAAAAGTCACCCCCGGAATGCTGAACAAGGGTCTCTCGTCTGCAATCTTCTTAATCTCCTGCAAAGTCTTTTTCTGCAACAGGAGATCAATATCAAGCATGATTACATTTTCGCCATTACATGTCGGATTACTCCTTGGATCATGCGGCCAGCAGGTCGGCATGCCAACAAAATCTCCTCGCGCGTTGGCACCAAAGAGCGGCATCCATCCCTCCGTCGCGTCGTTAACTTCTATGAAAACACCCATGTCCGATGGACTAACTCTAAACTCCATATCCAGAAGATCCAGGTTCCATCCAACAATCGTCTTCTTTTTATTAACAACTATACTGGTACACATAAACTCCTCGCTTTTCCAATGCGTATTCGTCCGAATCACAGTTTTACAAGTGGAACTCACCGCTTACTCGCTTTTCCAATTCAAAGCATCTATGATCCTTAGGGTAGTTCTCCAACGTTCCTCTTATGGAGTAGCCGTTCTTTTCAAAGAACCCTACATTCCAATCTCCAGCGGCAGTAAGCATTATATATGTTCCGTATTTCTTGGCTTCCTCCTCAGCTTCCTTCAGAAGATAAGAACCGAGACCTCGCTTTCGATATGCTTCTTCCACCCAAATGACATCGATGCAGTATGCGTTCCAGTCGCTTGCCATGCCCGATATCCCCGCAATCAGGTTTCCTTCATCGTCCACGATTTTTTTGTTGATCATAATCTCATCGTGCTCGCTCGTCACATTTATTTCATTGAAACGGGTGAGCTCACCATGAATCCTTCTCGCCTCTTCCTTTCCTCCTACTTCCACTTTGTATGTCGATGCTGCGCTGTTATGTGAAGGCACGTAGTCCGTTATGCCCTCATCGAGCCATTTCATCATCGACCAACCCTCGTGACCCTTTGGAAAATCTTTGTTCACCGTGAATACTTTATAGCCATGCTTTTCATAAAAAGGTTTGGCCATATAATCTATGGTGGCGAGAGTTATGAGCTTACATCCCTTTTCTGACACAAGGAGCTCCGCTTCACGAAGAATCATGGAGCCAAGCCCTTCTCCGCGATACTTTTCATCTGTCCAAAGTGTAGAAAGCAAAGCCCTGCCCCACATGCAAATGTTAACGATTCCCCCTGCAATTAGTTTTTCCTCGTCATCCTTAATACAAAGAATAATTTCCTCTTGCTCCGGAGTTCCAGGTTCAGATGGCACCGCGGCCTCAAGATACTCTTCCAGTTTTTTAGAAATGAGATCAACCTCTTCTTCTGATAATTCTTTTATTTCGTATTCCATATTTTTCTCTCCAAACCTCGGTTTGTCGGTTTTTCCAACAATACATCTCTTCAAATGCTGCTTTTCTGTGGCAAAAGCACTTTGTTGCTCAATTTCCCGTGGCAAAGGCATGTTTTTGCCCGTTTGCCACAGGTTTTGCCCTACCTAACTTGATTTTCTGTGGCAAAAGCACTTTGTTGCTCAATTTCCCGTGGCAAAAGCATGTTTTTGCCCGTTTGCCACAGGTTTTGCTCTGCCTGAAATGATTTTCTGTGGCAAAGGCACTTTGTTGCTCAATTTCCCGTGGCAAAGGCATGTTTTTGCCCGTTTGCCACAGATTTTGCCTTACCTAACTTGATTTTCTGTGGCAAAAGCTCTTTTTTGCCCGCTGCCACGTGGCAAGCACCATTTTGGGCCCGGATGCCAGTTACTATAGTTTTGCTGGTCAAGGAATGCTAAATATGGGTCTCTCATTATTCTTCAATCTTGATTTCTATTGTGGTAGGATATCCTTCCCATGTATAGCCATCTGAGCGATAAAAATATCGTTCCACAGAACCATCCTTCTTAATTTCTTCAAGGATATATATTTGTTGCTCCTCTATTTTCATCGGGAAGTTGTAATAGGGCAGCACATTTTCTGTAAGAGGACAATCCTTCAAATCCTCAAAAGCGTTTTCTAATCTCCCGTAGGCATACTTTGTTTCGCTATCAATCGCGATTTCACCAAAAAATGTAGCTTCATACTCTTTGCCCGCAACGGTTAATGTGTCAGTCCTTATATTTTCCGGAAGGACGATGAGGTCTGTGTGGAAAGTATCTCCGTAGTGATCCGATAGCATTTGGGACATTGTATCTATATTGCAATAGGGTTTTTTCCCAAGCCATATATGCGCAGTGCCATAAATGCCCATAACTGTCTCGCCTTTGATCTTCTCGTATTCTCTAATAACGTTTTCAGCCATGCATTTTTCGCGATAGTCGTTAACGGGTACGCCGGCAGGTGCGGAACTATAAAAAGCCTTTCCTTGCGCATAATTCTCTTTAGCAATGGCATATTCTTCAGTATCGGTTTTACCTTCGTCTTCCAGTTTATTTAGATATCGTTTACCTGTGCTATACCACTGGTGTCCCACATCGGTGCCGTGAAAAATCGTTTCAGGATAGTGCTCTTTAATGTAGCGATAGAATTCTAACGTGCTGCTGGTATATACGGCTGTCCCTTCCCAATCTCTAAATAATTCATAGAGTATAGTGTCTGAATCAGCCTTCATCCATTCATTTAGATATTCAGCTTCATAATAAGGCACTTCCTCAAACAAATGGCGACAGCCTTTATCGTAAAACTCTCCCCAGATTCTCAGCTCTTCGGTATAGTAGTCCTTGTCACCGTGGGCGCCTTCACCATAAAAATATATATGGCCGTCTTGTATCCCCGATTCAATCTCTTCCGCCTGCTCCACTTCAGGCTGGTCCGCCGCGCTATTGAAACCCGCGCACGCTGTAAGAAAAACGACGAGCAGCACTGTGATTATAAATACATGAAAACGTTTCATTATCAAATTGACTATTACAAGCCTAGCCTTATTTGAATTGTTTTTACTGTCTTTTTTTACTTTCTTGTCCATTTATACCTTTCTATAATATACTACCCACCACAATCTTAATAATAAACTAAGATCAACCTCTTCTTCTGATAATTCCTTTATTTCGTATTCCATAATTGTTTCCTATTAATCTATATACTCGTTAATCGCTATACTCGTTGAAATTTTGATTTGCTTACCTCATAAACCCACATATACCGTATTCGGAATACTCGTGGAGACCAAGTGATTTATAAAAAGTCTTTGTCATTTCTGTATCGTCCGTAGCAAGCGCTATTTGGCGAACATATTCATATCGGTGCAGCACCTCTTTGAGCAAAGCGGTGCCTATACCTTTTCTTTGATGCTCCGGGAAGACTAGGATATCTTGTATAAAGACTATCGTCGATGCATCGCCAACAACTCTGATTATGCCCTCCAAAGATTCACCTTCATAGGCGCCGAGAACCAGAAGCGAATTTTCAAATCCGCGCCTAAGCGCATCCAAGTCATCGGTATATGCGGTCCAGCCTACCGACTCATATAATTCTGCGATTTCGCTTGCGTTATAAGTTTTGTACTCTTTGATCTGCATCTCCTTCTCCCTGGCCTGCAACAATCCTACGAATGCTCTCCCAATCGGCGCATCTTTGATAGTTTCCATTCGGAAAAGCACATTCTCTGTTCCATGGTCTGTCAAACACCAGAACCTTAAGTTCCGGAAGATGTTCGAAAAAACTGAACGCTTTTGGTGAATCCTCAACTGCGTAATCAAACTTCATCCTGTAGTAATCCTCAAGTTCAAGTGTGCTATTACTGTTTTTGATAAAGAAATCCCTTCCATATTTATTAAGACAGTACAGTTTGACATGCTGAAGTCCATTCTCATCCAGCCATATCCGGGATGGCTCATAAACTCTTGACGGTCGACCGGTAATAATCGATACCTCATGCCCGCATGAAATCCATTCATTTATGGTTTCCACAGCTCCCGGCGTCGCAGCAAAAGACAAAAGTATCTCCGGCTCGTGCACCCGAAGCATAAGCCGTTCGTATTGCTCCGCATCCAGATCAAAAGACCTGTCCAGCTCAAAATAACGCATTTGATCATAATGAACACGCTTATTGAACATTTCCCATGCAAGCTTTGATAAGGCCCGTCCCGTCTCGCACAAGCAATCGTCAAAATCAATATAGATACGCATTATTTCACGACCTCGCTTTCTTTTGCATTACGCATCAAACCGCGCCATGAGAAGGCTCTCGGTTTCTACCTCCGCTTTGTATGGATAGGTCTCGGCGATTTTACTGAATTGCGACTTTATGCGCTCGGCCTCGGCATTGTCTCCGCGAACCTTCGCTGCCGCGTACGTTGTGCGGAGTACGCTCGGATAATTCTTCATGGCTTTTACAAAGCCTTTCATCGGCTTAGCATCAAGCACGGTCATGTCCGCCTCCGCGCCACGCTTGAGCAAGTCTATATAGAGACCATCCAATCTAACGAGCGACTCTGTTATTCCATTCAGGCAACATTCATCCGAAAGCAACTTATCTATCAAAGCCTTTGCTCCATCAAAGTCACCCTGTTCCATCAGCAAGTTCTCGCGAACGCCAAGGAGCGGCGAAACCATCGTGTTCTTCAGGTCTGCATTTTCCGAAAGCGTAAGCCACTCCGGATCAATCTCCGAAAGATGCACGCCCTCCATCTGCTTGGCGTTAATCTTGAGCGTTGCCCAGAACGTCTTAAGGGCATCCTTGTCTTTGCTGAGATTTAGCGCGTTATGTCCGTCATTGGTCACCATATTCGTCTGCATCGGTATTCCATTACTCATAGCAATAGCCACGCCGACCACCATCATTGAAATAAAAAAGAATCCAAAATAACCCGTCGGCCTGAACGCAAGATACAGGATGCCAAACAGCATAGCCAAAATCATATTAACAATTATTCCGCCGAGGTTATAAAGCACATAGGGGTAATTGCCGTCGTTATAATCGGGCGGCGACATCAGGCACTGTCCGCCCGTTCCCGCGAGCGAATAGCGCTTGAGCTTATACCGCCCATCCTCTTTTACGAGAATAAAACTTCCTATACGGAACGAAACAAAATCATATCCGCTCAAAAGCCCAAAGATCAAATGCCCCGCCTCGTGCAGAATCAAATGAATGTACAGCGAGACAGATGCTATAGCAAGCGCAAATACAAACATCATCAAGACGCTTCCGTCTTCTTCCACATTCCTTAAGACAAAAAGCGCAGTTGCGACTCCAACCATAGCGCCCGACAGCATCATTATTATATTTGGAAATAAGTTTTTTAGTTTTTTCATTTCTCGTCCTGCCACTTACTCATCATCACTCTCGTCATCCAACCGATAGAACTCGTTTAGCTCCACGTCCTCATCATCGCCTTCATCCATCCTATAAAACTCATTGATCGCTGCCTGCGCGTCTTGCGAGATATGCTTATTAATCAGTCTATCTCTGTCGCTCAGTATCGCAAGCATTTCATCCGCGACTTCTTCCATCGGAAGCATTTCACGCGCAGAAATATACCCTATCATCCTGTTTGCGGTGAACTCGGTGTGGAGTTCTCTTGATATGATTTCCGCAAATCCTTTGGGGTATCCTTTTTCTATCATTAAATTAAATAGTTTTTCTGATTTCATAATTTTCTAATCAAATGCGAACCGGCCAGAGCGAACAGGTCATCTCCAAAACGGCGATTCCTTTACTTCCATGCGCAGCGCATCACACCTAGCGATTCCTTTACTTCCATGCGCTGCGCACCACTCTCATCGACTCCTTTAAATTCTGGTGCTTGACTCCCGTTGCATCAAAGTGCATCGTATAGAACGCAAACTGCATTATGGGCCCCGACGCAAAAGCACATATCAAAGTACCTATTCCAACAGGGCCTCCAAGCAGCCAACCAATCAATGTTGCGGTGCTCAATATCGCGATGCTGATAACACCTATAGGAAGCCTCTTAATCTTTTTTGAAAGACCCACAAGCAAGGTATCTCTCGGCCCGCACCCGAGCGCTGCCGTCATATACGCATACTGTGTATAACCAAGTATAACTATACCAATAAGCATTACCGGTATTCCCGTCCACATGGACGAACACTTTGGCACTGCTCCGAGCCAATTGAAGAAGTCCACCGATTTACCCACGACAAACGCGTCGATGAACATAGCGATTCCAATCGGCTCTCTCAGAAGAATATCTATCCCGAGTATGGTCAGCGACACCGCTATAGATGCCGTACCATACAGTATGCCCAACGTCTTGGATAAACCCAGATTAAGAACGTCCCACGGCGCAACGCCCAAATTGGCCTGTATAGTGAGATATATTCCAAACCCATTAACAAAGAGGCTAATCGCCGCAATTAGCATATTAACAAGTATGGATTTCGTTGTTCTATTGTCGCGAAGTGTGTTTCTCATGAAGTGTAATTATTTTCCGTCCGGAAAACTCGTAAAGCTTTCTCTCTCAACCTCCGGGTATCCGTACTTCTCTTTGGCGTCAGCGATTGCCTTTATCATAAAGCTCATATTTCTTGCGAGGTTCCTCATTGTCTGAAGTCCCTCCAAATCTTTCTTTACGTCATCTGCTGTGAACCCATGCACCTGGTTCCAGTATGTCGATGATGCCACCGGCATTCCGCTGATTGTAAAATATTTATTTAGCACATCAAAGCTCGCGGTGTTGCCACCTCTTCTGCAGCTCACAACAGATGCTCCGACCTTCATATGTTTTGAAAAATGCGAGCTATAAAAAAGCCTATCAAGAAGCGCAATCAGTGTTCCGTTCGGCGAGGAATAATAAACCGGGCTTCCGATTACAAGACCGTCAGCTTCTTCAAACTTTGTCGCCAACTCGTTTACCATATCATCAAAAACGCATTTGCCGATCTCCGCACATTTGTTGCAGGATATGCAGCCGCGTATATCTTTTGATCCCACCTGAATTAATTCTGTCTCAACGCCCTCGGCATCAAACACTTTGATCATCTCGTCAAGCGCTGTTGCTGTGCAGCCATTCTGATGTGGGCTGCCGTTTAAAATAAGAACTTTACACATTTCTTGTCCCTCCATCTACTGTCATTATTATAAACCATATTCGCCCTATTCTTTAATAATTTCTCACAAACAAAAAAACTCAAGGCCCTGCATTACTGCAGGGCCAAGGTAAGGAATTATGAATATCAAGATGACATATCTCTATTGACTATTTATACTGACGTCTAAGGATGAGTGCTGAAGCTGCTGCCAAAGCAAGAACCATGACCCAGATGAACACATTGTTCTCGTCGCCGGTATATGGTCTATTTCCTGTTTTTACAACAGTTATCGGTACAGTTGACGTCTTTTCTATGTTAACCTTTACTTCATCCTCAAAGACTTCCGGTTCCGGATCTTTGCCCCAAGTGGAAGGTAGTCCAGGTGCTTTCGGAATCTTCGCATAGGCAACATTTACGATGCTGTCTTTGTTCGTGCATTCCTTGACCAGAACAGAGAGTCTAAATGTCTTGCTCTCACCCGGTTCGAGCTTGTCAACAGTCCACATTATGCGCTCAAATCCGTCTTCTACGCCATATACACCCTTGCTGTCATCGCTTAGATATGCAAACTGCTCCGGAAGCTTATCCCAAACCTCTGCACCCCTAATTGTTATATCAGATATATTGGTGACTATGATGTCGTAGTTCAAAATATCACCGGCTTTTACAACATTCTTATCTACCTGTTTTGAAAGCGAGAGTTCTCCCTTAAGCTTCTCGTTTACAACAGTTAGTGTGAGCGTCTCAGCGTCCCAATTA
The DNA here is from genome assembly GCA_017445315.1 of Bacillota bacterium. Classification (GTDB taxonomy): domain Bacteria; phylum Bacillota; class Clostridia; order Peptostreptococcales; family Anaerovoracaceae; genus Eubacterium_B. The sequence goes on along the minus strand of JAFSUI010000037.1, from coordinate 4,298 downwards.
TCTCCACCAAAGATAAGGTTGAAGATTCTATTGAATATATTCTTGTTGGCTTCTTTGTCCTCTTCAACGAGAACCCTTCCGCCGTCCTCTATTACGAGCGTATATTCTTCGGAAGTCTTCTTGTATCCGATAGGTGCCTGCTTTTCCTTGATGGTATAACGTCCCACCTCGCTTATGGTGAACTTGGCGATTCCGTCATCTCCGGTATCTCCAACGATAACCTCGTTGGTGCCTTCTTTATATACTTCAAAGATGGCAGGGTTACCAGTGATTACTTCGCCGTTTTCGTCAACCTTCTTGATGTAGAAGCTTGCGTCACCAACAGTTTCTTCTGTAGGATCTTCTTTTTCTTCTTTTTCTTCTTCCTTCTTGTTAGCCACTGTTAAAGTAAGAGTATCCTCGTCCCAGTCACCATCCGCAGAAACCTTGAAAATAGTTTCAAAGGAATTCAAGTTCTTTTCTTCGCTGGTCTCTGTAAGTTTTCTACCATCTCTCTCAACTATAACGGTAAACTCTTTATCGGTCTTTTCGTATCCATTCGGAGCATCTTTTTCCGTAAGGGTGTATTTGCCTGCAGCACTTACAACAAACTTGGCAATGCCGTCTTCAGCCTTTGTTTCTGCTACAATTACATCCTGAGTTTCATTATTCACCAGCTGGAATGTGGCAGGGTTATCAGTTATTACTTCACCCTCTTCATCTACCTTCTTAACAAAGAAACTTATGCTTCCCTTTTCTTCCTCTGTTGCAGGAACAAAGGTATTGGTGATAATCAGGTTACCTGTTTCTTCATCTTCAGTCACGTCATATCTGAAATAACCTGTTATGGAACCTTTATCATCATATACATAGAATCGTCTCTCTCCATTAACTTCAACAAACGATTCTTCTCCGTTAAGGGTCTCTTGGATCTCGTAATTTATCTCACCGTTTTTATCATCAAAGTTTGTTGGCCAAGGCTCCCTATCATATTTAGGAAGGTTGCTAAATGTATGAGTCCAATTATTCTCGTCGCTGAGAACTACCTGCTCATCCTTCTCGCCGTTCTTAAGAAGCGTTGCTGTAATGGTATATGGTCTGGTATAACCTTCAATTTTGCCGGCCTCTTCATCCTTCCATTCCTTGGTTACCTTGATTTCCGTAAGCTCAGGCTCAACAAAGGTGTTCTTCACCTTTACTTGCTTATCCTGATCAAGAACTCCTGTTAACTCATCGCTACCATCTAAGAGACTCTGCTTATATCCATAGCAATTACCCTCGTAGTCATATTCCTTAATGGTATATTTAGAATCAACAGGTAGTGCTATAAACTTAGCAACCTTGCCATGCTTAAGAGTAAACTCGTATCCTTCTTTAAGTTCCTTACCTGTTACGGTACCAAGGGAAGTTCCTTCACCATCCAGGACCTCAAACTCTTCTGAATCCTTTACGCCCTCTGCTACGGTGAGCTTAAAGATAAACTCTCTATCAAGCTCTGCCTCTTCGTCCTCTGCTCCGGTAGGATCTACGTACTTACTCACACTAAGGTCATGTCTTATAAGTCCCAGATCCTGATGCTCAACAAAGTACGGTGATGTCCTCATATCTTTGGACTCCGGCATAACTATATCGTTGATTTCAGCAAATACCTCTTCACCATATATCGGTTGTCCGTCGGAATTCACATAAGAATGAACTCCTTCCTTAAGTGCCTCTGTTGCTCTGTATGTTCTGAGGTCCGTGTCTCCCGTATTAACGAATTCAATCTTGAAGGTACCAGCAGGAAGATCAAGGAATTCATAGCGGCCGTTCTTATCAGTTGTTGTGGTTGCATATTCCTCGTATGTTTCGCCCTTCTTAATCTTAAGAACAACCTTTACTCCGGAAACCTTCTTTTCCTTGGACTGTCTCTCTCCATCGATAGAATCGGAATTCTCATTCCATATGGTTCCGCGGATTCCTCTCTGGATAATATGGACGGTGCTTCCCTGGAGCATCTTTCCTGCAACTATGGCGTTAGTGAAAACATCTCCCGGTTTGCAGTTTTCAGGCTTAATCTTTATTACAGCCCTTACCTCTGCCATGGAAGGAACATCACAGAGAATAGTGAAGGCAACTACGTTATATTTTCCTACAAGCTCGCTTACACTGCCGTCCGCAGCAAGGTCTGCCTTTTTCCAGACCATTCCGTTTACTATCGGACTTTCTCCAACGAAATCATCATAGGGAAGTTCTGCGTCAAAGGGGTTAGATTCCCTGCCCTTTTCGTCCGTTGTGTAATAGAAACGATAGTTCGATGCGGTTGTTCCCGCAGCAAACGTGTACTTAAGGTCCGTAATCTTATATTTCCCTGAAATCTTGGAACCTCTGGGGTCTCCATCATAGGGCATAACATCTGTAAGAACCATCTTAGGATATTCCTGGAGCGTTGTGTTCTTCCAGCGAAGTGTCCAAATAAGTTCCTCATCACGATCATGGAAGATGCTGTCCGGTATTTTCTTGGTAATGAAGTTTCCCGATGGTGCGGCATTTATCTTGGCCGTGTTGACATTGCCGACACTGGAATACTCCGAGTAAGGTCTGTTGTCTTCAATACTTTTTACACGTGCAGTGTTTATCCACTCTGTATGTTTTTCTATTTCCTGGTCGATTTCCGCGCTTAGGTGTATACATGGAATAGCATCGTTATCCCCGATTTTGACATCCTCAAGTTCCCATGTAAGGAGGGTCTCTCCCTTGGCCAACTCTTCGATGATTGGTTCTACCTGCTTGCCACCCTCAATATATCCGTGGCCTCCCCGGTTTACCGTATCGTTATGATATGTGCCGCCTATGTAGGCGCTTCCCGTTATATATGTTAGTCCAGCGGGGAGTATATCTGAGACGGTAACTGTCGTGGTCGCATTCGATTCCAAGAGTTCAGGGGTCGTACTGGGCATATTGAAATACGGCACGATACAAAAGTCCGCAATGTGCTCACGATTCTCAAATGAGTATCCTACGGAATCATCGCTCGTGGGACCGTTTTTTTGCTCCACATATTTTCTCACCTTCATCATATAAGGAACGATATAAAGGCTGTCGCCCCAGCTGGTCTCTCCTCCGTTTCCGGCATGGAAACCATCTTCGTCATAGCTGGATTTTCTGTAAGCAAGGTTGCCCTTCGCCTTTAAGTCATCGCGAACAGGGAGAATCACCTCTAGGTCTTCTTCATCGATATCATACTTACCTGTCAGATAACCTTCGATTGTCTTACCCTGGACTTCCGAATCAGCATAGGACGGGAAGCTTCCGTTAATCTTTACAATCTTGTCATAAGCGTCTTTCTGCCACATTCTGCTGCACATAGAAGTCATGCTGACCGTATTGTATTTTTCCTTGTCGCTAGTCACAAGGAGATTGTAGCAGCGTGACGCAAAGTTCTGATTCTTCTTTTCAGTCGGTGCCTCTTCTTCCCACTCCCTAAGCACTCCAACGCAGACCTTACCGCTGGCCTTAAGATCTGCCAAACTCTTGTAGTAGACCAGTTCTTCGATTCCGGTCTGCTTCATTTCCTCATCGCTTTCCCAACCTTTTCCGTCAGGCTTAACGGCATAGAGTTGCCCCGCACGAAGTTCTCCGGTAGGAGTCAGGTGCTCATCGTCGAATTTAATTAAGACCTGGGCTGCATAGATCCAGCTATCCTTATAGGTATCGCGATGTGTGTATAGATTGCTGCCATATATACTGATTACTCTTCCGGGCATTACAGCATCTTTGCCGTTACCGGTTGCATATGTGCTGGAATTAACATCAAAAGTAGTACTTGCAGTATTGTGCGCAAATTGTATGGAACGATCGAAGCTTGCCCCGAGTATAAGCTTAACCTTTGCTGTGCGCACATCATCTGCATTGGTATAAAGTGTCTGTCCGTTCTTATCACCCGGGTATAAGACTAAGGTATTCTGATTGCTCTGCGATGTGGCATCTAACAAGGAATCCTTAATTTGGATACTGATGTTTCCTTCACGATTATAGAGATTAGGATAGTAGTTTGGATCATCTATGCTGGAAACATATTCCGGTTTTGTTCCTTCCGGTCTTGGATTGCCGTCTTCATCACAAATATTGCTTCCAAAAGGAACTACGATATCGATATTCCTTCCTGCGAATACGCCGTATTTCAACGGCCCGCCTTTGCCTTCACTAAAGAAGTAATAAGCGGCATTGGTGGACGAATTGTATCCTGTGGGAAACCACAAGGGATTGACTATATAATTGCTGATTGTAACCTTGATTTTTCCGTTATCCAATCTTTCAAAAGCCCAGTCGCCGCCGTT
>JAFSUI010000036.1 GCA_017445315.1 Bacillota bacterium | reverse complement strand
ATAAGAAAGAGAAGGAAGATTAATGCTTATACCATATGTAATTGAGCAAACCAGTCGCGGTGAAAGATCATATGACATCTATTCCAGGCTTTTAAAGGATCGCATAATTTTTATCGGTTCAGAGATTGATGAAAATGTTGCCAGCCTTGTTGTTGCGCAGCTTTTGTTCCTGGATGCCGAGGACAGTGAAAAGGATATAAATCTTTATATCAATAGTCCAGGTGGATCTGTCACAGCCGGAATGGCCATTTACGATACTATGAATTATATCAAGGCTGATGTATCTACGATATGCGTGGGTATGGCTGCAAGCATGGGGGCGCTTCTTCTTTCTGCGGGTACCAAAGGAAAGAGATATGCGCTTCCAAATGCGGAGGTTATGATTCATCAGCCTCTAGGTGGCGCACACGGCCAGGCTACGGATGTTATGATTCATGCCGAGTGGCTTAAGAAAACAAAAGCTAAGCTTAATAGAATTCTCAGCGAGAGAACCGGCAAAAAACTTAGCATTATAGAAAAAGATACAGAAAGGGATAACTTTATGTCAAGCGATGAGGCTGTGGAATATGGACTTATCGATGAAGTTATCAGGAGAGATTAATGGCAAATAAACAAGGTGAAAAAATCTGCTGCACATTTTGCGGAAAGACTCAGGATCAGGTTAAGAGACTTGTCGCGGGACCCAATGTATATATTTGCGACAATTGCATAGGCATGTGTAACGACCTGCTGGGTAATAAGCTTACTGCAGACCTATACGATGTTCCGTCACTAGGAGATGATAAGGTTACCTATGGCAAGTCCGTTCAGTCGGATTTACCAAGGCCAAAGGAAATATTTGATTTTCTTTCGGAATACGTAATCGGTCAAGACGAGGCCAAGAAGTCTCTTGCTGTAGCAGTATATAACCACTATAAGAGAATTAACAATCTTGTTGCAACGGATGATGTAGAACTTCAGAAGAGCAATATCGTAATGATAGGACCTACAGGCTGCGGAAAGACTCTTCTTGCGCAGTCGCTTGCAAAGATTCTTGATGTTCCTTTTGCTATTGCAGATGCCACAGCACTTACTGAAGCGGGCTATGTAGGCGAAGACGTAGAAAACATCTTGCTAAAGCTCGTTCAAGCTGCTGACTACGATATAGAAAAGGCTGAGCGCGGAATCATCTACGTTGACGAGATAGACAAGATTGCAAGAAAGTCCGATAATCCGTCAATAACAAGAGACGTAAGCGGAGAGGGCGTACAGCAAGCGCTTCTCAAGATTCTTGAGGGAACAGTTGCAAATGTACCACCTCAGGGAGGAAGAAAACATCCTCATCAGGAATTCCTTCAGTTTGATACCACAAACGTACTCTTTATCTGCGGCGGAGCTTTTGACGGTATGGATGGCATCATTCAGAGAAGGCTCGGAGAAAAGATAATCGGTTTCAATTCGGACGATAACTCCGTAAAGGTGAACAAAGAAAATGCGCTTTCGTTTATCGAGCCGCAGGATCTTCTGAAATTTGGACTTATTCCTGAGTTTATCGGAAGACTTCCGGTTATCGTTACACTTGATGAACTGGATGAAGATGCCCTGGTTCGCATTATGAAGGAACCAAAGAACGCTCTTGTAAAACAGTATCAAAAATTGTTTGACATGGATGGTGTTGAACTTGAAATCACCGATGATGCAATCACGGCCATTGCAAGAAAGGCAATAACGAGAAAGACGGGTGCAAGAGGCTTAAGGAGCATATTTGAAAGCATCATGGGAGATATCATGTATGATATTCCGTCGCGTAACGATGTGAAGAAATGCGTGGTAACAAAGGAAACTGTGGAAGGGGGAGAAAGCCCCAAACTAATTCTAAAAGGAAAGAGCAAGGAAGTGTCAGCTTCTTAAATACATGTAGGCGGCCGTGGTCGCCTACTTATATAAGGAGATAAAAATGTCAGAAAAAGAAACCAAAACGAAAGAAAACGAAAAAGAAATATATCCATGCGTGCCGCTTAGAGGTGTATCTATTTTTCCAAATACGGTTGTTCACTTTGATATTGGAAGAGATAAATCCATCAAGGCGCTTGAAGCTGCAATGGCAGACGGAAGAATGCTTTTTGTAACATCTCAGAAGGATGAGAATATTCTTATTCCTACTTTTGATGATGTATATAGAGTCGGTACCATCGTCAGGGTAAACCAGATGCTTAAGATTAACGGTGATGCGGTTAGAGTACTCGTTACCGGTATGTCGCGTGCAGAAATTGAAGAAGCTTATGACGGCGGAAACTATATGAGCTGCACGGTAAGAGAAATTGAAGATGGGCTTAGTGAAGATGGACTGTCAGTTGAAGATAAGGCGGGCCTAAGAGTCGTAACCGATCTTTTTGTTGAATACGCAGCCCTTTCACCTCAGATTACGGATGAAATAGTAGATAAAATTCTTGCCGAGGATGACCCTATAGTTCTAGTTGATAAGATTTCTTCTGACCTTGCCATTTCCGTTCAGAGAAAGCAGGAACTTCTTGAAATGACGCCCTTTAGCGAGAGGCTCAAACTTTTGATTTCGGTTATCATGGAAGAAAATGAGATAGCCGAAGTTGAAAAGGAACTTGCACAGAAAGTCAAGGAAAACGTAGATAACAATCAAAAAGAATACTTCCTAAAGGAGAGAATGAGGGTCATACAGGAAGAACTCGGAGAGGATGAAGACGCTCATGCCGAGGCCGATGCTTGGCTTGAAAAGCTTGATGCGCTGAAGCTTGACGAGATTGTGGATACCAAGATAAGAAAAGAAATAAAAAGATTCACGCGTATGGCGCCTGCATCTGCAGAGAGTTCAGTCATAAGAACTTATGTAGAGACAATTCTTGAACTTCCGTGGAATTCATCCAGCAAGGTAAATACAAATTTGAACAAAGCCTCAAAGGTGCTTGAGCGCGACCATTATGGACTTAAGAAGGTAAAGGAAAGAGTGCTTGAATATCTTGCGGTAATTCATCTTTGCAAGACAATAAAAGGACCTATTCTTTGCTTGGTCGGTCCTCCGGGAACAGGCAAGACATCCATAGCAAAGTCCATAGCGGAATCTACAGGAAGAAAGTTTATCAGAATGTCTCTAGGCGGAGTTAGAGATGAAGCCGAAATCAGAGGACATAGAAGAACATATATAGGCGCTATCCCCGGAAGAATTATTAACAGCATGAAGGAAGTAGGAGTTAACAATCCGGTATTCCTTTTTGATGAAATCGATAAGGTTGGTGCAGACTATAAGGGGGATCCTTCGTCAGCGCTTCTTGAGGTTCTTGATCCTGAACAAAATAATACCTTTACGGACCACTTCCTTGAAGTTCCGTTTGACTTATCAAAAGTTCTCTTTATAACCACAGCTAACTCCTTGGATACTATTCCAAGACCTCTTCTTGATAGAATGGAAGTAATAGAAGTTAGTGGATATACCGAGCAGGAAAAAATCCAGATTGCGGAGAAATACCTTCTTCCGAAGCAGATAAAAGAGCACGGTCTTAAGAAGGACGCTATCAAGCTTTCGGAATCTGCGCTCTCTGATATTATTAACTATTATACAAGAGAGTCCGGAGTAAGAAATCTCGAGAGAGAGATAGGGAGCATCTGTAGAAAGGCCGCCTTCCTTACTGTTACATCAAACAAAAAGAGTTTCACGGTTTCGCCGAGAAACCTCGATAAATTCCTCGGTAAGAAGAAATATCATTATGATATCATCAAGGGAAGTTCCGAAGTCGGCGTAGTTACCGGTATGGCTTGGACCCAAGTCGGCGGAGACACACTTTCCGTGGAGGCATCATTTGTCAAGGGATCCGGAAAGCTTTCGCTTACAGGAAATCTTGGCGAGGTAATGCAGGAGTCTGCAAGAGCAGGAATAACTTATATAAGATCCATAGCAGAAGAAATCGGTGTTGACGCGGATTTCAGCTCCACCAAGGATCTTCACATTCATGTTCCTGAAGGAGCAGTTCCAAAGGATGGTCCATCTGCCGGAGTAACAATGTTTACTGCAGTCGTATCTGCATTAACGGGTGTTCCGGTAAAGAAGGATGTTGCTATGACAGGTGAGATAACACTTCATGGAAAGGTTCTTCCTGTTGGCGGAATAAAAGAAAAGGTTCTTGCCGCACATAGAGCGGGAATTACCACGATTCTTCTTCCAAAAGAAAATATGAAGGATACGGAGGATATTCCTGTTTCTGTTTTGAAGCAGCTAAAATTTGTTCAACTTGAGTATGCAAAGGAAGCTCTTGAGCATGCGCTTGACGAAAAAGGAAAGGGCATAAAAAAGAGAAAGGCAACTAAGGCGAGTAAATCAGATACAGAGAAAAAGTCAAAAAAGAAATCCGGAGGAAAGAAATGAGGATAACAAAATCCGAACTTGAATGTGTTGCGGTAAAACCCTCGCAGTATCCTTCTGCCGATTTACCCGAGATTGCCTTTGTCGGTAGATCAAATGTCGGAAAGTCTTCCTTGTTAAACTATATTACGGGAAGGAAGGCTCTTGCGAGAGTGAGTGGAAGCCCGGGAAAAACAAGAACGATTAACTTCTATCGCATTAACGATTCGTTTAGAATAGTTGATCTTCCGGGATATGGCTACGCCAAGGTCTCAAGGGAAATAACCAAGGATTGGGACAAAATGATGGCCGATTTCTTTGATAAAAGGGAGTCGCTACTTAGGGTTATCCAGCTTGTGGATATAAGACACGAACCCTCCGCCCAGGACGTAGAAATGTACGATTTTCTTAGAAAATACGGGCTTTCGGGCGTTATTTGCGCCACAAAGGCGGATAAGGTTTCGGGCAATCAGAGGCAAAAAAGCATTTCTGCAATTAAAAAGAGGCTAAATCTCACTTTAGATGATATAATAATATCAGTATCGGCGCTAAAGAAAACGGGTGGCGACGAGTTAATTGCCGCTATAGAGAGGGAACTAGAGCATGGCACTGAATAATGAAATAAAAGGGAAAATTCTCTTTACAGAAGAACAGATACGTAATAGAGCAAAAGAACTTGCTGAGGAGATAGCACGCGACTACGAGGGTGAAGAAGTTATTCTTCTTTGCACTCTTAAGGGTTCTGTTCTTTGGATGGCGGATTTGATGAAGGAAATTCCGCTTGATGTAAAGATAGATTTTGTTTCAGCAAACAGTTATGGTTCATCAACATGTACAAGTGGTGTTGTTACAATTACAAAAGACGTTGACATGGATCTCTTCAATAAGAATGTTATAATTGTTGAAGATATAGTTGATACCGGAACAACACTTAAGCATTTAAAGGAATATCTAAAAGAGAGAAATCCAAAAGATGTAAAGATCTGCACCATGCTGGATAAACCCGCAAGAAGAGTTATTGATTTGGAACCGGACTACATAGGTTTTACGGTTGATGATTTATTTATAATTGGATACGGACTGGACTACGATCAAAAGTATCGCAATCTTCCGTATATAAGTTATTTGGAGAGCAATGAATAAAAAGGGAATGGCATTATATGCCTTGCTGATTATTCTTCTTCCGTTGGCAGTTATTATTTTGAGTGGCAATGGAGTATTGCGTGCCTCACTTTCGTACAGTTATCATTTTAATGATATTCAGGCCTCAAATCTTGTTGACAGCAGCCTGAACAATACAGAACTCGCAGAAGAAATCACAGGGTATTTCAATTCATTTGGCGATGAAGAGTTCCAGATTTATGAGCAGAACGGAGAATTTATGGATCCGGCATTTGACAATCTGGAAGTCATGGCCATGAAACGCGCCAAGCAGCTACTTAAATGGACCCTAATAGCAGGGGGTATCTTCTTTGTGATGTTTGTAGCTGTATATATTTATCTTGCGCTCCGTGGAGAAAAAAGATATTTAAGAATAAGCGGAATCGCAGCCGTCGTATCCACGATAATAGCGCTTATCGTAAAATGTGTGCTTATTAGCAATGACAGTTTTAGGGATAATCTCTACGAGAGATTTATAAATATAGCGCTTAACGAGGAAGCAACACTAAGACTTATTCTTGGTTCACCAATGGAAATAGTTTATTTGGTGTTTTCGTCTATTCTTACAATTGCCGTAACATTAATCTTTCTCTATATCCATATTGGAGTAACGAGAGAGAAGGGAATGTTTAAACGGTCGTGATAGTTTATTAAAAAATTAATAATTTTTATAAGGTATAGTTGGAACATTATTAGGAGTAGTGGAGAAAATGATAGAAGAATATACCGCAAAGAAAATAGCTGCAGCCATTAGAACGGAAAATGATTTCAGCACAGCGCTGAAGAGTAGGGTTGATGTTATTTTTTTATTATACTCAAATATAATCAATGTCGGAGACAGGGTAAAGGCTGTTCATGACGCAGGAAAGAAAGCTCTAGTCCATATGGATTTTGCCGAAGGAATCGGAAAAGATAGAGCAGGTGTTGATTTTCTTGCAAGACAAGGAGTAGACGGAATCTTAACTACAAGAACCAATATAGTCAGGATGGCCAAGGAGTTTAACCTTGTTACGGTTCAAAGATTCTTCCTTGTAGATTCTCATTCTCTAGGAACATCATCTGAATCCATCAAACTATCAAAACCGGATATTATTGAGCTTATGCCGGGCATTGTAACAAAGAAAATCAGAGAATTTGCCGCAATAACCGATACGCCGATTATTGCCGGAGGAATAATAGAGACAGAAGAAGAAGTAAAAGCAGCTCTTGAGGCCGGGGCAGATATAGTTTCAACAGGCGAATTTGGTCTTTGGGATTTAGAAATTTAAGGAGTAGGAGAAAAATATGAAAATACAATTTGCCGGTGCATCAAGCGGAGTTACCGGTTCATGTCATCATTTAACATCGGGTGAACATCAGATTCTATTGGATTGCGGTCAGTTTCAGGGTGGAAAGGCGCAGGAAGCACTGAACTATGAGGAGTTTCCTTTTAACCCTGCAGAAATAGAATGTGTCGTTCTTTCACATGCTCATATCGATCACTGTGGCAGGCTCCCGCTTCTCGTAAAGAGAGGATTTAAAGGCAAAATCTATTGTACGGATGCTACAGCAGATCTTCTTGATATCATGCTTAAGGACAGCGGATATATCCATGAGAAGGAAGCGGAATGGCAGAATAGAAAAGGTGAGAGAGCAGGAAGACAAATTGTAGAGCCACTCTATACATATAATGATGCGGTCGATACTCTTCAATTTATTGAGCCTGTTAGATATGGTCAGCAAATAGATTTAAACGAAAGCATGAAGTTTGTCTTTAGCGATGCTGGACATATCCTTGGTTCTGCTATTGTTGAACTTTGGCTTACGGAGGATGGAAAAGAATCAAAACTTGTATTCTCCGGAGACCTCGGCGTTGAAAATAGACCGATATTAAAGGATCCTACAGTAATTAAATCCGCTGACTTTGTAATCATGGAGACCACCTATGGAAACCGTCTCCATCCCGCAAACGAAGCCAGCATAGAGGACCTTCTTGATATCGTAATCAAGACAACAAAGCGCGGAGGAAATGTTATAATTCCGTCATTTGCTGTAGGAAGAACCCAGGAACTCATATTTGAATTCAATCGCTTCTATAACGAGAGAAAAGAATATAAAGAAGAACTTGAAAACATCAAAGTCTATATAGATAGTCCGATGGCTACAAATGCTACGGAGATTTTTGAGCGCAATGCCCAGGACTTTGACGAGGAAACAAAAGAGTATATCTTGTCCGGAGATAATCCTCTGGACTTCCCGAACCTTGAGTTCACAAGAAGCAGCGAGGAGTCTCAGGCTTTAAATATTAACTCTACGCCAAAGGTAATCATTTCCGCGAGCGGAATGTGCGAAGCTGGAAGAATCAGACATCATCTAAAGCATAATCTTTGGAATAAGAATAATAGTATCGTCTTTGTTGGATATCAGGCTGAAGGAACCCTTGGAAGGGCGCTTTTGGACGGCGTAGAGAGCGTAAGCCTATTTGGCGAGGATATTGCGGTTAAAGCAGAGATTTATAATCTTGAGGGCTTCTCGGGCCATGCCGATCAAAACGGATTGTTCTCCTGGATTGCTTCCTTTGAAACGAAACCAAAGCAGTTATTCCTTGTTCATGGGGAGGAAGAGAGCAAGATCGCATTTGCCGAACTGATAAAAGAAAAACTTGGATATGAGCCTGTTGTAGTACTTGGAAATTCAGAGTATGAACTTGATATGGAAAGTGCAACTCTGGTTAATTTCAATAAAGCCAATGAGGAAGGCGCTCTTTACGAGGAAATCCAAATTGTCAGAAACCAGCTCTCCCACATTCATTCGGATATCGAGCGGATTCTATACAATGCAAATCTTGCAATGGGAAAAGATATATCTGAGGAGCAGCTAGTAGAGATAAAGAATATCGTTCAAGAGCTCGAAAAAGCTACGATTAATCTTGGAACAGCTGTAACAGAGCATTTTGCTGATAGATGGATAGAGGACGAGGAGCAAGAGGATGAGCTTGATAGAGCGCATCCATCGGCGACACAACATAGTTAATCGCCCTCGTGATATTGACATAAATTGGTATTTGGGACAAACTGTAAAAGCGCAATTAATGAGTAGCTTTCGATATTTACCGCGGAGAAAGCGAGGTAAATATGTCGAGAGAATGGCAACAGACGAGAATGTCTGAATATGTTATGCCAAATGCCGTCTATTATCAGTCTATTTGGGCGGTAAGAGATTTGGAACGCATGGAGCAGCGCCTTAAGCAGCTCAACCGCGCCACACTGCAAGAAGGTGGCATACTTATGGAATGTGAGACTGGCTATAAGGAGAGCAAAGTCGAGCGACGTGCTATGGAAGCCGCAATTCTTTCAGAAAGAGTTGAGGGCATAAGAAAAGCCTTAAGTGAAATTCCTGAAAGATACAGAAAATGTATCTTGGATAATATTGTTTATAATGAGCCCGTTACTTATCCAGGGAAACTCTGGAAACTTTGGAAGCAGAAATTTCTCTTTGGGGTGGCGATAAACCTATCCCTGATGTGAGTTACTCCTTCCATGTACTTTAGTACTCGGAATAGGCACTTACATTATACGTTAAAGAGGAAGTTCATGACGTCTCCATCTTTTACGACATATTCCTTTCCCTCTGAACGTATTAGGCCTTTTTCGCGAGCAAGAGAGAGTTTACCTTCGCATTCCATGAGCTTGTCATATGCGATGGTTTCAGCACGTATAAATCCTCGTTCAAAGTCAGTGTGAATCTTTCCGGCAGCCTGAGGAGCCTTGGTACCATCTTTGATTGTCCATGCTCTACATTCGTCTTCTCCGGCTGTAAGGAAAGAAATAAGGCTCAGGAGCTTATATGAGGCCTTTACGAGCTTGTCTAGACCTGACTCGCTTATGCCAAGATCCTCTAGGAACATGGTTTTTTCATCGGGTTCAAGTTCTGAGATTTCCTGTTCAATTTCAGCGCAGATTACAACGACCTCTGCGCCTTCGGAAGCCGCAAATTCGCGTACTTTTTGTACGTTCTCATTGGTGCCGTCATCTTTGGCATCATCCTCTGAGACGTTCACAACATAAATGATGGGTTTATAACTAAGGAGATCAAGAGTTTTTACAAAATCAGCGTCCTCCTCGCTAAGGTCCATGGATCTTGCCGAAAGACCATTTGTGAGGTGAGCGCTTATTTTATTTAGAATGTCAATTTCTTTTTGAAGGCTCTTATCTCCCTTTAGGTTTTTTGTCGCCTTGGTGATTCTTTTTTCTAGAACCTCCATATCCGCGAGGATGAGCTCGGTATTTATTGTTTCTATATCATCAAGTGGATCTATCTTTCCGGAAACGTGAACAATATTGTCGTCTTCAAATCCACGAACAACATGGACAATTGCAGCGACCTCTCTTATGTGACCGAGAAATTTGTTTCCAAGACCTTCGCCTTTGCTTGCGCCCTTGACAAGACCAGCGATATCGCAGAACTCTATCGTCGCATAAGTTGTTTTCTTGGAATTATAAATCTCGTGAAGTTTGGTTACCCTTGGGTCAGGTACTGTAACAACACCGATATTAGGCTCAATGGTGCAGAAAGGATAGTTTGCGGCTTCAGCACCGGCTTTTGTTATTGCATTGAAAAGTGTACTTTTTCCCACATTTGGAAGTCCAACGATTCCTAGTTTCATATATTTTTAAATCTCCTTATTGTTGCTTTTTTTGTTAAGTATGTAGTACAAAACCGCGCAGACTATTATCACGCAAAGGCTAAGAACTTGCGCTTGCTTAAATGGTCCTATCATAAGACTGTCGGTTCTTAGGCCTTCAACAAAGAATCTTTCCACGGAGTAGAGCATTCCGTAGAGTAGGGAAATCTGGCCTGAGAATTTTCTTCTTTTGGAAAGCCAAGATAAAAAGATGAATAGAAGGAGGCACCAAATGGATTCATAGAGGAATGTGGGGTGGACTTTTACTCCATCCACCATGATTCCCCATGGAAGATCCGTAGGGCCGCCATGTGCCTCTGAATTAAAATAATTTCCCCATCGACCGATTGCCTGCCCGAGTGCAACGGTAGGGAAGATATTGTCTGTTAAATCCTTTAAACTGAATTTGTGGTAGCGGGATACGGCAAAAGCCACTATTAATCCCGCAATTAAGCCGCCGTGTATTGCAAGGCCGCCTGAGCGAAGATCAATTATCTTTTTAAAATCTCCCGCATAATACTCCCATTCAAAGATTACATAATAAAGCCTTGCTCCTATAATTGATAGGGGTATCATGATTATGCAAAAGTCAAGTATATGGTCGGGAACCATATTGTAGAGGGGCGCTCTCTTATAGGAAAGAAAGACGGCAATCAAAAATCCAAGGCCAACAAGGATGCCGTACCACCTGATATCGATACCGAATATGGAAAATGCTATAGGATTTGGTGTATTCATAATAAGTATATTATAGTGTAATTTAGTGTTGACTTTCAACCTTTGCTTTGTTAATATATTTCTTGCAGTAATTCTGCGGCGAATTGTGGCGGTGTAGCTTAGTTGGCTAGAGCGTCCGGTTCATACCCGGAAGGTCGGTGGTTCGACTCCACTCGCCGCTACCATACTATTTACTTATGTGGGCGCTTAGCTCAGCTGGGAGAGCACCTGCCTTACAAGCAGGGGGTCACAGGTTCGAGCCCTGTAGCGCCCACCATTTATTAAGAAATGCGGCCTGGTAGTTCAGTTGGTTAGAATGCCAGCCTGTCACGCTGGAGGTCGACGGTTCGAGCCCGTTCCAGGTCGCCAATTCATGGTGGGTATCGTCAAGTGGTTAAGACCCAGGGTTGTGGCTCCTGTATACGTGGGTTCGAATCCCACTACCCACCCCAGCATTAAGGCGACATAGCCAAGTGGTAAGGCAGAGGTCTGCAAAACCTTTATTCCCCGGTTCAAATCCGGGTGTCGCCTCCAATATACCTAAAATATAATGGGGTATCGCCAAGCGGTAAGGCAACGGATTCTGATTCCGTCATCCGCAGGTTCGAATCCTGCTACCCTAGCCAAGAAAAAAGCCCTCTATACGAGGGCTTTTTCATTTTCTAGTACATATTCGAGTAGGGCGACGAGTTCTTCGCGACATCCTCCGCATTTGTCCCCGACGCCTGCAATCTCACATAATTCCTTTAAGCAGCTAATCTTTTTATCTTTTATTATTTCTATAACTTCTGCTGTTTTGATGTGTCTGCATAGACAGATTTCGTAGTCGGGATTAAGTATTTTTGTCATTTTCTTATTCTGCCGGAGTGCTTACTGGTTCTTCTGCAAGCATTTTTTCGTATGCTGCAAAGATTGCATCTCTGATTCTATTTCTAAGTTCGGATACTAGTGGGTGTGCAATATCTCTGAAGTCGCCTTCGCCCATCTTGCGGCTAGGCATGGCTACAAATAGACCATTCTGTCCGTCTATAACCTTGATGTCGTGCACAACGAATTCGTCGTCAAAAGTAACGGATGCGACAGCTTTCATTTTTCCGTCGTCGCTGATTTTACGGATGCGTACGTCTGTGATATTCATGTTTTCTCCTTATTCAATTTGTGCAGTTTATTTAATTAAAGTGATTATACATTGCTACGCTAAAAAATGCAATAAAACTTAGGTATTTTATGGAAAAACGTGCTCGGTTTGCCATCTATAAGCTTTTTAAGATTATTTTAACAATAAATTGTTAGTTTTTATGCTATGTGATATACTAGATTTGTTCCCAAATATGGGCAGAGTATCAAAATGGCTTTGGGAGGTCTCATGACTGAACAGGAATACAATATCAAAAGGGAAGCCTTTAGGAAGAAGGCCCTTAAACTCTTGGAGGAAGGGGTTATTTTTGTTGATTTGGATAGCGTATATATAGATGACGAAGTCCATGTCGGTCAGGGCACATTTATTGGCCCATGCGTAACGCTCGAGGGTAAAACCCATATCGGGGAAAACTGCGTAATCTATCAAAATTCCAGAATCGTTGATTCAAAAATTGAAAACGGAACAACCGTCCAGTCATCCACAATCTTATCAAGTGAGATTGGTGAGAATACTTCTGTTGGTCCTTTTGCGTATATTAGACCAGGCAGCAAATCGGCAGTGATTGCAAGGTTGGTGATTTTGTTGAAATTAAAAACTCTACACTTGGAGACGGAACCAAGTCCTCGCATCTAACATATATAGGTGATGCGGATCTCGGAAAGAATATAAATCTGGGATGCGGCGTTGTATTTGTAAACTACGATGGAACAAACAAGCATAGATCCACCGTAGGGGACAATGCCTTTATCGGCTGCAATAGCAATATCGTTTCTCCTGTCACAATTGGCGATGGCGCATATATTGCGGCTGCTACAACCGTAACGGAGGATGTTCCAAAGGACGGCCTTGCAATAGGAAGAAGCAAGCAGGTAATCAAGGAAGGCTGGGCCAAAGAAAAAGGCCTTTATAGAAAAAATAAATAAATACAGTTAAGTTGTTCAAGCAAAGGAGTAATTGATGAAGAACGGCGTTTATACAGAGTTCAAGGTGTTTGCCGGAAACTCGCACAGAGAACTTGCGGAAGAGATTTCTTCCATTATGGGAAAACCACTTGGTAAATCTACTGTAACCAAATTCAGCGATGGAGAAATATCCGTAAGTCTTTGGGAAACGGTGCGCGGTATAGATGTTTATATCATCCAGCCAACCTGTGATCCCGTAAACGACAATCTCATGGAGCTCCTTATCATGATAGATGCTATGAAGAGAGCATCTGCCGGCAGAATCAATGCCGTAATACCTTATTATGGATATGCTCGCCAGGACAGAAAAGCCAAGGCGAGAGATCCTATCACAGCAAAGCTCGTTGCAAATCTTCTTACTGCGGCAGGAGCCGACAGAGTCCTTTCTATGGACCTTCACGCCAACCAGATTCAAGGATATTTTGATATACCTGTTGATCATCTTGTCGGAATGCCTATCCTTGCAAAATATTTTAAGGAAAAGAATCTACAGGACGTCTGCGTTGTTTCACCGGACCACGGCAGTGTGACAAGAGCAAGAAATATGGCTGAATTCCTAAACTGCCCAATCGCAATTGTAGATAAGAGAAGACCTGAACCAAACAAAAGCGAGATCATGAATATTATCGGCGATATAGAGGGCAAGAACTGTATCATCCTGGACGATATGATTGATACTGCAGGAACAATAACAAACGCCGCAAACGCTATCAGCGAGATGGGAGCAAAGAATGTTTTTGCTGCAGCAACACATCCTGTACTTTCAGGTCCTGCAATAGAAAGATTGGAGCAGTCCGCAATCGGCGAGGTAGTACTTCTTAATACGCTTCCTGTAAGCGAGGAAAAGAAGATTGAAAAGATGACATTCCTTTCGGTTGCTCCGCTCTTTGCAGAAGCTATGACAAGAGTGTTTACCAACGTATCCATAAGCAAACTATTTGATACAGAAAAATAATATGTACGCCATCATTGGTCTCGGAAACCCCGGAAAAGAATATGAAAACACCAGACATAATATGGGCTTTAAAACCCTGGATGTTTTGGCGCAAAAAACCGAAACAAAAATCGAGAAAATAAAATTCCGTTCTTTGATTGGCGAGACCAAGATAGCTAACGAAAAGGTCCTTCTTGTTAAGCCGCAGACATATATGAATAATAGCGGAATCGCTGTTCGTGAGGTTGCTGAGTATTACAAGATAGAAGAAGAAAATATTCTTGTGATTTACGACGATGCCGATTTGGAAGAAGGAACGATTAGAATTAGACCTTTTGGAAGCTCGGGAACTCATAACGGAATGAAATCCGTCATCTATCAGCTTTGTTCCGATAGATTTCCGAGAATCAGAATAGGGATAGGCAAATCGCAGGGAGATATGATTAACTATGTTACTGGAAATATATCAAAGGAAAAAATCGACGCCTTTTCCGAAGCCTGGGAGAAGGCCGCCGATGCTGCGATTTGCTATATAGAATATGGAATCAATAAGGCTATGAATTTATATAATCCAAGCAAAAAGAAAACGGAGGAAGACCCGGTTGAGAAGAATTAATATTACCGGTGTCTCAGGCAGCACTTCTGCCTTTGTCATTTCGGATATCTTAGAAAAGAATAAACAATGCATGGTGTTGGTTTCGGGAAGGAGTCGCGCAGAGAAACTTGCTGCGGACCTTTCTTTTTTTAGTGCCAGAAGGATCTATGTATTGCCTCCGGAAGAAAATGTTTTCTTTAGATATGATGCAAAGAATAACGATAGAGAAGTTGAAAGAACAAGAGCAATAAGGGCATTGGAAACGGATGACGAAGCGATAGTTATTGTTCCTGCGTCTTCTGCCGTTAGAAGAATGCCTCCGCACTCTTTGGTTACTTCTGCTGCAATGACATTTAATGTCGGAGAGCAGATTGACTTTGATTCACTCAAGGAAAAACTTGTTGAGATGGGTTATGAGAGGAGCGAACTTGCTCAGTTCCCGGGAAGGTTTTCCGTTAGAGGCGGCATTTTGGATGTCTATCCTATGGATGCGGAAGAGCCTTATAGAATAGAGTTCTTTGATTCTGAAATCGATAGCATCCGTACGTTTAATCCTGATACACAGCGAAGCACTTCAAATATTTCTTCGATAAAAATTCATCCGATGAATCTCATGTCCGATCAAGGTATAGAGGAGTATCTAAGGGGTGGAGAAAACGCAGAGCATATCTGGGATTATATGAGTGATGGATTTATCTTTATCGATGACCAGGACAGAATCAGAGAGCATCTTGAACTACTTGAGAGAGAAGCTTTTAATGATTTTGAACTCATGCTGGAGCGCGGAGAGGCTGAGAAGGGCGATGAGAAATTTATCGCGGGTAGAGATGAGTTAAAATCTTTGTGGAAGAAGGATAATCTATTCTTCTTGCAGCCGTTTGCAAAGACATATACAGAGGAGATATTCTTTACTGACAATTATTCATATTCCGTAAGGCCGGTAATGAGTTATAACGGACATCTTGATGTGCTCGCAAAGGATATAAGGGCATATATAGCGGATGGATTATCGGTTGTTCTTTCCGCATCTACGGAGGGAAGAGAAAAATCTTTAAAAGAGTTCTTGCGCGACAATGAAATCGATCTGGTTGTTAAGATAAAAAAGGGAACTCTTTCCTCAGGCTTGGTTCTTCCTGAAAAGAAAGCGGTTTATATAAGTGAAAACAATATCTTTAACGAAACAAGCCTGCCTAGAAGAAAAAGAAAACTAAAGGGAAGAAAGCTAGAAACGTTCTCCGAGCTTAAGCAGGGGGACTATGTTGTTCACGACAATCACGGAATAGGAATCTTTTCCGGAATTGAAACCTTAAAGAATCAGGGCGAAATAAGGGACTATATCAAAATCAAATACGCAGGACACGGGATACTTTACGTTCCTGTAGATCAGATGGATGTTGTCCAAAAATACATAGGCTCGGAAGGTGCAAGCCCTAAATTAAATAAACTTGGCGGTGAAGAGTGGAAGAGAACAAAGGCAAGAGCAAGGGCCGCTGTTGCCGAGATGACGGATGAACTTGTGGAACTCTACGCAAAGAGAAAAGCGGAGAAGGGATATGCATTTTCCCCAGATACTGTATGGCAACAGGAGTTTGAAGAAGATTTTCCATACGAGGAAACAGATGATCAACTTAGAGCTATCGCCGAGATAAAAGCGGATATGGAAGATGAAGAACCTATGGATAGGCTCCTTTGCGGCGATGTCGGATATGGCAAGACCGAGGTTGCGGCAAGAGCGATTTTTAAATGTCTTGTTGAAGGAAAGCAGGCAGCTGTGCTTGTTCCTACTACAATTCTTGCAAGTCAACATTATGAGACATTAAAAGAAAGATTCAAAAACTATCCGTTTAAGATAGAAATGCTCTCAAGATTCAGAACGGATAAAGAGCAGGATAAAATCGTTGAAAATCTTTCAAAGGGAAAGGTTGATTTAATAATAGGCACGCATCGCCTTCTGTCACAAGATGTTAAGTTTGACGATCTCGGGATTCTTGTTGTAGATGAGGAACAGAGATTTGGCGTTGCTCATAAAGAAAAAATCAAAAGCCTAAAAGTTGGCGTGGATGTACTTACCTTATCTGCGACTCCGATTCCAAGGACGCTCAATATGTCGCTAACAGGGATTAGAGATATGAGCTTGATAACAGAACCTCCTGAAGAACGTTATCCGGTCCAGACCTATGTTCTTGAGCAGGATGACATCTTGATAAGAGAAGTAATAAATAGAGAACTCGATAGAAACGGACAGGTATTTCTTGTCTTTAACAGAGTAAGAGGAATATTGACTGTCGCAGATAAGATTAGGAGTCTTGTTCCTGATGCCGAGGTGGGTGTCGCTCACGGACAGATGAGCGAAGGGACTTTGGAATCCGTCATGCGCAAGTTTATAGATGGAGAGATTCAGGTTCTTGTTGCAACCACCATAATAGAGTCGGGACTTGATATTCCAAATGCTAATACGCTTGTTGTTCTTGATGCCGATAAATGTGGTCTCTCACAGCTTTACCAGTTAAGGGGACGCGTCGGAAGATCCAATAGAATGGCCTATGCGTATTTGATGTATCAAAAGGACAAAGTACTTTCCGAGCTTTCGGAGAAAAGGCTTAGAGCAATCAAAGAGTTCACTGAATTTGGTGCAGGCTTTAAGATTGCGATGAGAGATATGGAACTTAGAGGTGCGGGAAATATTCTTGGAGCTGAACAGAGTGGCCATATGATGAATGTCGGATATGAGCTCTATATGAGGCTTGTTGATGAGGCTGCGAGAAAGGCGAGAGGAGAACTTCTCCCTGAAAAGCGAGAGGATGTATCGGTGGAGATTAAATGCACCGCCAATATTCCGTCTTGGTATATTGATAACGAAATCATAAAGCTTTCTATGTATAAAAAGATTGCGGACATAGAATCCGACGAAGATCTTAAGGATTGCATTGACGAATTGATCGATAGATTTGGCGAAATACCAAAGGAGACCTTGAACCTTCTTCGTATATCGCTTATAAGAAAGCTTGCCACACAGGCAATTGTTGATAAGGTTTATGAACAAAACGGCAAGGTCTATATTTCTCTCTCAAAGATGACAAGCATTACTGCTTATGATGTTTTTCAGATGAACGAAAAATATCCGAGCAAGATTTTCTATCATGAGGGAAGAGATTCATATATTTCTTACTCTATACCACCAAAGGATTCTGTAGAAGATAAGCTTGATATGACCCTTGCGATTCTTTCTATCTTAAGAGAAGGACAAGCCAGTCGCATAACGGTGGGAAACAAAGAAGATTTATGATATAATGTGCTGTCAAAAGGTTAGAGGTACAAATATCTATGGGTGAAGAAAAAATTACAAATTCAAGCAGCAAAACCATGGTAAAAGGCGCCGCTATAATTAGCGCCGCTGGTATTGTTGTTAAAATAATAGGTGCGTTCTTTAGAATTCCGCTCACCAACTGGATTGGTGAACTCGGGATGTCTTATTACCAGGTGGCCTATAATATTTATTCGGCTCTCCTGATAATGGCAACCGCAGGATTTCCCGTTGCGCTTTCCAGGATGGTATCGGAGGATATGGCTCTTGGAAGAAACAGAAACGCACATAAGGTCTTTAAAGTCTTTTTGGTTTTGATGACATGTATAGGTGCTCTTCTTGCATTAATCTGTTTCTTCGGAGCGGACATGTTGACAGCCTATATCGGAAATCCTCTTGCAACAAAGGCGGTTAAAGCGATTGCGCCTGCAATTCTTCTGGCTACGCTTCTCTCTGCATATAGAGGGTATTTTCAAGGTCGTCAGAATATGAATCCTACAGCCTTGACCAATATACTTGAACAGGTTGTAAGGGTTATAATCGGTCTATCTCTTACAGGGCTTTTTATCAAAAAGGGACTTGATAGCGCAGCTGCGGGAGCAGCCTTTGGTGCAACAGCGGGATCCGCTGCGGGACTTGCGCTAATTGTATTCATCTATATTCTTCATAAGAATGTAATTCATAAAAAGCTTCTTGTTGGCGATCAGGTATGTGACGATACAGCCAAAATCATAAAGAGAATATTTATAATCGCTATTCCGATTATGCTCGGAGCCGAGGTTCTTCCTTTAACAAATAGCGTAGATATGGTTATTGTGCTTAGGAGACTTCAGGCCACAGGCTGGACGGAGGTAGAGGCCCAGTCACTTTATGCTATAGTAAGTGCCTTTTGCAGCACATTGATTGGACTTCCGCAAATATTCATTTCTTCAATAGCTATAAGCATAGTTCCTGCTATTGCAAGAGCGGTTACAAAAGGAAACACTATTGATACAGAAGAAAATATTTCGCTTGGATATAGACTGACAATGTTTATCGCTGCACCATGCGCATTCGGAATGTTCTTCCTTGCAAGACCGATTCTCTATTTGATGTATCCAATGAGACTTGAGGGTGCGGAAACTGCGGTACATCCTTTGATGATTCTATCTATAAGCATAATATTCCTAGCGGTTTACAATACAAGCACGGGAATCCTTCAGGCTGTGAATAAACAGTGGAAGCCGGTTATTTATCTACTAATCGGTGTTTTGCTAAAAATAGTAATTGCGTATATTACAGTTGGTATCAAATCCATAAATATCAAGGGCACCTGCGCAGGAACTATAATTGCTTTTGCGGTAGCGGCATATTTAAACACTCTTGAAGTAGAAAAGACAACCGGATTCAAGACGGATTATAGGGCGCTTATTAAACCGATTATTGCATCGGTTGTAATGGGCATATCCGCATTTGGTATTCAGAAGCTTCTTGCGCTTGCGATAAGCGGAAGAATAGCTACGGTTTTAGCCGTTCTTTCCGGCGTGGTAATATATATGATCATTACAATACTATTTAGAGTTATTACACCACAGGATATGAGAATGCTTCCAAAGGGAGAAAAAATCAATTCCTTAATTGGAAGATTCATCAAATGGGAAGCATAAGGAGAAGGCCTTGATAGATTCAAAGAATTTAAAGAAAGAATATGAACATCTTTATGTTGAGTCAACTACAGCGGGTGAAGCGATAGAAAGGTTTATCGATCTCGTTGCTGTTCTTCGTAAGGTTTGCCCCTGGGACAAAGAGCAGACTCACGAATCCATAAGACGCGGAATGATAGAAGAAGCGTATGAGGTTGTGGAGGCCATTAACAAAAAGGATTTTGCTAACCTCAGGGAAGAGCTTGGCGATGTACTTCTTCAGGTCGTTTTTCATGCCGGACTTACGGATGAAGAAGGGGAGTTTAATTTCACGGATATAGTTAATGAAGAATGTGAAAAAATGATACGTAGGCACCCCCATGTTTTTTCTGACGGAGAGGCAAAAACAGTTGACAAAGTCCTTGAAAAATGGGAGAATATTAAGAGCAAAGAGCACGGAAACATCGCACACACAGAGCGTATAAAGGATGTTCCGAAAGCCCTTCCTGCACTGATGAGAAGTGAGAAGGTTCAGAAGCGAGCTCGTGATGCCGGTTTCGACTGGGACGATATCGCAGGACCTATCGCAAAAGTCAGTGAGGAACTACAGGAGTTTTGTGAAGCACGTGAAAAAAACGATTTCGCGTGCATGCAAGAAGAACTGGGGGACTTGCTCTTTTCTGTTGTCAACCTTTCGCGTATGGCAAAGATTGATCCGGAAGAGAGTTTGAACAGGGCCACGGAAAAATTCATTGAACGTTTTGCTATGTTGGAGATGAGAGCTACAGAGTCAGGGAAACTTCTAGAAGATATGACCCTTGAAGAAATGGATGCTCTATGGAATTTAATTAAATACACATCGTGCTGAGATTTAAGGAGGATTTACGATGAATAAAGCTGAATTGGTTGCTGAAGTTGCAAAGAAAACTGGCTTCACTAAGAAGGATGCAGAAACTGCTCTCAACGCTTTCCTTGAAACAGTTGAGAAACAGCTCGTTAAGGGCGACAAAGTACAGTTGATTGGTTTTGGTACTTTTGAAACAAGAAAGAGAAAAGCTAGAGAAGGACGCAACCCACGTAAGCCGGAAGAGACAATCAAGATTGCTGCTTCAAAGGCTCCTGTATTCAAGGCTGGTAAGGCTTTGAAGGATGCGGTTAAAAAGACCAAGAAATAAGCATCGTTAGTAAACAAAAACAGCTCTTAGGAGCTGTTTTTTTATTTGCTCCGTTATGATATATTTATATAGCAAGGCTATTTAGCTCATAAATTCTATTGTTAGTCTATTTATGGCTAGTCAATTAAAGATTGATAATATTTGTATATAGGACATAGGATAAGGCATGAGATTAGATAAGTTTTTAAAGAATTCCAGAATAATAAAAAGAAGAACCGTCGCAAAGGAAGCCTGCGACGGCGGAAGAGTATCTGTAAATGGAAGAACCGCAAAGCCCGGAACAGAGCTTGAGGTTGGAGATAAGATACATATTGAGTTTGGTACAGGAAGCGTAACCTGCATTGTGAAATCGCTCGTTGATTCCGCAAAGAAGGATGACGCAGCGACCATGTACGAAATTGTTAACGAATAATTATTTCAGATAAATAAGGGCAAAGAATGAAAAGCGATAATATTTTTGTTGCAACTTTTTCAAATGACGCGCTAAACGTCGCAAAGGATTTTTTCTTTGGACTTGAGATTAACGATCTTTGTATTTCTTCTAATTTGAATATAGAAAGTCGTGAAGTTGTAATAGATAGAATAAGAAGAGAAATAGAAGCGGTCTATGGTGAAGATTGGTTTTCTTTAGATTGTAACGAAAGAAGAAAAGTGATTTTTCATGGACCTTTTACTGAGCTTACGCCTGCTGCGATAGATAATAGAGCAATTGACTTAATGGAAACTAGATATAAGGAGACCTTGGATATCGCTCGTGTGTTTGGCGTAAAGGATATAGTTCTTCATGACGGATATATTCCTCTGATTTATCAGAAGTCGTGGCATATAAAAAAGTCGGTTGAATTCTGGAAGAGGTTTTTGGATTCCGGAATAGATGATTTTACATTTTATATAGAAAACGTTTTTGATGATGAACCGTTAACTTTAACTGAGATAATAGATAAGGTTGATAGGGATAATTTTAAAATCTGTCTGGATGTAGGACATGCCAACTGCATGACAAAGGACTATTCTGTTGAGGATTGGATTGAAGTTATGGGGGAGAGAATAGGGCATTTTCATCTTCATAACAATGACGAGCTCGGCGATCAGCATAGTACTTTTAATGAAGGCAGTATGGACATGGCCGGAATCCTCTCTCTTTGCGATCAAAAATGCTCTAAACAGGTCACTTTTACCCTTGAGAGCAGGGATGCTCGACCTGACGCAAATTTTTTGCAAAAACTCTTCTAAAAGCAAGATTTTTCAATTGACATGGATATTTGCGCGTGATACAATAACAAAGCTGTCGCGATTTTGCGTGCCAGCAAAATAGAACCTAGAAAACCTCATAGTATAGAAAAAGTCAAAGAAAAAATGACTATGCATAAGACTAGAAATGGTTAAGTGTATGGTCCCGAAAAAAGACAATTTCTTAAACAGTAATTCTAGATAAGAATTAGTAAGCGCAAAGCGTAAATGAGTTTAAGAGTCAAACGAGATTAAAGCGCACGCCTAAAGAAA
Organism: Bacillota bacterium; assembly: GCA_017445315.1. GTDB lineage: Bacteria > Bacillota > Clostridia > Peptostreptococcales > Anaerovoracaceae > Eubacterium_B. Next base: position 296 of record JAFSUI010000036.1, on the reverse strand, counting down.
AGAGGGCGGGCGAATTAATACCATTAAATTAAGAGGTCGGAACGACCTCAAAATGAAAGATCTAGACAGAGACAAACAAGCAAAAACTTGTTAGTCCCTATCAATTCTAGACACAAACAATAATGACGCGAAATGCGTCATCCGAGTTACGGAAACACAGACTTACAGCGCTCAGAAATAGCTTAGTATATTACGAAGCTATTTCGCCGATAGACGAGGAAAGCCAGGCGAGGTCGAAGGAGCATACCTGAGTATGTAACTGAGACCGAGACGCAGGCTTGACGAAGTGTAGCGGT
>JAFSUI010000035.1 GCA_017445315.1 Bacillota bacterium | reverse complement strand
TTTTATCCTAGTCACCATCTTTTGTCCTGTCTAGGCATTTGCAAATATAGTGTGCGACTATATTTGCTATGACAGATACTAGGAATCCGATTATGACTTCCATAGAACACCTCCTCCCCGTCGCCGGTATAGGTGATGGCAACAAATGTATCTTATCAAAACTATATAAAAATGGCAATATATAACAGTTAAATAATGTAAATAAAATGTTAAGTATATAAACTTGACATGGAGCTTAGATAGCACTATACTTGTAAAGTAATTTTGCTTTACACCCCGTTCTGTTGGTGTTAGCATTGTAAACGAGTATATATGGGGAAAAGGTGTGGCTAACGGCATACAAGATAAAAAAGATATAAATCTTGAACAGATTACGGAGATTAGCCAGCTCTTTGACCTTTACGGCGCGCTGCTTACCGAAAAGAAGCGCGAGGTCATTAGGCTATATCATGAGGACAATCTCTCGCTTGCGGAGATAGCGGAAGAGCTCGGAATCTCGCGTGCTGCGGTGCATGATTCTCTTCAGTCGTCAGAAAAAGCACTACGAGAGTATGAAGAAAAACTCGGGATGCTCGCTGACTATAAGAATCGTGAGAAACTACTTGAGACAATCAAGAATGAACTAACAAAAATAAAAGATGCTTCCGGAAGCGATGATAATACTAGTGCAGTAAAACGCATAACCAAAATCATAGAAACCATGGAAGCGTAAATACATAACCAATTAATAGACACTATTGAATCACGCCGGACTGCGGCGAGTAAAAATGGCATTTGAATCTTTATCCGAAAAATTACAGAATGCATTTGCCGGTCTTAAGGACAAAGGCGTAATCGAAGAATCCGATATCGATCAGGCGATGCGCGAGGTCAAGCTTGCGCTTCTTGAGGCGGACGTAAACTTTAAGGTTGTAAAAGAGTTCGTGGCAGAGACCAAGGAAAAATGTCTCGGTGCTGAGGTCATGCAGAGCCTGACTCCTGCTCAGCAGATTATCAAAATTGTAAACGCCGAGCTCGTTGCACTCATGGGCGGAACCGAGAGTAAGCTTACTTATTCGCCATCCGGATTCACCACCATCATGATGGTCGGCCTTCAGGGTACAGGTAAAACTACAACCTGCGGTAAGCTTGCGAACTATCTCAAGCAGGTCGGAAAGAAACCGATGCTCGCAGCCTGCGATATCTATAGACCTGCCGCTATCGATCAGCTAGAGGTTGTCGGTAAATCCGTAAACACTCCGGTCTATACCGATAGAGAATCAAAGGACGCAGTCAAAATCGCTCTCGCAGCTCGCGAGCAGGCGGAGCGCACAGGCTATAACGTCCTCATCATAGATACAGCGGGACGTCTTCAGATTGACGAGAACCTGATGGAAGAACTTGCGAATATCAAGAAGGCGCTCAAGCCTCACGAGATTCTTCTCATAGTCGATGCTCTTACCGGTCAGGATGCTGTGAACGTTGCTACGGGTTTTAACGATAAACTCGGTATCGACGGAATCATCATGACCAAGATGGACGGTGACTCCAGAGGCGGTGCTGCACTTTCTGCAAAGAAGGTAACCGGTAAACCGATTAAGTTCATGGGTACGAGCGAAAAGATGGACGGACTAGAACCTTTCCATCCGGACCGCATGGCAAATAGAATCCTCGGAATGGGAGACCTATTGACCCTCATAGAAAAGGCGGAAGCGGCCTTTGATGAGGAGCAGGCGGCCAAGCTAGAGAAGAAGCTCAGAAAGAATCAGTTTACGCTTGAGGACTTCCTTGACCAGATGGGTCAGGTGAGAAATATGGGAGGCCTCGCAAAGATTATAGAGATGCTTCCCGGAATGGGCGCAAATAAGCCGAGTGACGAAGATGTAGAAAAGGGCGAACGCGACTTTAAGCGCATGGAAGCTATCATCCAATCCATGACCAAGGAAGAAAGAAAAAATCCTTCGGTGCTAGATGCTAGCCGCCGAAAGAGAATCGCTTCAGGTTCCGGTCAGTCGGTCGCTCAGGTAAACACCCTGATAAAAAAATACGAAGAGGCAAAGAAACTCATGAAGCAGTTTGCGGATCCTAAAAAGATGAAAAAGAATCCGATGTTCAAGAACTTCATGAACTAAAAATCAAAAGTTTATTAGTCGCAAATTGCGACAGGATATATTAATAGTCGCATTGCGGCAGAGAAAGAAAGGAAATCAAAATGGTAAAGATCAGACTTAAGAGAATGGGAGCACACAAGAAACCTTTTTACAGAGTAGTTGTTGCTGATTCCAGAAACGCACGTAACGGAAAGTTCATTGAAGAACTCGGATACTACAATCCTCTTACAAATCCAGCAGACATCAAGATTGATCTTGAGAAGGCAGAGAAGTGGATTGCACAGGGTGCACAGCCAACAGATACAGTAAGAGAACTTCTTAAGAAGGCCGGAGTTTCTGGTAAGAAGGCTGCAAAGGCTGCTAAGAAGGAAGAGGCTCCTGAGGCTCTTGAAGTTGCTGAAGAAGTAGTTGAAGAAGCTGCTGAAACTGTAACCGAAGAGTAAGACGCATAAGCAAAACTAACGAGGTAAAAAAATGACTAATCTTGTTGAGTTCATAGCAAAATCTCTGGTTGAAAATCCGGAGAAGGTTGTTGTAACCGAAATGCCGGGAGATGGCGAGAGAGTAATCCGCCTTCAGGTTGCAGGTAGCGACATGGGTAAGGTTATCGGAAAGCAAGGTCGCATAGCAAAGGCAATCCGCACGGTTGTAAAGGCTGCGTCCGTAAAGGATAACCAGAGCATAAACGTGGAAATCGTTTCAGAAGATGAAATCCAGTAAGCCAGAAAACAATACAGAAAGAGTATTGCTTGGAAAAATCGTTGGTGCCCAGGGCATCCGCGGTGAAGTAAAGATATACGCTTTTGGAGATGCGCCTTCCGACTTCACTAAGTATGAGAAGGCGTTTCTTGTATTGCGTAATGAAGAAAAACTCGTAAAAATTGAAAAGGCTCGCATCCAAGGAAATCTCGCAGTAGTTAAGTTTGTTGAAATCGCTGACAGAAATGCTGCGGAGGAACTACGCGATGCTGAAGTCTTTGTTGAGGCGGCGGATCTTGAAGAACTTCCCGAGGATACATATTACGTCAGAGACCTTGAGGGACTCTGCGTGATAGATGATGATACGGGCGAAGATGTCGGCGTGATTTCTGAAGTGATTCAGAATGCTGCGCAGGATGTGTATCGCATCGTTTTAAATGCTTTTGGCGAGAGCGAAGGTAAAGGTAAAGGTAAAGGTAAAGGTAAAGGCGAGGGCGGTGCGCAGGATGATAGCGGTGCACCGAAAGAAGCGCTTGTACCTGCTGTGAAGGAGTTTATAAAATCCGTAGATCTAGAAGCCGGAACCATCCGCATCCACTTTATTGAAGGCATGAGATAGGATATGAAGATTAACATTCTAACTATTTTCCCGGAGATGTTTAAGCCGCTCAAAGAGAGCATGCTTGGGCGCGCCGAGGAGAATGGTATCATAGAATTTAATATCGTGGACGTCAGGGCCTTTAGTCAGGACAAGCACAAAAAGACCGACGACTATCCTTTTGGTGGCGGCCAGGGACTTGTGTTTATGCCGCAGCCGGCTTTTGATGCGCTTGAGAGCGTAGGGGCGGAAAGTACGAGAAATATCTATATGTCTCCGCGAGGCAAAGTTCTTGATATGGCGCTCGCTCTAGAACTCGCAGAATATTTGCAGGGCGGAGCTGCAAAGCGCGGCGTAGCCAGGAACAGCGGTAGTGCGGAAAAGAACTGCGATGCGGCCAAGACTTGCGATAGTAACGCACTTACGATTTTCTGTGGGCACTACGAGGGAATCGATCAACGCATAATAGATGCTTGGGATATGGAAGAGGTCTCTATAGGCGACTATATTCTTACCGGAGGAGAGCTCGCGGCGATGGTTCTTATTGATGCAGTCGCAAGGCTCGTTCCCGGCGTTTTGGGCGATGAAAACTCTGCTCTCGATGAGTCTATCTATTCAGGCCTTCTTGAATATCCGCAATATACACAGCCTAGGACATATAAATGCGGCAGCGATAATGCTTGCGATTCCGCTCAGGAGGTCGCATATACAGAGACCGTTCCAGACGTACTTCTCTCAGGGAACCATAAAGAAATAGAATTATGGAGATTCCGCGAGTCAGTTAGATTAACAAAGGAAAGGCGCCCGGACATTTTTAAGAGCTTTCTAAAGTCGCATCGTGAACTTGGAAAGGACGAGATTCTCGTCTTAAGAGAGGAGCTCGGAAAGAAGGACTTTGATACTTTCTCAAAGCATCTTTCAGACAAAGAATCAAAAACTCTTGCGAAGATTCTTGAGAAAGAGCGTAAGAAGGCTAATATTAGCAAAAAATAAAGGGTTTTTCCAAAAAAAGTTATAGTAAACCTATGGAAAAACTACATATTATAGTGTAGAATATATTGTATATTGGGATATGGGGTATCCCAACTTATTGATTAGAGATGTAGGGGTAATGATGCGAAAGGGGATTATCACATTTTTTGTGCTTGCACTTATAGTGCTGTACGTCATAATCTATCTGGTGCCCAGTGTCACGGGCATGCTGGATTCCACCTATGTAGTGGAGTACGGCGTTCTTTCAATTCACGACGACACTACAGGATTTTTAATCAGAAATGAAACTGTTTATGCTGCTGAAACAAGTGGCATGGTTAATCGCATCCAAGAGGAAGGTGCGCTCGTTAGGCGTGGCACGCGTGTAATCGATATAAGTGCTGCTTCCGCTCCTGTCCCGGGCGACAGACTGAGAGAAATAAAGAATAGTCTTGATGGACTCATGTATAGTTCGCATGGGAATCTCAGTCAGAGCGGCGGGATAGTATCGTATTTTGTGGATGGCTTTGAGAACAAAATCAACACCGAGAATGCTCTCTACTACAGAAAGGTTGATTTTGAAGGCGTCACCCAGGACAAGGTCGTGCACCTCGGAACCAACGCAACTGAAGGATATCCGGTTTTTAAACTGGTGGATAATACAAACTGGTATCTCATCGCCTATGTCCCAAAGCAGAGCGAAGGAAACTATGTTGAGGGAAGAAATGTAGATGTAATTCTTTCTAAGCCAAAGGAAACAACAAAGGAAGGCGCCGAAGAAGAAACAGAAGAGAGCGATTCTGAAGAAGAAAATTACGGAAGCGTTGAGATGAGAATTGTTTCCGCAGAGGAAGAAGACGGATCCATAAGACTCGTTCTTCAGTCCAATAGATTTTTCTCAGGTCTAGGAGAACTGAGAACCGCAAACTGCAGAATAGTTTCCGCAAGCGTAAGAGGACTTCTCGTTGAAAGCGCAAGCATCATTGAAGAAGACGGAAAGCCGGGCGTCTATGTAAAGACAAAGACGGGAAGATATGAATTTGTTCCAATAAATATTCTCGGCGTAAACGATAAGACCACGGTTGTATCGGATATGTACTTCTATGACGAAGAGGGCGTGTGGACGAGCACGATCGGACCATTCGACGACATATTGAAGGACCCGAGCAAGCGCGATAAAGATGATGATGCTGAGGAGGAAACAGAAACAGAAGAAACTGAGGAGCCGGCAGCAGAAGAAACCGAAGAAACTGAGGAGCCGACAGCAGAAGAAACCGGAGAAACTGAGGAGCCGGCTGCAGAAGAAACCGAAGAAACCGAAGAGACCGATACGGAGGAAGGCGACTGATGTCTATCCGAGAGAATATTGAATACATACGTAGGCTAAAGGATGAGGCTGCCGTAAGATCCGGAAGAAAAGGTGACGACGTTCTTTTGATAGCTGTCACCAAGCTTCATTCTGCGGACGAGATTAACGAAGCAATAGACGCAGGCATTACGGATATCGGTGAGAACAAGGTTCAGGAAATCCTTGATAAATACGATAGCGTAAAGCCTGTAAAATGGCATCTTATCGGTCACTTGCAGACCAATAAGGTGAAGTATATAATTGACAAGGTGGATTTGATCCACTCGCTGGATTCTATGAAATTGGCTCAAGAAATCGAAAAGAGAGCCGCAAAAATTGATAGAATAATGGACGTTCTCGTTCAGGTAAACTCCGCCGAGGAAGAAAGTAAATTTGGAGTCGGAGTTGATGAAACTGAAGACTTGATAAAAAGCATCAGAGCTGAATGTACGCATATAAATATCAAAGGCCTTATGTGCATAGCGCCTCTAGAGGACGACCCTGAAGATGCAAGACCGTTCTTCAGAGCTGTAAAAGAAATCTTTGATAGGCATGAGGATTTCACGGTGCTATCCATGGGCATGAGTAATGATTTTCAGGTAGCCATTGAGGAGGGTTCAACCGCCATCCGCGTTGGCACTGCAATATTTGGTAATAGAGATTATCGTTCAGAAGAGAAGTAGTGAGATTAAGGAGGAAAAATGGGATTTGCAGATTCTTTCAAGAAGGTCATCGGTTTAACAGAAATTGAAGATGACGAAATCGTAACCGAAGAGGAACTCAAGGCGGAGAGAGAAAAGCTCGCAAAGGAAGCAAGACGCGAGAGCGTTCGCGAGAAGAGCTATACACCTTCGTTCAAAGAGATGCCTACGGAGAGTAAGAGAGTAACCGGAAGCTATCATGGCGTTGAGAGCAAAGGCTTTGAGAGAAGATTCACCCCTACGGGTACGGGTTCTCTTAAGCTGATTTTGATAGAGCCAAAGAATTTTGATGAATGTCCAAAGCTCGTAGATAGTCTAAAGGCAAGAAAACCGGTTATCATTAACCTGGAGAAGCTTGAGACAGATGTTGCACGCAAGATTTTTGATTTTCTTAGCGGTGCCACATATGCGCTCGACGGCAAGGTACAGAAGATTGCAAACAATATCTTTATCTTTACGCCGGAGAACGTTTCTGTAAACGCAAGTCAGATGACTCAGCTCAGCCAGGAAAAGAGCCCCTGGAGGTAAAAAGCGTTGTTAGTTGTTGCACAGGCCCTATATTGGATGGGTAGATTGTTTGACTATGCACTTCTTGCGAGAGCGGTTTTAAGCTGGATTGTTGGAATGAACATGTCCCAGAGTGAAGTTCTCGCCAAGATTTACGATGCACTGGTTAAGTTTACCGAACCGATAGTTTCTCCTGTTCGTAATCTCTTAAATAGATTTTTTAGGCAGAGCATGATTGACTTCTCGATTTTCGCTACGATGATTTTGGTTGGACTCGTAGTGAATATAGTGGTCAGAATTCTGCTAAAGCTTGCATAAAAGGAGTTAATATGATTACACCCAAAGACATAGAAAGCAAAGATTTCACCAAGTCATTCAGGGGATATGATGCGGATGAAGTTGATGAATTCCTGGATCTTATTATCATTGACATGCAGGAAATCACCGAGGAAATAACAAAGCTCAGAAATGAAAACGAAGAGCTACGCGCAGAGAACGAGGAACACAAAAAATCTCAGAAGAGAGTAATGGACACACTCGACTCAGCAAAAAAACTCATGAGAGATATTTCCGAAAGTGCCGAGAAACGTGCCGACATCATTATCAGAAATGCCAAGATGGATGCTGAGATGATTCTTAACGAGGCAAAGACCTCCGCAGGAAAATATGCCGGAGCCGATGGTGAAGAGTTAAGAGACAAGGTTGCGTATTTCCGCTCTAGATATAGACAGCTCTTGCTTGATGAGCTTGACAGCATGGAGAACAAAGGTGGAGATCTTCTCTCTGCTCTTGAAAGAGAATTCGTTCCTGCTTCCGGAGAGTTTGAGGCGCTCGGAGAGTTCAAGTCCTTTGATGAACTTCCGCAGGGTTCCACTACAACTATTTCCGAGGAGGAAATGGAGAAGGCTCTCGGCGAAGTAAAATACGACTTTGAATCGGCTGTTAAGATTTCTGACGAGGAGTAGCAGTGGAGGATTAGCATGATAATCTTCGTTCCAATAATAATTATAATAGCATTGGATCAGCTTAGTAAGATTGCGATAAGAAGTTCCATGTCCCCGGGAGACAGTATCTCGGTGATAGGGAACTTCTTTAGGATTACTTATTTTAGAAACGAAGGAGCTGCATTTAGTTCGCTTGTAGGCTATACAGGTCTTTTGATAGGCTTTAGCGTACTTGCGCTTGTTGCTGCTCTTGTTTTTTTATTCATGTATAGGGGAAGAAGCAAAATGCTTGACTGGGGCCTTGCGCTCATAATCGCGGGTGGCATCGGTAACCTGATTGATAGGCTTGCGTTCGGTTACGTCACCGACATGATAAGCTTTAGCATTTTCCCACCGATCTTTAATATAGCCGATATCGCGGTAACATGCGGCTGCGTCGTGCTTCTCATCTTTGTTCTCTTTGGAAAATCCGAGGTGCTGGAATGATTCTTGAGTTCACCATTGAGAAGGAAGCGGGGGAGCGTCTAGATGTAATTCTCTCGGAACTTATTGAGGATGCGTCCAGGAGTTATATTCAGAAACTCTTTGAGGCGGATAAGATTTTGGTGAACGGCTCTACGGCAAAGAAGAATAGAAAGGCCGAAGAGGGAGATGTTATAGTTGTTGATTTTCCGGAGGAGAAGGAGGATGCGCCGGCGCCTTCTGATATTCCTCTTGATATTTATTACGAAGACGGAGACATTATTGTCGTGAACAAAGCGCGTGGCATGGTCGTTCATCCTGCACAGGGACATAAGGATGATACGCTTGTCAATGCGATTCTATATCACGTAGGCGGAAAGCTTGATGATGAATTGATTGAACGCTGCGAAAAGGATAGGCCGGGAATAGTTCATAGGATAGATAAGGACACTAGCGGACTTCTTGTTGTGGCAAAGACGCTTAGAGCGTTTGAAAGTCTTTCTGATCAGTTCCGCGATCATTCTATTACGAGAGTTTATACTGCGCTTACGTATAATGGATTTAAGGATGACGAAGGAACGATTGATGTTCCGATCGGGCGCGACCCAAGGAACAGGCTCAGGAGAAAGGCGCTTGGGCTTGAGGCGAGGGAAGCCATCACGCATTATAAGGTTATTGAGCGCATAGGAAATTATACGCTGATAGAAGCGCATCTTGAGACCGGCCGCACGCATCAGATAAGAGTGCATATGGCCTATATCGGAAATCCTGTTGTGGGTGATCCGCTCTATGGGCCGAGAAAAGATAGGCTAAAGGCGGAGGGGCAGGTCCTTCATGCGGGTAAGCTCGGATTTATGCATCCCGACGGAAGAGGATATATAGAGTTTGAGGCGCCGATGCCGGAGTATTTTAGGGGCGTTCTTGAGAAGGCGCGCCGCGGGGTTTAGGGCGCGCCGCTAGGCGGGGCGCGTCGCTAGGAAGAGCTTGTCGATAAGCTGGCTCGCATCAGTATAGAAAAAGGTCCGCAAGTGGCGGACCAAAAAACAGGAAGGCAGGTACCGGGAGGACGCAAATATTTCGTTGAGTGCTCGCTTTCGATGCAACCGGGGTACTATGTTTAAATTCTTTAGCAATAAGGATCCCGGCACCTTTCTTTAGGCGATGATAAACCATGTAAACGTTGAAATCAAGGGGTTTATAGCCATATGCGGATTTGAAGTATTTAAAGGTTTGATATCGGGTATTTTTTACCAAAGACGTCTTTTTTCAAGCGTCTTTTTTTGTTATTATTATTCTATAAAGAGTCTCTCGCCAAAGTGGAAGGAGGATGCTATGTTTGAAAACTTTATATATGAAAATATGCCTTATAGGCTTACGGGTTATCTATGGAATGTAGATTCGCCCAAGAAGGTTTTCTGTATCATACACGGTATCGGTGAGCACGCGGGTAGGTATGACAGAATGGCAGGGTATCTGACAGATGCAGGAATCGCGGTTGTTTCAATGGATCTTCCGGGGCATGGACTCACCGATGGAAGAAGAGGAGATACAGCACCTCGCGAAAAAGTTTTTGAAGCCGTTGATACAATGCTTGATTATGCGCGCGCAAAATATCCCGGCGTCCCAATCGTTCTTTACGGACATAGCATGGGAGGAAATATCGCGCTCGACTATAGAAACCGCGGAGGGCTTGATCTTTTGCCCGAAAAATATATTGTATCCGCTCCATGGCTGAGACTCGTAAGAGAGGTTCCGCCAGCACTATATATTGCGCTCAAAGCCGCATCAAAAATCGCACCAAAACTAGCTATGCGTTCAGACTGCAAAACAGAAGACCTCGGCAATATGGAAATCGTTGCAGGCTATTCCACGGATCCACTGGTGCATGGAGATATTACGCTTAGGACTGCGGTAGATTGCTTTGAGATAGGTGATGCCATCACGAGAGGAGTCAATAAAAAAGATGGCCTCGCATACGGAAAGCCATTCCTTCTCATGCATGGCTCAGACGACAAAATCTGCAGCGTAGAAGCAACGCGCGAGTTTGCGGCAAGATATAGAAATAACGAGTGGTTCAAGTATATTGAGTGGCCCGGATACTATCACGAGATTCATAACGGCGGTCCAAATGCCACGGGTGAGGAAGTCATAGAGACAATACGTGACTTCGTGCTAGCATAAGTGCTTGCGCCAAAAGCAGTGTACATGCTTTCTCTCGTCCTCGGCGTGGAACAATTACAACGTCACCGTTCAAGCATATACAAATGCTTTTGGCGCAGGCGCTTATGGCAGCTTCGGTGTCACATAGACGGTGCGGTTGTTTGTAAAGATAACCATGCCGGGCTTGGCGCCTGCAGGTTTCTTGACATATCGTACTCTTACATAATCCACTGGAACCTGCGCGGAATTCTTGGCTTTGCTGTGCCATGCGGCGATTTCCGCCGCACAGTAGATGTCTTCTGCGGTCGGTTCTTCTCCACGCGTTCTGATAATAACATGAGAGCCGGGGATGTCCTTGGTATGAAGCCATAGATCGGTTTTATCGGCGAGCTTAAGTGTAAGCTCGTCGTTTTCTTTGTTGTTCTTTCCGACAAGAATCTCGTATCCGGAAGGGGAGAGATATTTATGCGGCGCAGATTTGAAACGCCTGCTTTTTTCTGAGGTTTTCTTGCGCCTCATATAACCGCCTTCGATGAGTTCCTGACGAATTTGTTCTATGTCCTCAGGACGCTCCAAATTCTCAAGAAAGGTCTGTACGGACTCCAGGTACTCGATATCGGCCTTTGTTTCTTCGATTTGAATCGTCTTTTCTTTTATCGCTGTTTTAAACTTGCCGTATTTTTTGAAGTAAATCTGCGCGTTCTTTGCAGGGCTATGCTTGGGGTCAAGCGGAATATCGACCTTTGTTCCGTCATAATAATTGTCCAAGGTTATGCTTGTCGCTCCGGGAGAAACAGCGTGAATATTTGCATTCAAAAGCTCTCCGTAGATGCGGTATTTTTCGGAGTTCTCCGCCTCCAAAAGGTCCTCGTGGAGTTTCTGATTCTTTAATTTTGTTTTTTCGATCAAAGAATCGACTGTGCGTGTCAGATCATTGGAACGCTGACGAAGGCTGTTGGTAGATGCTTTGCCCTCAAAGTATGCGTTGATGGCGGAGCTAAGCGTCGGAAAATCCACGCGGGTTAGGGCGCTCTCGTATGCGTCCAAATCCGCGGTATGAAAATCAACCGGGAGCTTGTCATCGTAATAGATATGCGCCGAGAACTCTCCGGATTCCGCAGCGTTAATTATATTGTTTAGTTTTTCGAATCGGGATACACTGCAGTTTGCAAGATCCTCAGCAACCTGCATAGAGATTCCGCCGACGCTTTGGAGGATTTTTTTGGCATCGGAAGGAAGCGACTCCAGTTGCTCTCGCGAAATCTTGTCAAAATCGGTCTTGTCCTGTGCGGGAGGGTATTCGTATTTAATCCCAGGAAGAATCTGGCGCACGCGGCTTGTATCAAATGATACGCGTTTGATTGCATCGATGACAGTGTCTTGGGTTTCGCTGTTTGTTGTATCAGTTGCTGTGTCGCTTGTTACGTCACTCGCTACTTCGCTTGCAGGGATTCCTGCACTAACAAGAATTATATTGCTGTGCTTACCCATGATCTCAAAAATCAGCTTGCGACTCGCGGTGAATCCGAGCTCCGTCATCGTTTCTAGCTTAATCTCAATTATTCTGTCGCACTCCTTTTGATCGATTGAAATGATTCGGCCACCCACTAGATGCTTTCTAAGCAGCATGCAAAACGGCGAAGGTGAGGGCGGATTACCTGGACTCTCATCAATAAGATGCACGCGCGGCGCAGTAGATCCCGCAGATGCAAATAGCCTCTTATTCCCCTTAAGCGTATGCACAGTAAACACCAGCTCCTCACGTGTGGGCTGGTGAATCTTATCAATCTTTCCGTGGAGGAGCTCACCCCTGAGCTCCGTAACCATCGCCCTTGTAATAATTCCATCAAATGCCATACCACAATAATACCACATTTTCACTATGGATTTTCAATGGGGACGGTTCTACTTGCAAATTTTTAGCAAGTAGAACCGTCCCCATTGCAAAAATGTGATAGAATATCAGAGGAGTCGCTGATGGCGGAGGTTGGTCCCAGCGGGCAGCGACCGGAAAGGGAAGGAAAATATGATTAAAAGCATGACGGGCTTTGGTAGAGCCGAATCAAGTGATGGAAAGAGAAATATCGTTTGCGAGATTAGGAGCGTTAATCACAGATATTGCGATATTAATGTGAAAATGCCGCGACGCTATTCCTTTGCTGAGGAAAAGATTAAGCAGGCAATTAAAGAAACGGTCAATCGCGGCAAGCTCGACGTATCGATAATGGTTGAGAATGTAACGGAAAATGACCTTAATATCAGGCTTAACACGATGGTTGCCAAGCAGTACATGGAGAGCCTAAAGGAGCTCCAGAGCGAGGTCGCTGTTGATGGAAATCCTGAGATTTCGCTTCAGTTTCTGGCTTCGCTCCCCGATGTAATCAAGGCTGTTCCGGACATTGAGGACGAGGAGGAAATGACAAAGGCGATACTCGCGCCGGTAAGAGAGGCCGCCAAGAAGCTCGATGAAATGCGAATCGTTGAGGGCGAGAAGCTTGAGGAGGACCTTCTTTCAAGAGGAAACACCATCAAAGAAATGGTTTCCGAAATCGAGAGAATCGCACCTGACGTTCCAAAGACTTATGCTGAGAAACTACGCACCCGTATCAAAGAACTCATCGGAGACAGCGTCCAGATTCCGGAGGAAAAGATAGTGCTTGAGGCTGCAATCTTTGCTGATAAATGCAGCATCGCCGAGGAACTCACACGCCTCCATAGCCATATGGATCATATGGAAAAGATTATCGGAGAAACCGGGCAGCCCGACGGTAAACGCCTTGATTTCTTGGTTCAGGAAATGAATAGAGAAGCAAACACAATCGGCTCCAAGGCCAACGACCTCGGCGTCACAGAAATCATGCTAAAAATCAAAGCCGAAGTTGAAAAAATCCGCGAGCAAGTGCAGAACGTGGAGTAATGCTGAATTAGATAAATTTGTGACAATTCATAATAATCGGTGTATTAAATTTGTAACTGGCCCCGCATTTAGCGGGGTAACTTCTTTTTGGTATAGTGATGAAGCACGTTTTTGTTGTAATTGACAGATAATTCGTGTAAAATTAAAAATCATTTAAATCTAAGATTTTATATCTGCAAGAAGTTAACGCTAGTCAATTAGTACTACCTGATGAAGGGGGTGACTTATGGGCAAATACGTTGTCAAGAGAATAATTCTTGCAATCCTCACTGTATTTGTAATCTGCGCCATTACTTTCTTTCTGATGCACGCCATTCCAGGCGGACCATTCAACAGAGAAAAAGCTCTAAGTGAAGCGACAATCCAAGCACTTAACGCTAGATACAATTTGGACAAGCCGCTTCCTCAACAATTCATTCTTTATCTAAAGAATCTCTTCCACGGCGACTTTGGTGTTTCACTTAAAAACGGAAGAGAAATCAAAGCTATTATTGCGGAATCATTTCCTATCTCAGCCAAACTTGGATTATCTGCCATGGCGGTGGCACTGTTTTTAGGTACGGTTTTTGGGAGTATGGCTGCGCTCATGAGAAATAAGCTCCCGGACAGACTGATAGTGTTCTTCTCGACACTGTTCACCGCTGTTCCGAGTTTTATTCTGGCGACATTCCTGCTCCTGATTTTCTGCATTCAGCTTCAGTGGATACCTGTTTGGAGTGCGACGAGTCAAAGCTATCTGCTTCCTGTGCTTGCACTTTCAATGTATCCGATGGCGTATATAACGAGGCTTTCCAAGACGAGCATGCTTGATGCGCTGAGTCAGGACTATATCAGAACCGCAAGGTCCAAGGGTGTATCCAAGTTCAAGATGATTTTTAAGCACGCGCTGAGGAACTCACTTATTCCGGTAATCACATATGCCGGTCCTCAGATTGCATATATCGTAACGGGCTCCATGGTTATAGAGACTATCTTCACGGTAGGAGGCCTCGGAAGTAAATTCGTTACGGCCATAACCAACAGAGACTATACGATTATCATGGCCACAACTATAGTGCTGGCCACTTTGGTTGTAACTGCAAATCTGATTTGCGATCTGCTCTATAAGCTGGTGGATCCGAGAATCAAGTATGACTAAGAGAGGAGGGAATATGGATAACAATACATTACCAAAGAAAAACCCTCTGAGTCTTCAGTTAGACCTGAGAAAATTCTCGCAGGAGTCATTTATGCCTGCGACGGATGATGAAAAGAGACAGCAGGATGTCATGAGTGAAAGTACCACCTTCTTTAAGGATGGTATGAGAAAACTCATGAAAAATCCGCTTGCGGTTATGAGCCTTGTGGTCCTGGCAATCATACTTATTACGATAATCGTTGCACCTATGGTGGTGCCGTACAGATATGAAGAAATCCTATCGGTAAACGGCGTGCGTGATAAGGGAGCCAAGAATCTGGCGCCATTCACATACAGCCAGATGGAACAAAAATTCATCGAAGATGGCGGCGAGCGATTCCCGCATATCTTTGGAACTGACGAGCAGTGCCGAGACTACTTTATCAGAGTTGTTTACGGTGCCAGGATTTCGCTCTTCATAGGTTTCTTTGCGTCAATCATAGTACTTATGATAGGCCTGATATACGGCAGTGTCTCGGGCTATCTCGGCGGAAAAGTCGATCTGATTATGATGCGGATAGTTGATATTATCTATTCGCTACCGGACATGCTGATGATCATTCTGCTGTCGGTTGTTCTTCAGGAGCGAATTCAGTTCCCGAGCGGAACCTTCCTTGCCAAACTTGGCACGAGCATGGTGAGTTTGTTTATCGTATTTGGACTTTTGTACTGGGTGGGTATGGCGCGACTCGTAAGAGGCCAGATTCTCTCTATCAAAGAAAACGAATACGTACTTGCGGCAAGGTCCATAGGAGCTAAGCCCGGAAGAATTATACGCAAGCATATTATTCCTAACTGCTTGTCGGTAATCATTATTTCAACAGCGCTCCAGATTCCTTCAGCGATATTCACAGAGAGCTTCCTTAGCTTTATCGGTATAGGTGTAAAGGCACCGATGCCGTCGCTTGGATCTCTCGCCAATGCCGCAAGAGAAGGACTCCAGAGCTATCCGTATAAGCTGGTATTCCCGGCTGTAATGATTTGTTTAATCGTTCTCAGCCTGAACCTGCTTGGCGATGGCTTGCGCGATGCCTTTGATCCGAAATTGAAGAGGTGATGATATGGGTGAGAAATTATTAAGTGTACAAGATCTCCACACCTCATTCTTTACTGATTCAGGAGAGGTGCAGGCGGTAAACGGAGTGAATTTTGATCTTGATCCGGGCGAGATTCTCGGAATCGTGGGAGAGTCAGGCTCGGGTAAATCCGTAACTGCGTATTCAATTATGCAGATACTTGCGGACACCGGAAAAATCACCGGAGGCAAAATTCTCTTTAAGGGAGAAGACCTTTCCACCTGGAACGAAAAGCAGATGCAAAGCTTCCGCGGAAAGAACTGCTCAATTATATTCCAGGACCCGATGACGAGTCTCAATCCGGTTTTCACAATCGGGAACCAGATGAAAGAGGCTGTGGTGCTTCATACGGATAGGCGCGGTGCTGAGGCGGACGCCAGAGTCAAGGAATTCCTGGAACTCGTAGGTATAAACGAACCTGAAAAGCGTATGAAGCAGTATCCATTTGAACTCTCGGGTGGAATGCGTCAGCGAGTAATGATAGCTATGGCGCTCGCCTGCGAGCCGGATATACTGATTGCTGACGAGCCGACGACGGCCCTTGACGTAACCATTCAGGCGCAGATACTGGAACTGATTCAGTCGCTTCAGAGTCAGCTGGGAATGGCCGTTATACTGGTAACCCATGACCTCGGTGTCATCGCCGATATGTGCGACAATATCGTCGTCATGTACGGCGGAAGAATCTGTGAGCGTGGAACTGCGAGGGAAATCTTCTATAACCCAAAGCATGAATACACCAGGGGACTCCTAAGGTCTATACCGAATGTAAACAATATGAAGACCAAGCTCGTTCCTATAGAAGGAACGCCGATCAATATGCTGAATCTTCCAAAGGGATGTGCCTTCTGTCCGCGCTGCGATGCGGCAATGAAGATATGCCTGGATGAAGTTCCTGAGGAACTCGTAATTAACGATGAGCATAAAGCTGCTTGCTGGATGAATGTCAAAGAAGCGTTTGAGGCGAGCAAAGAAGCGGGGGAGGTGACATTTAATGAGTGATATTTTGCTTGATGTAAAAAATCTAAAGCAATACTTCCCTGTAAAAGTAGGATTCGGAAAGAGCATACCGCTAAAAGCCGTTGACGATATTTCCTTCCAGGTCGGAAGAGGTGAAACTCTGGGTCTCGTAGGAGAGTCTGGCTGCGGCAAGACTACAGCCGGAAGATCGATTCTCAGACTTTATACGCCAACCGACGGGAAGATCATCTTTGACGGCGAGGAAATCACGGATAAGAATATCAACAATATGCGTAAGAGAATGCAGATGGTATTCCAGGATCCGTATTCTTCACTCGACCCGCGTATGACGGTAGAGGATATTATAGGCGAGCCTTTGGACGTGCATAATCTCTGCTCCAACAAAAAAGAAAGAAGAGAAAAGATTCTGGAACTTATGAACTTTGTTGGACTCAATTCAGAGCATGCGAGACGTTACGCTCACGAGTTCTCCGGAGGACAAAGACAGCGTATAGGAATTGCAAGAGCCCTCGCGGTTGATCCCGAGTTTATCGTCTGTGACGAGCCGGTGTCGGCGCTGGACGTATCCATACAGGCGCAGGTAATCAATATGTTTGAGGAACTCCAGGACAAGCTGGGGGTTGCGTACTTATTCATAGCGCACGACCTTCTGGTAGTTCACCACATATCCAAGAGAATTGCGGTAATGTATCTCGGGAAGATTGTGGAGATTGCGGATGCGGACGAACTGAACGAGCACCCGATACATCCATATACGGAATCGCTTCTCTCTGCTGTTCCGATTCCTGACCCTGATGTGACCAGAGCCAGAAACAGAATCATCCTGGAGGGAGACGTACCGAGCCCACTCCACAGGCCGAGCGGATGCCCGTTCCGTACCAGATGTAAATACGCTACGGAGCAATGCGCAGAGGAGTGTCCAGAGCTTACGGACAGGGGTTCAGGACATGAGGTTGCATGTTGGGTAAAGTAGTAGTATAATAGGTGATATTTTACACTGTGTAGTGATAAAGTGTTGATGTATTATCCCTTTGGGGTGGTATATAGAAAATCAATCAAAAAGTGATTGACTAGTAGATGAAAAATAGGAGGTTAAGAAGTATGAAGAAACTAATTGCATTAGTGCTCGCACTGCTTTTGGTATTCTCCCTTGCTGCTTGCGGAGGTAAAGATACACCCGCTCCGGCTCCAAGTGATGGTGGCGGCGGAGAGGAAATTCCAGATGAGGACATTCCAGATGCAGCGCAACTTGTAAGCGATGCGTTTATCGATCCGATTGGCGCATGGAGTCAGTATGACGAACTGATTGCTCAGATAAAGGCTGAGACAGATTTTGCTCATCGTACGGAACTTATGCACCAGGCTGAGGATATCCTCATGGCTACAAATTGCGTAATTCCAATTTACTATTACAATGACATTTATCTACAGAAGGACTATGTAAGCGGAATATATTCCAATCCGTATGCAACCAAGTTCTTCATGTACACCAAGCTTGACAATGGTTCCGACACACTTCGTCTGAACCTTTCCAGCGAACCTGACTATCTTGATCCTGCACTCAACAGCTCCGTAGACGGTGCTTGCCTTGCTGCAAACTCCTTCTCCGGACTCTATACCTATGATGCAAGCGGAGTACCTGTACCTGCTTGCGCAACAGGATATGAAGTAAGTGATGATGGACTTACATACACAGTAAAGCTTAGAGAAGGACTTAAATGGTCAGACGGAAGCGATCTTACAGCTGAGGACTTTGTTTACTCCTGGAAGAGAGCAGCTTCTGACGAGACAGGTGCTGACTATGCATACATGTTTGACAACATTAAGGGATTCCCGGACATCGACGTAAGTGCACCGGATGCAACAACATTCGTATTCACACTTAATGCTCCTTGCGCATACATGGAAGACCTGATGGCATTCCCAACATTCTTCCCTGTAAAGAAGGAAGCTGTAGAGGGATATGCTGATTGGCAGACAAGCCCGGGTGGCTGGTGCCAGGAAGCTGGATTCGTATCCAACGGTGCGTATGTCTGCACAGGATGGAACCACGAACAGTCCATGACTTATGAAAAGAACCCGTATTGGTATGATGCTGATAAGGTAACTGTTGAGAAACTCGAGTACATGCTCTCTTCTGATGATACAGCTATCTATGCTGCATACAATGCTGGCGACCTCGACTTTGCTGATGCTGTTCCTACAGACGAAGTTGCATCACTCCTCAACAATCCTGAATTCCACATCGTTGATGAGCTCGGTACATACTATGTAGCATTCAACGCTAAGAGCAAAATCTTTGAAGGCAAGACACCTGAGCAGGCTGCTTGCATGAGAGAAGCATTCATGATCATGATTGACCGTGACTATATCGTTGAGAACATTGGTCAGACAGGTCAGGTTATTGCTAACTCCTTCATTCCGCTAGGAATGGCTGATGGTAACGGCGGAATCTTCAAGTCCGACGCTTCAGTTGGATACTTCGAATCCAAGGGCGTTAACGATGATTATGAGGGAACCCTTGAGAAGGCAAGAACACTTCTTAAGGCTGCAGGATACACATTTGGCGAGGATGGAAAACTTACAGCTGAAACACCGATTCAGCTTGAGTACCTGACCAACCCGACATCCGGACACATTGCTATTGCTGAGTCCATCCAGCAGGATCTCGCAGCACTTGGAATTGAACTTACAATTCAGCAGCAGGAGTGGAACGTATTCCTCGAAGAGCGTAAAGCAGGTAACTTCGACTTTGCTCGTGAAGGTTGGATTGCTGACTTCAACGACCCAATCAACATGCTCGAGATGTGGACAACCGTTTCCGGTAACAACGACTGCCAGTTCGGTCGTTAGTCAAGTCTAGCGCCGATGGGCGCGGGAAGCTCATAGCCAAAGGTAAAGCGCTGTTTAAAGCGCATACAGATGGCGGAGAATCTTCCATGTAACAAGGTTTATTTACTCCTTAACTAACATGCTTCAGGAGTATATCCTAATAGAAGCCGGGCCCTCAAGGGCTCGGCTTTTATGTAAGGCGATTTGTGAAGATTAGGAATGATAGCGGATTATGTAAAAAAGGGGCTATGACAACCACCTTGCTAAAACGTGGGTTTGTGAAGATTCTGTGAAGGAATTATTGATTTTCTTGCTCGCTAGGTGCTATACTTTGTCAACGGTATTTCGATTTGATATTTTTGGAGGATGTATGAATCACGAATGCAACCATCCGGGTGAACTCTTTATAATCTCAGGACCGTCGGGCGCCGGCAAAGGTACTATCTGCAAGCATCTTCTTGAGGATGCGACCAATATGGTGCTCTCTGTTTCGGCGACAACAAGAGCCCCGAGAGAGGGAGAAGTCCACGGCGAAAGCTATTTCTTTATCGACAAGGAAACCTTTGTTGCAAGAATTGAAGAAGGTGGCTTCCTGGAATATGCCGAGGTGTATGATAACTACTACGGCACGCCCAAAGAGAACGTCATGGAGAAGCTCGCAGAGGGAATCGATGTGGTTCTGGAGATAGACATCCAGGGCGCCAAGAAGGTTAAGGAGACTTATCCGGAAGGCATTTTCATTTTCATTCTGCCGCCATCGCTCAAAGAACTAAGAAAGAGACTCATTGGTCGCGGAACGGACTCAATGGAAGTAATAGAAAAGCGTCTTTCTAAGAGCCTTGATGAAATCAGAGAAATTCATTCTTATGACTATTTTGTCGTCAATGACGATTTGGATATAGCGGTTGCCGAGGTTGAGGCAATCGTAACTGCGGAGCACGACCGCGTGGTTGACCACGGCGCCGAGCTTGTAAAAATGTTTGAAGAAGAGGAGGCAGAATAATGCTTTATCCATCAATAAATGAACTCAGAAAGAAAGTAGATAGCAGATACAGCCTAGTAATCATGGCAGCAAAGCGCGCGCGCGACATCGTAGAGGGAAAGCCAATCCTCACCGAAAGCTGCGACAACGACAAGCCAATCTCCGTAGCAGCCTACGAGGTTGAAGAAGGCTATATCACCTACAACCGCGACGAGGACACACCAGCAAAGCCCGAAGAAGAATAATTTACATTGGGGACGGTTCTACTTGCAAATCAGCAGATGCGTTGGCACATATTTGCCTACCCCTCGCAGTTTAACAATCACAACAAAACTCAAAGACCTTCGGGAGTTTGGATAAACTCGCCCTTACGGGCTCAAACAGTATCCAAACTCAAGCGAAGGTCTTTTTTCGTGATTTTGTGTGA
>JAFSUI010000034.1 GCA_017445315.1 Bacillota bacterium | reverse complement strand
TTATCTCAGCAATAAACTCTATATTCTCATACGCAGATAGATTGGGCATTAGATTATATGATTGAAAAACAAATCCGATATATTTCCTTCTGTACTCTGTTAGCTCATCTTCTGTTGGATTTGACATATCCTTTCCTTCAACGAGAATCTTTCCGCTCGTCATCTGATCCATTCCGCCGATAATATTAAGAAGCGTACTCTTTCCGCATCCGCTCTCTCCGAGCACAACCATCAGCTCTCCACTATACACGTCAAGATCGACGCCCTTAAGTATGCGCCTTATCTCTTCACCGCTCATAAACTCTTTTACGAGATTTCTAATTTGAACTATTGGCTCTCTGTCCTCAAACGGACGGAAGGTAAATCCTTTGTCCTCTATATCCAGCGCGATAATAGAGCAAGAATTTTCGCAGACCTTAATTACTTCTTCGGAATATCCTTCCGGGGAATTTATTAACTGAAGACATCCTATAACATGGTTCGGCGTCTTTAAAGGAATCACAAGGGCGTGTTCTATTGTTCTTTCCTCTGATGCCTCAAGCGTATAACCAAAGTCGGCATCGCCAGATAGAATCCTCTTAACGCCATCCCTTACAACTTCTCCTATTACACCCTGCCCAAGCGCTACGCTCAGTCCCGAGTAATCCATGGCGCCCGACGAGCTAACGGCAATTATTCTTCCACTCTGGTCGTCATGCATCCATATAACGCCCTCTTCTGAATTTGTAACATCCTTCAGGATATCCAGGCTCTTGGATAAGGCTGTCTCAAGTTGATTGGCATCACGGAGTTCCTCCATGATCTGCCATACGGTTTGAACAAAAATAGTATCCATCATTTATACCTCTAGTTGTTCTGCTACTCCTCATAAAGAAGCTTTGCACGTCTAAGCGCCATTACAAGCGCCGGTATCAAAACGATATGAACAATGATTCCCGGGATGGCCTTTGTGAATGCACCTGCTATAAACGCAGCAAGCGTAAACTCACCTCCGCTTATTCCCATGAGAATCATCATAGCAACTCCCCAAACCGCTCTTCCTACCAGCATGGCTCCTATCAGCGCAACATATATATTAACTGTATTTTTCTTTAGCTTCGTATATAGGAAGCCCGACACAAGACCGTATGTCGCAAGTTCAAACGCCATTGCGCAAGCTGTCGGAAATAGCGGCGGCATACCAAATATCATGGACCTAAGAATAGGCGCGATAAGTCCAACAAGCATCGCCCACCCCGGCCCACATACAAAGCCCGACAGAAGAACCGGAATATGCATTGGACTCAGCATATTTCCGATTGCGGGGATATTACCTGTAATAAGCGGAAGCACCATGCAAAGTGCAAGGAATACCGCTGCCATGGTTATGTTTTTAATACTGTTATTCTTTTTCACTTTCTTACTTCTCTCCTGCAGACATTTGGAACACTCTGTCCGCGTACTTTCTTATTTCCAATTCCTCAAAATACTTTTCCTCAAGCGGTATCCACCGCGTCTTAAAGGCTTCTACCTGCTCGGGGGTATTCCTTTTTTCTATCCTCATCAATTGCGCGTCCGTATCAATATCCAAAAAAACTTTGTAGGTATAATAATCTCTCAGGTCCGGATGAAGGCTGTATGAGCCCTCGACTATCACAATGCGTCCCGGGAGTATTATTTTTCCCTCAGACACATCAAAGGTGCCGCAATTGATTGGTCTATAAAGTATTTCCTCTGCACCCTCGTATAATGGCTTTAGAACCTCCTCAAGAAACCTTTCTCTATCTACATTTCCTCCAGGTTCATTATACCTCTCTTCGGTTCTTTGATGCTTCTGAAGATAGAAATCGTCCATATGAAACACCGCTGCGTTAAGTCGCTCAGCAAGCCTTTTCGCAACAGTGGTTTTTCCGGCTCCACATCTTCCGTCAATTGCAACAATAATTCTCTTTTTATCTGTCATAGATATATTTTCCTTTGGTCCAAAGAAAAAACTTCGTATATACTAAATCATACTTATATTAGTATATCACAAAATCAAAAGAGAGGTCGCCTGCGTGACCTCCCTTTGAATGTAGGATCCTTATCTATATTGGTGGATTTGGCCCTATTGGCCCGTTTTTCCGAGACCTTTGGACCGCCCAACTAGCTATTTAAAGAACATCTCCGCCAAATCCATGGGCTGAATATATTCGCCATCCTTATATACACGCATATTTCCGGATGCAATTTCGTCGATCAGCATTACCTCTCCATTCTCATCAAATCCATATTCAAATTTGATGTCGTAGAGTTCCATGCCTCTCGCTTCCATTTCTTTGGCAACGATATCGGTAATCTTAACCGTCATGGCTTTGATGTCTTCGTACTGCTTATCGCTCATTACGTTAAGTGCAATTAGTCCGTCTTTGGTGATGAGCGGATCGCCCTTGGCATCATCCTTAAGTGTGGTTTCGACATAAGAGTCAAGCTTGGCGCCCTCTTCTATATAGTCGCCATATCTACGGAAGAAACTTCCGACCGCCCTCAGGCGGCAGATAACCTCCAGGCCCTTTCCGAACACCTTGGCTGGCTTTACCTCCATGGTTGTGTCTTCAAAATTTGCCTGTACAAAATGCGTATAGATTCCGGCATCGTTAATCTTCTTGAAGAAGTAGTCCGTCATCCTAAGATTGATGTCGCCAACACCCTCAATAGTAAGACCAACGCTATTCTCGCCCGGATCAAACACACCGTCCTTTCCGGTAACATCGTCTTTGAACTTCAACAGATAGTTTCCGTTCTCCAACGCAAAAACATCCTTGGTTTTTCCGCTATAGACTAATTGCATCGTTTTTCTCCTTTTTTGTTTACAACAAATTTACTGCGTAATTATAGCACAATATTCGGTCAAGAAAAAGGCGCAGAAGATAGGGTTCTACTTCGAGGTGTTATTGAGATATTTATTGCACCTATTTGCTATTTTATAGAAAAGGACCGCTTCCGCGGCCCCTTCAACAATGTCTTCATTTAGAACAGAGTACAAATTTATTATAACTTACACAACGATAGTTGAACAAGGATGTTTTTCTATTTTTCTGTAGAATTCTACACTTTTTTCGATTTTATTATAACTTACACAACGATATTTGAACAAGGGTGTTTTTCTATTTTTTTGTAGAATTCTACAAAAAAACAGGATAGCCAGTTTTGACTATCCTTTCCTTAACGTCGCAAATTCTGCTCATTTCTATCCAGCTTTTAGTCCTGACAGCCCCGCCTTT
The DNA here is from genome assembly GCA_017445315.1 of Bacillota bacterium. Lineage (GTDB taxonomy): Bacteria > Bacillota > Clostridia > Peptostreptococcales > Anaerovoracaceae > Eubacterium_B. Next base: position 106 of record JAFSUI010000034.1, on the reverse strand, counting down.
CTGTACTCAAGAGGCGTGGTTCCGTATTGCTTCTGGAAGGCCCTGCTGAAATAGCTTTGATCGGAATAGCCGCATTCTGCAGCGATTTCCGCCACACTTTTGGATG
>JAFSUI010000033.1 GCA_017445315.1 Bacillota bacterium | reverse complement strand
TGGAAGAAATGGAAAGTAATTACGAGGGATATAATGCCGGAGTTCGTTCTCTTATGAAGGCTGGACTCGGTGGAATCCACGGTGTAGTTACAGAACTTATTACAGTTCCTAAGGGATATGAGCTTGCAATAGAAACAGCTCTTGGACAGAATCTTCAGGATATAGTTTGCGAAAAAGATGAAGATGCCAAGAGAGGCGTAAACTATTTAAAGGACAATAAGGCCGGTCGTGTTACCTTCCTACCGATAGAAACTATCAGAGGAAAGGATAGAGATGCATCGTCTATCAAGAATGATGAGGGCTTTATCGATCTTGCGGTTAATATTATTAGCTGCGACGACAAATATAAAGAAGTTTATAAATACCTCTTGGGCAAGGTTGCGGTAGCAAAGGATATGGATGCCGCAATCAGACTTGCCAAAAAGGGAACAGGTCTTAGATTTGTTACAAAGGAAGGCGAAATTGTAAATACTGCAGGTGCAATCACAGGCGGTGCGTATAAGAATAGAACGGCCAGCTTCCTTGAGCGTAAGGCTGAGATAGCAGAACTCGCCGTACAGTTAAAGACACTTGAGGACATAATCCTTAAGGACGGAAATGCTCTTGCATCGCAGAAGAACAATCTTCTTACGATGGAAGAAAGTATTGATAGACTTAGGGATGAAAAGCATCAGATTGAAATTACCCTCGGTGCTCTTGCAGGTGACCTAAAGGCTGCAGGAGACAGCTATAGCAAGGAAACATCAAGTCTCACAAGATATGAGGACGAGATGACTAGAATCGAGAGACAGCTCTCCGACATTGAAGACCTAAAGTCCGGACATATCAAGAGAATTGATGAAATCAAAGCAGAAATAGAAGAAGTTACAAATGCGGTACAAGCGGCAACAGAAAAAGCCGATGCACAAAAACTAATCACTGACGAGAGAAGTGAGGCTGTTACAGGTGCACGTATTAATCTAAACGAAGTTTCAACAAGGGTTGATGCTCAAAAGCGCCTGGCTGACAAGGTTGCTTCGCAGATTGAAGAGTATAAACGTCAGATAGAAGAGAAGGAACAGACAGGAACAGCGCTTCTTGCAGAGAAGGAAGAACTCATTGAGCTTCGCTCCGAGGACAGTGCCGTTGAAGAAAAACTCAACGAAAAGGAAACCTTGGAAAACAGTCTTCGAGATCTAGCTCGGGATAAGGAAGCGGTTCTCAACGAGCAAAAGGAATTTGAACTTGCTCAGGGTGATGCAACAAACAGAATCAATGATCTTAGAGATCAAAAATATCAGATTGAGATTAAGTCTGCAAAGGGCGACACTCAGCTTGAAACATTAAAAGAAAAGCTTTGGGAGGAATTTGAAATCTCTTACGCACAGGCTCTGGACAGAAGAGTTGATGATTTTGTTTATTCCAAGGCAGTTAAAGAAACAAGAGAAATCAGAAGCAGAATTCGCGAGCTTGGAGATGTCCATGTTGGCGCTATTGCCGAATATGAGAAAGAATCCGAGAGATATGAATTCTTCACTGCGCAGAGAGACGATATCACAAAGGCAAGGGATGAATTAAGAAGCATCATCTCTGATATGGATAAGACGATCAGAATCAAGTTCAAGGAGAATTTTGACAAGGTCGTAGAAAACTTTGAGGTTATCTTTAAAGAACTCTTTGGCGGTGGTCAGGCAGAGCTTAGACTTGAGGATGAAAACGATCCGCTTAACTCCGGAATCGAAATCGTTGCTCAGCCACCTGGAAAGAAACTTCAGAATATCAATCTTATGAGCGGTGGTGAAAAGACAATGACGGCAATCGCCCTCATGTTTGCGGTACTCAAGACCAAGCCTACACCTTTCTGCATTCTCGACGAGGTAGAGGCTGCGCTCGACGATAACAATATTGATAGATTCGCCAATTATCTTAAGAACTTCCAGGAGATTCAGTTTGCTCTCGTAACGCACCAAAAGGCTACTATGGAGCACGCAGATGTTCTTTATGGTGTTACGATGCCAGAGCAGGGAATATCCAAGATGTTGTCACTTAGACTTGGCGATGATTTTGATCTTGATTAATGAGGAGATAAGATGGCGGTTTTAGAAGAGAAAAAAGGCTTCTTTGGTAGGCTTTCCGAGAGAATTGGAAATGTCCTTGGAGGATATACCGAAATCGACGAGAGTCTATATGACGAGCTCGAAGAGGTTCTTATTACCAGCGATATCGGTATGGAGACAACCATGCGCATCATGCAGGACCTTAGGGACCATATTAAGTTTAACAATATTAAGAATCCTGATCGAGTAAAGGATTCACTTGTCAGCGTTATCACATGGAGCATAGATAAGGGCGATAGAAACAAACTATCCACCAAATATCCTTTGATAATTCTGATGATAGGAATTAACGGCGGTGGAAAGACAACTACAATCGCAAAGCTCGGTTATAGATTGAAGAACCAGGGGAAAACCGTCATGCTTGCGGCTGCAGACACCTTTAGGGCAGCAGCCGGAGAGCAGCTCGAAATCTGGGGCGATAGAATAGGCGTAAACACAGTAAGACATCAGGAAGGCGCGGATCCCTCATCTGTTATTTACGATGCCATTCAGTCTGCAAAAGCAAAGAATATAGATGTATTAATCTGCGATACCGCGGGACGTCTTCAGACCAAGAGAAACCTCATGCAGGAACTCGAGAAGATGAATAAGGTTATTTCCAAAGAATATCCTGAGGCCGACAGAGAAACACTCCTCGTTCTTGATGCAACAACAGGTAAGAATGCAATTTCGCAGGCAAAGGAATTCAACGAAGTTGCAGAAGTGACCGGAATAGTTCTTACAAAGCTCGACGGTACCGCAAAGGGCGGTATTGCAATAACAGTTACAGATGAGTTTAATATACCGATTAAGTTTATCGGTGTTGGAGAAAAACTTGAAGATCTCCAGGAATTTCATCCTAGATCGTTTGCCGGAGGCGTCATAAGTGAGTAAACCGATAGTCTGTGTGGTCGGAAGACCTAATGTAGGTAAATCGACCTTTTTCAACAAAATAGTTGGCAGGAGAGTTTCTATAGTAGAAGATACTCCGGGTGTCACAAGAGACAGAATATATGCCGAGGCGGAATGGCGCGGCATACATTTTGATTTGATTGATACAGGCGGAATCGAGCCAGACAGCAAAGACATCATTCTTTCCCAGATGCGCGAGCAGGCACAGATGGCGATAGATATGGCTGATGTCATTCTATTTTTGGTTGACGGAAAAGATGGTATTACTTCTGCGGACGAGGAAGTCGCAGCCATGCTTAGAAGAACCGGAAAGAAGGTTATCCTGATTGTCAACAAGATTGATAATCCTTCCAATCTTCCGGATAATTTCTATGATTTCTATTCTCTTGGAATAGGAGAGCCGATTCCTGTTTCTGCTCTCAATATGCTTAATCTCGGAGATATCCTTGATGAAATCGTAGATGCTCTTCCGAAGGTTGATTCGGAAGAAGAGGAAACCATCAAGGTTGCCGTTATCGGAAAACCGAATGTCGGAAAATCTTCGCTTATCAATGCATTTTTGGATGAGAACAGAGTGATAGTTTCTCCTATTGCCGGAACAACCAGAGATTCAATAGATACTCCATTTGAATGGCAGGGAGAGAAATATATATTGATAGATACCGCCGGCATAAGAAGAAAGAGCAAAGTCACAGAGGCTATAGAAAAATATAGCGTCATAAGAGCTATTGCGAGTATTGAGCGCTGCGATATCTGCCTTCTCTTAATCGATGCGGCTGAGGGTCTTACCGAGCAGGACAAGAAAATCGCCGGAGAAGCCCATGAAGCAGGAAAGGGCATTATAGTCGTAGTCAATAAATGGGATCTTGTTCAAAAGGAAACAAATACAATGAGAGACTTTAGGCGTAAGTTAGAAGCCGAACTTCTCTTTATGTCTTATGCTCCGATAGTCTTTATCTCTGCGTTAAAAAAGCAAAGACTTGAAACGGTTATGGAAGAGGTTAAGGCCGTTGCCGAAACAAGGGCCATGAGAGTAACAACCGGCCAACTTAACAGCCTAATAGCAGATGCAATGCTCATGAATCCACCACCATCAGACAAGGGCAGAAGACTAAAGATTTACTATGCATCGCAGATCGGTATAAAACCGCCGCTATTCTCATTCTCGCTTAACGACAGAGAACTAATGCATTTTTCGTATTCTCGTTATCTAGAGAACAGAATAAGAGATGCGTACGGATTCAGAGGAACTTCAATAAAATTCGTCTTTAGAGAAAGAGGCGAGAAGAAGGAATAGTTATGAAAATTGCTATAGCGATAGTTTTAATGATAATTTCATATTTCATTGGTAATATTTCACCTGCAACATTACTTGCCAGGGCTGCTGGGAAGGATATTAAAAAAGAAGGAAGCGGAAACGCAGGTGCGACAAATGTACTTAGAGTACTCGGTGCAAAGGCCGCAATTATCACGCTCGTAATCGATGTTCTAAAAGGCTTTTTGGGAACTCTTCTTGGATTCTTTGCTGCATATGCAATTGCAAAGAAGATGTTCGATCCAATATTCACGCCTGCGGATTCATATGCAACGGTCGTCAGCGCCTGGTGCGGACTTGCGGTGTTCTTGGGACATATATGGCCTTTGATATTCAAACTCAAGGGAGGAAAAGGTGTTGCTACTGCATTGGGGGTGCTAATTGCAACAGATTTAAAAGTTGCGCTGATTTGCCTGGGAATATTCTTGATAATTGTAATTGCGACTAAGTTCGTATCACTGGGATCCGTTGTTGCGGCGGTAGTTTTTCCTTTCATCTACACATGGTCGCTCATGAAGAGTGGAATAATACCCGAAGGAGCAAGCGCAATGGTTTTCATATATAGAGCATGCCCGATACTTGTTCCGCTTTTTATAATGGCAGTTGTGCTTGTATACAAGCACAGAGAAAATATTAAGAGAATTCTTAATGGAGAAGAAAACAAATTGTCGTTCCGTAAGGATGCGGGCAATATCAAATAGAAAAGGAACCGGAATGGAATTGGAAAAGAAAAATGTATGCATAATCGGATACGGAAGCTTTGGAACTGCCATAAGCATTTTGCTTGCGGGTAAGGGACATTCTGTATCTGTAACCGACATGAATAAAGAACTTCTTGCAAACTGCAAGGCGGAAGGGGAAAACTCAAGATATCTTCGCGGAGCAAAGATTCCTGAAGGCATAAACTATATTCTCGAAGAAAACGGAGAAACAGGTTTTCTAAATGAGGCGCTGGGAAAGGCTGATATTGTGGTCTTTGCTGTGCCGGCACAGGTATTCCGAGCTGCCTTTTCCGGAGCTTGCAATTTTATTCCGGATGATGCAATCGTGGTCGATGTTGCCAAGGGAATAGAAATAGAAAGTCTAAAGAGACTTTCAGAGGTTGCGGAAGAGCTTAAACCCGGTACGAGATATGTTTCTCTTTCAGGTCCTTCGCATGCGGAAGAGGTTGGAATCGGACTTCCTACCACTGTTGCCGTGGCATCTGATGATGGAGAGGCAGCCAAGACTATACAGGAAGCGTTCTCCACGGACAGATTCAGAGTATATACGAATGACGATGTGATAGGAGTTGAGCTCGGAGGTTCGCTTAAGAATATAATGGCTCTCGGCGCAGGTATTTCGGATGGACTCGGATTTGGAGATAATGCCAAGGCTGCTCTTATGACGAGAGGTATGGCCGAGATAATGAGACTCGGTGTAGCAATGGGCGCAAAGGAAGAAACTTTTGCAGGACTGACAGGAGTTGGCGATCTTATCGTTACTTGCACGAGCATGCATTCAAGAAACAGAAGATGCGGAATGCTTATAGGACAAGGACATCCTGTTGATGAGGCGATAAAAGAAGTCGGTATGGTAGTTGAGGGTGTTTATACATGTGAGGCTGCTTGTAAGCTTGCTGATAAATTTGGCGTGGATATGCCTATTACAAAGAGCATCAAAGCCTGCCTGGATGGAAAGCTTGCGCCACTTGATGCAATAGATAATCTTATGCTGAGAAGTTTAAAGAATGAATAAGAAGTTTCACATTACAACTTTTGGATGCCAGATGAACGAACACGATTCCGAGACGATGGCAGGCCTTCTAATAAATATGGGGCTTGTTCGCGTTGATGATTGTGATGATGCTGACATTGAAATAATGAATACCTGCAGCGTGCGAGAAAATGCCGACAAGCATTTTTTTGGAACCCTCGGACAGCTTAAAAAAAGAAAAGAGTCTGAACCTGAGTTTTTGGTGTGCGTTTCGGGATGCATGATGCAGCAACAGAGCATTATAGATACATTAAAAGCAAAATATCCCTGGGTTGATCTTGTTATTGGAACCCATAATATACATATGCTTCCTTCGCTTCTTGAGAAGGTTTCAAACGAAAAGACAAAGCTCGTTGATGTTTGGCCAGATACTGACTCAATAGTAGAAGGTATGCCATCGGAGAGGCTTTTTAAACATAAGGCGCTAGTTAACATTACATTTGGTTGTAATAATTTTTGCACCTACTGCATAGTTCCATATACAAGGGGAAGAGAAAAGAGCAGGGTGCCTGATGCCATAATTTCAGAAATAGAATCTCTGGTTGATGATGGCGTAAAAGAAGTTATGCTTCTTGGACAGAATGTAAATTCATATAAGGGCATGACGGATGATGGCTCATATATGGATTTTGCTACGTTAATAAAGCGTATTAATGATATTGAGGGGCTGGAGAGAATTCGTTTTATGACATCGCATCCAAAGGATCTCTCGGATAGCTTAATCAATGCATTTAAAGAATGCGAGAAGCTTTGCAAGAATATACATCTTCCTGTGCAGGCTGGGTCAAACGAGATTCTCCGTAGAATGAACAGGCATTATTCCAGGGAGCAGTATATTGAGCTTGTGAATAAAATCAGAGCCGCTGTTCCGGAAATAACAATATCCACAGATATAATTGTAGGTTTTCCGGGTGAGACGGAAGAGGATTTTGAAGAAACTCTTTCCTTGGTTAGGGAAATAGAATATGATTCTGCCTTTACCTTCCTTTATTCAATAAGGACGGGAACGCCTGCGGCGAGCTACCCGGATCAAATACCCGAGGAGATTAAGCATAAGCGCTTTGATAGACTTGTTGAAGCCGTTAACGAAATTAGCGAGCGTAAGAACAAAGCTTACCTCGGTAAGACTGAGCTCGTTCTAGTAGAAGGAAAGAGTAAAACCGACGATAAGACACTTACCGGAAGAACCGATGGATTTAAACTTGTCAATTTCCCGGGAGACGAAAGCCTGATAGGTAAAAAAGTAAAGGTTGAGATTACTGACGCAAAGACATTCAGCTTAATGGGACAGATTATAGAATGAATAAATATAGAGACGGAAAACTAAATCCAATGATTCTCATGGTAATCCTTATGGTAGCCATGCGGTTTATGAGAGGTGGAATATCGGATCCATTGGAGTGGTTTATAGATAAACTCCTTCTGCTTCCGGGGATAATCATAGGATTATCTATTCATGAATTCGGACACGCAATAGTATCGACAAAGCTCGGAGACCCGACGCCGAAGGCGCAGGGAAGGGTAACCCTTAATCCGCTTGCGCATATAGATCCAATGGGAATGCTTGCGCTGTTCTTTGCCGGATTTGGATGGGGAGTTCCGGTACAGATAAACCCGTCCTATTATAAGCACAGAAGACGCGATGAGGCGCTTGTCGCGGTTGCAGGAGTTACAATGAACCTTGTCATTGTGGTCTTGACAACGATAATATTAAGGTTCATAGTTCATTTGGCGCCTAATGGGCTCCTTTTGAGCACTACTGGCGGAGTAATACTAGAGATATTGGAAAACATAATTGTCATCAATATAGTTCTTATGTTCTTTAATCTTCTTCCTGTTCCTCCGCTTGATGGGTTTAACATTATTACTCAGATTTTTAATCTATCAAAATATCAGTGGTATGGTCCTTTATACAGAAATGGATTCATGATACTTATTCTTTTGATAGTATTTAATATAACGGGATTTATACTAAATCCTTTGGTTAGTGGAGTTTTTAAGATATGTTACAGTTTCATTCTAGGATAATAGACCTACTTTTTCCAAAATCAAATAATTCAACAATGATGTTTCCGGCCATCTATGGTACGAGGGCTATTGCTATTATCTTTATTGTTCTGAGTGCGCTCAATCTACCTTTTGCAAGAGGTGGTGCGCTTGGTTTTTCGATTCTCTTTGTTATATCGGGATATTTGTTCACGGAATCCATGATGAAGGGAGTTGAAAAGGAGAATAGGTTAAATTTACTTAAGTTCTATAAGAACAGAGCGTCAAAAATATTCCCGCCACTTGTTCTTATGGTGCTTACATATACGATTCTTCTAGCGCTATTCAGAAGAGAATTACTTCCACAGATGAAGTCGGAATTCCTTCCGGGGCTTCTTCAGTTTGAAAACTGGTGGCATATAATTAAGTTTAATCCTGCCGAAAATCCTGTTTCGCCTCTAGGTTTTCTCTGGGCACTTTCGGTTATGGTGCAATTACTTATGATTTGGTCACTTATACTATGGTGCATTAATCGTTTTCTTCCAGATGAGAGAATCTACATCTTGGCGCCGGCGGGACTCGCGTTTATTTCCTTCCTTCTTTTTGCAATTCTCTATAAGCAAGATGATCCGGCTAGAGCACTTTATGGTACTGATACAAGAGCTTTTTCATTCCTTCTTGGATCGGCTCTTGCATGCTATACGGGTAACCCAAGGGATAGAATCTGGAAGTATCCCGTATTTATAATGGATATACTTGGGGGGATTTCGCTTGTTGCTCTTATCCTCATGTTCTTCTTTGCCGGATCCGAAAAGATAGTTTGCGTAGGAACAAATCTTCTTGCATCATTATTTACGGCGTGCATTCTTCTTTCGGCATTTAGACCGAGCAGTATTCTTGCGAGAGTTCTTGGATTTACGCCTTTTAGCATGATTGGAAGAGCATCTTACGGAATATATCTTTGGTGCGTTCCATTTATTCTGCTTCTAAGAGCAGAGCAGGGCAAGTGGTGGGTGATGCTTATTGCAATTATCCTTACTGGAATTGCTGCGGCTCTTTCCACGAGGTTTATAGACGCTCCTATAAGAAGGGGAATCGTTTCGGACACGTATAGAATTATTGACGGAAATCCAAAATCAACCTATGAAAAGCAAGAGTACAGAAGGGCACTTAAAAGAGCAAGAATTGTTCTGATTGTAGCCGCAGTTCTTATTATTCTTTCGCTGATTTCCTTACTTCTCGTATCAAAGGCTGCTGCTCCGTCACAAGAAGGGGGAGAGCAAAATACTCCTTCCGAGGGAGATGAAGGTGGAAACTCGGAAGGCGGGCAAGGTTCTTCCACAATGCCATCAAGCTTTGAAGACACCAATACTCTCTTTATAGGCGATGAATTTGCAATAAACGCTCATGACACATTGGTTGATAATATACCAAATATAACAGCTGATATCGCGAGCTCAAGATACAGCACATCTGCAGGTCCTATTTATGAGGCATATTCAAACGGTGGATGGGAAGGTGGGCTTGTTATTATTTCTCTTTCCCACGCAGGCGAGCTATATGACTCTCTAGAAAATATAAGAGAAAAGATGAAAGCGGATCAGATTCTATTTGTTGTAAACGATAGGGGCTCTGAGTGGGAAGAAGCAAACAATGTTAAAATAACCGGCTTCGTCGGGTTGAACGAAAACACCTATGCCATAGATTGGTATGGTGCCAGCGAAAATCATCCGGAGTATTTCGATTCGGAAACGGGTGGACTTTCTCAGGAAGGTGCGGTTATTTATACAGAACTCATAAAGATGACTGTAGAAGCTGTCTTAAATAACAATCAGTAGCCTGAGCGTTTTATTGTTGCTTCCATGTGCTGCTTCATGGCATTTGTTGCCGCAGCCGGATCTTTGCTTATGATGGCGCGGTAAATCTGTCTATGTTCCTCCAAGGTTCTTCTTAAGAATCCTCTGGCAAAATAGTTTGGAGGGCAGCAGTAGTTGCAATAGTTCTGATATGTTAACAAAGTCTTTTCCATAAGACGATCATGACTTGCACGATAAATAAGGCGATGAAATGCATAGTCGATTTCTATCATCTTTTGTATATCGCCTTTTTTGGTGTAAAACTCCATATGCTTAAATATCGCGGAAAGGTCTTCTTCCTCTTCCTCGGTTATTCTTGAAACGCAGTACTCTACGGCTTTAACCTCTAGATAAGCTCGTGTTTCTAGCATTCCAATTATTTCGTTCTCGCTTAGGCCTCTTACAAATACGCCGCGGTTTTGGATGTATTCAACGAGTCCATCTTCTTGAAGACGCTTAAAAGCCTCCCTGAGAGGCGTTCTGCTTATCTTGTATTTGGCAGTAAGCTTTGCTTCGTTTAGGCGAGAATCCTTTGCGATTTTTCCTGTGAGTATTTCCCTTAGGAGCTGATTATAGACTTTGTCCGATGTGGATTTAATCTCGTTCTTTTCTTTGATTATCTTTTGTAATATATCCATAATGCAGTAATTATATAGCCAGAACTTGCTTAAGTCAAATAATCGTATACGATTTCAGTTTGCGTGAATTATGGAAACTGTGGTATATTTCTTTCATGAGAAAAGACAAAGTTAAAAAAATATTAGACGAGTTAAAGCGTGAATACCCTGACGCAGAATGTGCACTCAATCATAGGAATATATATGAACTTATTGTTGCTGTGGCTCTCTCGGCGCAGACAACGGATAAGAGCGTAAATGAAGCGACTCCGGCATTGTTCAAAAAGTATAACACGCCTTTAAAACTTGCAAAGGCATCCCCTGAGGATGTAGAGCCATATATAAGGCGAATAGGGATGTATAAGACCAAATCAAAGAATATAGTTGGTCTTGCCAAGGCTCTTGTCGATAAGTATAACGGCGAAGTTCCAAATGACTACGATGCTCTTGTTTCCCTTCCCGGAGTCGGAAGAAAAACAGCAAACGTCGTTCTTTCCGTAGGCTTTGGCGAGCAACGTATTGCCGTGGATACGCATGTATTTAGGGTATCCAATAGGATTGGGCTGGTTCATGAAAGCGATGTTCTTAAGACGGAGGAGGGGCTTATGCGAATAGTTCCTCACGATAGGTGGTCCGAGTCGCATCACAGCTTGATATTTCACGGCAGAAATTGTTGTCATGCGAGAAAGCCGAATTGTGATGGATGCTGCATTTCTAAACTCTGCGAAAAGAATAATCTATAAAAAATAGGACGGTTCAAATCTTCTTGAACCGTCCTTTGTTTTATTAGTTCTGAGCGTTTCTGTCTTTTTCCTGGTCTTTTTTAAGACAGCAGTTTTTATACTTTTTGCCGCTACCGCAGTGGCAAGGATCGTTTCTTCCGGGCCTTTTTTCTACATGTACTGTGCGGGATCTTCTGTAGTCGTTAAAGATTTCTTCTCTTCTCTCTTCAGGAAGGACGTTATTCCATTCTTCTAGACCCCATAGATAGTCTGCATCAGCCTTATGCATATTGAAATATAGTTTTTCAAAATCTACGTCAAGGTCGATTTCCGTATCCATATTTACCTTCTTCATATCGAGTTGTCCTGAAGAGAGGCTTGTCTGAATACCGTCAAGGAATCCGACGAAGATAACCTTATCTACTCCAAAGAAGTCAACAAGGTCCTGGACCTTACCCTTTAGATGCTCGTCCTTATGAGAAAGGATATGCTTATAAATCTTAATCTCGGTTTCGGAATATTCTTTCCAGAAGTCATCGATAGTTCCCTTTGTCTGACCGCTTAAAAGGTCATTCCATTCGTTAAAAAGGCTCATTTTTGTTCTCCTCGCATTATTAAAGTGTTTTTGCTATAGCTATTATATCTCCGACAACAGCGCTTCCTGTAGGCAGTGAGCCTGCGCCTTTGCCGTAGAACATTACTTCTCCTACCGCATTACCTGTGACATAGATTGCGTTGAATTCATTGGAAACACCGGAAAGAGGGTGCTCGTTTGGTATAAATGTCGGTTTTACGCTGTATGATAGGATGGCGCCTCTCTTCTTTGCGCCGGCAATAAGCTTGATTTTTCCGCCTTTTTGCTTTGCTTCTTCAATATCTGCCATGCTGACCTCTGTGATTCCTTTTCTTGTAATCTCAGAAGGGTGAACATATTCATCAAAGCAAAGCGCCATAAGTATGGAAAGCTTGTTTGCAGCGTCAATTCCTTCTACGTCAGAAGTAGGATCGGCTTCGGCAAAGCCTTTAGCCTGTGCGTCCTTTAGGGCGTCCTCGTAGGACCAGCCTTCTTCTCCCATCTTTGTGAGGATATAGTTGGTAGTTCCGTTGACAATTCCCATTACTTCAGTGAATCTATTTCCTGAGAGTGCCTCCTGGATAGCGGTGAGGGCAGGGATTCCTCCACCGACGCTGGCTTCAAATCTAAACTGGGCGCCTGAGGCCTTTGCTGCATTTCTCAATCTATCAAAATTGGCAGCAACAGCAGCCTTATTAGGCGTTACAACACTCTTTCCGTTTAAAAGAGCCTTTTCCATGACATCGGCAGGAAAATCAATGCCGCCGAGCGACTCTATAACTATATCAACATCATCTGCTTCAGTAATTAAGTCAGGGTCAGTTACGGCAATCGCAGGATCAATCCCAAGGGCCTCAAGGCGTGACAAATCGCGCTCCAATACCTTTGTAAGTGTAAAATGAATGCCTGTGCGGTTTTCTATAATTTCTCGGTTCATCTTGGAGAGTATTTCATAGGTTCCGCCACCAACGGTTCCAAGCCCCAAAATGGCAATATTTACATTTTTCATCATTTTTCCTCCTTTAGTTGAACAAAGTAGATTATAAATTATATTTGAACATTCTTCAAGAAAAACGCTAATTGTTTACTATATCTTGTATAAATGGTATAATAATTGCATGAATACGGGATATGAGTTGACAATAGAACAAACTCAGAGACCGCAGATGACCCAGGAACTTATCCAGGCCATCAAAATCTTGCAATTCAACAATCAGGAATTAAATGAATATATAGAAAACGAACTCCTCGAAAACCCATTTTTAGAAGCTCAGAAGGAAGCAAATGAACGTGCGGTTGATATCGATGAGCTTAGAGAAAGGCTACTCGAAATCAATCAAAACGCAAAGGACTCGGAATATCTGGATAACTGGGTAAGTGAAAAAGAGGAGTTTTCTTTTGAGCGCTATGTTTCGTATAAATATACTCTTGTGGATCATTTACTTCCGCAGCTTGCTTTCTCTGGGCTTTCGGAGGAAGAGCTGAAGGTCGGAAGATATATCATAGAGTGTATAGATGACAATGGCTATTTAACCTCTTCAATAGAGGAAATATCGAGCGCACTCGGCGTAGATTGTGAATTTACGGAAAGAATCCTTAAAGTGGTTCAAGGTTTTGACCCGGTAGGGGTTGCTGCCAGGAATATAGAGGAATGCTTAAAGATTCAGCTTGAAAATAAGGGCGAGAGCGATAAAAGAGTCTTTGATATAGCTTTAAATAGGCTAGAGGACATCGGAAACAACAGAATATCTCAAATCGCTAAGGATATGGGGCTCGATGTTTTGGAGGTTCAGAGAATTGCCGATAAAATCAAAACTCTTGAACCTAAGCCCGGAAGAGTATTCAATTCCGATAACAATATCAAATATGTCATTCCTGACGTACATATAGAAAAGGATGGAGAGGACCTTTTTGTAAGATCGGATGACGAAGGAGTTCCAAGGCTTTCAATAAGCCCGCTCTATTATGAGCTCAAGGAAAAGGAGGAAGGCGAAGAGGAACTAGAAAGCTACATAAATGAAAAATTCAATTCTGCATTATGGCTTATAAAGAGCATAGAGCAGCGGAAGAATACAATATATAAAGTCGCTTCGGAAATTCTGAAGTTTCAGGATGCATTCTTTAGAAAGGGCACAAAATATCTTAAGCCGCTTACGCTTAAACAGGTAGGAGATGCGGTGGGGATTCACGAATCCACGGTAAGCAGAGCCATCAACGGAAAATATATTGAATGCGATAAAGGCGTTTTTGAGCTTAAGTATTTCTTCTCGGGAGGCCTTAAGGGCTTTGAGGGCGAGGATCTTTCATCAAATTCTGTAAAGGAAATGATAAAAGAGATAGTTGATTCAGAGAACCCAAAGAATCCATATAGCGATTTAAAGATTGCTGAGATGCTAAATAAAGAAGGCGTAGATATTAGCAGAAGAACAATCGCAAAATATAGAGAGGCCATGGGGATTCAATCATCCTCAAAGAGAAGAAGGTTTTAGTTTTTTAAGGTTTTAGACCTTGAGATATAGCTTTAATTTGCAAGAGTCATGGAGGTAATTTATGTCTATTAAAGTTGGTATTAATGGATTTGGCAGAATTGCAACAGTTGCTATAAGAGCATCGCTCAATATGCCGGAAATTAAAATCGTTGGAATCAATGTAAGAAATGCAGACCTTGACTATATGGTCTATATGCTTAAATACGATTCCACATTTGGCCGTTTCCCGGTTCCGGTAAAGAAATACGAGGGTGGACTTGTAATTGACGGTAAAAAGGTTGCTGTATTCAGTGAGTCCGAAGCAAAAAATATCCCTTGGGAAAGATGTGGTGCTGAATATATCATAGAAGCCACGGGTGCTTATGTAACAACTGAGGATGCTATTGTTCATATTACACACGGTAAGGCAAAGAAAGTAATTATATCAGCTCCTTCAAAGGATAAGACAACACCTACCTTTGTTTATGGCGTTAACCATAAGCTTTACGAGAGCGATATGCAGGTTGTTTCAAATGCTTCTTGCACAACAAACTGCTTGGCTCCGCTTTGTAAGGTGCTGGAAGACAATTTCGGAATCGAGCAGGGCCTCATGTCAACAATTCATGCCGCAACAGCAAAGCAAAAGGTTGTTGATGCACGTTCAATGAAGGATTGGAGAACAGGAAGAAGCGTATTTGGAAATATTATTCCATCAACAACAGGAGCAGCCAAAGCCGTAGGTCTTGTCATTCCTACTCTTGCGGGCAAGATGACAGGTATTTCTTATAGAGTGCCTACTGCCGACGTTTCAATCATAGACCTTAACGTAATGCTAAAGAAATCCGCTCATTATCAGGATATCTGTAGAGCTGTTAAAAAGGCTGCCGATGGTCCTATGAAGGGCGTTATAGAATATGTTGACGACGAAGTTGTTTCCGGAGATTTCCTTGGCGATCCATGCACATCAATCTTTGATGCAAGAGAAGGAATCGAGCTTAACGACAAATTCTTCAAGCTGATTGCATATTATGACAATGAATTTGGTTATGCTTCCAAGCTTCTTGAAATGATTAAGTATATGCATAAAGTTGATCATAAGAATGTAACCAAAAAAGAAACGGCAAGTGCACCAAAGAAGGCTGTAAAAGCAGCTAAGACGACTAAGACAGCAAAGGCAAAGAGTGCAGCGTCAACAAAGAAAAGCAAATCTAAATAGGAGATCGTGATGAAGAAAACCATAAGAGATATTGAATGGCAAGGAAAGAGAGCCTTAGTGCGCTGCGACTTCAATGTGCCTCTTGATAATGAGTGCCTGATTACCGACGACACAAGAATCAAGGCTGCACTTCCAACGATAAAGTATTTGGTAGAGCAGGGAGCTTCGGTTGTACTTATGTCACACCTTGGACGTCCAAAGGGAGAACCGAAAGAAGAGTTTTCTCTGGCTCCGGTTGCTGTTCGTCTAACGGATCTTCTTGAGATGCCGATTATATTTGCTGCATCGGATAGCGTTGTGGATGATGATGTAAAAGAGACTTGTTCGCAGCTAAAACCCGGAGAAATCGCTCTTCTTGAGAACGTTAGATTCAGAAAAGAAGAAGAGAAAAACGATCCGGAGTTTTCAAAGGAACTTGCTTCGCTTGGCGATATCTTTGTTCAGGAAGCATTTGGAACAGCACATAGAGCACATGCTTCTACTGCCGGTGTTTCCGATTATATTCCTGCTGTTTCCGGATTCTTAATTGAAAAAGAAGTTAAGTATTTAGGCGACGCACTTGAGAATCCTGAGCGCCCATTTGTTGCCATTATGGGTGGAGCAAAGGTTTCGGATAAGATTAAGGTCATAGAAAACCTTTTGACAAAGGTCGATTCTTTAATAATCGGCGGAGGAATGATGTTTACCTTCTTTAAGGCCATGGGTCTTGAGATTGGAAAGTCCATTCTGGATGAGGAGAATATCACACTCGCGGCAGATTTAATAGCTCTAGCTGAAGAAAAGGGCGTAAAGCTAATTCTTCCTGTGGATACGGTCTGTGCCGATGAATTCTCAAACGATGCCAATATCTCTATCGTTACTAGAGACAATATCCCGGTAGATATGATGGGGATGGATATCGGACCTGAATCTATTAAGCTTTTCCGTGACGAAATCCTAAATGCAAAGACGGTCGTTTGGAATGGTCCAATGGGAGTCTTTGAAATGCCCAATTTTGCAAAGGGAACCGAAGAGGTTGCGAGGGCCATTTCGGAATCCTCATGCGTGAGCATACTAGGTGGAGGAGATTCAGCCGCAGCTGTTGAACAGCTCGGATATGCGGATAAGATTTCTCATATTTCCACAGGTGGCGGAGCATCGCTTGAATTCCTTGAGGGAAGAGTTCTTCCCGGAATTGCTATCATAGAAGATAAATAAATTATCGTTAGTTAAGAGGTGCAATAATGTCTGACAAGGTCGGAAGGCAAGATTTTTATGGACGCACTCCACTCATAGCCGGTAATTGGAAAATGTATAAAACAATTGCCGAGGCCAAGGAGTTTGCAAAAGAGTTTAAAAAGATTTACAAGGGTAGTCATGATACAAAGGTGGCTGTTTGTGCGCCTTTTACCCAACTTCAGGCTCTTGTTGAGGCGTTCAAGGACACAAATATAGGCGTAGGTGCCCAAAATGTGCATTTTGCGGACGAGGGAGCATATACAGGGGAGATTTCCCTCTCAATGCTTCTTGAGATTGGCGTTGACTATATAATCATCGGTCATTCTGAAAGAAGACAGTATTTTAATGAAACCGATGAAAGCATCAACAACAAACTAAAACATATATTCTGGGATAGCGGAATTGTGCCTATTCTCTGTGTCGGAGAAAACCTTGAAGAAAGAGAATCCGGAAGGGCCCCTGAAGTTGTAAAATACCAGCTTGAGAAGGATTTGGCCGATCTTACGGCCGAAAAGGTTGCCACAATGGTAATCGCCTATGAACCGATTTGGGCTATTGGCACCGGAAAGACTGCTACGCCCGAACAAGCAGGCGAAATGTGCACTTTGATCAGGGATACTGTCGCTGAGATTTATGATGCAGATACAGCCTCCAGAGTCACAATACAGTATGGTGGAAGCGTAAAACCCGAAAATGCCTCGGAAATCATGGCCATGACCGATATTGACGGCGCTTTGGTCGGCGGCGCAAGCCTGGAACCGGACAAGTTTTTGGGTATTGTTGAATTCGCTTAAAACCCTTGATTTACCAATCTCCTTGTGATAAAATCTTGCTGTTGACTTTCTAGGAGGTATAGAAATGCAGACATTCCTTATGATAGTATTGCTCGTTGTAAGTCTTTTCTTAATTATAAGTGTACTTATGCAGTCGAGCTCAAGTGACGGACTCTCCGGATCAATTGCCGGTGGTGCCGAACAGCTATTTGGTAAGAAGAGAAGCACACCAATTGAAGAATTCATGAGAAAGGCCACAATTGTTGCGGCTATACTCTTTATAGTTCTTTCATTGGTAATCGTAACGCTTTTTACATAATGGTAAGCTAAATTAAATAAGTCGATTCACATAAAGAGGTGCGGTTCGTGCCTCTTTAGTGTATATACATGACAAGAGACGTTAAGGAGGTAAAAAGTCATGCTAAGTTTGG
The DNA here is from genome assembly GCA_017445315.1 of Bacillota bacterium. Lineage (GTDB taxonomy): Bacteria > Bacillota > Clostridia > Peptostreptococcales > Anaerovoracaceae > Eubacterium_B. The sequence goes on along the minus strand of JAFSUI010000033.1, from coordinate 6,008 downwards.
TAGCTCCCATTGCTGCATGTATTGGTCTAATCGTTGCATTTATTCTTGCATCGTGGATCAGCAAGCAGGAACAGGGAACAGACAGAATGAAGGAAATTGCCGGATATATCCATGAGGGTGCTATGGCGTTCCTTAAGAGAGAATACAGAACAATGATAATCGTAATAGTCGTTCTGTTCCTCGCAATCGGATTTCTGCTTCATAACTGGATAGAAGCTTGCCTTTATGTAATAGGTGCGCTTTTCTCCGTGCTCGCCGGATATTTCGGAATGAGCGTTGCAACAAAGGGTAATGTTAGAACAGCAAACGCCGCTATGACATCAGGAATGCCAAAGGCTCTCGCTGTAGCATTCAGAAGTGGTGCCGTAATGGGTCTATGTGTATCCGGACTTGGACTTCTCGGAGTAGGTGCAATCTTTGCAGTACTCGTTTCAATGAGCGGTCTTGATACATTCACAAATGCTGTAACAGGATTTGGTCTTGGTGCTTCATCAATGGCACTCTTTGGACGTGTTGGCGGCGGCATATATACAAAGGCTGCTGACGTAGGTGCTGACCTTGTTGGTAAGGTAGAAGCCGGTATCCCTGAAGACGATCCGAGAAACCCTGCCGTAATCGCAGATAACGTAGGCGATAACGTAGGTGACGTTGCAGGTATGGGTTCAGACCTCTTTGAATCATATGTCGGATCAATTATTTCGGCAGTTACGCTCGCTTCAGTTGCAGCTGCTAATGCAGCAGGCACAGAGGTGATGACTTTTGCAGCATTTCCATTGATTCTTTCGGCCATTGGAATTCTTGCATCGGTTCTTGGAATCCTTATGGTAAGAGGCAAAGACGGCGGTAACCCTGCAGCTGCTCTTAATATGGGAACATATATCAGCGGTATTATCGTAATTGTTTGCGCTATAGTTCTGAGCAAGCAGATGCTCGGCTCCATGAACTATGCATGGGCAATCATTGCCGGCCTCGTTTGCGGTATTGCAATCGGTAAGATTACAGAAGTTTATACTTCCGGAGATTATAACTCCGTAAAGAAGATTGCCGATCAGAGCCAGACAGGCGCTGCAACAACAATTATTTCAGGTCTTGGTGTTGGAATGATGTCAACACTTATGCCGATAATTTTTATCGCTGTTGCTACATATATCGCATTCCTCTTTGGTGGATTCTACGGAATTGCACTTTCTGCAGTAGGTATGCTTTCAACAACAGGTATGACAGTAGCGGTTGACGCTTATGGTCCTGTATCCGATAACGCCGGCGGTATCGCAGAGATGAGTGAGCTTCCTGAAGAAGTAAGAAATATCACAGATACTCTTGATGCTGTAGGTAATACAACAGCTGCTATCGGTAAGGGATTTGCAATCGGATCCGCTGCACTTACTGCTCTTGCTCTTTTCGTTTCATATTCAACAGTTGCAGGAATCAGCACTGTAAGCCTTCTTGACCCAATCGTAATCATCGGTCTATTCATAGGCGCAATGCTTCCATTCCTCTTCTCAGCTATGACAATGAACTCCGTTGGTAAGGCTGCAAATCAGATGATTGAAGAAGTAAGACGTCAGTTCAGAGAGACACCGGGAATCATGCAGGGAACAGCAAAGCCGGATTACGCTCGTTGCGTAGAGATTTCTACAGGCGCAGCTCTTAAGGAAATGGTAGTTCCTGGTCTCATGGCTATAGTAGTTCCGCTAGTTGTAGGCTTCGTTCTTGGAGCTGAAGCGCTTGCAGGTTGCCTTGCAGGTTCACTTGCATCCGGAGTACTCCTTGCTATCATGATGAGTAATGCCGGCGGTGCATGGGATAATGCAAAGAAGTATATAGAAGGCGGACATTTTGGCGGTAAGGGTTCTGAGCCACATAAGGCTGCAGTTGTAGGTGATACAGTAGGAGATCCGTTCAAGGATACATCAGGACCTTCAATCAATATCCTTATCAAGCTCATGACCATCGTAGCAGTAGTATTTGCACCGATGTTTGGAGCAGGGCTCCTTTCCGGACTTCTAGGATAATTTAAACTTATTAGCTTTAGTTCCCACAGGCGCAGATGTTTTGCTTTGGTCCTCGGAACGGAGCAATTATAGACTCAATAAAATTGAACCTCTGGAGGGTTGCATCGAAGACTCCTCGCTTACGCTCGTCGCCGATGCCAACCTCACAGAGGTTCTTCTTTTATTTTCGTATAATTGCATTCCGTCCCTGCGAAAGGCGCAAAACATCTACATCCTGCGGGACTTTAGCTAATAAGTTTTATTTATTTTTATATTCGGCAGGGCGCTTCTCCAGGAATGCGGTCATTCCTTCTGTTTGATCTTCGCTTTCAAAGCATTTTGTAATCTCGTCGATTTCTACCGTGCTCGCAGCACCCATCTCTATATCGTACTCCGAATCAATAGCATATTTAGCTTCCTTGATAGCGATAGGAGCCTTGCTCATGATGGTTCTGGCAACTTTTTCTGCCTCTTCCATAAGAACCTCAGGAGCGACAACCTTTTCTACAAGACCGATTTCCTTTGCCGTCTGAGCGTCAATAATCTCAGCAGTAAGGATAAGGTATTTTGCCATTCCTTTTCCTACGAGCTTTGGAAGTCTAACCGTTCCGCCAAACCCCGGGATAATTCCAAGACCAACCTCAGGCTGTCCAAATTTTGCCTTTTCAGAGGCGATTCTTATATCGCAGGACATAGCGAGTTCGCATCCGCCGCCGAGTGCAAATCCGTTAACAGCTGCGATTACGGCCTTTGGAAGCTTTTCTATAGTAAACATTACGTCATGACCTTTTTCCATCATCTTGTGAGCATCTTCTGGGCAGAGGTCCTTCATCTGCGCGATATCAGCTCCGGCAACAAAGGATTTACCTTCGCCCGTAAGAATAACAGCCTTTACGGCATCATCACTTGCGATTTCGGTGAATACTTCCTTTAGTTCACCCAAAACTTCAGTGTTTAAGGCATTAAGAGCCTCAGGTCTGGAAATTGTTACAATTGCAAGGCCATCGTTAATTTCGTACTTTAAGGTGTTATACATAATATGTCCTTTCTGAATTTGAATTGATGGAGTATAATTTACTTGTTAAGAATATAACATTTCTATTTACAAAACGCAATGGAGAGGTTCTATGAAAGTTGATTTTGAAAATCTATCTAGTAAAATCAAGGCTTTATTATACGACTATATGAAGATTGAGACCTTTACAGGAACAGCAAATGAAAGGCTTGTAGAGGACTTTTTTGTTAAACATTTTGAAAATATACCGTATTTCAAAGAACACCCGGATTATTGGGGGCTCTATAAAATTGAGGGGGATGTCTTTGATCGTTCAGTTTGCTGGGCTATGGTTAAGGGAAGTGAGAACCCTGAAAATGCCGTTGTACTTATTCACCACTATGATGTAGTTGGAATTGAAGACTTTAAAACCCTTAAGGATTATGCTTTTTCTCCGGATTTACTGGCCGAGGAACTCCTTAATAACCAGGAAATGCTTAATCAAGAAGCAAGAGAGGATTTGCTCTCCGGAGATTATATTTTCGGAAAAGGCGGCTGCGATATGAAGGCAGGTGGCTCTATTCAGTATTCATTATTGGAGGAGTATAGCAAAACCTTGGATCTTCCGGGTACCGTAATCGTAATATCCGTTCCGGACGAGGAAAACCTCTCCGCCGGAATGCGTGGAGCCGCAGTTCTTCTTTCGGAATTAAAGAAGTCTCACGGATTAAATTATAAGCTTATGATTAACTCCGAGCCGCACCAAAGAAAGAACCCTGAAAAAGGTATATACTCATTGGGCTCTGTAGGAAAACTTCTTCCGTTTGTCTATGTAAGAGGCTATATGTCCCATGCGGGAAAGGCCTTTGAAGGTCTTAATCCTGACAATATTATGGCCGAGATCATTAGAAGAACAGAGCTTAATATGGATTTATCAGATGCTTTTGGAAATGAGTGCTCACCTCCGCCGACATGGTTAAACGTAAAAGATAGTAAGGCTCTATACGATGTTTCCATGCCTTTATCGGCATTTGGCTGCCTTAGTGTGCTTACGCTTACATCCACTCCTTCGGAAATCCTGGAGAAAATCAAAAGTATCTGCGAAGAGTCATTTGATAAGATTATAAAAGAAATGAATGCTTCTTATCTGGAGTTTAGAAGACGTAGAGGCGAGAAGGAAGAGAGCCTTCCTTGGGAAGTATGCGTAAATACCTTTTCTGACTTAATGAATGAGGCTGAAGCATCTTGTGGTGATAGGTTTAAGGAGCTATACCAGGACAAATTCAATGAAGTAAAAGAAAAATTCCATAAGGGTGAATATAGCATTATTGATTCAAACTTTAAGCTAGTTGAGTTTTTGCTTGAGCTTGTAGAGGATACGAGGCCGCGCATTATCTATGGTCTTGTTCCACCGTATTATCCATGCACATCAAATATCGAATACGAAAAAACTGATGAAAAGATAAGGCGCCTGACGGATGTTTTGAACGAGTTTACAACCAAAGAATTCAATCAATTATACGATAGGGAATACTTCTTTACGGGAATATCTGATTTAAGCTATGTGAGCCTATCAGATCCAGAAACCGTTCGTCATTCAATAGAAAAGAGCATGCCGCTATTTGGTGAGCTTTACGATATACCTTTTGAGGAAATTCACGATATTTCTATGCCTATGATTAATATAGGTCCATGGGGAAAGGATTTTCATAAATTAACAGAGCGCGTCTTAAGGGAAGACACGCTCGTTAGAACTCCTAGAATATTAAATCATGCTATAGAGTTTATTCTTGATCAGCCCAAGAACTGAATTTCAGAATGGATTCAAGTACTACCGCAACACCTGATGTGATAACAATCTCTGGAACCATATATGAACCGTTATATGTAATAGAATAGAGCGCCGAGGTCATTCCCATTTCGTTTGGCCAAAGTGCATCCCAGATCATCCAACCCGAAATGAAATGGCAGGCCAGTCTTAGAATCATTACAAAGGCTGTTCCGATTATTATTTCGGGTATTCTGTTTTTTAGCTTACCCTTAAAAATACCGGCAAGTCCTATTACAGTATATGCAACGATATAGTCCAAAAGGGCAATCACAATCATCATCCAGATGCTTGTTCCATAAAGCACATTCTGAACTCCAAGAACCATCTGAAGAAGCGAAAAAACAAAAGCTGTAAATAGACCCCATTTAGGTCCATATATAAAGCTCGTCATAACGAGGGGAAGCATGGCGCAAAAAGTTACTCCGCCGCCATAAACCCAGAGTCCGTTAAACTTGAACATAGATAAGACAGTTCCGATTGAAATCATTATCGCAGAGATAACGAGTCTTAGTGTTTTGTTGTTTTTGTCAATTTTGATTTTACCCATAAAAAAACCTCCTAAGTTTTAGGAAGGAACTGGTGTTGCAATATGCATCTGCAATATGCTCACATCCCTTCGGTGGCATTACCCGCATCAGGTATAAGGGTCATGTCGTATATCGACAACTCTCAGCCGAAGCTCCCCTTGTGAATACTCATTAAGTTTAAGGCAAGAGTGTTTATTTGTCAAATACGTGGTATAATTCCTTTGGTAATAAGGAGATTAAGATGAAGGAAGGCGCAATTGTTTTAGCGGCACCAAGAGAAATAAGGACTTTGGCAAACTCATCGCTTACCGGAGTGTGGGCGAGGTTTTTACTTTGCTATTTTATTTTTTATTTGATTACGCAGTATATTCCAGGCTTTCTCGGGAGATTAATTCCCGGGCTCTCATATATTTATGAATTTGAGTACATGGGAGTAAAACAGGGGATTCAGTTTACAATTCTTCCGTATATAACGATTTTGCTTTTAAATGGCCCGTTTAAGTTTTCTCTCGCGAGGCTTCATCTAAGACAGATGCGTGAAAAGACTATGGAAGAGAAGGACATATTCTCCGGCTTCAAATTTTTTACAAAGACTTTGGCAGCAAATCTTATCATTTGGCTTATTATCATATTCTTTATTCTTCCTTTTGTTTTAATCGGAG
>JAFSUI010000032.1 GCA_017445315.1 Bacillota bacterium | reverse complement strand
GGACTATCCTTGGTTACACTGTCTTCACCGCTGAGACCATAATGCTCGTTAATCCAATACGCAATCCCCGCTGCTCCGCTTGTCTTGCTTACGCTGACTCCCGGCGTTCTATCGAGAATCTTTTTGGTGTCAAAGATATTGTATATTTCTTCATCCTTCATAAGCCCATCTGCATGGATACCTGCACGAGTCACATTGAAATTATCGCCTACAAAAGGTGTATTGGCAGGTATGTCATATTCTATTTCGTCTCTAAAGTATCTTGCAATCTCGGTTATAACCGTAGGATCCATTCCATCAAAGCTTCCCCTAAGAGACGCATATTCCATCACCATCGCCTCCAGTGGAACGTTTCCTGTACGCTCTCCAATTCCAAGCATGGAGCAGTTTACTGCAGACGCGCCGTATAACCAAGCACATGCGGCATTTGCAACCCCCTTATAGAAATCGTTATGACCATGCCATTCAAGGCATTCACTAGGTACACCAGAATAGTGCTGCAAGCCATAGATTATGCCTCCCACGCTTCTCGGAAGCGCGGCTCCCGAATACGGAACCCCATATCCCATGGTATCGCATGCTCTAATCTTAATTGCCACACCTACCTCTTCTGATAGTTTTTGTATTTCATTAACAAAGGGAACAACAAAACCATAAAAATCAGCTCTCGTTATATCTTCCAAATGACACCTTGGAATAACGCCTGCATCAAAAGCATCCTTTATGGTTTCAAGATAAAACTCAACGGCCTGACTCCTGTTCATGCCCATCTTTTTGAATATGTGATAGTCGCTACAGGAAACAAGAATGCCCGTTTCTTTAATGCCAAGTTCCTTTACGAGTTTAAAATCTTCTTTACTCGCTCTAATCCAACAAGTTATCTCTGGAAACTTCAGATCCATCTCACGGCATTTATCTAAAGCCTCGCGATCCTTTTCCGTATATACAAAGAACTCTGATTGCTTAATGATTCCATAAGGACCACCTAGCTTGGAAAGTAGCCCATATAGATGGGCTATCTGCTCCACCGTATAAGGAGCCAAAGACTGTTGCCCGTCTCTGAAGGATGTATCGGTAATCCAAATGTCCTCAGGCATATTCATAGGTACTCGTCTATGATTAAAAACCACCTTGGGAACCTCGTCATAGCTGAAAATATCCCTATTGAGATTCGGTTCCTCCACATCCTGGAGCGAGTATTTATAACGTGCTTCCTCCAAAAGATTGGATTTTTTGTTCAATTCAAGCATTATTTCCTCCGCTTATATTCCACTTTCTCACTTTATCGCATTATAGTAATAACGTATATATGTATACAAGTATACATATATTTTTTCTCATGTCAATAAAAAAATGCCCCATTCCAAAAAAAGAACTGACCCCCAAAACTCTTGATTTTGGGGGTCACCTTAAAATGAAATATTTAAAGATCTATTTATAATTATAGCTTATCGTAACTAAATGCCTATGGTATTCTTTATCAAATTAGGCTTTTCGGGCTTCTCATCTTTTATCACAAAGGCCGTGCCTTCTGCACCATTTTCGCGTCCGCCGGCTTCTTCTATGGCTTCATCAAGCTTTTCCTTTTCGCTTGAATAGAATGTCGCAAGCTTCTCGCCTTTCTTGACCTCATCTCCGACCTTCTTAAAGAGAAGAATTCCTGCAAACGGATCAATATCGTCTTCTTTGACCTTTCTACCTGCTCCGGTATTCTGCGAGCAAAGTCCTATGGTCTGAGCGGCTATAGATGTCACATAGCCATCTCTATCCGCAACAATATCTTCCTGAAGGTCAGAAACAGGTATGCTGTTTGATGAATCGTGATAATCAAACATATCAAGCGTTCCACCCTGTCTTAGAACCATCTCTCTAAACTTGGCAAGTCCGGCACCGGATTCCATGACTTCCTTTGCTTTGACAGAACCTTCTTCCGGGCTTTCTGCCTTTCCGCCAAGATATATCATAATTCCCGCTATATGAAGCGAAAGCTCTGTAATATCCTTAGGTCCAATTCCCTTGAGCGTATCGTATGCTTCAAACACTTCAAGGCTGTTTCCAACTGCACGGCCAAGCGGCTCATTCATATCGGTAATTACTGCAACGGTGCGTTTCCCCGCAGCGTTTCCGATTTTGCACATCATAGTAGCAAGTTCTTCAGCAGCCTCCTGGGTTTCCATAAATGCACCATTTCCGCATTTAACGTCCAGGACGATTGCGTCAGAGCCTGCAGCGAGTTTTTTGCTCATGATGCTAGATGAAATAAGGCTTAGGTTTGCAATTGTTCCCGTAACGTCTCTCAGTGCATATAATTTCTTGTCCGCAGGTGCAATATGTCCACTTTGACCGATAACCGCGATTCCGATATCAGCTACCTGCTTGTGAAATTCTTCAGGTTCAAGCGTGGTCTTAAAGCCTGGTATGGATTCAAGCTTATCTATGGTGCCGCCTGTGAACCCAAGGCCCCTTCCGCTCATCTTTGCAATCGGAACACCCGCTGCTGCGGCAAGAGGACCTACGATTAAAGTGACCTTATCACCTACTCCACCTGTAGAATGCTTATCTACTTTGATGCCTTTAATTTCAGAAAGATCTACCACATCGCCAGAGGTTCTCATTGCATCCGTTAGCAAAAATGTTTCTTCTTCGTCCATTTTTCTGAAGAATATTGCCATAAGAAGAGCCGATGCCTGATAGTCGGGAATATTTCCTGCCGTATATTCAGAAACAAAATATCTTATCTCTTCCTCAGAGAGCTTTCCACCGTCTCTCTTTTTTACAATAATATCATTCATATCCATAGAGCTTACTCCATTATCTCACTTAAGAAGCTCTTTCCGATAGAAAGCTCTTCTGTTCCCAAATACTCAGCGATTGTCGCTCCTATATCGGCAAAACTCGTTCTTGTGCCAATATTAGCGCCCTTCTTAATCTTTGCGCCTGCCACTATCACCGGAATATATTCTCTTGTATGGTCAAAGCCCGCTGCCGTTGGATCGTTTCCGTGGTCTGCGCAGAGAATAAGTATATCATTCTCTTTCATCTTCAGATAGATTTCCGGAAGCCTTGCATCAAATTCCATAATGGCCTTTCCGTAACCTTCCGCATCTCTTCTATGTCCATACTTGCTATCAAAATCTACAAGGTTTGTAAAGATAAAGCCTTCCTCTACCTTGTCCATGGCCTCAAGCGTCTTATCGACGCCATCCATATTGTCCTTGGTTTTTACATACTCTGTTACACCATAGCCGTTAAATATATCGTTTATCTTGCCTACGGCGTAGGATGTCATTCCTGCCTTTTCTACTTTGTTTAGCAAAGTCTCTTCCGGCGGACTTACGGCATAATCATGTCTATCAGAGGTTCTTTCTCTCTTACCCTGCTCATGTATGATATATGGACGCGCAATTACCCTTCCGCAGGCCCAATCGCCTTGAAGGAGGTCTCTAGCTATCTGACACATCTCGTAGAGCCTCTCTAGAGGGATTACAGCCGTGTTTGCGGCAATTTGGAATACACTGTCAGAAGACGTATAAACTATCGGCTTACCGGTCTTTTCGTGCTCCTCACCGTGCCTATCAATTATGACAGTACCCGATTCAGGGTAATTTCCGATTACCTCTGTACCAATCTTCTCCTCAAAGGCTTTGATAAACTCCTCCGGAAAACCATCGGGATAGGTCTTAAACGGTGTCATCGTCTCAATTCCGGCGATTTCCCAGTGGCCTGTTATTGTGTCCTTGCCGATGGACTGTTCACCTAACTTTCCGTAAGCGCCGATAGGCTTAAGCTCCGGGAAATTCTTTACTCCGAGCGCATCTATGTTTCCAATTCCGAGCTTCTTGAGATTCGGAATCCTAAAATCATCGCCCAATTTATCCGATATGTGACCAAAGGTATCCGCACCCTGATCTCCAAAACGGTCAGCATCAGGAAGTTCACCTACTCCCAAGCTGTCCAAAACTATAAGAATTGCTCTTCTCTTATCCATAATAAACCTCACTTTATTCATGTATCTTCACAGGTGTCGCATTTACATAGTCCAACGAAACCAGTTTATACTCTACACCATTCCAATATCCCTTATACCCATTTTTGAAGGCATCCCTACCATGAAGATGTCCATATACGCAGGTTTTTACATTATACTTTGACAGCATCTCGGTAAAACCCGACTCCTGGAACTTGTCGTTACTCGGAGGGTAATGAAGAGAGCAAATAAATTCCTTTGCTCCGTTTCTTAGACCATCCTCAATTGACATCTCTAGCCTCATAAGCTCTCTCTCGTAGATTTTTCTGTCGTGAGCGTCAAAGCCATCGGTCCCCGGACAAATCCATCCTCTGGTTCCGCAAATCGCAAGGCCATCATCCATCATATATGATTTATTCTGAAGAAAGACAAGATCATCGCTGAGCGAGTTAAGTTTACTTACAGAACCCCACCAAAGATCGTGATTCCCCTTGGTTATGACCTTCTTTCCGGGGAGCTTCATAATAAACTCAAGATCAGCCATTGCTTCATCCAATTTAAGGCCCCAGGATACATCGCCTGATATAATCACCGTGTCGCTTGTGCCAACAGTCTCTATCCAATTTTGCTTAAGCCTTTCATCGTGATCTGCCCAGCTCTTTCCAAATACGTCCATGGGCTTTTCAATTCTCTCGTCGAGAGAAAGATGAAGGTCTCCTATCGCAAATATAGCCAAAGGTTACTCCTTCTATTCTGTCTCAGCATCCTCGTCGTCATCTTCCGTCAAAAAGATTTCCGATGTCCCAAGAAGCTGAGTGCTTCTGTTTTCTTCTAGGCTCTCAACCCCTCTTAGTTTTCTCTTGATGCTTCTCGTTCTTGTTCCTATAAGTGTGTCCAGATTCTTTCCTGCCTGTGTGAGGCTCTTCTGCGTCTGCTTTAGGACATCCTCAAACTTATCAAATTCGGTCTTAACGGCACCAAGCGTTTCCCATACTTCACTCGTATGCTTTTCTATTGCCAAAGTCCTAAATCCCATCTGAAGGCTGTTTAAAAGAGCCGCCATAGTGGTTGGGCCGGCAATATTAATTTTATACTCTCTCTGCAAGGTCTCAAGAAGTCCTCTTCTTACAACCTCGGCATATAGGCCTTCTACAGGAAGGAAGAGTATTCCAAATTCCGTGGTAAACGGAGGCTCTATATACTTTTCTCTGATATCCTTTGCCTCAAGCTTGATAATGCGCTCAAGGTCCTTTGCCGCAGCTTCAACTGCCTCCTGGTCTCCCGTATCATAGGCATCAAGAAGCCTGCTATATGTATCTCCGGGGAACTTTGCATCTATCGGTAGATAGACAAAGCTGTCTTCATCGCCGTTACCCGGCAGCTTGACTGCGTATTCAACTCTATCGTTACTTCCGGGCTTTGTTATTACGTTTACGTCATACTGCTCCGGAATCAAAATCTGCTCCAGGATGCTTCCAAGCTGCATCTCTCCTAATATTCCTCTTGTCTTAACATTGGAGAGAACTCTTTTTAGATCGCCCACACCTATTGCGAGGTTCTGCATCTCGCCAAGCCCCTTATATACCTGCTCAAGCCTCTCGTTAACGAGTCGGAATGATTCTCCGAGCCTTGTTTCCAATGTCTTCTGGAGCTTCTCATCAACAGTCTCACGCATCTTCTCAAGCTGCTTATTGTTCTCCTGTGTAAGCTCACCAATCTGATTGGACATGGTCTGACGAATATTATCAAGCTTAAGTTCACTTTCCATAGTATATTTGGAGAGCGTGTCATTAATCTCGGCAAGCCTCTTATCCTGTTGCTCGGCTTGAGTGCTTTGATTGCTTGCAACCATATCTCCGTAGTTCTTGAATGAACTTGTGATATGATCTGTCGTATCCTTTTGAGACTTAAAAATATCGTTTCTGAGTATTTCTCTTAAGGTATCGTTCTCGTCCTCGTTATGCTTTTCTATTTCCCTTGCGCGGCGCTCGGCGTCTGCATTTATCTCCGAAACCGTTCTTGACCTTCCGGTAATCACCATTATAAGAGCGGCAAAGGAAAGCAATGCCGAAAGTGCAACAAGTATTATGATTATTATTTCAAAAAAGCTCATATATCTCCCTACTTTTCTTTATACCCGTTTTGTTTTTACATGCTTGAGCGCACAAAAAGAACCGTGGTCGCCCACGGTTCTATTTTACTATTTTTTGCCTATCTTCTCAACCAAAATCTCAAGTGCGTGAGAGTAGCCCTTAATACCTTCTCCCGAGACAGTTTCTATGCAGGCTTCTCTTATATATGAGATTTTACGCCATTCTTCGCGGGAAGAAACATCGGATATATGGACCTCAACTGCTGGGAGTCCAACGGCCTTCATGGCATCTAGTATCGCTATACTTGTATGGGTATAGGCTGCGGGGTTTATGATTATTCCGTCATACATCCCGTATGCCTTTTGGATTGCCGTTACAATCTCCCCTTCGTGGTTGGACTGGATAAAATTGACCTTGACCATTTCCTTTCCGGCCTCGTAATTCTTTTCGGAAATTTCTCTAGCCTTGGCTCTGGTCATATCTACTAGGTCTTCATAGGTATCGGATCCGTATATCTCAGGCTCTCTTATACCAAGCATATTAATATTGGGGCCATCGATAACAAGTATCTTCATCAATTCTCCTCCTGAATGGTGCGAGAAGCCAAAATAATAGCCTCAAACACATCCAAAACATATTCGGCATACTCCGGATTGGACTTTGCCTCTATGGATTCAAGCTTTTTCCACTCTCTTTCCGCATCCAAAATCGGAAGTCCGCTTTCCTTTTTTAACTCGCCAATCTTAACAGCAATCCCAAACCTCTCTTCAAGCTTTTCAATTATCTCGCTGTCAAGCTCGTCAATTCTTTTTCTGTATTCTTCGATGTTCATAATAATCTCCCCTCCAATAATAGATTAAAGCACTAAGTCAAGTATTGCAAGAGCAGAAGTTGCTTCCACTACAGGAAGTGCCCTTATCACAACGCATGGATCGTGCCTTCCCTTTGCAATAATCGTTGTTTCTTTCCCATCGCTATAGCTTATGCTCTTTTGTTCCTTGGCAATAGAAGGAGTCGGCTTAAACGCAACCCTAAAAACTATATCGCTTCCGATTGCGATGCCCCCGAGGATTCCTCCCGCATTATTGCTCTCAGTAACAACATTTCCGTTTTCGTCTATAAAAAAGGGATCGTTGTTTTCACTACCCTTCATGGAAGCTGCTTTAAACCCCGCACCAAATTCAATTCCCTTAACAGCGGGAATTCCAAATATCGCCTGTGAAATCCTATTTTCAACTCCGTCAAAAATCGGTTCGCCAACGCCTGCATGAACTCCCTTGATGGTGCATTTAACAACTCCGCCTATTGAGTCGCCTTCGGATCGCGCAGTCTCAATGAGAGAATCCATCTGCTCCTTTGATTCGTATTTTACTCCGCCAATTTCGTCAATTTCTGCCTCTATTTCGATTCCGAGCTGCTCAAGTACTTGGATAGCTATTCCTCCAGCAACAGAAAGCGGCGCTGTGAGCCTTCCGGAGAAATGCCCGCCGCTTCTATAGTCCTCAAATCCACCGTATTTTATATGCGCTGCAAAATCCGCATGTCCGGGCCTTGGTATATCCTTAAGCTCATCGTAATCGGATGACCTTGCGTCTTCGTTATAGATTACCGCGCTTATTGGAGCGCCGCAGGTAACAAGCCTTCCATTTTCATCTGTCATAAATCCTGACAAGAATTCAGGTCTATCAGACTCTACTCGCTTGCTCGTATTCTCATCTCTTCCAGGTGCTCTACGATCAAGAAAAGCTTCTAGTTTATCTTCATCCAGCACCATCCCTGCGGGAATGTTTTCAAGCGACATACCAATAGCTTTGGAATGACTCTGGCCAAAAATTGAAACTTTGATTTTGTTTCCGAATGTAGATGCCATATTACCTCCTATATCAGTTCAAGGTTCTCATCTAGCTTAAGCTCATGAAATATACTGAAGAATTCAGGATAAGATTTATTGACTGCGTCAAAGCCAATTAATCCTATCTTGTTTTCTTTTTCCGTAATCGATGTTGATGCGGCCGCTACCATCATTGCTATTCTATGATCAGAAAAGCTCTCAACATTTGCGGAGTGAAGTTCTTCAACGCCCGTAATAATTAAACCATCATCAAGTTCTTCTATCTTTGCTCCCATCTTGCGAAGGCATTCGGTAATAGTATGCAGCCTATCGCTCTCCTTTAGTCGGAGCCTTCCGGCATTAGTTATTTTTGTCTTTCCCTTTGCGAGTGAAGCGATTAACGCAAGAGCAGGAACCATGTCGGGAGTATCTTTTGCATCTATCGTTATGCCCTTTAAAGATTTTCGCGATGGATATGCTATAACAAAATCCTCGCCCGTTTCCGCCTTTATACCAAAGCGCTTCATCACATCTATAATTTGTTTATCGCCCTGCCTGGAATCAAGATTAACGCCTTCTACGCGCACTGCATCGCTTCCGAGCGCTCCCATTGAAAGCCAGAATGCGGCATTGGACCAATCTCCCTCTACAATATATTCCTCGGGAGCGATATATTTCTGATTTCCCTTTATAGAAAAGTATAAATCAATTCTGTCATATTCATTGGATACCGCTTTTCCGCTCTCAATTTCTATTCCAAATGATTTAAGAGTGCTTAATGTCATATCCACATAGGGCGCGGATTCTAATCTTCCCTCAATTATAATTTGACTGTCACCATCCAGCACGGGAAGCGCAAAAAGGAGTCCGCTTATGAACTGAGAGGATATATTTCCAGGAAGAATAAAGATTCCCGGGCTTAGATTTCCTTCAGCTATAATCGGAATGCTTCCTTCTTCCGAGACGGACATTCCATGGCATATTAATTCATCCCTAAATGCAGCAATAGGTCTTCTGGAGAGCCTTCCTTCAGGATAAAAAACTCCTCTCACGCCTAAGGCGCCGACAATAGGAAGAAGAAATCTAAGTGTAGTTCCGCTCTCTCCACAGTATAAATCCGCGCCGGCATTACCCTCTTCGTTAAGCAATGCGAGTAAGCAGTTCTTTGTAGCATCAATATCGCGAGAAGTATCGCCACATTTTACGCAAGAAAAAACTTCATCGGAAGTCGCGCTTTGATCCAATTCTCTTTGGTAGAATGCGATTGCCGATGCAATATAAGCCCTATGGGCATCAGATTTTGAAGCAATGATTTTTACTGTTTTCAAAAAAGTTCTCCAAGCTCGGTAATGCTCATCCTTTTGATTCCGCATTTACCTATTTTCTCCGGAACAACGATTTCTATTTCATCTCCGCGACGCTTTTTGTCATTTAAGATAATATCAAAGATTTCTCTTCCCGAATATGGAATATCAAGATCAAATCCATATTTAAGAAGGATGTCTTTTACATAATTAAATGTATCAGTATTGCACCAGGACATGCCTTCTGCAATCTCCGTGATTTTCATCATGCCCTTTGCTACCGCATCACCATGACTAATATTATAATCCGAAAGCTTTTCTATGGCATGTCCAATCGTGTGACCAAAGTTAAGAAGCTGCCTTGCACCATTATCCCTAAAATCCATGGCAACAATATCATTTTTTATCTTAACTGAGCGCTCAATTATATCTTTAAGTTCCTCTTTTTTTGTCTTTACTGTTTCTCTATCTATGACATTTTTATTGAGCCTTTCAAAAAGCTCCTCATCAAAAGCAATTCCATATTTAACGACCTCTGCCATTCCCTCTCTAAATACATCATCGCCAAGAGTTGATAGGAGTTCAATATCGCGGAAGATAAGGCTTGGAAGATAAAATGCTCCCGCAAGGTTCTTTCCGGAACTTAAATTGATTCCTGTCTTTCCTCCTATAGATGAATCCACCATGGAAAGTAGCGTGGTTGGAATCTGATAAAACTTCACACCCCTCATATATGTGGCTGCGAGAAACCCTGCAATATCTCCAACCACTCCTCCGCCTAATGCGGCTATTCCGTCAGACCTGGTAAGCCCGGACGATGCTAGCTTTTCAAGAAGCTCAAGATAAACCTCTCCACTCTTACTCTTTTCTCCCGCAGGAATAACAAACGAAACCGTCTTGAGTCCGGCGGCCTCGATACTATCCTCACAAGTTTTTTGATAAAGCGGCGCCACATTGCTATCCGTTATAATCGCAACAGTTCCGCTCTCTTGAATATTTGCTATTTCTTTTCCGATTTCAGTTAATTTCATTTCTGTTATTATTTCTATTATTATTTCTAAATTGGTTTACTTGTTTTTCTTTTCTTCGATCATCTGCTTACGTTCTTTTCCGTCTGCGAGAAGATCCGAAAGCAGTTTGATATCTTTATTTTCTATCGCATCCTTATATCTCGCAAGTTCAGAAATAAATGAATCTAGCTGCGATAAAAGATTGTCGCTATTCTCCATGAATAGCTCCGTCCACATGGCTTCATCTAGGTATGCAACGCGAGTCATATCGCGGAAGGCTCCGCCCGATAATGCCGCAACCTCCTCTGCTTCTGCTATATCGCTTTTGATATAAGCATTTGATATGAGATGCGCCATCTGTGATGTAAAGGCAATAACTTTATCATGCTCTTCCGGAGTCATAACGATGAACTTTGTGAATCCTGCGTCCTCAAGGACGTTCTTTGCTTCCATCAAGAGCCTTATATCATTTTTATCATTGGGCACGAGGCAGAATGTAGCACCATCAAATAAATCCTTGCTGCTATTCTTAAAGCCACCCACCTGCTTTCCCGCCATGGGATGTCCGCCGATAAAGCCAAAGCCATTAGCATCCGAAAGCTCTTTTCCAACTTTACAAATCGCCCTCTTTACTCCGCAGCAATCTATCACAAGCGAATTTTTATTTATGATGTCAGCCTTCTCAGCCAGCCATTTCACAGCATGCGTAAGCGTTATTGCAATAAGAATAATATCGCAATCGCCAATCTTTATATCCGTAAGCTCATCATCTATTGTTCCAGCCATGAGAGCAAAGTCCTGCGTCCTACGATCTTTGTCGCAGCCAAAAACAGTATGGCCGGCACTATGAAAGGCCGCAGAAAGAGAACCTCCTATGAGGCCTAGTCCGACAATTCCGATATTAAGTTTTTGACCGTCCTTTTTCACGTATTATGGTCCTTTTCGTAAAGTTTTTGTATTAGATCGATTATAGTATGTCGCGCATCTTTCCTACTTTATCCATGACATCATCAAATTGATCAGGTGTCAGACTCTGCGCACCATCGCAAAGCGCACAAGCAGGATTGTTATGAACCTCTATCATGAGACCGTCCGCGCCACAAGCAACAGCAGCCATTGCCATAGGCTTAACATAGTCGGCTCTTCCGGTTGAATGACTCGGATCAACTATAACAGGTAGATGCGTCATCTCATGAAGCGCAGGAATTGCAGAAAGATCCAGCGTATTTCTGGTACGATGTTCAAAAGTCCTTATTCCGCGCTCGCAGAGAATTACATTTTCGTTTCCACCCGCCATGATATATTCAGCGCTCATGAGAAGTTCTTCTAAAGTATTTGCAAGACCACGCTTAAGAAGAATCGGCTTATCTACGTGGCCAAGTGCCTTAAGGAGCTCAAAATTCTGCATATTTCTTGCGCCAACCTGAATGATATCCACATCCTCAAAAAGCTCAAGATGATTCTCGTTCATTATCTCGCTGACTATGGGAAGCCCGGTTTCTTTCTTTGCAATCGAAAGAAGCTCTAGCCCTTCTGCGCGCATCCCCTGAAATGCATAAGGTGAAGTTCTTGGCTTAAACGCACCTCCACGTAGCATGCTTGCACCCGCAGCCTTAACACGCTTAGCAACCTCTACAATCTGTTCCTCTGATTCTACAGAACATGGTCCTGCGATAACAGAAAAATGCCCTCCTCCTATCTTTGTTACTCCATCGGAAGAAGCCTTTGACGGCACTTCAATAATCGTGTCCTCGGGATGAAATTTCCTGTTTGATTTTTTATATGATTCGGAAATACGCTTAACGTCATCAACGATATCAAGGAGCTTTAGCATATCCATGTCGATATTGCTCGTATCTCCGACAAGGCCGAGAATAGTCACGCTCTCGCCCACAGAAACATGGACGGAGACACCTTGATCCTCCAGCCATTTTATAAGATTATTCCGCTGCTCTTCAGTCGCATTTCTTTTTAATACAGTAATCATATAACGCCTCCTAATTACCAGATTACTTTATCACAATAGAGTGGAAGTTGCAATTTTCCTTTTATTGCCATATAAAAAACCCGAGAGACCTAAACTCTCGGGCTCTTGGTGTGCTGTGTACTCTATGCGCTTTGCTCATACTGCAGCTTGTATAGCTTATAATACATGCCTCCGCGTGCGAGAAGTTCCTGGTGATTACCTTGCTCTACTATCTCGCCCTTATGCATTACGATTATATTATCTACGTTTCTGATGGTAGAGAGTCTATGTGCGACGATTAACGTTGTACGGCCCTCCATGAGCTTTTGGAGCGCATCCTGAATGAGTATCTCGGTATCGGTATCTATATTGGCTGTTGCTTCGTCGAGTATCAATACCGATGGCTTTGATGCCAGCGTTCTAGCAAACGATAGAAGTTGTCTCTGTCCTGCGGAGAATGATGCACCGCGCTCTATTACTTCATGGTCATACTTATCCGGCAGGTTCTCTATAAACTTGCTCGCGTTTACTGTCTCTGCAGCAATGCGAATCTCCTCATCGGACAAATCTTCATTGAGTTTAATATTGTCCTTGACGTTTCCTGAGAAAAGGAATACGTCCTGAAGCATCTCACCTATATGACCGCGCAAGTCGTCTAGTTTTATCTTTCTGATATCCACGCCATCTATTAGAATCTGACCCTTCTGGATATCGTAATACCTGCAGATAAGGCTCTGAATTGTGGTCTTTCCTGCACCTGTCGCGCCAACAAAGGCAACTCTCTCGCCCGGATTAACCGTAAACGAAACGTCCTTTAGAACCCATTCGCCCTCTTTATAACAGAACCAAACATTCTTGAATTCGATTTTGCCTTCTATATCCTTCATGGAAACAGCATCGTCTGCATCCACGATTTCGGGTTCGGTATCCAGGAGCCAGAAGATTCTCTCCGCACAGGCCTTTGCAGACTGAATGGTATTAAACTGCTCGGCGAGTTCTTCTATAGGCTGGAAGAACTGGCTTATATATCTCTGGAACGTAACGAGGGTTCCTACTGTTACTATTCCCTCAAGAACCATATTTCCACCCATCACAATCAGTATTCCGAGCGCCGTGATATTCATTACGTATGTCACCGGGCTATAGAAAGCAAACGCAGCGAGCTGCTTCATATTGATCTTTCTCAGATTCTCTGTGCGCTCTCTGAAGTCCTTCTCCACGTCTTCTTCTGCAGCGAACGCCTGAACGACTCTTATACCCATTACACGCTCTGCAACAAAGCCGTTAAGCTCCGAAATGAGTGATCTAATTCTTCTATAGATCTTCTTTGTTGTGGTCGTGAATATGAACGTAGCCACGGCAACTATTGGAAGAACTATAAATATGTGAAGAGAAAGTCTCACGTTATAATTAAGCATTACCGCCATGATGCCGACGAGGACAAAGATACCTCTCAGCATATTTACGATAACATTCATAAAGAGTTCGCTAACCGTCTCGCAATCGTTTGTAACCCTCGTTACAAGACGTCCAACAGGATTGTCATTAAAGAACCCGATATGTAGCTTATTCAAATGACCAAAGAGATCGTTTCTGATATTGAAGATGATCTTTTGGCTTACGGAAGAGAGTATCACAGCCTCAAGATACGTAAGCAGCATTGTCGCAACAACTGCGCCCATATATGTAAGGCCTAGTTTTATTACTCCGTCAAGATCTGCGGCGCGCATTTCTTTAAGCGCCTCAACGCTGAGTCCCGAGGCACTTATCTCTGCGTATTTTCCTATGAACTCGTCAACCGCTTGACCTAGAAGTCTCGGTTGATAAAGCGTAAGAAATACGGATCCGAGTATAAGAATAAACGCAAGAAGGAAACCACCCGTATATGGCAGTCCATATTTTAGAAGACGGAGGAATGGATGCTTGGTATTACTCTTTAGAACTATGTCGTCATTCATATTCCAAGTTCCTCCTCTCTCTTCTTTTCCATGAGTTGGCGCTCATAAAGCTGGGCATAGAAACCGCTGTCCGCCATCAGCTTGTCGTGAGTGCCTTCTTCTATAATCTTTCCGTTTTCAAGAACTATAATATTATCCGCGTCCTTAAGGCTAGAGAGTCTGTGCGCGATAATTATATTGGTCTTACCCTTACGTTCTTCACGGAAGTTTTTCTTGATTTGTTCTTCTGTATCCGTATCAACTGCAGAGAGCGAATCGTCCAAAATCAAAATCTCAGGATTTAAAATTAATGCTCTTGCAAATGCTCTTCTCTGCTTCTGTCCACCTGAAAGCGAAACACCGCGCTCTCCCACCATGGTATTATATCCATCGTTAAAGTCCATGATATTATCGTGCACGCATGCTGCCTTTGCTGCTTCCTCTATCTCCTCCTGGGTCTTTGTTCTATCGCCAAAGCAGATATTTTCTGATACCGTTGCAGAGAAAAGGAAATCGTCCTGAGGCACATAACCAAAGGTCTTTCTAAGCTTCTTAAGCGAAACATCGTGAATGTCCTTTCCGCCGATTGCTATCATTCCCGGTTCGCAGTCATATACTCTGAGCATTAGGTCAACGAGCGTACTCTTGCCCTCACCCGTTCTTGCGACGACACCGAGCGTCTCGCCCTTCTTGACAGTAAATGAAATGTCGTCAATGACAAGCTTCTTGGTTCCAGGGTATTTGAAGCTGAGATGCGTAACCTCTAGGTCGCCTGAGAGTCCTGTTTCTTTTATAGGAGCATCGCTCTCCAAGCCTGATTCCTCAAGCTTTTTCTTTTCCTCACGCTCTTCGTCACCTATCTTATCCGTAATATCCGACTCGGCATTAAGCACGCTCTCTACACGATTTAATGAAGCAGAGCCCCTGGAAATTACATTAAGTATCCTTCCTATTGAAGAAATTGGCCAGACGAGCATATTGAGATACTGAACAAATGCCGAGAAATCACCTACGGATATTCTTCCCATAATTGCAATATATCCGCCGTACATGATTGCAATAGCAATAGATACACCCGCAATCATACGCATAAACGGAAATAAGAATGCCGCAACTCTTACTTCTCTAAGGTTTGCTTGCTTTGATGCTTCATTAACCTTTAGGAATGCTTCGCATTCTTTTTGTTCCTGGACAAAGGCCTTTACTACATGGATTCCCGATAGCTTTTCCTGAACAAAGTCGGAAACTACCGCAAAGGCCTCCTGCCTTCTTGTGAATCTTGTATGGAGCTCGTTTCCGATGAATCTTGCCACTACGGCAACGAGAGTCAGCGGAAGTATCGCGATAATAGAAAGCTGCCAGTCTATCTTTGTCACCATATTATAGACAGTCGCTATACCTATGGTAACCATATCCAGCGCCATCATTACGGTTACGGCAAAGGTCATTCGTACAGCCTCTATGTCATTGGTCATGAAGGCCATTACCTCGCCCGCCTTATGCTCGTGGAAATATGACGATGGCAGTTTCAGAAGGTGTGAAAAGAGATCGTTTCTTATATCTCTTTCTATCTTTCTTGCTGCACCAAAAATACAATAACGCCATCCTAGTCTTCCAAGAAGTACAAGGACAGCGATAAATATCATAGTTAATATTGCTGTACGAAAATCTAGTGGTGTCGCCGTTCTGTGGTCAACCTTATCGATAATTCCCCCCACAATAAGAGGAAGCCTGGTCTGTGCAATGTCTATTACGATTAGTATCGCCATGCCAGCCAGGTAGTTCCACTTGTATTTCCGTATGAACTTGCCGGCGTAGCTACTCCTTAAAAAGTCTCCTACACCGGGTTTCTTCTCTTTAGTTTCAGTCATCTTCCTCATCCAAAAACTTTATTACATGTCCATAATAGCAAACTTCTACCTCTTTTTCAATCTTTTGAAGCTTTTTGTGATGAGTTCACATGTCTGCACTCGTCCTCGTAATGGACAATTGTTACATCAATAAAATTGAACCTCTGGAGGATTGCATCAAAGACTCCTCGCTTGCGCTCGTCGCTGATGCCAACCTCACAGAGCTTCCGCTTTTATCGATGACAATTGTACCCATTACTGCGGAAACGTTCCGACATATAATTCTCATCACAAGCTTCAAAAAATTGAAAGAGGTCCAAAATGCGCCCGTGGACCTCTTTCTATATAGTTTCCGCCTTATAAAAGCAGCAACTAACTTAATGTATTGCCATACACCTGGCCAAAGAACTAGCTGATACTATTCGTCCTTACCATAGCTGTCCTTAAGCGCAACCAGATGCTCATATCTCTCCTTGGACTGCTTCTCAGCCTGAGCAAAGAGTTCTTCTGCCTTTTCAGGGAATCTAGCTGCGAGGGAGTTGTAACGAACTTCACCCATGATGAAGTCTCTGTAGCTCTCTGTAGCTTCTTTGCTGTCGATTGAAAGCGGATTCTTGCCTTCTTCTGCAAGTGCAGGGTTGAAGCGGAGCATATTCCAGTAACCGGAAGCTACTGCCTTCTTTGCTTCTTCCTGTGACTTGTTCATTCCGGCCTTGATTCCGTGGTTGATGCAAGGTGCGTAAGCAATTATGAGGGATGGTCCGTCATAAGCTTCAGCTTCCTTGATAGCCTGGAGTGTCTGATTCTGGTTTGCACCCATATTGATTACAGCTACATAGATGTATCCATAAGCCATAGCAATCTGAGCGAGGTCTTTTTTCTTTACGCCCTTACCTGCGGAAGCAAATTTTGCAACTGCTCCGAGCGGTGTAGCCTTGGATGACTGTCCACCGGTGTTGGAGTAAACTTCTGTATCAAATACCATTACGTTTACGTTTTCACCGCTAGCGAGTACGTGGTCGAGTCCGCCATAACCGATGTCGTAAGCCCAACCGTCACCACCGAAGATCCAGATGGATGGCTTGATGAGCATTGACTTGTTCTCTACTACGTATTCAGCATCCTTGTTTCCGGACATCTTTTCGCATGCTTCGAGAAGTGCCTTGCCTGCTGCTTCAGCCTTATCGGCATCATTCATTCCGTCAATCCAGTCCTGTGCTACAGCACCAAGTTCAGGAACGAGTCTTTCTACTGCGGACTTCATTTCCTGACGGCGAGCCTTCATGGAGATTGCGATACCGTAACCGAATTCAGCGTTGTCCTCAAAGAGTGAGTTGGCCCATGCAGGTCCTCTACCTTCTTTGTTTACTGTATAAGGTGTGCTTGGAAGTGAGTTACCCCAGATGGAGGAACATCCCGTAGCGTTTGCGATATACATTCTGTCACCAAAGAGCTGAGTAACGAGTTTTGCATAAGGTGTCTCACCGCATCCCGGGCAAGCGCCTGAGAATTCGAGGAGCGGCTGCAGGAACTGTGAGTTCTTAACATTATTTGTTGCAGCCGGCTGAACCTTAGGATCAACATTCTCAAAGAGATAGTCGAACTTCTTCTGGGATTCGCTAAATACCTTATCGTCAACAGGAGTCATGGTGAGAGCCTTCTCCTTGGCTGGGCATACATAAGCGCAGGAACCGCAACCTGTGCAGTCGAGTGCGGAGATACCCATGGTGAAGAACTTGTCTTCCATGTCCTTGATGCCCTTTACAGGTGCGCAGTCGTTTCCGATTGCTTCTGCCTGAGCACCGTCGATTACGAATGGTCTTACTACTGCGTGTGGGCAAACATAAGCGCACTGGTTACACTGGATGCACTTATCCTTATCCCATACAGGAACGTCAGTAGCGATACCTCTCTTCTCGTAAGCAGATGTTCCGCTTGGGGAAATACCGCTCTGAGAATCAAGGAATGTGGATACAGGAATGGAATCTCCGTCCATTCTGCTGTATGGATAGAGTACGTTGTTAAGGAAGTCTGTGTGGAATTTATCACGACCCTTGAACTCTTCTCTCTTTTCATCGTCCGGAGCATCAGCCCATGATGCAGGAACGTCAACTTTGTGAAGCTTCTCGATGCCCTGATCGATAGCAGCCATATTCATATTGACTACGTCTTCACCCTTACGTCCGTATGTCTTCTTAACAGCATCCTTCATATATCCTACTGCTTCTTCTAGCGGAATGATGTCAGCCAGCTTAAAGAATGCAGCCTGGAGGATTCTGTTGGTATGACGTGCACCAAGACCGATTTCCTTTGCGATATCTACAGCGTTACAGGTATAGAACTGAACGTTGTTGTTGGCGATATATCTCTTCATGCTTGCAGGAAGGTGCTTGTCAAGTTCAGCATCATCCCATGTGCAGTTCAGAAGGAATATTCCGCCCGGCTTAACGTCTTCTACCATCTTGTAGAGATGTACATAAGCTTCGTTATGGCAAGCTACAAAATCAGCCTGCTTTACATAGTATGTTGATTTAATCGGCTTATCACCAAATCTCAGGTGGGAAATTGTAACACCGCCGGACTTTTTGGAGTCATACTGGAAGTAAGCCTGAGCCTTCTTATCAGTATGGTCGCCGACGATCTTTACGCTGTCCTTGTTTGCGCCTACTGTTCCGTCAGCACCGAGTCCCCAGAACTTGCAAGCCTTGGTTCCTTCAGGAGCTGTATCAGGATAGTGGCTAGGAACGATTGAAAGATTTGTAACGTCATCGTTAATTGAAAGTGTGAATTCCGGCTTTGGATTTGCACTTTCCATATTTTCAAATGCAGCAAGGATATCTCCAGGCTGTACGTCCTTGGAACCAAGTCCATAACGTCCACGGAGAACTTCTGCATTTTCAAATTTCGATCCCTTGAGTGCGCTTACTACGTCAATATAGAGTGGCTCTCCTACGCTTCCCGGTTCCTTTGTTCTATCAAGAACGGAAATCTTCTTAACAGTCTCAGGAATAACCTTTAGCATATATTCTGCGGAGAATGGTCTATAGAGGTGAACTTCGAGGATACCAACCTTCTTGCCTTCTGCTGTCATGAAGTCGATGAGTTCTTCAGCTGCATCGCAGACAGAACCCATGGCAACGATGATATCTGTAGCATCAGGTGCACCATAGTAATTGAATGGCTTATAGTCTGTGCCAATCTTGGCGTTAACCATATCCATATACTTAGCAACGATTTCCGGTGTCTCGTCATAAGCCTTATTGCTTGCTTCCTTGTGCTGGAAGTATGATTCAGGCTGCTCTGCAGGTCCCATGATATACGGGTTGGTTGGGTGGAAGGTTCTCTTCTTAAATGCTTTTACGGCATCCCAATCTACCATAGATGCGAGTTCATCATAATCCCACATCTCAATCTTCTGCTGCTCGTGTGATGTTCTGAATCCATCAAAGAAGTGAAGAACAGGTAAATGTCCTCCGATAGCAGCAAGATGTGCAACTGCAGCAAGGTCCATTACCTGCTGTACGCTATTACTTGCAATCATAACAAATCCTGTCTGACGAACAGCCATTACGTCAGCCTGATCGCCAAAGATCGAAAGTGCATGTGTTGCAAGTGCTCTTGCGGAAACATGGAATACTGCCGGTGAATGCTCACCTGCGAGCTTGTACATGTTCGGGATCATAAGGAGAAGTCCCTGGGAAGCAGTGAATGTAGATGTATATGAACCTGCAGCTACGGAACCGTGTACGGCACCTGATGCACCTGCTTCTGATTCAAGTTCTACGATCTTTACTTGCTCTCCAAAGATGTTCTTACGATCTTCTGCCGCCCACTCGTCCATGCTTTCAGCCATTGGAGAAGACGGTGTGATTGGGTAGATGGCAGCTACTTCTGTGAACGCATAAGCTACATGCGCAGCAGCGGTATTGCCGTCCATTGTCTTGAGTTGTCTCATTGTGAAACTCCTTCCTTTAATGTATTTACAATTCGTACAAATTGAAGCTAAAAAAATAGCGTCTTGGGATGCTCCAAATTGCCTAAAAAAACACCCTGACGCATCATTTTTATGATACACGCAAAACCCTATAAAGTCAATGTTTTAACAAAGTCAAAGAGCCCCAAAGGAGCTCTCTGCTATCTAGATCTATAAAGAATCTTTCGGCACCATTCTATTCCTTCTAAGGCGTCGGTATCGTATTCAAAAACCTCGCCGTCTGCGGTCTCAAATTTCACATAGAGCCCGTAGTCAACCTTTCTGGCTTTCTCCATAATCTCGGTCCCGGAGAGCGTCAGCTTTGCCCCGTCCGGAAAGGAAATCTCTATCAAATCCTCATTGGCGGGAGGCTCTTTTCTGGGTTTTCCTACCCCTGCATCCATGATTATCAGATAAATATTGCTTGCCTCATCAGGAGTGAGATGATAGTTTTCCCCGAGGTAAGTTGCCATAACTCCGCCCTTTAATCTCGCATTGTAGAACGAATCAGTGAGTTCCCCTACATAAACTTGATGACGATGTCCAAGGTAAACAGCATATCCTGCAGGTATGCATGACACTATAAACACACAAACGACAACTATTATCGCTACTAATAATCCTATGTCTTTTTTTGTTCTTTTCTTCTTCATTCCTTTTCTGCTTCTACAAATTCACGTATGGGGTCTTCGATGCTCCTTAAATAATACATATCCGTATAGAATTGGTACGGCTTGCCATCTTCATTGATAAAACGAACAAATAAACCTTGTTTTCCGGTTCTTGGGCCTACCAGAATCTCCGTTTCAGAAAAGATCAGAACAGCGGAATTGGGAAACCTGACTGTAATTACAGGCTCGGGATCCACATCTGTACTATATCCAAGAGTTCTATTACTAAGCATATAGTATAGCCAGCTTACATAGTCATCCGGCAGTATATATGTTTCTCCTTCGTAATCCAAAAACACTTCATCGGTCTCTTTGGATTCGTTTACCGTATGAAGAAACTCGTTTATATACTTCTGATAACGATTCTTTTCCATTATTGGACTAGCAATCTTATAGACAATGACCGCTGCAAAGAGTAGCGTTAAGCCCAGCACAATTGGTATCAAATAATCTCTTGAACTTCTTTTCTTTGTTGCCTTTTGATCCTTCATTCTGCCTTCCTATCCCACTCATTACCATATGCGTGTTAGAATAAAAATAATAATGCCAAATACAATAATAAAAATCGACCCTAGACCAAGTGCATATTTAAGGGTATATCTTATGAGCGCCCTTCTGTCTTCCGGCGAAAGTTCTTCAAGAGAAGAGTTTGGTGCGTGACCCGGATTTTGCTTTTCAACGGCATGGTCAGGCGCAGGGCTTCTGCTTCCAAAAACATCTTCCCTTACGGATGGAGAAAGTACTCCAAGCCAGGAAGAAAGAAGTCCCCTATTTCCTACATTGTCCATATTCGCGATGGTTCTTCCATCGTCCTTTTCATAATCGAATTTATCTTTCATGCTTAAATTATATCATATCTCACAGTTACGAACAAAATGAAAGCACCGAGTTTTTCTCGATGCTTTCAAAATCGTATAATCGTTTAGAGTTAATCGTAAAGGTGACAATTAACAAAATGATCAGGTTCAACTTCTTTCTGAAGTGGTTCAATTTCCTTACAGATTTCCATGCACTTTGCACATCTTGTATGGAATTTGCATCCCTTAGGCGGATTTGCAGGTGAAGGAATGGAACCTTCAAGAACGATTCTCTTCATCTTTGCCTTTGGATCCGGCGTCGGTACTGCGGATAGCAGCGCCTCTGTATATGGGTGAAGCGGATTTCTGAAGATATCCTTCTTATGTCCGTATTCAACCAGATTTCCAAGATACATTACGCCTACGTCATCCGAGATATGCTCTACTACGGATAGGTCGTGCGAAATGAAGAGATAGCTGAGCTGGTGCTCTTCCTGGAGCTCGTTCAAGAGGTTTATGATCTGTGCCTGAATCGATACATCAAGCGCCGATACAGGTTCGTCACAAACGATGAACTCAGGATTAAGAGCAAGAGCTCTTGCAATACATATTCTCTGTCTCTGTCCACCCGAGAACTCATGTGGATATCTCTGCTTATGGAATGGCTGGAGACCACATTCGTCCATGATTTTATCAACATAATCGTTGTACTCATTCTTTGGAACAAGATTATGTTCTCTTACTGCTTCACCGATGATTTCTCCTACAGGAAGTCTTGGCGAAAGCGAGGAAAACGGATCCTGGAAGATGATCTGCATCTCCGTTCTAAGAGGTCTCATCTCCTGCTTGCTATAGTCATAAACTTCTTTTCCATTGAAGAGAACGTGACCTGCAGTCTTTTCTCCCGAAAGTCTAAGGATTACACGACCTGTCGTGGTTTTTCCGCATCCGGATTCTCCTACGAGACCGAGTGTGGTTCCTCTCTTGAGATTGAAGGTAACACCATCAACAGCTCTAACATGACCAACAACTCTGTTCATCATGCCACCCTTGATTGGGAAGTGTTTCTTGAGATCCTTTACCATCAGGATATACTGATCGTCATATACCGGTGGCTCAGAAATGATCTGAGGGGTATCTATAACTTCTGGCTTTTCTTTTAATTCGCTCATTATTCCTCCCCTCCTTCCTTCTTGGCTTCTTCTGCAGCTTCTTCGTTGGACTCCATGTTTTCAAGCATGCTGCGTGCGATAGTTCCTGTCTTTTCTGCGAGTTCTCTGTATTCCTCGTAGAAACGATAGCAGCTTACCTTATGGGTATCCGATAGGTTAATCTCTACCGGGTACTCTCCATCACAGCAAGGCATACGCATTTCGCAACGATCTCTGAAATAGCAGTAATTAGGCATATCTACAGGGTTTGGAACCTTGCCCGGAATTGAGTAAAGCTCGTCAACCTCACGTCCAACTACAGGCTTACTTGCCATAAGACCTATGGTATATGGATGCGAAGGATGATAGAAGATATCTTCTGCAGTGCCCTTCTCAACTATACGGCCGGAATACATTACTACTACAGTATCAGCCATCTCGGCAATTACACCGAGATCGTGAGTAATCAGCATGATTGCGGAATTGATTCTATCTTTAAGTCCTCTAAGAAGATCCAGAATCTGAGCCTGAATTGTTACATCAAGCGCTGTGGTAGGCTCGTCCGCTATGATTACCATAGGATTGCACGCAAGTGCCATAGCAATCATTACACGCTGACGCATACCACCCGAAAGCTCATGTGGATACATGTTGTAAACACCTTCGCTATTGGCGATACCTACCATGTCTAGAGCTTCTATGCTGCGCTTTTTGATGTCGTCGTCTGAAAGCCCTGACTCGTCGTGGAGCTTGATAACTTCGTCAAGCTGTGCGCCGATTCTGAATACAGGGTTAAGAGATGTCATAGGCTCTTGGAATATCATGGATACCGCATTACCACGGATTGCCTGCATTCCTTCCTGTGTCATCTTGCTTATCTCGTAGGCCTTATCTCCCATATTGAGGTGAATCTCACCATCAACAATCTGACCCTGCGGTCTCTGGAGGAGCTGCATGAGCGAGAGGCTCGTTACGGATTTTCCGCATCCGGATTCTCCTACGATACCTACGGTTGTTCCCTTTGGAACATCAAAGGTTACACCGTCTACACTCTTTACAGTACCTACGTCCGTAAAGAAGTATGTGTGAAGATTTCTGAACTCAACAGCATTTCTCTCGTCTTCCATCTGGATGAGATACTCTGATTCAGGTACGTTCTTTCTCTTCCACTTCTTTTCGTATTCTTTGGTTATTTTACGATTGTATTTTGAAATCGCTCTGGATTCCTTGGCCGATAAGAAGCCATCATTTCTTTTTCCTGCCATGGTGACCTCCTTACCTATTCATCCTCGGGTCAAATGCGTCTCTAAGACCGTCACCTACTAGGTTGAAGGCAAGTACGGTTGCGAGAAGCAATACGCCCGCAGGAATCCAAATGAACCAATAGTTTGTAAGTACGTAAGTATCGTTTACGTCGTTTATGATATTTCCCCAAGAAGCAAATGGGAACTTAACTCCGAGTCCAAGGAAGGACAGCGTAGCCTCGGTAATGATTGTAGAACCGAGTCCCATGGTCATGCTTACTATGAGCTGTGGCATTACGTTTGGAATCAAATGTCTAAAGATTCTTCTGGATGCTCTTATTCCGGTAGCTTCTGCAGCAACCATGAATTCCTGCTCTCTGAAGGAAAGAATCTGACCTCTTACCATACGTGCCGTTCCTGCCCAACCAAGGATACCAAGGATGAGCATGAGGTAAATCATTCTTATCTGAGGATCCACACGGAGAGTGTCCATGATGGAACCGAGGATGATGATGATAGGCATTGATGGGATGCAGTAGAAGATATCTACTATTCTCATGATAAGCATATCAACCCATCCACCGAAGAATCCGGACATACCGCCCATGATAACTCCGATAACGGTAGAAATGAGTACAACGATGAATCCTATGTAGAGGGATACTCGTCCACCGTACATGAGACGTGTGAGCATGTCCATACCGTTACGGTCAGTACCGAGCCAATGCTCTTTGCTTGGACCGGAATAAGTATCAAAGACCTTTGTCTCTGTTTCTTGCATTACGATCCAGTCGCCTGTTCCGGGGTTATAGTCAAGCCTATACTCAGCCTCCACGCCATCTGCATCCTTGAAGAAGAACTCCTTTGATCCGGATGATAGCGCATCTACAAGCTCTTCCTCAAAAGCTCTTGAGAGATAAATATCGCTTGTAGCTGCCTGGATGCTGTATTTACTTGCATAGGCAACTTCTGATCCGTCGAGTGTGGCACTGCCTTCACTATCCACCTGATAAGTTTTTCCATCAAACTCAAATGTATTCTGCTTATCGTAGATGGCCTGCAGCATATTGAACGCAAGCTCAAACGGAAGCTTATCGTTACCGGTACTCGATCTTACGATGTCATAAGCGGCAAACGCTATAACCTCTCCGCCTGTGCTTATTGAATAGAAGTTTTCACCCTCTTTTTCAAATTCAAATGTTGTGCCCTGCGATTCAAAGGTCTTCTCCGTTCCCTTGATTGCAAGAACGAATTTTGCTCTTGCTACTGAGGAGAAGTCTTTTCCTTCGCTTACTACATATCTTAGTTCGTTGTTCTCTTTGATAGCGGCATAACGCTTCTGAGCAGCATCATATCTATAGAAGATCTGATCCTGTCTATAAGGCATAAGTACGCCGCCCAAATATGAGAATAGGAACATAAATGTCAAAACCGCGAGTCCAAATACCGCAACTCTGTTACGGAAGAATCTCTTGGCAACAAGTCTTCCCGGAGAAAGTGTTTTTACACGACGATCGTCGTTTAGAGTAAATTCTGTACCCTCAACGGTTGACTCTTCAAATTCATGTTCTATCTCTGCCGTTTTCTTGACAGCAGTTTCAGTAGCTTCAGTGGTGACCTGGTCTTTTTCAAAATCGCTCATCTTGTCACCTCCTTATGCTATTCTGACTCTCGGGTCAACTACGGCATAAAGAATATCCGAAATCAAGTTTCCGAGAAGTGTCAGTATCGATAGAAATACCAGATAGAACATAGCAAACGGAATATCTCCGGATGTCATTGACTGATATGAGGTGAAGCCTATTCCCGGAATCGAGAACAAGGTTTCCGTAATCAGCGCTCCCGAGAAAAGTCCCGGAAGTGAACCACCAAGCATTGTAACAAGAGGAATAAGTGTATTCCTGAATGCGTGATGATAAATGACCTTATTTTCAGCCAAGCCCTTGGCTCTTGCTGTTCTTATATAGTCGGCATTAAGTACTTCCAGCATATTTGTTCTCGTATAACGCATGAGACCACCTATGCTGATAGCTATAAGAACCAAAATCGGGAGGAACAAATGATGTGCCCTATCGGCAATTTGCCCTGCAGGCGATAAATATTCATAATTTCGTCCGATTAGTCCTCCGAGATCGAACCATTTTAGCTTGACACAAAATACAAGTTTTATTAATGACGCAAAGAAGAACGTCGGTAATGAGTATAGGGCCATAGCCACTACCGTAATAATAGCATCGGTTCGGCTATATTGTTTTGTGGCCGCTATTATTCCAAGTGGAATAGATATTATAAGCTGGAATACAAAAGCAATAGCTCCCATTATAAATGATATCCAGACCGCATCCTTGAACTTTTCCGTTACAGGAACGGTCCATTTCCAGCTGTCGCCAAAATCACCCCGTAATGCCTTTCCACACCACGAGATAAAGCCCGCAACTATACCCTTATCCATACTGTAGGTAGCCTTAAGTTGCTCCATCCACTCCTCAAAGCTTTTGGAACCGGGTTGCTGCGATTTTTCTCTCGCTACTTTTTCAAGGTATGAAGTTGGAAGGGAACGCATAAGAACGTAGATGATAAATGTGACGAGAATTAGAATCAAGACAGAGATCAGCAATCTCTTAATGATATATTTCCTCAACTTTTTGTACCTCTAGCAAAAATATGATAACATACAAGACTTGCCTCCCGGTTCCCCGAGAGGCAAGTCATTATACTGCGGTTAACGCTTTGATGTAACAACAGGCTTATTGAGCCATTTCCGTATTCTCAACTTCACCCATCCATCCGAAGAATGTTGTGATGTCAGGTGTAATTGTATCAATGTTAACTCTCTCTGTGCTGAAGATGATAGCGTTCTGACGCTGATATACAGGTACTTCGCAAGCCCAGTCAATGATGATATCAAGGCAAGCCTTGTACATAGCTTTTCTGTATTCCTGATCTGTGGATGTCTTAGCATCAACGATTAACTGATCAAGTTCAGCATCTGCTATGCCGTAGTGACCCTGTGATCCGCCAGCATTTGCTCCGCCGTTAGCAACGTCAGCAAAGTAGATCTGTGTCATATCCGGATCTACTGAAGCACCCCATGCAGCACACCAAATTTCGTGTGTCTTTGCATCGATAGCTGACCAGAGGTCAGATGAGTTGGAAAGGTCGTTGATGATGAGGTTGATTCCGAGCTCAGCAAGAGCTTCCTTGGAAAGTGTAAGAATCATGAATGATGGGTGGTCACCAGTACCATCGCCAGGGATCATTGCTTCATACTCAAGGCTAGCACCTTCAGGAGCTGCTACTGCCTTACCATCTTCGATTGTGTAACCAGCTGCTTCGAGGAATCCAAGTGCTGCTGCCTTTGCAGCTGCTTCCTTAGCATCTGCATCCATGTCGGATGTGTAAATGTCCTGTCCGTTTACATCTACAGAAAATGCAAGCTTATAGCCTTCATCTGTCGGCTGTGGAGCAGCCCAAGATGTATTGGAGATTGGATAGTTGATTACGGATGCTCTTTCTCCATAGTAAGAGTCGATAGCAACGTCTCTATATACGCTGAAGATTGTAGCAAACGCTTTTCTGAGGTTCTTGGAAGCATCAGAATCAGGCTGTCCGCCAACGGATACGTTTACGGAGTTGATTCCGATATAACCATAACCAAGGTTATCTACAGTGTTTGTTGTGATAACAGGACCTGTGATTTCGCCACCATTGTAGTCAGCAATAGCCTTTGCTGTATCGGTTCCGAATGAAGGATCTGCAATATCAACAGTACCGGTTACAACGCCGTTGAGCTTGTCGGCGTCGGACATTTCACGGAACTGGATATACTTTGTCTTTGGAGCGCCCTTGAAGTAGTTCTCGTTAGCTTCAAAGTTAACTACACCGTTTTCATATTTTACGAACTTGTAAGGACCAGCTCCCATTGGCTCGGTTGTCTTAGCCTTTACGCCTGAAAGGTCACCCTTTGTGAAACCGAACTTATTATTGTCATAATCATAAGCTGCCTTATCGCCGTAATAGTGAAGTGGAGCAATGTTTACGCCGAGCTTGTAAATAGCTGTAGCGTCAACACTGTTTGTTACGACTCTCATTGAGTAGTCACCAGTCTTCTGGATACCGGAAATGTTTGGAGCAGATTCCTGATACTCAACATATTCGTTGAACTTATCATAGTCTGGAAGGAAATCAGCAACGCTGGAACCAGCATTTTCTGTTTCGATCATGCCGACCATGTCGCCAGCATAAGCTTCCTTAAGAGCTGCTGCAAAGTCTTCCATTGTAGCACCATCTTCAAGTGTGAATCCCCAGTTTCCTGCAGCGCCCTTGATGTCGCCTTCTTCGTTGTATCCGTTCTCAACGCAATACTTAACGATTTCTTCAGCGATAGCAAGAGGAGCTACGTTTTCGAGATCAAAATAAGCAGTCTGCATTTCTTCTGTCCAGAAAGTGAAATCTGTGTTATCTGGGCCAGCAGCAGCAATAAGGTCAATAACCTTCTTGATACCCTGACGATACTCAGCCATGCCCTGAATATCTACAGAATAAAGTGTGCTTGATCCATCATATGTAGGATCTGCAAGTACATAGAAGTTGAAGATTACGTCATCAATAGTAACAGGCTCACCATCAGAGAAAACGAGGTCATCTCTAAGTGTGAAATCATAGAATACTGTTCCATCTGCATTTTCTGTAATAACCAGATCAGCTGGAGTATGGTAAACATGATCGTTACCATCATAAGCAATTGTCTGACCAGCGATACCTTCTGTAACGATAGCACCAGTTCTGTCTCCGCTTAAGAGATAAATCTGGGTCATGTCAGCAACATCGCGGTCATAGGCACTCTCAGCAAAGAACGGTGAGAACTTTGCGGAGAAGTTGGAGTAACCAACTACCATTGGTGTTGAACCATCGGCGCCTTTTTCTCTTTCTTCAGGCTGAGCTTCTTCAGCTTCGCCTTCACCTTCTGCTTCAGCTTCGCCTTCGCCTTCAGCTTCAGCTTCAGTTTCATCAGCCGGTGTCTCTTCTGGCTTTTCTTCCGGCTTACTGCAGCCTGTAAGGGCTACTGTAAAGATCATTGTGAAGATCAGCAGTAAAGCAACCAACACTTTTGCCTTTTTCATGTAATTTCCTCCTTAATAATCTAACTGCACGATGCACATAGATATAGTTTTGTGCACCCGTTTAATAATAAAGCAATTGGGCATTCAAGTCAAGAATTTAAGCTACTTACAAAACGATTCAAAATGCGCTTAATTATCTTTCCTTTTCCACTAAATTTAGCCATTCCTGAGTTTTTATGAATCGCGACAAGAACCACCCTAGAACACTTGTAGTCATACAACAAATTACTAGCAAAATCGCTCCCTTTGGATGCTCTCCCATTCCATTTCTTACCAAGAAAAATATCTCCATAATTAGAGTTATTCCACTCGATATGGTTGCTGATAGAGTCGCAGGTCCAATTCTCGGCCAGGTCTTTTCATAGACGTATTCTCTAAGTGTTGATACTCCCTTTGTTGTCCACTTGAACATATAGTATGTTATGAACCCGCAGCATATTATGGATGCGGCATAAGGGATGAGAACATACCATGTGTCCATGGCTCCCGTTGCAGGAAAAATGCCGCTTAAAAGTAAAGCGGCATCCATTATTGCAACAAAAAACCAAGCCTTTTTATTAATTGCCTTTCCGTCACCCTTTATAGTGCGATATGTTCCCTGATAGGAGTAACTCCCCTCCTCATCAAGATACATATTGCGTAGATGATCGTTCCAGTATTTTCTTTGTTTCTTGTCTCCGTTTTTGCTCATTATTCCCAGGTAATATTGAAATTATCAAGATATTCCTTTGCCTTTTCGCAGACACTTCTCAGAGTGTTTTCATCAAATGGACTGTCGAGTTCAGCATTCTTTAAGAGTTCTGTGAATGTGGTGCTTCCTCCCTGCTCGGTATAAGCCATATAATGCTTCCAAGCATTGTCCTTGTCTTCCTGAATCATTGCCCAGAACATAAGGGCAACTGTCTGCGCGAGGCAATAATCTATATAATAGAAAGGCATTCCATATATATGGAGCTGTCTCTGCCAGCCCTCGCCGTCACTATATACCGGAATCTCTCCGTCTAACTTCATCCACGGCATATAAATTCCGAGGAGTTTCTTCCACTCCACATGTCTCTCAGAAGGTGTGAGCTCCGGATTCTCATATACAATATGCTGGAAGTGATCGACCATTGTGCCATAAGGGATGAACGTTATCGATCCCGAGAGATGGCTATATAGATATTTATCCTTATCATCTCCAAAGAAGTCTTCCGCCCATGGATCCGCAAAGAATTCCATTGACATTGAGTGAACCTCGCATCCCTCCATGCTCGGCCATACTGTGCTCATTGGTACTCTTTTTCTGTTTGTCCATGCAGCAAAGGCATGACCTGCCTCATGGGTAACTACCTCTACGTCGTGCTGAGTTCCATTAAAGTTTGCAAAGATAAACGGTACCTCATAATCAGGAATTGATGTGCAGTATCCGCCTGCTCTCTTTCCTTCTGTAGATAGAAGATCCATGAGTTCATTATCAAGCATTGTATTAAAGAATACGCTTGTCTCCGGAGAAAGTTCGTCATAGAACTTCTTTCCGGCAGCGACTATATCGTCGGCCGTTCCCTTTGGACTAGGATTTCCGCTTCTAAATTCCAATGCTGCATCAGCAAAGCTAAGCGGATAATCTTTTCCGAGTCTCTCTGCCTGCTTTTTGTAGATGGATTCAGCAACAGGAACGAGATATTTAACTACTGCTTTGCGGAACTTCTCTACATCATTCTTGTCGTAGCAATTTCTGGTCATGCGGTCGTATCCAAGCGGAACAAAGTTCTCATAACCGAGCATCTTACCCATGGATGTTCTTAGTTTAACGAGTTCATCATAAATCTCGTCAAGCTCAGCCTGATTTTCTTTATACCAAGCGCCCTCAGCCTTCCATGCGGCGAGTCTTTCTTCGTCATCAGCGCTTGTCTTAAACGGCGCGAGCTGCGACAAAGTATATATGCCATCCTTAAAAGGAATCTGGGCGGATGCGATAAGCTTGGAATATCTTGTATCAAGCTCGTTTTCCTTTACCATTAGCGGAACCATCTCGGGGCTAAATGACCTCTTTGATATTTCGGCATTCAAGGTAACAATCTCGCCGAACTCTTCTTCAAAATTCTTTCTGAATGGAGAATCGAGAAGAGCATTGTTCCACTGATGCATGCATTCTTCCAGTTCAGGTTCAAACTGATTCCAGAAGTTCTTTTCGCCTTCATAGAATGCATCCTTTGTATTGATAGAGTTTCTGATGCTTGCGAGATTGGCCATTGTCATTGTATGCTTGGCCTCCTTCTGTTGCTCCATAAATATAGCCTTTGCTTCTTCATAGGATGAAGCGGCTTTTTCTCTTTCTATAAACTCTGCAATCTTTGCTTTTACTTCATTTGGATTTGGCCTTTCATAAGGCATGTCCCTAAACTTCATATACTCTCCTTTTCAAAAAAGGGCGGGCATTGCGCCCGCCCTTTGATGGACTAATAGATTTATTAGTTTATTCTTCTTCCATCGGCTTAAGATCCGGGCTGAAGATGAGCTTGCAGCCTGTAGCTGCCTGGATGTCTTCCTTGGAATAGTCCGGATGAAGTTCCGTAACTACGATTCCTTCAGGAGTAACTTCCATAACGCCCATTTCTGTTATGATCTTGCTTACGCATTTTTCAGCTGTAAGTGGAAGTGTGCATTTTTCCAAAATCTTTGGAGCGCCCTTCTGTGTGTGCATGGAAACTACGATAACCTTCTTTGCTCCAGCAACGAGGTCCATAGCTCCGCCCATTCCTGCAACCTTTGCGCCCGGAACAATCCAGTTAGCGAGGTCGCCGTTCTCAGCAACTTCCATAGCTCCAAGTACTGTAGCATCGAGGTGTCCTCTAGCCATACCAAAGCTTGTAGCTGTGTCAAAATACTTAACCCATGGAACTGTTGTTACATATGCACCACCGGAGTTGATGATGTCAACGTCTTCATGACCTTTCTCAGCCATTCCAGCGAGACCGGCAAATCCGTTCTCGGAGTGAAGTGTAACAGTTACTCCCTCTGGGATATAGTTTGCAACTTGTGTAGGAAGGCCAATACCAAGGTTTACAAATGCGCCATCTTCAAATTCCTTTGCGCATCTTCTTGCAATTCTTTCTTTTAGATCTGCCATACCGGTTCTCCTTCCACGATTCCTTCTACTACTACGCCCGGAACATCCCACATATCAGGATCAACATCGCCAACCTGAACGAGCTTCTCTGCTGCAATTATGTTGTGCTCAGCAGCACCAGCCATTACATAGTTGAAGTTCTTTGTTGCTTTGGCACAGTAGAAGTTACCAAATGTATCAGCTACAGATGCTCTGCAGAATGAATAGTCTGCACGGAGTGGCATCTCAAGGAGATACTTTCTTCCATCGAGTTCAAGCACCTGCTTATCTCTTCCGAGTTCGTCCTTCTCCACTTCCATCGGTGTGCTTACGCCAGTAGGTGTAAGAACGCCGCCGAGACCATAGTTGGCCGCACGGATTTTTTCTGCAAGTGTTCCCTGTGGAACGAGTGTAACCTGAAGGGTTCCAGCATTCATTCCGTCTCCTACGAGTGGATTCATTCCAACGTGGGAAGCAATAAGATGTTTAATCATGCCCTTTTCGAGCAATTTGCCAACGCCTCTTGCTGTCTTAGCATCATAGGCGCCTACCGGAAGACCGCCGTCGTTAGCGATTACGGTAAGGTCCTTAACTCCCTTTGCTACCAAAGCATCGATGATGCACTCCGGTGTACCTGTTCCAAGGAATCCACCGATCATGATAGTCATACCGTCCTTTACGCCGGCTACGGCTTCTTCTGCAGTGATTATTTTGTTTACTGCCATATCTAAATCACCTTTCTCCACAAAAATATGACTGACGATTTGTTGAATTTCACTGTTAAAATCCAACAGTATTATTGTACCACAATGTCTTCAGAAAAACAACGCGGCTATTTAATCTATTTAATAATTATCCTCCGGGTTCTCCTCCTTAGGATTGCTGTCATTAAGCAGGGTTTCCATCAGTTGATCGGCATCGCCTGAGCCCTGGGCAAACGGAGATCTCCTTCTCTTCCTCTCCTCCTTTGCCATCTTATCCTCTTTATGATGACGAATAATATTTGATATGCACGTTATCGTAAGAAGAACAAAAACTGCCAATATGACAACTGTCTTAAGTATTGTAGATATATCTTGCGGCATATGACTCTTTCCTTCGACATTCATTGACAGCCATTACCCGGCCCTGAGAAAAGACCTCAAGTGAAATGGCTGTAAAGTGAAAGGGACGGCCCTGTGGACCGCCCCCGCCAAAATAATTCTTGGTTAAATTGCTGATATGCCAAGTACTCCTACGAGTATGAAGCCTACAACACCAACAACACCCATTACGAGGAGTGTGAGTACGCAGTAACCCATGATGTCCTTTGCACCGAGACCTGCAGCACCGAGTGCCGGAAGAGCCCAGAACGGTTGAATCATGTTAGTCCACTGGTCACCCCAAGCAATAGCCATACCAGTTACAGCCGGCTTTACGCCAAGCTTGAGACCTGCAGGCATCATGATTGGACCCTGAACGGACCACTGTCCACCGCCTGATGGTACGAAGAAGTTTACGATACCGGCAGCAAGGAACGTCCATACCGGGAATGTAACGTGGTTCGAAATACTTACGAAGAATTCAGAGATTACAGCTGCAAGTGATGTTCCTGTTGAACCAGCCTTGAATACCATCATAGCCTGAATACCAGCATAGAATGGGAACTGGAGGATAACGCCAGCTGCACCCTTTGCTGCATCGATAACTGCGTGGACGTAGCGGATTGGTGTTCCATGTCCAAGAAGACCGAGAATCAGGAAGATGAAGTTTACGGAGTTAAGGTCAAGACCATTGAGGCCCTTACCAAACATTGTTCCATTTACTTCAATCTTTACGAAGAAGTTTACTACAATCCATACAAGACCGCAGATACCTACTATCCAAGAAAGAATCGGGCTGTTCTCAATCTTTTCAGCAGGTGTAACAGCCTTTGGATACTCTCTCTCAACATCCTCAAGAAGAGCAGGATCTACAACGAAAGTATCTTCTGGCTTCGGATGGGAAATAGCGAACAGAACTGCTGTCAGGATTACTACTCCAGCAACCATGATAAGGTTCCATGGAGCAAAGATTGTTTCTGATGTTGAAATCAATTCTGTAACAGCTCCACCCGTGTTAGCCATTCCTGTTTCGGGATTGAGGTTTGCTGCTGTGTTAAGAGCTAGCGGAATGGAACCGGACATACCAGCATGCCAAATTACAAATCCGGAATAGCCGGCAGCGATAAGCATACGATAGTCTACGTTCTTAAGCTGTCTTGCTACTGCACGACCGAGGAGCGCACCTACGATAAGTCCGAATCCCCAGTTAAGGAAGTTTGCAATACCGGAAACCAATACAACAAGCGCAACGCCCTGTGCAGGTGTCTTTGCAAGTTTTGCAATGGCGTTCAGTACCTTCTTTACAACTGGTGCTGTAGCAAATGCAGTACCGGTAACTACTACCAGTGCCATCTGCATGGAGAATGCAAGGAGTCCCCATACACCACTACCCCATGCCATAGCCATCTGGAGCGGATTTGCGCCAGCAGCAGGCATTGCTGCGATGAATACGATAATCGTAAGAATCACAGCGAAGATGAATGCGTCAGGTAGCCACTTACTCATGACATTAACGCACCCTGCAGTGAATTTTTTCATAAATTCCCTCCTAATAGTACTAATAGTGATAATATCGAACCTATTATAATCCTCAAAAAGAAAATTTGTCAACTAGTTAAAGCGCTAAATAGCACCAACATCTCGTTGACACCTGTCTTGTCACCCACCATATATGGCATTTACACTGGGGACGGTTCTACTTGCAAATCTTTTGCAGTGGGGACGGTTCTACTTGCAAATCTTGCGTAGATGCGTTGGCACATATTTGCCTACCCCTCGCAGTTTAACAATCACAACAAAACTCAAAGACCTTCGGGAGTTTGGATAAACTCACCCTTACGGGCTCAAACAGTATCCAAACTCAAGCGAAGGTCTTTTTTCGTGATTTTGTGTGATTGTAGTAAACTGCTCGGATGGCTTGGCAAATATATACCAAAACGCATCTGCTGATTTGCAACTAGAACCGTCCCTCTTGTTTAATTTTTGCAAGTAGAACCGTCCCCAGTGTAAATTTATTTTAGTGGTGGGCGCTTCTGCCAGCCGCGGTTTACGATTTCGGTAGCTATATAGCTCATTACGTGTTCGGCGTATGTGTGAGGACCGAAGCCCGCGTCGTAGCCAAGTTCCTGTGCGAGTTCGTGCGAGATACGAGGTCCGCCGCAGAGAAGGAGTACCTTGTCGCGGATGCCCTCTGCTTCCACAAGCTCAACCATATTGGTGAGGTTTATTATATGGATGTCTTTTTGGGTTACTGTCTGCGAAACCAGGATTGCATCGGCATTTACTTCCTTTGCTCTTGCGATGAGTTCCTCGTTTGGAACCTGCGAACCCAGGTTATATGCCTCTACATTCTTGAAACGCTCAAGTCCGAAATGTCCGTGGAAGCCCTTCATGTTTATGATGGCGTCGATTCCTACGGTATGAGCGTCGGAACCGGTGGATGCACCTACTACCACGACGTCACGTCCGATGTTTTCTCCGATATAGTCGCCGCACTCAACACGGTCCATTACGTCAACTTCTACCTTAACAACTTTGATTTTGGTAAAATCAACTGTATGCCTGCACTTACCATAAACAACAAAGTACGTAAAGCCATTACCCATGTCATGTGAGTATGTTACGTTTGGTTCATCCCAACCCATCTGCTTTACGAGCTGGCGAGCTGCCTCGTTTGCCTCTTCGCCGTAAGGTACGGGAAGAGTAAACATTGTCTGCATCATTCCGTCGTTAAGTGTATCGCCGTATGGCTTAACCATGGTTAGATCCACAGTAGATGTCGCATTGGATGTGGAGGAGCCTGCTTCTTCAGGAACTGCCTGTTCAAATGCTTCTCTTTCTTTTGCTCCGCCCGAGTCTGTCGGGAACATTAATATCTTCTTATCTATCATTATTCTTCACCTCTCAGCATAAGCGGAATAAACGGATTGAAATACTGGTCGTCCTTTACGCAAACGCCGTCAAGACCTTTGCCGCCGTCCATCGGACGTTTTACGCCACCGAACTTTCCTTGTTCAATGGTGCTGAAGAGTCCATCCTTCTCAACCTCCGCAAGAAGTGCATCGGCCTTTGCGAGAACGTCCTGCGCTCTCTTTTGAATGATTCCGTCTTTCTTGAACTCAACCTCTTCACCGAGGTCCCTGCAGTTATTGAATATATAGTTAGCATTCTCAATAGAAAGATATCTATCCTGCATATGCGGAGTATGAACAGCCTCTGTCAGCATTCCGAGGAGCTGGAGGCTCTGTCCCGACCATACTGCTACGAGGTTAAAGAGCGCATCCTGAATATGTCCCTTATAGATGTTACCCGTCATGAACTTTGTTGGCGGCATATACTTAAGCGATGCGTTCGGGAAAATCTCGCGAGCCATAACTGCCTGCGCAAGCTCATAAAGGAATCCGTTCTCAATATCCGGATCCATCTCAAACGCATGACCGAGTCCCATCTGCCATTCCTGAATATTTGCAAGTACCGCAAACTGCTCGTTGATGAACTGGGATGCGGTTACTGTATGAGCTGCCTCATAAGCATCGTCGGTTGTGAGATAGTTATCTTCTCCGGAGTTAAAGATGATTCCGCAGTAACCGATGATTACACGGCTCATGAACTGGTCAACTATTGTTCTCTGCATATTGATATCACGGAAGAGGATTCCGTAGATAGCATCGTTAAGCATTACATCGAGTCTCTCGAGAGCGCCCATTGCGGCAATCTCCGGCATGCAGAGTCCGGATGAATAGTTACAAAGTCTGATATAACGACCGACTTCTTCACCAACTTCATCAAGAGCCTTACGCATAATCTTGAAGTTCTCCTGAGTTGCCCATGTTCCACCAAAGCCTTCAGTGGTAGGTCCATAAGGAACGTGGTCAAGAAGCGACTGCGCGGTCGATCTGATAACTGCGATTATATCCGCACCCTGCCGGGCAGCAGCCTGAGCCTGGATTACGTCTTCAAAGATATTACCCGTTGCTACTATTACATATAAATAAGGCTGACGGCCCTCTCCGAGCTTGTCCAAATACTCAAGACGTTTTTTGCTCTGTGCCTTTATCTTATGAAGAGATTCATGAACGATAGGCATGATTGCTTCTTCAGCCGCCTCGCGAGAAGCAGTATCAAGCTTTGTAATATCGAGTTCTCCCGTAGCGACCTTCTCCGCAATCTCCTGCGGATTAAGTCCTGTCTGAATCATGGCGTTTCCAATCCAATACGCAACTCCTCTCGGAAGTCCTCCCGCGTCCTTGATATGATCTACAACCACATTTGGAAGCGGAGTTTCGACATCATCGATACCATCAATACCGAGAAGTCTAAGGATCGTTCTCTCCGTACTTACCGTAGTGTGTCTGTTGATGAAGTCCTGCATGTCATGCGCAATATTTCTGGCATGAGCTCTTGCGCTCTCCACCACCTTTGGATCAAGATTGAGTTTACTCTTCATGCTTTTCTCCTTTGTCTTCTACTCCTTGTTTTTATCTTTCATCTTCCTCTAGATGCTCGCGCGCCCCATCTATTATCTCACGAGGCAGTCCGAGCATCGAAGCTATATTTAACGCATCCCTTGGGACTTCTCCTCCCGCTTCAACGCGAGTAAGAGTATAGTCCATATACTTTCCTATTATATCAATA
This sequence comes from Bacillota bacterium, assembly GCA_017445315.1. Taxonomy (GTDB): domain Bacteria; phylum Bacillota; class Clostridia; order Peptostreptococcales; family Anaerovoracaceae; genus Eubacterium_B. The sequence continues at coordinate 54,921 of JAFSUI010000032.1, read as the reverse complement.
CGCGCATTTCTGTCTGCGCCCGATAGTTCGCTGTTAAGCCTCCTAAAGTCGGCATCTATAAGTCCTCTTACCTGAAGGTTTTCTGCCCTCTCATCCTTTATATCAAAATGAGTTGTTATTAGGCTTATATAATTCTTTTCTGCCAGATAGTCTATCAGGCTCTCCGTAAGCGCCTGACCCTCCGAAGGATTTGTTCCGCTCGCAATTTCGTCTATCAATATGAGCGATCTATCCTTTGCGTCCGAGAGAATATCTTTTAATTCCTCCATCTCGCTTCCAAAGCTCGATAGACCTCTTTCCATGGACTGGCTGTCTCCGATAAGAATTCCGACAAACTGCGAAAGCCCTAGCTCTACCTCCTCAGCAGGAACAAAGAGTCCATACTGCGCCATCATCATTATTAAACCTGCGAGTTTAAGGCTTACCGTTTTACCGCCCATATTGGCTCCGGTTATACAGGTTACACCCTTCTCCAGCATCATGCTTATCGGGCAGTAATCTTTTCCGCGAGATGATAGTATGGATTCCACCTGAAGGTGACGACCGTTTTTTATAGAAAGCCTATATTCATCCAAAAGCTTTGGTCTTACCAGTTTATGATTTTCTGAGAAGATTGCCTTTGCGAGCATCAGATCAAGATATCCGATTCTTCTTCCGTTCTCAAGAATTAAATCGCTGTACTTCCAAATCTCCCTTGAGAGTTTTACAAGGCAGGCTTCCTCTTCTTCCTCTATCACCATATTGATATCGTCAACCTTTTCAAGAAGAGCAAAGGTCTCGTCACCCGGCTTTAAAGCAAATGTCACCTGCGAATAATCTTCCGCAACTATTTCTAGGTCTTCTATTTTCTTGGCCTTTTCAACCTCGTCAGACGACTTTGGAATCACGATATCAAATTTGGGTGTGAGACTAATTCCGTATTCTGATTTGATTGCTTCTTTCTTTGCTCTCTGGATTTTTCTAATCTCTTGATCGAGTGCCTTCTTTTCTTCTCTGAGGCCTGAAAGTTTATCCGAGAACTCGTCATATATATAGAATGTATTTATCCTGTCTCCCTTCGGATCCAGTATGTCAAGCGCATCGCTTACGGGAAGGAGTTCAAAACTCCCCTCACCTATAAGCTTTCTTATCTCCTCGCAGAGAAGAAGAAACGCTTTGATTTCAAAAAACTCAACGACCGAAAGCGTAACTGCCTCGCTACGCTTAACCGATCCGGAAATATCCTTTGCGAGGCAAAGCGCCTCTAGAAGGGCTCTTGTTTCCTTTGGCTTACTTGAGGTGAATTCCATCATCTCCTCAAGTCTATCAAACTCGGATTCCAGTTCCTTTTCCTGTCCCGGAAAATATGGCCTCTTCGTCTTTAACAAAGTATTTCCATAAGGCGAATGTAATGAAAGAGAGCCGATCACATAACCTAGACCGGTTTCAGCAATTGTCTTTTTGTTTGACAATCTCTTTACAGCTTCCTTCATCATATTCTCCGATTATTGTTCTTTGTTTATTATTGCTCTGCTTGTTTATTCTTTGCTTATTTATTATCGCCTATTTTCTTACATCGATTACGGGTATTCCCGGTACTGCCTTTTCTACCTCGGCTTGAAGTACATTACTGTCAAATGAATATCCTTCCGGTGAGATCGGATTAACAGTTACCGCGCAGACCTTTATATTCTTGATTACCTTTATATCTAAGCCCCTTTTAATGAGCTGCTTCCACGTCACCGAATCTATAAATATCTTTGTCGGGTCCTTTAGTATAAATTTGGTCTTCTTTAACTTGGAAGGATTGATGCTCTCTATTACACTGTTAGTTAGTGCTCCCGGTATAAAAACAAAGCTTACGCTATCATCAATATGTTCATCTAGGATACGCCCCGCTCCCAAACTCGTTTTTAAATCAAGGACTTCAATATCATACCCTTCATCAGACTTCCTTAAGAGCAATATCCTATTCTCATCAAGGAAAGGAAGAATTGCAGCTTTTGCATCATCGTCATCCAATACAGGGAGATTATATAGTCCAACAACATGAGCCGTTTCTCTTGCGACCTTTTTTATATCTCTTGAGAGAACTGCGCCAGTCGAAAGAATAATCGCATCCGATGAATCCGGAGAAGCAACGGACTTTCTGTCTATTGCACCATCTACGAGAACGAGTTCAGCACCATGCGAAAACATTTCATCGCAGAGCTTTCTGGTATCTGCTGTTGCAACCGGCCCTGCTATCTGAACATAACCCTCGGACTTTACCTCACAAAGAAGAAGCTCCCCGAGCGCCGTCCTATAATTGGACATGCTTATAATCTCAAGCCCCGCCTCCGCGAGTTCATAAAGCTTTCTTGGAACAGAAACTAGGGTTCCCTCGTAAAGATAGACTCTCGGCTTTTCCGTTTCTGTTACGAGATCGGTTGATTCGCCGTCACGTCCCGTTGAAGTAATTCCAAGTCTTACATCTTCATCGAGTGCCTCCTCTATCAAAAAATTCAGCGCCGTAGTTTTTCCGGCGTTCTTTGCCATACCTACTATGGATATGGTCTTATAATTTTTTGATAGTTCTCTTAGAAGTTTCATTATCCCACCATTGGGAATGCGAGAGGCATTCGCCTCTCGCTTCCCACTTACAGCTTTAGTCTATTGTACTATTACAGCTTAGCACAGATTATTAGGAGGTGCCTGTGCGTAAACTAGTGCTCGTTTCTCTTATGTCTCTCAAGATTTGCAGGTTCCATTGAACGAATCTCAAGGCCTTCTCCGAGAGCTGATACACCCTGATAGAAGGATTTCTTCTTGCCTGTGCAATAGTCGCATGTGCACGGCATATCCGGAAGTCTCGGCTGAGTATATGTGGTGATTACTCCCTCGTAGTTTCTGAGGATAATCTTGTCCGGTGTTTCCGAGATTACGTAATTTGGCATTACCGGTGTCTTTCCGCCGCCACCAGGAGCGTCGATTACGAATGTCGGTACGCAGTATCCGGATGTATGTCCACGGAGACCTTCTATGATTTCTACGCCCTTTGCTGCAGTTGTTCTGAAGTGCTCAATACCAACTGAAAGGTCGCAGATATAGATGTAATAAGGTCTTACTCTATTCTTTACGAGTTCATGAACAAGATCCATCATGATGAACTTGCAGTCATTTACTCCGCGAAGTAGTACGCTCTGGTTTCCTAGAGGAATACCTGCGTCAGCAAGTTTTCTAAGAGCTTCCTGCGCATCCGGTGTCATTTCCTTTGGATGGTTGAAATGTGTGTTCAGCCAAATCGGATGATATTTCTTAAGCATGTTTACGAGATCGTCCGTAATTCTCTGCGGCATAACTACAGGAGTTCTTGATCCGAGACGGATGATTTCTACGTGCTCAATCTTTCTCAGCTCGCTGATGATGTACTCAAGAGTTTCATCTTCTACGAGGAGTGCATCGCCGCCGGAGAGAAGTACGTCTCTAACCTGCGGGGTCTTTCTGATGTATTCGATACATGCATCGATATCTTCCTTTGATCTTGCACCGTCTGTCTCTCCTGCGAGTCTTCTTCTTGTGCAATGACGGCAGTACATTGAGCACTGGTCAGTAATGAGGAAGAGAACTCTGTCAGGATATCTATGTGTAAGTCCCGGAGCCGGAGAGTCAGCATCCTCGTGAAGTGGATCAGCATCGTCAGCCTCTGATCTATGCATTTCCAAAAGTGTTGGAACGGCCTGCATTCTTACCGGATCCCTCGGATCGTCAGGATCCATAAGTGATGCGTAGTAAGGAGTGATGCCTACTCTGAATCCGCCCATTACCTTTTCTATATCTGCTCTTTCCTGCTCGGTAAGATTTACAACCTGCGCAATCTGATCAACTGTGGATAGTCTGTTCTCTACCTGCCAATGCCAATCGTTCCACTGTTCATCTGTTACATCCTTAAATAGAGGGATGTCTTTCCAATTTCTAACTGCCATGTTCTATCTCCTTTTTTCACTTTCGCCTCAGACGCATCTTTTTTCATTGGGGACGGTTCTACTTGCAAAAATTTGCAAGTAGAACCGTCCCCATTGTAAAACGTCCTCGGTGTTATTCACATTCTTATGCGCTTATGCGTACATTTCCTCGAAGAGTTTCTTGATGCCTTCGTGCTCTCTCAGGCACTGGAGGGTGATTTCTGCGTGGCCCTTTGTATAGCCGTTACCAACGATCATCTCAACGTCCTTGCCTACGCCTTCTGCACCGAGAGCTGCCTTTGTGAAGCTTGTAGCCATGGAGAAGAAGTAAACTCTTCCGCCGTCCTTTGTGCAAAGGATGGAAGCCATTTCTGTATTTTCTATATTTACGCAGTTGATTACGAGGTCGCAGAGCTCGCCACCTGTGAGTTCCATAACCTTTTCATACATTCCAACCGCATCTGTAGCGTCGTGATGGAAATAATCATCAGCTAGATTGAGAGCTCTTGCTCTATCTTCTGACTTCTGTGAACCTGCAGCGCAGATAACCTGTCCGGTTACGCCTGCTCTCTTCTTTGCTTCGTAGAGGCAAAGGAGTCCGGACTTTCCGCCACCGCCGATTACCATAACCTTCATGCCAGGTGATACGAGCTTGGCAGCCTGTGCAGGAGCTCCTGCTACGTCGAGTGCTGAAAGTGCAAGTCCTTCTGGCATATCATCAGGAAGCTTTGCATAAATGCCGCTCTGGAAGAGAATTGCATGTCCCTTGATGTCAACCTGGTCGATTGCAGGACGCATAGCGATGATTTCGTCGATTACGAGTGGTGTGAGTGAAAGCGAAACGAGTTTTGCAATATTTTCGCCAACCTTGAGGTCGCCCTTCCATTCTGGTCCGATTTCTTCAACTTCTCCAATAAGCATTCCGCCGGAACCTGTCCATGGGTTCTTATGCTTTCCTGCTTTTGCAACGATACCGAGCATTGTAGCCTTGATAGCTTCGATGTCAGCATCCGTAAGATCGTCTGTCGGCTTCTTTCCGCAAGCGTGGTCAACAACCGATGTAAATGATGCAGAGTCTATATTCAGAGTCTTTACGTTAATCTTTACTTCGTTGTCATAAATCTCCATATCGTTATCGATAACGTCTGCTGGCTGCGGAAGTACGCCCTTTGGAGAAATAACTCTGTGTGTTCCGTATGGATTTCCTTTTTTCATTTTTGACCTCCTATTAATCAATTCGAATTGTTTTCTATGTTTATTTTCTCTTGCATTCTTTTGGTACTACGCAAGTTCCTGTGGCCCTTGCTACTACTATCGGCTCTTCCAAGAAGTCAGCGGCAGATGCACTGATGTCGGGTCTTGGGGCAATAACCTTTCTTGCCTCAAAGCTCATTTTTCTGGATGTATTTCCTATGCTCGTTATCTCGCCATATGCTTCGATATAATCGCCTGCATATACCGGTGCAAGGAACTCAACATTGTCATAAGCGCAGAAAAGGCCTTCGTCGCCGTCGCACTTTATGAGAAGCTCCGTTGCAACATCCCCAAAGAGATGAACCATATGCGCACCATCAACCAGGTTTCCGCCGTAATGTGCGTCCTTTGCTGACATCCTGAGTCTGATAAACGATGTAATTTTCTCTTCCATTTCCTTCTCCTTACGTTCATAGCGTCTTTGCCAAGATAAACAAGCAAAAATCTATTCTTTCTCTAGAAAATATTAGCACAAGCTTTTTATATAATGAAGTTGCGCAAGGCCCTAAAATGTTGTAAAATTCACTCGTACAGTCTTTGAACCATTATATGTTCACCCTTCAAAATGATGAACCGTAAACAATTCAAAGGCCCTTGAATACCTAAATAACTCTCATAATACCAAGAGGTGAATTATGCCCGATAAATACGGAACAACAAGAGTCCTTGAACCAAAATATGTTCTCCCCACAGTAGCATGGAAACTGGATAACAGCCGTAAAATCCTCCCAAATGAGATGCGAATAGAAGTTACCCGCATCCATCTTGAGCGTACGAGCTTTAAGGAAATCTGCCTTGAATCTAACGATAACGACCAAAGAATCATTCAGAAAATAACCGATATAGTCATAAGGCGCGGAAAGCTCCATAACCCAGTAACGGACACGGGCGGCCTTCTCTCCGGAAAAGTTTCTGAGATAGGCTCGGAATACCCAAACAAGAAGAAATTCGAGGTCGGAGAAAGCGTTATCTGTAACGCCTCTCTCGCATCCATTCCGCTTTATATAGACAAAATCATTTCTATAGACAGAGCCTACGGTCAGATAGAGATAGAAGGCTATGCAATAGTCTCTAGCAGCCTTCCGGTAATAAGAACGCCGAACGACCTACCAATCCCCCTTCTCCTGTTTACTCTGGACGAATCGGGAACCATCTATAGAGTAAGCAGCACCGCAGTAGGAAAGAAAAAATTTCTCGTCGTAGGAAACAACCTTCTTTCCAATATTCTATTTGGCGTTGCAATAAGAAAAGTTGCGGGTAGCGATGCAGAAATTGTCTGCCTTCTTGATAGAAAAACCGACGCCGTTTTGAGAGGCCCAAGCATCGATAAACTCGTCGCAAATGTCTTTACCAGCGTGCATTCAGTCGATATCCTAAAGCCGATGGAATGCCTCAACCAAATAGGCTGCGATTCCTACTACGACCTATCCGTTAACTGCGCGGATATCACAGGCGCGGAGACCATAAACATTCTCGCAACAAAGAGCGGAGGAACCGTAATCTTTGCAAATCTTATAAACAACTACAACCTGGCTCTTTATATCACAGAGGCCACATCCAAGCAGCTGGACATCAGAAGCGCCGACGGATATCTGGAGGCCTATGATGAGTTTGACCTTGAGATAGTGCGAGATCTCCTCCCCTACGTATCAGAGGCTGAGGTGCAGATGCTCTCCCTAAAGGAAGATCCAACGCACCCCATCACCTCAAGAGGCATGCTGAGTAAGGATCCCGGAGAGCGCCACACACTCATGGAGGACCTTGTCTGTGAAAGCCGCGCAATGGCCGCAGTTATGGACGAGGTTCTTACGGTTTCAAAATACGATTGCAATGTCTTGATCACCGGCGAGACCGGAGTTGGAAAAGAAAAAATCGCAGGAATCATCCACAAGATAAGTTCAAGAAAGATGCAGCCATTCATCAAAGTGAACTGTGCTTCCCTCCCTGCAGAGCTAGCCGAGGTTGAGTTCTTTGGCTACGAAGAAACAGTTGGCGAAACTGCGAGAAACTTCTCCGGCATGAATAAGAAAGGCCTCTTGGAACGTGCCGACAACGGTTCCATATATCTAGACGATGTTTCCGGACTTCGTCCCGACATGCAAGCAAAGCTACTTCGCGCAATTCAGGACGGAGAGTTCTATAGGGTCGGCGGCCAGGAGCCAATAAAAACAAATATCCGCTTTATTTCAACCACCAATAAGGATATTGAAGAAGTAATAGAAAAGAACGGATTTAGGCGTGATTTATACTATGCATTGAACGTCGTTAGAATACGCGTTCCAGCACTCCGAGAAAGAATTGCGGACATTCCAAAACTCGTTCAGCACTTCCTCTCCGACTACGGACAAAGATTTAACATCAAGAGAACAATCTCAGAGGACGCTGTTGAATACCTATCCCAGAGCGATTGGCCCGGAAATACTAGAGAGCTTGAGAATGCCGTTCAGCGTCTCATGATAAGTTCAAAGAGCGAGGAAATTGCCTTAATAGACGTAATGAGGGAAATGCATAGCGACGTATTTGATCTATCGGGCACGAGCACATCCATCTCGCTCGATGACGAAGAAGAAGTAAATATGGACGTGATGGTTGAGAATTTTGAAAAGAATATTATCCGTCATGCTCTAGAAAAATACGGCTCCACCCGTAAAGCCGCAAAGGCCATAGGAATCAGCCAAACACAGCTGGTTAGAAAAAAGAATAAATACGGACTTGAATAATAGTTACACCTTCAGGCTTTCTATTTCTTTTGCCGTGAGTTTTCTATAACTTCCTCTTGCAAGCCTTCCGAGCTTTACCTCTCCTATCGCAATTCTCTCAAGCTCAAGAACAGGATTTCCAATCGCCTTGAACATCTTTCTGACCTGGCGGTTCTTTCCTTCGTAAATGGTTATATCAACCACGGTGTGCTTGGGAAGTTCCTTATAGATTTCCGCCTGTGCACGTGATGTTACAAAGCCACCGATATCAACGCCCCTGCGAAGCCTCGCAAGTTTTTCGCGCGAGATTATCCCTTGAACCTTTGCCCTGTATGTCTTTCCAACGCCCTTTCCGGGATGCGATATCAATTGAGAAAAATCTCCATCGTTTGTAAGTATCAAAAGTCCCGAAGTATTGTAATCAAGTCTTCCAACAGGGAAAACCCTTTCTTCAATATCCGTTAAAAGGTCAAGCACCGTAGGCCTTCCCTGATCGTCACTCGCGGTCGTAACAAATCCGGTCGGTTTATTTAATGCGATATATATTTTCTTTTCTGAAAGGCTTATCTTCTTTCCTTCCACAAAAACAACATCGCCCGCTAGAACATCATATCCGGGTTCATCAAGTACCGCACCATTAACTTTTACTTTTCCGGCCTTTATAAGCTCGTCGGCCTTTCGCCTACTTGCAACGCCGGAGGATGCTATATACTTATTGATTCTCATCTTCGTCTCTTTCGACCGCCCTTGCTATTTCCATCATTATTGCGCATTCCATACGCTTTCTAAAAAGCTTACATCCATATTCATATATGCCCAGTATATCTCCCGACGCATGATATGCATTTGCCGCGCAGCCACCGCTGCAATAAAACTTTGCCCAGCAGTCATCACACTCATTTCTGGAATATACATTGCATTTTTTAAACTCGTTTCTTATATCGGTTCCGCTTTTTCCACCATCGCATGAAGCTCTTTCTGAGATCCCCTCCCAAATATCTCCCATGAGATATTTTTCATCACCAACAAACTGGTGGCATGGGTAGAGCTCGCCCTTTGGCGTAACAGCAAAATACTCCGTTCCCGAGCCGCAGCCCGAAACCCTCTTATATATGCAAGGACCATTCTCAAGATCTATCATATAGTGATAGAAGGTAAACGGCCTATCCTTTCCATCGGTTCCACGTGTACGCTCTCTTCTAAGCATTTCAACAGCAAGCTTCTCGTATTCCTCCAGCAAAATCGGAAGGTCTTCTTCAGTCAGCGCAAACCTACTCTCCGGATCGCAAACAACAGGCTCCATGGATAGCTCGGTGAATCCAAGATCAACCATATGATAGAGGTCATTTGTAAAATCAGGATTGTAATGCGTAAATGTTCCACGCATATAATAATTGGTATTTCCGTTATCATTATTCGTTCTTGCGGCGACCATCTTTTGAAACTTTGGAACGATTATATCGTAGCTTCCTTCGCCCGACGCCGTACGCCTTTCTCTATCGTGAACTTCCTTTCTTCCGTCTAGCGAAAGTACCACGTTATGACATTCTTTGTTGGCAAATTCAATCACTTCATCCGTTATGCCTGTTCCGTTTGTGGTAAGCGTAAATCTAAAATGTTTCCCTTTTTCTTCCTCAATCGATCTCGCATAGGAAACCGTCTCCTTTACGACATCAAAATTGAGAAGTGGCTCGCCACCAAAGAAATCCACCTCAAGATTTCTTCTTGAACCCGAATTCTCAACCAAAAAGTCTATGGCTCTCTTTGCCACATCATAGGTCATTAGTGCAGAAGGCCCATTGAACTTTCCCTGCCCCGCAAAGCAATATGAGCATGTGAGATCGCATGCGTGAGAAACATGAAGGCATAAGGCCTTGATATCCGTATGTCTATTTTTCAAAGTATTTGCATTGGGCCTAAAAATATCAGAAGAAAAGAGCTTTCCACTCTCTATCAATTCGATTATATCGGCGTAGCACTCTTTAATTTCTTCTTTTGATACCTCGCCCGAAGAATACTTGGAAAAGACCAATTTTTCTACTTCTTCAATCGTGGGAACCCAAGAGCTATTTACGTGAAGAATTGTTCCGCCCTCTTCTTTTTCAGCAGCTTCACTATTTTTCTCACAAAAAAGACGGATGATGTCATAAGCTACATCATCCACCACATGAATGGCTCCGCTATAAACGTCCAAACAAATATTGTATCCGTTTAGTTTATATTGATGAACCACTTCTTATCCCTTACTTATCTTCCTTTTCGCAAGGCTGGTTAGCAACGCCACAGGAAGTTTTGCAAGCGGACTGGCAGCTTGTCTGGCACTCGCCGCATCCACCCTCTGCCAGACTCTTCTTTAAATCGCGTGTTTCAATCGTTTTGATTCTCTTCATTTCATTGTTCTCCGTTTCTTTTTTGTACTCCTATTATACGCCTTCTGCTATCTCTCGTCTATAGGCCCATTATACATTGCCTTATCCTGAACTTCTCCGCCGCCAAGCGCAAGGCCAGCCAGATATCTATAAATCGTTGTTCCACCGTGTTTCGCAGCAAATTCAAGGTGTTCTCTCTTCTCGTCTTCTCTGCCGTAGTGCTCGGCTATCTCAGCAAGACGATAGTGGGCTATAACTTCTTCTATCAGTGTTTCCGCGTCTTCTAACAGTTTTTTGTATTGTTCTTCCATGCCTTCAAACTCCCCTTCGGCCAAGGCGAGACGCATTTCTGCTCTATTAATGATTTCTATCATCCTACTCAAATATGGCTGGCGGTATAGCCTGTCACCAACCATATATTTACATACCGAGAGCGCTTTTACGGCGTGTTCCAACTCGCCTTTTTCAACATAAGCGCTAAAGAGCATGCTGTTCAATACCGCTTGCAAGTGCATATCCTTAAAGCGATGTTTTTCCGGAAGACCAATTTCGGTTAAGTCATTTATTGCTTCGTCCACCGCACCGAGGGCAATAAGTCCTCTAGCCTTATTCATGAGCGCTGTTCTCTTGCCTCCACCGAGGTAGATGCGTGCCTCAATCTTATCATATGCCTCTACGTATTCCGATACCTGACAGTTATTAAGAAGCCCATCTAATCGATCAACTCTCCTTTTGGCGAACCAACTGAAGAATACACCGCAAAAAATGAACCATAGTACCAGCACAATCAGTGAGGCCATATAGCCAAACCCCATGAGTGCGACAAGAACCATGAGTGTCAGGCCTCCAAGCGAAGACGCGGCAAGGAATCCTATAAAAATATCCGCAAAGTTTTTAAACAAATTTCTCCTCCAAAACCTTCTGCTATTCCGGCTTGTACCCGCTCTTCAGATCAACGATCCTGTTAAATACCAGGGTTTCATTTGTGCATAGCTTCTCGTCGGCAATATAGTATCCATGTCTGAAGAACTGGAACCGCTCTCCCGGCTTTGCTTCAGCTAGAAGCGGCTCAGCAAACCCCTTCTTCTCCACAAGAGACTCAGGATTCAGGACGTTTTCTCCCTCTTCATTTTGGATCATGAGATAGCTATAATTTCTTATCGTTACAGGAACAGCGGTCTTTGCATCAACAAAATGAATAGTTCCCTTTACCTTTCTTCCTTCAAAGCCTTCTCCGCTCTTTGTTTCAGGATCGTATGTGCAAAGGAGTTCTTTGATGCTTCCGTCATCGTTCTTTACGACATCTTCGCATTTAATAAAATACGCACCCTTGAATCTTACTTCGTTTCCCGGGAAGAGACGGAAATACTTCTTTGCGGGAACCTCCATAAAGTCCGCACCGTCAATATAGAGTTCTCTTGAGAACGGAATCTTACGCTCTCCCATCTCCGGTACATTCTTATTGTTCTCAACCGTAACCATCTCAGTTTCTTCCTCGGGATAATTTGTGATTACGACCTTGATTGGATCCTCAACGACATTTCTGCTTTCTACCCTACTCTGAAGATCCTCGCGAACGCAATGTTCAAGAAGTCCCATATCAACAAGGCTGTTTGCCTTTGCTACACCAACTCTATCGCAGAAATCGCGAATAGCTTCAGGCGTGTATCCTCTTCTTCTAAGTCCTGCAATCGTAGGCATTCTTGGATCGTCCCATCCATCTACAACCGCATCGTCAACAAGGGCCTTTAGGTATCTCTTACTCATAACAGTGTTTGTAAGATTAAGCCTTGCAAACTCAATCTGTCTCGGTGGATTTGGCCAGAAACCTACTTCTCTTAGAACCCAGTCATATAGCGGTCTATGGTCCTCAAACTCCATCGTGCAGATTGAATGGGTTATTCCCTCAATCGCATCCTCTATAGGATGAGCAAAGTCATACATCGGATAGATGCACCAATCATCTCCGGTATTGTGATGCGTTGCATGAACGATTCTATAGATAACAGGGTCTCTCATATTCATATTAGGAGACGACATATCTATCTTTGCACGAAGAACCTTTTCTCCATCTCCGTACTTGCCCTCTTTCATTTCCGTAAAGAGCGCGAGGTTTTCTTCTACACTTCTATTACGGCAAGGGCTTTCCTTTCCGGGTTCAGTAAGGGTTCCTCTATGTGCCTTTATCTCCTCCGCAGAAAGATCGTCAACATACGCAAGACCCTTCTTAATGAGTTCTACTGCAGCCTCATACATCGTGCCAAAATAATCAGATGCCCAGAGTTTATTTTCCCATGTGAAGCCTAGCCATTTGATATCAGCCTCTATGGCATTTACATATTCAAGATCTTCCTTAACGGGATTGGTGTCGTCATATCTTAGGTTGCATGTTCCGTTATATTTTTTTGCGGTTCCAAAGTTTAGGCAAATGGACTTTGCGTGACCTACATGAAGATATCCGTTTGGCTCCGGCGGAAATCTCGTAGCAACTTTGTCATAGACGCCCTCTTGCAAATCCTCGTCTATAAAGGCATGAATAAAATTATTTGCAATAACTTGCTCGCTCATAACATTCCTCACATTTAATACTGATTACATTTATCGTTTTATATTTATCGTCCGGCGTCCCGCTAAATTAACGCATAACAAAAACGCCTCACTTATTGATATTACCTAGTTATTGTAACCGATTTGTCGCTTTACAACAAGTGCCCCTTGGGATATATTAAAGGTATAATCAATCCTGTTAATAAATAAGGAGGATAATATGAAATATCAAATTATCGGCGAACCACTCCCTGTCGTTATCTGCGATATGGAAGCCGGAGAAACAATGATTACAGAAAAAGGCGCCATGAGCTGGATGAGCCCCAATATGAGAATGGAAACTCAAGGAACCGGCGGCTTTGGCAAGATGATGGGCCGTATGTTCAGCGGCGAGTCAATGTTCCAGAATAGATATACCGCAGAAGGAGGTCCCGGACAGATTGCCTTTGCTTCTTCCTTCCCGGGAACCATCAAAGCACTGGAAATCGGACCCGGACAGGAATATATAGTTCAAAAACGTGCATTTTTGGCTAGTGACGAGACTGTTGAACTCAGCGTTTTCTTCCAGAAGAAGTTCGGTGCAGGCCTATTTGGCGGCGAAGGTTTCATCATGCAGAAACTCTCCGGCCACGGAACCGCATTCATAGAAATTGACGGCTATACCTGCGAATACAATCTCCAGGCGGGACAGCAGATGAAAATCTCCACAGGATTCATCGCAATGATGGATTCTACCTGCTCCTTGGACATCCAGTCCGTAGGCGGCGCAAAGAATGCGCTTCTCGGAGGCGAAGGCTTCTTTAACACCATAGTAACCGGTCCGGGAAAAGTTGTCCTCCAGACCATGCCTGTAAACAACGTAGCAAAGGCAATCCAGCCATTCATCGTTACAGGAAGCTGATAACAAAAACCAAAACGGCGGCACTAGCCGCCGTTTTTTGTTTAAAATTCAATGTTTCCACGTACTCTGAAACTAGAATCCGTAATCTATAACTTCGGAAGTTCCGAAAGACTCTTCTCAAGCTCTTCGTCCGTCGGCTCACGATCCGCCATGGTTCCGTCATTATAATTCTTATATGCCGTGAGATCAAAATATCCTGTTCCCGTCAGTCCAAACACTATCGTCTTTTCCTCGCCTGTTTCCTTGCATTTCTTGGCCTCATCCAAGGCGACCTTTATGGCATGTCCTGATTCAGGTGCAGGAAGTATTCCCTCAACCCTCGCAAATTCCTCTGCAGCAGCAAATACATCTGTTTGAAGAGCCGTAACCGCCTCAATATACCCTTGGTCATAGAGCTCGGAGAGTGTTGGGCTCATTCCGTGATATCTCAGGCCTCCTGCATGGTTTGGCGCAGGCATAAATCCCGATCCTAATGTGTACATCTTGGCAAGAGGACATACTCTTCCTGTATCCGCAAAATCATAGGCATATTTTCCTCTTGTAAAGCTCGGGCAAGATGCAGGTTCCACAGCAACAATTCTGTAATCCGCTTCTCCCCTCAGCTTTTCTCCCATAAATGGAGCAATTAGACCACCAAGGTTTGATCCGCCTCCGGCTGAACCTATGATAATATCTGGCTTTATACCGTATTTATCCATAGCAGTTTTGGTTTCTAGCCCTATGATGCTCTGATGAAGGAGAACCTGATTAAGCACGCTTCCGAGAACATATCTATAGCCTTCCTGCTTTGTTGCTGCCTCCACAGCCTCAGATATTGCGCATCCCAGTGATCCTCCTGTCCCGGGGAATTCAGCCAGAATCTTTTTTCCGACCTCTGTGGTCTCTGATGGTGACGGCGTAACATTTGCTCCGTAGGTACGCATAACCTCGCGTCTAAAGGGCTTTTGCTCATAGCTAACCTTTACCATATAAACCTGGCAATCAAGCTCAAAATAGCTGCATGCCATTGAAAGCGCCGTTCCCCACTGACCTGCTCCGGTTTCTGTCGTAATTCCCTTTAGGCCCTGCTTTTTTGCATAATAGGCCTGAGCAATAGCGGAATTTAGCTTATGAGATCCGCTCGTATTATTTCCTTCAAATTTATAATAGATCTTGGCGGGAGTTCCGAGCCTTTCCTCAAGGCAATATGCCCTTACGAGAGGAGAAGGCCTATACATTTTGTAAAAATCCCTTATTTCATCGGGAATCGGTATATACCGCGTCTCATCGTCAAGTTCTTGCTTTATAAGTTCATCGCAAAAAATCGGCTGTAAATCCTCATATTTCAAGGGCTCTCCCGTGCCCGGATTCAGAAGCGGCGCGGGCTTCTTCTCCATATCCGCACGCATATTATAATAATGCGTGGGCATTTCCGCCTCCTCTAGATATATTTTGTATGGTATTTTTTCCTGAACCATCCTATTTTCCCTCCATCCGGGCAGCAGTTCTACCCAATAATAGAACTTATCTTACGCCTGCACTTTAGCGCTGTCAAGAGAAAAACCGATAGCAGGCTCAACCTATTTAAGAAATTATTAAGGTGCATAGTTATATTGTTCTAGTGTAGAATTATACACATGATAGAGAAACTACTTATAGTAAAACCTTTTAGTCCGATGTTTATAGCCCTTTTTGTCTTGGGCGTCCTCTTCCTTTGGTTAATTACCAAGGTTCTTCGTGATGCAAAGGATTCTGTCAAACAAGCTACTTTCATAATTATTTGCTTAATAACCGCTGTTTGCTTCTTTATCTATAAGTATGCACTATCAAAGGATGCTGAGTACAATGTCGTCTATGCGCCCTATGGAGGTTTTAACTGGTGGCAAGAGCTACCGCTCAACCTCTGCAATATTCACATGCTTCTTATACCTGTCGCCGTTGCAACAAAAAAGCGCCCGTTACTAAGCTTCTGCTTCTACGTAGCTCCGCTTGGCGCTCTCATGGCATTACTCATGCCGGTACTTGGTTTTTCCGGTTATTCGGTTTTCTTACCGAGAATCATCGGTTTCTACGGGACACATATAATGGTTATAGTAGAAGCCATAGCCCTATATACATTAGACTTCTATAAACCTGAATACAAAGACATATTATCCGCAACCTTTATTACGTTTATAATATCGCTCTTTGTTTTCGGCATTAATCTAATCCTTGAATTCTTTAAGCTCTGCCCCAACCCGAACTATTTCTTCTTAATGAATACAGAAGGAAATCCGATATTGGAGCTTTTCAAGAGCTATATCCCATATAGATATCTATATGCACTACCTTGCGGACTCATTCTTATGGTTTGGAGTCTTATCGTAACATTCTTCGTTAAGCGTATTCCAAAAAAACGTTTCCGCTAATCGCTTATATCCGAGTCTAGTGTTATCCGGACATTATAGTCCGGATATTTTTCTTTGATTTCTTCAAGGATATGGGTATATACAGCATCTCTATCCGCTCCAAAATCCACGACCATATCAAAGGTCATAGTCTTTGTCTCCATATCAATATAGAATCCATGGACCTGAAGAACGCCTTCATGCGCCATCACAATATGCATGGCCTCAGTTCTTATCTTTGAGGCCTCGTCGTCGTGAGTGTTTCTGGAATAGATACTAACCGCAGTCAAAACAACTCCGTGCTTTTCATATACTTCCTTCTGGATCTTTCTTGTAAGACTGTCAATCCTATCCGCCGTGTAATAGTCCGGAACTTCTATATGAACGGAACCCATAAGCGTGTCCGGCCCATAGCTATGAAGAATAAGGTCATAAGCACCTGCCACATCTTCAAATCCAGAAACCGTTTTCTTGATATCAACTGCTAGGTCAGAATCAACTCTTTCTCCTATGATCTGCGAGATTGTCTCTCTCAGAATATCTATACCGGCTTTGATGATCACAAGAGAAATAATGAGTCCGAGATACGCTTCAAGGCTCAATCCCTTCCATAGAAATATCCCGGCCGCAACAAGAGTAGATGCGGAAATTGCTGCATCCATAGTAGCATCGGTACCCGACGCAATAAGAGAATCCGACTTTACTCTTTCTCCTACGCTCTTTACATAGCGCCCGAGAACGACCTTTGCCAGAACCGAAACCGCTATGATGATAAGAGAAACCCCTTTATAATCCGGCGTATCTGGATTTATTATCTGCTTTACGGACTCCACTAATGACGTAATTCCTGCGTACATTACAAGAACCGCTATAACCATTGCCGTAAGATATTCAACCCTTCCGTGCCCGAGAGGATGCTTTTTATCGGGCCCCTTACCCGCAAGCTTTGTTCCCACAATCGTAATGACAGAAGAAAGCGCATCGCTAAGATTATTTACCGCATCAAGAACTATGGCTATAGAGTGAGAAAATACTCCTACTGCAGCCTTAAAAGCCGCCAAAACAATATTGGCAGCTATACCTATTATGCTTGTTCTAACTATTGTTTTCTCTCGATTATCCATACCCGAATTATACCATCTATTTGCGTAAGAAAATCATAAGAATTTAACTTCTTTTTCCTTAATATATATGTGATACATTATAAGCATGATGAACGAACAAAAAATGGACCAGGCCGTATTGGCCAATAAAAACCTCGCAAGAAGAAGTACCACGGTTTCCGCAGGTATAATCTTTGTTATTGCTATTACCATAGCTTTTCTTGTTTTTTCAGGAATCTACTGGCTTACGAGCATTAAGAGTAGCGTTGAGTCTCTTAACAAGTATGGTTATCCCTACCTTACTTATGAGGGAGAAAAGGTTCCTTATGACTCTTATCTCTACAACAACTACGTTTATGGGGGTGTAGAGGAGAATTCCGAGGAATTCGCAAAATACGAGTATAAAGAAGAATTCTTTGATATCAAATTCAATAATGACCTCTACCGAGAGAGCATGGGAAAGCTTTGGCTGATAGTAATAATAGCACTTCTTATTGTGCCTCCTGCCCTTCTCTTTGCAATTATGAAGACCGGACAAAATAAACAGGACGGCTCTATAAGCTTAAGCTGGTTTGACCGAATCTTTGTGGAAATAGATATTATAGTTGCCGGAATTGCAACGATTGGGCTATATTTCACTTTTATTCTGAGCCAGGCATGGCTTTTTAAAAGCCCCTCCGGGGAGGAGATGTTCAAAAACCTGATTGGGAATAATCCAAATATCCTGACCATTAGGGAATGGATGGATTACACTCTATATGATATAAGAACTCTCGACTATGCATTTGAACCAAGGTGGATCATTCTGGTTCTTGCAATAATCGGAACACTTGTCATAGCTTCTATTGATTTAGTTGCACTTCTTTCTATCGTAAGGAAAACCAAAGCAAAGAGCTTTTGGCGTACTACGATACCCGGTGCAATTATCTATGCCATAGCAAAAAATGCTGCATCGAGCCCTGCCCTAAAGGGAAAGGTCCTGGGTTCACTCATAGGAGCTGTCGCAATCATGTTTATCGCAGCTGCTATTGTCATAGAGTCTTTTGGATATGACGCGATTATCTTTATCGGAATCGGCGCCATCATCATGATAGTTCTTATTTGCTTAATCGTACCGAGACAAATAGGAAAATATGAAAAGGTCAGAACCGGAATAAACGAACTTCAAAAGGGTAATTTTACATACAAGGTTCCGGACCTAGGAGATGGTGAGCTTGGTAGGCTTGCACGCTCAGTCAATTCTATTTCTGATGCGCAAGACCTTGCAATCCAACAGGAGCTTAAGAGCCAAAGGTTCAGAACCGAGCTCATATCCAATGTTTCCCATGATTTAAGGACTCCGTTAACGTCCATGATTTCATACGTGGATTTACTAAAAAAAGAAGGTCTAAGTAGCCCACAGGCAGAAGAATATGTTAGGATAATATCAGAGAAAACCGACAGACTTCAAAAACTCACGGACGATTTATTTGAGGCGGCAAAGGCATCAAGCGGAGACATCCCCGTATCCATCGTAAAACTCGATATGTATGCCATGATTGAACAAGCCCTTGCTGAACTCGACGAAAGCATCAACAAAAACAATATCGAGGTTGTTCTAACAAAGCATGCAGAAAACACCATGGTCTATGCCGACGGAAAACTCCTTTGGCGAGTTGTTGAAAATATCCTTACAAATGTGACCAAATACGCCCTAAGCGGTACTAGAGCATATATGGATATTTTTGAAAAAGATGATACCATGGTTCTTGAGGTAAAGAATATGTCCAGGGACCAGCTCAATATCTCCTCGCAGGAACTTCTTGAAAGGTTCAAGCGCGGCGACAGTTCAAGAAACACCGAGGGTAGCGGTCTTGGACTTGCGATAGCAAGCGACCTCACCTCACTTATGGACGGAACCTTTGAAATAGCAATCGATGGCGATTTATTCAAGGCTATTCTAAGCCTAAAAAAAGCCAATCAATAAATAGTTTATAAATAATAATTATATAAAGGGGTAAGAGAAAGGCGGAAAAGTAATGACCAAAACAAAAAAGATAATTCTCGCAGTATGCCTTGTGGCAATCGTACTGGCTGCGGCTGTTTTTGCTTGGATGAAATTTGGAGGCTCAAATTCCTCCATGGAGGATGCTGTTTATATGCAAAAGATATCCTCCCTCATGAACTTTGGCTATTCAGTCGATAGATATGCAGGCGTAATTGAAGCGCAGAAAACACAAGGATATAAATGCGATAACGAAAGAAAGATAGAAGAAATCTATGTCACAGTTGGACAGGAAGTTAAAGAAGGAACTCCCCTGTTCAGATACGATGTAAGAAGCGCAGAGAACAGTATAGAAAGCATCAATCTTGACATAGAAGGACTCAATAACGATATAGCGGTTCTTAGCTCGGCCGGAAGTTCCACGGAAATCAAACTCCAGATCAGCGAAAAGCAGCTTGAGATAAGACAAAAGCAGGCAGAGCTTGAACGCTTTAAACAAGAAATCGAGCAGTCAGAGGTTTTAAGCACTATTGACGGTGTAGTTAAGGCTGTAAACCCCGAAGGTGGAAGTGATAACAACGGCTCGGATCTTCCTATAGTTGCCGTAACCGAGACAGGCGAATTCCGCGTCAAAGGAAAGGTTAACGAGCAAACAATTGGAAATATTTATCCCGGTATGGAAGTTCTGATTCGCTCAAGAGTCGATGAAAACCAGACATGGCCGGGAAAGATTTCCAATATAGAAACCGAACCCGCACAGGAAAACAACGGCGGATATTTTGTTGAAGACAGCCAGGGCGAAAAAGCGTCCTCATATCCATTCTATGTATCCCTTGATGCAACAGATGGCCTTATGCTCGGTCAGCATGTATTCATAGAGCCTGATTACGGTCAGGGAGAAGCAAAAACAAAGGAAGGAATCTGGATTGATATGAGCTTCATCTCCTACGAAGAAAACGGAGGAGCCCCCTTTGTTTGGTCAGCGGAACGCGGAAAAACAGTCAAAAAGATTGTAGCACTTGGCGAAACAGACGAAGAAACATTCACAGTCCAAATTCTTGATGGCCTCACAGAGGACAGCCTGATAACTTGGCCCGATGAAACTATAACCGAAGGAATGAAAGCTATAGATGCCGCGGAGGTTATGGAATGATACTTGATTTAAGAGACATTTGCAAAACCTATGACCAGGATGCGTTTGCTGTTCCCGTCCTAAAAAACGTAAACCTTAAGGTTTCTGAAAAGGAATACCTTGCCGTTATGGGACCGAGTGGATCTGGAAAATCCACTTTGATGAATATCATCGGTTGCCTCGATAGAGCAACTTCAGGTACATATCTTCTAGAAGGAGAAGATATATCCGTGCTGAGCGAGAAACAGCTTTCAGATATAAGATTAAACAAAATAGGTTTTGTATTTCAGACCTTTCAGCTACTTCCGCAGGAAACTGCGCTGGACAATGTTGCGCTTCCCCTCATCTACGCAGGAGTTAGTAAACAGGAAAGAAACGAAAGAGCATTTGAATCACTTAAGCGTGTAGGCCTTGAGGATAGAACAACCTTCCTCCCTACTCAGCTTTCAGGTGGACAAAAGCAGCGCGTTGCAATTGCAAGAGCCATGATTAACTCACCAAGCATTCTTCTTGCCGATGAGCCGACAGGAGCACTTGACCAAGCAAGCGGAAAACAAGTCATGGAACTTTTCCAAAAACTCAACGATGAAGGCACAACCATTGTCATGATTACTCATGATGCAACAGTAGCCTCCTACGCTAGACGCATGGTAAAAATAATAGACGGAGAACTTTTTAACGATAAGGGTATAGGTGAATAGCGATGAAGAAATATAAGAAAATACTGATACCCATAATCGTGCTTGCATTGCTCGTTGGCTCCTTCTTTGGGGCAAGAGCTTATAGAAGCACTACTGCTACTGCAGAAATTATTCCTATGGAATCCTTAAATATGAGCTGGGTTGAGGACCAGGTTTCAATCGATGGCATTGTCTATGATTCAGATAGCCAGAACGTATATGTCAGCACTACGCAGATTATTAATGAGATTCATGTTTCGGAAGGTCAAACTGTAAAAGCAGGAGACCCCTTAATAACCTTTGATATGACGAGCCAGGAGATTACCCTCCAGCTCATGGAATTATCTGTACTTAGGGCCGAAAATGACCTTAATAATGCTTATGCTGAGCTTAGAAAACTTCAGAACACTACCCCTATTCCTGAGCCACAGCCAATGCCGGAACCAGAACCCGAGCCGGAACCGGTTCCTGTGAAACCTGCAAAAACAAAGGTTGTAGATGCGTGGAATTATCTCGATGGTGAAAAAGGCGACCTTGAATACTATTACCTCTCCCCCATCATCCTGAAACCTGACGAAGAAGAAGGTGGCGATAACGGTGGCGGTGGCGGTAACGGTGGCGATAACGGTGGCGGTTCTTCCAGCAATACCGGAGACAACACCGGCGATAACTCAGGAGATAACTCAGGCGATAACTCAGAAAACAACACTGGCGACAATACCGGCGATAACTCAGAAAACAACACTGGAGATAACACCGGCGATAACTCAGAAAACAACACCGACGACAATACCGGCGATAACTCAGAAAACAACACCGACGACAATACCGGCGATAACACAGGAGATAATACCGGCGATAACTCAGGCGATAACACAGGGGATAATACCGGCGACAACACCGGCGATAACGCAGGAGATAATACCGGCGATAACACAGGAGATAACTCAGGAGACGAAGGTGAAGACACCCCTTCCCCAACGCCGGACCCAACACCAACGCCGGACCCAACGCCTACTCCGGATCCAACACCTACTCCTGATCCGACACCGGAGCCAAAGCCGACTCCCGTTGTCATTCCTGACCCGGGCACGCTATATAACCCGCTCAGATACTTGGTTGCCGAAGACGGAAGAATTTATGGTTCCTTCCTGAACAAACTCAAGCAGGAAAAACCTAATACCTATGTTGTTATCGAGGTAAGAAGCGAAAACAAAACTTCAGGTCCACTTCTTGCATCCTGGACGCTTTATACAAGCCTCTTAACAGAGCAAGACCCGGATGCCAGTTGGTCTGTAGCAATGCGTCCTCTAGAAGATGACACGGCTTCTCTCGACGACTTAAACGGCATTACGGACGATTCGTTTGAGTATCAGGAAGGCTATACTGCAGTAGAACTAGCCACTGCAATTTACCAGCAACAACGCCTTATCAAGGACCTGGACCTCTCTTTGAGAAGAGCAAGACTTGATCTAAGCATCCATAAAGAGCAGATGGCAGACGGAACTGTTAGGGCAAAGAGAGATGGTACCGTAACTCTAGTCGGAGATCCGAACAATATGCCGCAGGACGGTTCTGCATTCCTGAAGGTGGAAGCAGGACGCGGCGTACTTATTCAAGGCGGCATCACCGAACTTATGCTTGATAAGATAGCTATCGGTCAGCCTCTAACCGCATCTAGCTGGGAAACAGGCGAAACATATATGGGCACTATTTCATCAATA
This sequence comes from Bacillota bacterium, assembly GCA_017445315.1. GTDB lineage: Bacteria > Bacillota > Clostridia > Peptostreptococcales > Anaerovoracaceae > Eubacterium_B. The sequence goes on along the minus strand of JAFSUI010000032.1, from coordinate 32,239 downwards.
GATGAGTATCCTATGGACAACAATTATTTCTACTATGGTGGAAATCCAAACTCTTCAGTCTATGGATTCCTAGCCTATTTTGAGGATGCCGGCGACCTAGCCCCGGGATCTTGGCTACAGATGGCTCTAGAGTCAAACGAAGTCGATGATTCACTTTATATACCTACTGCCTACGTAAGAAGCGATACCCAGGGCAAATATGTAATGAAGGACGTAGATGGTAAACTGGCAAAACAATATGTCAAAACCGGAAAGACTTGGTACGGAGAATACGTACAGATTCTAGAAGGTTTGACCCTAGAAGATTATCTGGCCTTCCCCTATGGAGACGGCGCTCTTGAGGGTACAAAGACCCAGGTAAACGAAGAAATGTCCTATTGGTAAAGGAGGTTAAGGATGAGAGAAAATATAAGACTATCATTCAGAGGCATATTCTCACATAAGATGAGATCCATCCTAACCATGCTTGGTATCATCATAGGAATTGCCGCAATAATAGCAATCGTTTCAACCATACAGGGAACAAACGAACAGATAAAGAAGAACCTGATTGGTTCAGGTGTTAATAATGTCAACGTTCAACTCATGCAGGGCGACTGGACTTATGAGTTTTACGATGGAGTACCCGATAGTGTAAAACCGATAACCCAAGACCAGTATGACAGTTTAAAGAAAATTGACAATGTAGAAAGTGTTGCAGCATATAGCAGAAGACAGGATTATGACGGAGTCTATTACCTAAGCAATTCACTGAGCGGTGGATATATCTTTGGAATAGACACCAATTATATCGCAACAGCCGGACTTACGGTCTCACAGGGACGCGGCATCTCACAACATGATCTCGATGGATTCCATAAGGTATGCCTCCTCGATGAAAACAGCTACGAATCCCTCTTCCAGGGCGCTGAAGCCGTTGGAAAGACAGTAGAAATCAAAGGCGAACCCTTTGTCGTTATAGGAATTCTAAAAGATAAGCAGACATTTGAACCTACTATTACATCTATCGAGGACTATTATACTTTTAGACAGGATAAGTCAGGAAGAGTCTATATTCCGATAAGCGCTTGGCCTTCCCTCTATCAGTACGACGAGCCGCAGAATGTAATTCTTAGGACCAACAGCACCAATAATATGACTCAGGTCGGTAAGGATGCGGAAAAAATAATGGCTAGTTCCATCCTTTCATCGGGAGAGTATTCATACAAGGCGCAAGATCTTCTTGAGCAAGCTCGTGAGATTCAGCAGCTCAGCCAAAGCACCAATCAAATGCTAATCTGGATTGCTGCGATTTCACTTCTCGTCGGAGGAATCGGCGTTATGAATATCATGCTCGTATCCGTAACCGAAAGAACGAGCGAGATAGGACTAAAAAAAGCCATCGGTGCACCAAAGAGTGCAATAATGGCTCAGTTCCTAACAGAGGCAGTTGCCCTCACCTCCATCGGTGGTATTCTCGGTGTTATTATCGGAATCATACTTGCCGAGTTCATATCTCAGCTTAACGGTTCACCGGTTGCAATCAGCTGGCCTGCAACCATTATAGCCGTAGTCTTCTCAATGGCTATAGGAATCATCTTTGGTCTTCTTCCTTCGAGGAAGGCTGCAAACCTTGATCCAATTGAAGCCTTGAGGCACGAATAATAAGTTTTTATAAAACAAATTCAATATACTCGCTCTGGCAAGGCGCACCGCAAGAAATATATGCACGCTTTGCATCGAGATCATAGATGACCGATGCGATGGTCTGCCAATTGTCATTCTCATCACAGCCGTGTGAACAGATGCTTCCCGGATACCCCTCGTGGTCCGAGAGGCATCTTTTTATATAGTCTAGATCAATACTTCCCGTTCTCTCGGAAAAGAGAATTTTTAAATGCGTTCCACGAGGATGTCCATGCCTATACATATCTATCTGAGGAACAGACCTTATGCCGTTATCGTGCGTAACAGCACCGCTCATAGGCTTAAGGATATAATATGGATCAACTAGTAGTCTATCCTCCCTGTCCACAACCTCAGGAAGAAGCTCAATAGAATATACTTCATCCTCAGTAGTTGCAATATTAATATTGGAGGATACACTTCTTGCTGAACCCGTAACAAGATTAATAATGCTTTCCATTCTCCCAAGACAAAGCGCCTTACGTTTTAGGATAGTCGTTGGACAACCTATACCAACCTTATCTAAATTGCTTAGAATGCTGCTACCTGCGATTGCGACAGCAGTTCCATCACTTCTTACGCACATACCGCTCTTGATAAGCTGCCCGGCCTCTGAGATTCCAAAAATATGATTCCCCGTCTCTTCTTCTATAATGTCCAGGATAACAGCCTGCGCACCTATCGTCGGATCCTGATCCCAGTTTTGGCCGAGAATAACATGCGAATCCATAGTCGCCTCTCTCTTTAACGCAAATGAAGTGCACTCTTTTGGAAAATGCAGAAGCTCATATACGCAGTTTAAAACAGCTATATCCCTTATATCTCTTCCTGCGCCTTCCGAGATACCTCTTATATCTTCAATCATGTCGGGCATACCTTCGTTTTCGGATGCCCAGTCTAAATGACGCATGGCTACTTCCTGCGCTATTTCCCACGATAGTCCTGCTCGTGCGAGCTTTGACTTATACGTATCTATGCTCATGGAAATAAGGAGCGAAGCTTGTCTTCCGTAGCTTTCTCCACGCATAAATGGTGTGTTTTCCGAAATTGTAATTGTTGGAAATACTAACATATCCTAATACCTAAAGAGGCTTTCCATAAGAAAGCCTCTCCCATACAAAACTATAATTCAAAAAGTTCAGCAGCTTTTTCCAATTCATTTATAATCTCTATATGCTGCGGGCAGACGCCTTCGCAAGAACCGCATTTAACACATTCATTGGCCCTGGCCTTGCCCTGCGACTTTACGTTCCAGGATTCTCTTCCCTTTGCGGCATCGAGATTCTGATAGACTCTGTGATGGTTAACGGCAAAGAATGTTCCCGAGATACCGATATTCATTGGGCAAACCTCAGCGCAGTAATTGCATTTTGTGCATGGGATTAGCGGTATGCTGTGAAGTGCATCTGCGGCATCCTTCATCACTACTTTTTCTTCTTCGCTGAGCGGAACAAAGTCCTTCATGAACGAGATATTATCTTCTATCTGCGCCATATTGCTCATGCCGGAGAGTACCATTGAAACGCCATCCAGACTCGCTGCAAATCTTATCGCCCATGATGCGTTTGATGCATCGGGATTTACTGCCTTTAGGACATCCGTAACAACTTCAGGAGGTTCTGCAAGCATTCCTCCCTTTACGGGTTCCATTACTATTACAGGCTTATTGTATTTACGGGCCATCTCATAGCAGAGCTTTGACTGGATAAATGCATCGTCCCAATCGGCATAGTTTATCTGAAGCTGAACAAACTCGGCTTCCGGATGTGCCTGAAGTACGGGCTCTAGCGCCTCTGCCTTATCATGGAATGAAAAGCCTAGATGCTTAATCTTTCCTTGCTCTTTAAGTTCTTTAGCAAACTCCCAAATTCCAAACTCGTCAAAAACTCCGGTTCTGGCTTCTCCGAGGTTATGCATGAGATAATAGTCTATATAATCAACACCAAGACGCTCACATGATGTCTCAAACTGTTTAATCGCTGTTTCTCTATCCTTCTTATTAATCCAAGGAGCAAGCTTACTTGCAATTGTGAAACTGTCCCTCGGATAGCGCTCTACAAGAGCCTTTCTTGCTGCCTCTTCCGAGCCCTCGTAAGCCCATGCAGTATCAAAATACGTGAACCCGTTTTCCATAAAAAGGTCCACCATCTTTTTTGTTTCTTCAATATCAATAGTTTCTTTATTATCTCCACACCTAGGGAGTCTCATGAGTCCAAATCCAAGCTTTTTTGCGCCGTTAAAAATATCGCTCATTCTTTTCTCCTTTCATATCAAAGCAGCTTCCAAAAGCTTCTTTGTATAATCATGCTTAGGATTATTATACACCTCTTCTACAAGGCCTTCCTCCACAACTTCTCCGTGGTACATAACAACAACCCTATCGCAAATAGAATAGCAGACATTTAGGTCATGGGTTATGAACATATACGATAGATCAAGTTCATCTCTGAGCTCCAAAAGAAGCTTTAGGATTTGCCCCTGAATCGATACATCAAGTGCAGAAATAGGTTCATCCGCGATAATAAATCTCGGTCTCTGAATAAGAGCTGTCGCAATGGATACCCTCTGCTTCTGTCCTCCGGAAAGTTCTCTCGGTTTATGAGTGGCTAGTTCTCTTTCAAGTCCTACCCTTTCCATCATATCATAAACTCGACGTTTTCTCTCGGCCTCATCATATTTTCCGAATATTTTTAGAGGCTCTTCCATAATCCATTCTATCGTCTTTGCAGGATTAAGGCTTCCCGCAGGATCCTGAAAGATCATCTGCGGTCTCTTTGTATAGTGAATGATTTCTCCGCTTAAATCAGCATTTTCAACAATTCCGAGAACTGCCTTTGCCAAGGTTGACTTTCCGCAACCGGATTCACCTACTATTCCAAGAATCTCTCCATTATCTATATGTATGTTTACATTGTGGAGCGCGTCAAAACTACTCTTCTTTCCAAAGAGCGTTGAGTCGTTATATGTCAAAGATAGATTCTTGACCTCAAGAACCCTGGATGTATCCTCTATTACTGTTTTTATCACAGAAGAATTGTTTCCCATCTCTTCTCCTATTTATCGTTAATTTTCTTTTCTCTCTTTGGGATTGCTTCTATTAGTCTCTTGGTATATTCATGCTTAGGATTGTTGAATACTTCCTCGGTATAACCTTCTTCAACTATATCGCCCCTATACATTACCGCAACCTTATCGCAAAGCTGTCTAATAACTCTTAGGTCATGGCTAATTAGAAGAATGCCAACCTCAAACTCATCGCTAACTTCCTTTAGAAGTTTTAATATCTGCGCCTGCACACGTACATCGAGTGCTGTTGTAGGCTCATCGCAGATAAGGAGCTTTGGTTTAATTACCATAGCAGAAGCTATCATGGCGCGCTGTCTCTGTCCACCCGAAAGCTGATGCGGGTATTTATCGTAAGCAACCTCAGGCTCAGGAATTCCAACCTTTTCAAGCGCCATGAGTGCGAGTTCCTTGCGTTTTTCAGGAGATGCTTTGGTATGTATTCTTAAGGTCTCTTCTACCTGATAGCCTACCTTCATAAGTGGATTGAGACTCGTCATCGGCTCCTGAAAAACAACACCTATTTCTCTTCCCTGAACAGATCTGAGCTCATCTCGCGAACAATTCCAAATATCCACGCCATTAAAAATTATATGGCCGCTCATATCCACTTTGTTCTTCTCTATAAGTCCGGATATAGCCATAGCCGTTACGGTCTTTCCGCTTCCCGATTCTCCTACGAGACCGAGCCTCTCTCCTGCCTTCATTGAGAGATTGATTCCGTGAACAGCTTCCTTTCCCGTCGAAAGAAATTTGACCTTTAAATCTTTTACTTCAAGAAGCACTTCGGTAGGCTTAAGATTATTATCTTGCACTGTCATCACCTCCAAGTCCTTCGCTTAAAAGACTGAAACCTAAGATCAAAATGATTATCGCAACGCCTACAGAAATCGCATACCAAGGAGCACCCGAGAGGAAACCCTGCGCCTCAGACAGCATTCTTCCAAGGCTTGGATCCGGCGGTTGAACGCCTACACCCAGATAGCTCATCGATGCCTCCGCAAGAACCGCATTATTAAATCCGATTGCTATCGAAGAAAGCATGACGGGAATAATATTGGGAATGATATGAAGGAGAAGAATCCTTGTATCCCCTGCTCCCATGAGCTTTGCAGCCCTCACGTAATCCGTATTTTTTTGCTTTGCAACCTCTGTTCTAACTATACGAGCAAAACTCGGTATAAAGATGATTCCCAAAGCTACAATAATATTATACTTGCCCGGTCCCATAACAGCTATCAGGACGAGAGCAAGCAAGATGCTTGGAAATGCCAAGATGCTGTCATTTAATCTCATCAGAACTTCGTCGAGCCATCCACCGTAATATCCCGTAATAGCACCAAGCAAGGTCCCGATTATAAGTCCTATTGCAACAGTTGCAGCGGCGATTAGGAATGTCGATCCCGCTCCCTGGACAACTCTTGAGAAAATATCTCTTCCGAAATTATCAGTACCGAGAACATGTGAAAGACTCGGACCCTGCATCTTTGCTGAACCATCCATCGCATTCGGATCGTATGGCGTCCAGAAAAGTCCAACGATAATAATGACAAGCATTATTCCGGTTATAATTAAACCCGCTTTAAAATGTGAATCTCTTTTGCTATGAATCATGACAACCTCACTCTCGGATCCACATACTGCGTTATTATGTCAGCAAGATAATTCATGAATACAACAACAAACGCAATTATTACAACTATATACTGAGCAACAGGAAAATCTCTGTTTCCGATGCTGCTTATGAGTAGTCTTCCAAGTCCCGGAAGCGCAAAGACCTGCTCAACAATAATGGACCCTGCCACTATATCAGAAAGCGTCATTGCTATATATGTTATTACAGGAAGAATGGCATTCCTAAGCACGTGGCCTTTTATAACATCCCAACGGGAATTGCCACGGCTATATGCTGTTCTAACGTAGTCGTTTTTCATTTCATTAAGGATTGATGCACGAAGGAGCTTTGCTACCTTTGCGGCCTTTGGTATTGAAATGGCAAGGGCCGGAAGGATAAGTGCGCCTATCGCACCGAAGAAGCTTTCATCAAAGGAAACAAACCTTCCCGGCATAAACCATTTTAAGATTAATCCAAAGACATAGACAAACAATATGCCTAAGAAGAATGACGGTATCGCCATGGCAATTTGATTGAAAACAAAATTAAAGCGATCAAGTCTTCCATTTTCATATCGCGCCATCGCTATACCAAGAGGAATGCTGATTAGCGTAACTATAATCCATGATATAACGGAAAGCGCAAATGTAACCTTAAGCTTTCCCTCCAGTACATCTCTTACGGGAATAAAATAACTATAGCTCATGCCAGGATCCCCTTTTACGAATCCCACAAGCCATTTAATATATCTTTCGACAATACTGCCGTTAAATCCTAGTTCTTCTCTCAGCGCTTCGGCTCTCTCCGGTGAGTAGTCCGTTCCGAGTATTTTGGTTGTCGGATCGCCCGGTATTATCTGAAAAGCCAAAAAAGCCAGAAGGGATATCATAACTAAGGTTATTATGAGTACCCCTGTTTTCTTTAATACGTATTTCATTAGTCCTTTTCATTAATAAGCGGCGCGACAAAAAGCCGCGCCGCGTTTATAAATCTACTCTGCAATCTTATATATCTTTGAAAAGTCGCAGACATAAAGTGGATAGAATTGATATCCTGCAAAATTCTTTCCAATTGCAACCATCGATCCTACGTCTTGAATATAAACATTTGCTGCATTCTCTGTCAAAATGCGCTCGCATTCTTTAAATGCCGCAACCTTTGTAGCATCATCAGTTGTCGATATGGCTTCCTTGTATTTTGCATCAAATTCAGCACTGTTAAAGTTAATCATATTCTTGCCGTTGTCGCTCTGGAATCTCGCAAGTAGACCTGACGCAGCAAGCCAATGTGAGTCAAAGCTTACGATTGTACCTTCAAAGTTTCTGCCCTGATAGGTTTCAGAAAGCCATGTTGCCCACTCAACCTGATTAATCTTTGCTGTGATTCCTACCTGACCAAGCTGCTCTACGATTACCTGCGCAGTGTCAACATGCTGCTGATAATTGGATGGAACGGTAATTGTAAATGTAAAACCATTCTCATATCCTGCTTCCTTCAAGAGTTCCTTTGCTTTTTCCGGGCTATACTCATAATAATTTGTAAGCTCTTCTACATAATACTTCTTGAATGCAGGATACATGCTGCTTCCCAATAGATTACCATGACCATCAAAAGCCAGATCGATTATTGCCTGTTTATCGATAGCATAGCAGAGTGCCTGTCTAACCTTAACATCATTAAGTGGCTCTACTGCATTGTTTAAGTAGAGAGCCTGAACAGCACTGCTGCTTCCTTCAAGGATAGTCATATTGTCAAGCTCAGCTACCTGGCTCGCAATGAGTCTTGTAGCCATATCAATAGCGCCGGACTTAAGGCTCATAACCAAAGTCTCTGCGTTATCGATAACCCTAAGCGTAACCTTGTCAAGATGTGCAGGTTCTCCCCAGTAATCATTGTTCTTTTCGAACTCTACACTCTCTTGTACTTTTCTGGATACAAGCTTATATGGACCTGTACCTACTACTTCTTTGTTCTGGTCAACGCCTTCAGGAACTATTGCTGTTGTAAGATAAGCAATAAATTCCGTGTCAGGTGCATTAAGCTTTACGGAGACTGTTTTGTCATCCTTAGCTTCTACTGAAGCAATCGCAGCGAGTTCCTTGACCAAAGGAGTCCCTGTGTCGAGACCTGCCGCATGAGTCAGTGAATAAACAACATCCCCAACCGTTACTTCGTTTCCGTTGTGGAACTTGACGCCTTCACGTAATGTGAAAGTATATTCGTCAGCTGTCTCATTCACAACGTAATCCTCAGCGATGGCGGGGATGAGATTTCCGTCTGGATCAGGCTTAACAAGGCCTTCAAAAACATTAAATAGGACTTCTCTGGTTCCTGCCGACGACGATGATACGTGTGGGTCAAGACTGGTTTCCAAATCGGTAGAAATACCTATGACGATTTCTCCACCGTCAACAGGTTCACCGGTTGGGCCATCAGGATTTGTAGTTGGTTCGGGTTCATTCGGTGTATTACCTTTACATGCAGAAAGTGTAATCACCATAACCAGAACGAGAGCGATTGCAATCAACCTTTTTTTCATTTCGGTTTCTCCTTTATGGCTCAAAATTATTATTAATTTTTTACTTAACTTAAGTGGACTCCGCTAAGAAGCGGAGTCCTGAATGAATGCTTATTTCTTCTTTACAACTTTCTTAGCTGGAGCTTTCTTAGCTGGAGCTTTCTTAGCTGGAGCCTTCTTTGCTGGAGCCTTCTTTGCTGGAGCTTTCTTAGCTGGAGCTTTCTTTGCTGGAGCCTTCTTTGCTGGAGCCTTCTTAGCTGGAGCTTTCTTTGCTGGAGCCTTCTTTGCTGGAGCCTTCTTTGCTGGGGCCTTCTTAGCTACTGCCTTCTTAGCTGGAGCTTTCTTTGCTACTTCCTTCTTAGCTGCTGGCTTCTTTGCTACTGCCTTCTTAGCTGCTGGCTTCTTTGCTGCTGGCTTCTTTGCTTCTGTCTTCTTTGCTGGAGCTTTCTTAGCTACTGCCTTCTTAGCAGCTGGTTTCTTAGCAGCTGGTTTCTTTGCAGCCGGTTTCTTTGCTGCAGGTTTTTTTGCTGTTGCCATTTTTTCGCCTTCCTTTACGATTGCGGAGTTTTCTTTACCCCTTCTACAAAAAACTTTTTTACAGTTATATAAGTAAACTTATATCAACTTACGAGTTAATAATACCACTCATGTTGCAAATTTCAAGAGTTTTCTATTAATTTTTTTCAAAAATTTCCCGACACATTTTTTGTTTTTGTTTTTTGCTTTACGTTTTTGTTTTTTGATTTGCGATTTTGTTTTTTCTTTGCGATTTTATTTTTGTTTTTTGATTTGATGATTTCTTTTTTTGTTTTTGCTTTTTTGATTTTCTATTTTTTCATTCGTCTCGTGTTTTTTCTTTTTTGTTTTCCTATTTTCATTTTTGTTTTTTATTATATTTTTCTGTTTTCGCTTTTACTCGCATTTACTTCTTCTCTCATCTTTTAATGCATGGTTAATGAGTAAATAAAAACCGCACGACTCGTCGTGCGGCCTTTTAATATCAAGCGCTCTAGGCGTTGGTTTCAGCTGGTTTAGCCTCTGCCTTTTCTTTGATCTTTCCTACTGTTTCAGGTACGCCCCAATACATTGCGGGCCTATACTCAAGATTCATATTCGGTGCTGCGATCATCATCAAGCAGCAGATGATTGAAAACGGAAATGCAGTACAAACTGCACCGACAAGTCCAAAGCTAACCGACATCCATGCAGCAAGTATAGATGTCATACCAGCAAGAATCAAATTTAGTATATATGACTTCGGTGTAATCTTAAACGCTCTTCCGTTTAGTACAAACATAAGAAGCATTCCATTGTATCCATATAGTCCGATTAGGATCGGTACATTCGGTACTCCAAAAAACATCGCAGTTAATGCTCCGATTGTTGCACCAAGAATTGCAGATATAAAATCAATTCTTGATGACATTAAAAGTGCAACTCCAATTAAGACTGCGATGATCCATTCTGTTCCGCCGAGAAGTTCACTCACTCCGGAATAAATAGATTGAATTATTTCTCCACCATTCCATGCAGAAATGTTTTCGGGAAGAATGGTAGAAGCGGAATGTGCAATTACTGTTTCAGCCTGAGAAACAAATCCCATATTCTGAGCGGCACCCATAAAAACAAGAGTCGTAAATCCAAATGGAAGTCCGAGTGCTGATGCATTCCATGTAGAAAATATATGACTGCATGCAAGAACCGTAATCGTACAGAAGAGAGATGAAAGTGTAAAGAATACAAAGAATCTTAAATCAATTCCATCCACAAATATTAATCCGCCCATAATGATTCCGGAAAGAGTTGAACAAAATGAGTGAACACCCATCCTGGTAATCACCGGAGGTGCTCCTACGATCTTACAAAATGCCACGGAGACTATTGCAGACCATAGACCTGCTACCCCTACCTGAACCGATACGAGAAAACTCGCGATCAAAAGCACAAGTCCGGAAAAAGAATTGTCCGAGAATATAATCTGTGCAAATGCACATAAGACCGCATCGATAAATCCAATTATTTTATTTGAGTCAACGATGTCCTTCCACTTTTTTAGTAGCGGGAAATCGCACGAAGCAAGTGCACCCATTCTATTCTCCTTTTCGAGCACAGCCATAACTTACTGTCATATTGTGCCACAATTCACATGACAACGCAATAGTATATACACCTTTCCGTAAGAAATAGTATATAATGTAGTAAAAGTAGCAAAAGTATCAACTTATAACGTAATTGGGAGGTTTATTATGTTGGATCTTCTTATCGTCAATGCGCTCTACCCTGATTTTGGGAACTACAAAACCGGAAAAGCAAATTCAGGCTCTTCTCTAAAGAAAGCAAATATCGGAATCATGGATGGCAAAATCGAATATATCGGAGAAGCAGAACCTGAAGCAGCTTCTGTCTTTGATGCCGAAGGACTAGTCGTTTCACCCGGCTTTATTGACATACATATGCACGAGGAACGTTTCACAACAGAGGGAAAGAAATACTTCGCAGCAAAATGCATGCTTGAGATGGGCGTAACCACAGCTATAGGTGGAAACTGCGGAACGCAGCGCCAGCCTCTTGACGTTTTCAAAAGCGTTCTCGACGAGCTCGGTGGTTCCCCTGTTAACTATATGATTCAATCCGGATACAATTTCTTTAGGGTCGGACTCGGCGTGGATCACCACGAGGTTACTTCCCTTGCTCAGAGAATAAAGATTAGAGACCAACTCATGAACGAGATTTCTCAAGGCGCCTGTGGCATATCCTTTGGTATAGAATATGACCCTTCTATGACCTTTGATGAAATGCTCTTTGCTCTCAGAGAGCTCGAGGATCCAAATTATATAGTAAGTGCTCATTATAGAGATGAATGTCATGTAAATACCGACCATGTAGATGAAATGATTAGGCTGTCTGCAGCTATAAAGCCAAAATTCCAAATCTCTCACCTCTCAAGCGGCTCTGCCTACGGAATCATGGGCGACTGCCTGGATAGAATTAATGAGGCTATGGAAAAGGACCCGGGTCTTAACTATGACACCTATCCATATAACGCCTTCTCAACATATATTGGCTCTACGGTATTTGAAGACGGCTGTCTTGAGGGCTGGGGCGTGAATTATAACAGCATTCTCCTCACTGACGATCCATATAGAAATGTTTACTGCGACGAGAAGATTTTCCACGACGCAAGAGAGAATTATCCAAATATGCTGGCGGTTGCATTTGTAATGCAGGAGGATGATATCAGAAAGGCCATAGTAAATCCAAACGGAATGGTAGCCTCAGACGGTATTATGGCATCGGGAAGCGGTCACCCAAGAATTGCAGGAACATTCCCAAGAGTTCTCGGTAAATATGTTAGAGAAGAAAATGCCCTTCCGCTTGTAGATGCGCTTAGAAAAATCACTCTTGAGCCTGCGGATAGAATGAACCTCAGGAGCAAAGGACGCATACTTGAGGGCTGCGACGCAGATCTTACAATATTTAACCCCGATACGATTATAGATAAGGCAGACTTCTCTCACCTGGAGGCTCCGGAAGGAATAGAAAGAGTATATATCGGAGGAGAGCTCGCAATTGAAGGCGGAAAGATTGTTAACGATAGACTCGGACGATTCATACCTTATCAAGGAAATAAATAATATATCATCTAACATAAACCAAGAGTGAAAAACTCAGAAAGGAAAGAGTTATGGGAATCGATTTAAAGAAATACCTGGAGGAGCTTGAGACTCTAGTAAATATCGATAGCGGTAGCTATGATGTTCCCGGCCTTAACAAGATGGCCGATAAGCTGGAGGAAATGTATAAGGCAGATGGACTCTTTGTAACAAGAAGAACTCTTGAACCGGAGGGACACCCTCACCTTGTTGCAACGACACACGATATGAAGGACCTGGAAGGAAAGGATAAGCCTTGGGATATTATGTTCATCGGGCATATTGATACAGTTTTCCCTGAGGGTACAGTCGCTGAACGCCCCTTCTCAATTGACGAAAATAAGGTCAAGGGACCGGGAGCTGCAGACATGAAGGCCGGCGATCTTATGGCACTTCATTTAATAAGAGAATTAAAAAATGAATTTCCCGATAAGTGTTTTGCAATACTTAATAACGGGGATGAAGAACTGGGGTCGCCCTATAGTGGAGAGCTTCTCCTAGAGCTTGCAAAGAATGCAAAATATGCTCTCGACATGGAGCCCGGAAGAATAACGGGAAACTTCGTTCACGAAAGAAAAGGATCAATTGAATACTGGGTGGATATCAAAGGTCTTGCTTCTCACGCAGGAAGCTATCCCGACAAAGGCGCAAGCGCTATCAAGGAAGCAGGTCGATGGATTGATTGCTGTAACAAACTTCACAAGAGTCTCCCCGGTCTCACGGTAAATATCGGTGTTCTTAATGCAGGAACCGCATCAAACGTCGTACCCGAAAACGCTCACCTAAAGATCGATGTAAGAATTATGGATTACAGTCAGCTTGAGGTCGTGCAAGCGGCCTTTGACGAACTTGCAGCTCATACCGGAGACGAACGCGTAACTACTGTCTGCACAAAATACAGCGATATGCCGCCTATGAGATTTACCGACGAGGCAAAGATGATGGTAAATATCTTAAAGGAAGAGGCGGCAAAGATGAACTATGAGTTTGATTTTGAAAGCTCTGGTGGAGCGTCGGATGCAAGCTTTGTATCAGGTGGCGGAACCCCTATCATCGATGCTTGTGGACCACATGGTGATAATCTTCACAACGACCAAGAATACTTCCTTTTGGACACTGTAGAAAAACGCTATGACCTAATAGCAAATCTAATAAGGAGATTGCTATCAAAATAATCTAAACCGCCTCGCTTCTGCGCTCAAATACATAACTGTCTTAGCGCGAGCGAGGCGGTTTAGGCTACTTCATGTTTGCAAACTCTTCTTTAATTGCCTTTAGGTGTTCCGGTTCTGTCATCAGCTTGCAAGCAGTAAGTACAAATCCCTTGATGAACTCAAATGCGTGCTCTATTGCCCAATCAGTACATGCAAGTTCAGCAAACTCCGTGGTATGTGCAACGTATTTATTTCCGCTCGGGTGAACCCCCAGTGAATTTATGATTTGAATCGAAGGACATCTATAGCTTACATTTCCCAGATCTGAGGATCCCATGGTACCCTTTTCCCCGTTCCATATCATCTGAACTCCAAGCTCTTCCATGGTGTCACAGGCGAGTTTATTCAGATACATATTGCTATTGGTATCCATAAAGTCAACTTCTTCGTAATTCCATTTATATGTTGTGCCTGTAGCAATAGCGGCACCCTGAGCGCATGCCTCTACCCTCTTTTCGAGTTCTTCGAGTTCTGCCCATTTTGGTGCTCTTATATAGAAAAGCGTACGGGTATAATCCGGAATAATGTTCGGAGCCTCTCCACCGTGTGAGATTACGCCATGGATTCTTACGCCGTCCTTTGTATGCTGTCTCAAAGCATTTACAAGGTTGAAGAAGTTTATTACGGCATCTAATGCATTGAGTCCTTCTTCAGGCGCCGACGCAGCGTGAGCATTTCTTCCAAAGAACTCATAGCTTCTACAAATCATCGCCATGGTATTCCATGAACTCTCATCGTATGCACCAGGATGAGCCATCATTACGACATCCATTTCATCAAAGGCGCCGGCATTCGACATGGCGACCTTCGCACCCTCTGTCTCCTCTGCCGGAGTTCCGATTACATAGATTTCTCCACCAAATTCATCGGCGTACTCTCTCATTGCAATACCTGAACCAACCGACATCATGCAGATCAGGTTATGTCCACATCCGTGTCCGAGCTTTGGAAGAGCATCGTATTCAGCAAGCATGGCAATCTTTGGACCGGATTTCTTCCCCTTATAGACAGCCTTGTATGCGGTTGGAATATCACAGAAATGCTCAGTGATTTCAAATCCGTATTTCCTTAGAAGTTCAAGCTGCCACTCATAAGCCTTGTACTCTTGATTACCCAATTCCGGATTGCTATGGATATTAAGTGTTAGCTCTTTTAGTTCCGGCTGAAGTTCTCCAACCGTCTTGGTTATTCTTTCAATCAAAGCCTTGTTATCCATCTTCTACTCCTTCCATATCTTTTCATTGCAGTTAGGACAATTCTTGGGAAGAATAAAGGGGCTCCCTTTTACTTTTCCCTGCTTGATTCCCACTGTATTGCAATCATCCAAAAAATACTTCCTGCCGCATTGTCCGCTCTTTTCCGACTCCGATGTAAAATAGGCAAAGCCCTCACCGCAATTAGGACATGTGCATTTTTTCTTAAGTAATGATTTCTCTCTGATAAAGAGAATTGCAAATGCCGCAAAGCAAATCCACATCATCATCATTAGAAAGAATGAAACCTTTGACTCCTCATATCCTCCCGGAAAAGACTCGCTAAAAAACACGCGAAGCAAAAAATGTATCACGAGCGAAATGAGAAATGCCGCAAAAGCGCCCTTCCACATTTTTGCGTTTTCGGAATAGGAATGCATGCGTTTAATTATCGTCTGCGAGACAATATTCTCTTCAGCAATATCATGTACTAGAACTCTATCAATTTGTTTCAAATTTCTTCTCCAAGTCAAACTATAATTTAATAAATTATAGCATTTATCCAAGCATCATTCCACCGTCAACCAAAATATTGGATCCGTTTATATATGAAGCTTCGTCGGTGCAAAGGAAATATACAACATTGGCTATTTCCTGTGGCTCTGCAGGTCTTCCCATAGGCCCAAGCGTAACCTCGCCCTTGCCGAACTGAGCAGCATAATCCTCCAACGATTTCTTGAACATACCGGTATTTACCCAGCCCGGAGCAATTGTATTTGCTCTTATTCCAAATTCGCCATATTCGTTTGCAACGTTCTTTGTCATACCTATTACTGCCCATTTACTGGAGCCGTAACCGATTTCGTATGTATATCCCGTCATTCCAGATACGGAAGCAAAATTGACTATAGCGCCCTTTCCCTGCTCTCTCATAATAGGAAGTGTGTACATCATCGTAAGGAATGGACCAAAGACATTTATTGAATAGATTCTCTTGAAGTTCTCAAAACCATAGTCCTGAGTCATATCGTATTTTCCGAGTATTCCCGCTGCGTTTACAAGCGCATCGATTCTTCCCTTTGAAGAAACAATCTTCTCAATCGTGGATTTTACACTTTCTTCACTTGAAACATCTAACTCATACCAGCTTACACGTTCCTTCTCATATCCTTCTCTTTCTGCAAGAGCGGAAAGAACATCTTCTTTTATATCAAGCATTACGACATCATAATCGTTCTCATAGAACTTCTTAACCATGCATGCGCCTATTCCGCCTGTTGCACCGGTTATTACACATACTTTACGTTCAGCCATAATAATCCTCCAATTTATACAAGAATTAGCTTCTAGTTTATTTCACTTTATTTTTCTATAATGCTATCCAGAATCTCCGCGGCATCCGCGCAGTAGAGTCCGCATTTATCCCATGTATCGGGCTTGCTCTCGCGATTTGGGTCGGCGTTATCATATCCATTCAGGAGATCTCTGCAAAGAACAGAGCCGTGCTTTTCTATAAAGCGAGCCTGGAGTTCTCTTGATTTCTCTTTGATAAATGTATCCACCTCGCCGGGGTTCTCATTGGAGAAACCATATACCGCGCCTAGTCCTAGCATTGCACCCGAAATTGCTCCGCATGTATCACCGTGGTTACATCCTCCGCCTAGTGCCGACGTGATCTTAAGCCACATTTCTTTATCCAGATCCAACACCTCAGCAATATGACATGCAAGAACCTGTGAACAATGAAATCCCGCTCCCATCAGTTCCTGTGCTCTCTCTTCAGTCATCTTATTACTCATGACGTTCTCCTTTCTTAACGGAAATTGTATTTATCCAAAATCGGTTTTCTATCTTCTGTCTGATCGCGGAAGTATTCGTAATAGCTTATTCCAAGGAATCCTCCACTTATATTGTATATATCCTTATAACCATGACCCTTGAGATATTTAAGTGCATAATAGCTTCTCTGTCCGGATCTGCAGTGGATATATACAGGCTTATTCTTTGGTATTTCATTCATTCTGTTCCAAAGTTCTGATAGCGGAATATTCTTTGAGCCGTTTATATGTCCCGCCTTATACTCTCCGACTTCACGAACGTCCAAGATATATGCCTTCTTTTCTACGAGGCCTCTAACTTCATTTACATGAACCTGTTTGAAGCTCTCATAGAGTATATTTAGTCCAACGAGTGCCGCCATATTTACTATGTCCTTTGCAGTTCCATATACAGGTGAATAGCAAAGTTCAAGTTCTTTTAAATCCTCTAACGTTCCGCCCATTGTAATCATTGTAGCGATTACGTCAGCTCTCTTAACGGCTTCTCCTCTACTTATAGCCTGAGCGCCAAGAATCTTTCCACTCGGCACTTCAAAGACGAGTTTAAACGCAACATAGTTACTTCCCGGAAGAACTCCTACATGGTCGTTTGGATAAAGAAGAACTGAATCATATTTATATCCCGCAGCTTCTGCCGCTCTTTCGTTTAATCCTGTGGATGCGGCATTCATAGAGAATACCTTTAGGCACGACGATCCAATATAACCTTTGTTGTCATTATGGATTCCGTACATATGGTCTGCGGCTTGCCTTGCCTGTCTCTGTGCAGGACCTGCGAGCGCAAGTTTACCCGGCTTATGAGCAAGTGCATTATAAATTTCTACCGCGTCTCCCACGGCATAAATATCCGGATCCGATGTCTGGTAATTATGATTAACCTTGATGCATCCCGTCTCACCTATTTCAAGACCTGCATCCTTTGCGAGTTTTGTTTCAGGCATAACACCTACAGCCATAACGACTGCCTGCGCTGGAATCTTTACTTTTTTTCCATCCTTTGATGCTTGAATATGAGTTTTACTTATTCCTTCAACGGTATGCGAGAGATAGAGCTCCACGCCGTTATCCAAAAGTTCTTTATGGAGTATCTGCACCATATCCTCATCAAATGGCGCTAGAATCTGCGGCATGCCTTCTATCAATCTAACCGTCTTTCCAGCCTCAGCAAGATTCTCCGCGACCTCGATACCGATGAATCCGCCGCCTACAACTGCAACATCTTTAATTCCTTCGCTATCTATGTATGTCTTTAGACGCTCTATGTCCTCTACGTTTCTTACTGTGAAGACATGGCTTGAATCTATACCCTTGATGCTCTTTGGAAGAATCGGAGACGCGCCCGGAGCGAGCATCAGTTTATCGTATTTTACTTTCTTTTCTTTTCCTGTATTAAGGTTCTTAACTGTGACAGTCTTGGCTTTTCTGTCTATCTTTGTGACTTCATGTCTCGTTTTAACCTCAATATTGTGGCGCTCTTTAAAGTCAACGGGATCCATGAGTATAAGAGAGTCGCTACTTCTTACAACATCCGACAGTCTATACGGAAGCGCACAGTTAGAAAAAGAAACATCTCTTCCTCTTTCAAAGACAACTATCTCTGCACTCGGATCTAGTCTTCTTACTCTTGCAGCGGTTGACGCACCACCGGTGACACCACCAATTACAACAAGTTTCATCTTTACACCTCTCTATGATCTATAAACTAACGCTCAAGCTTATCAAACTCAGCTCTGATTTCCGCAAGGAACTCCGGCTGCGTCAAAACGTCTTCTGCCGTGGCAACAAAGGCCTTTGCTATCTTGAACATCTCATCATATCCGTAGTCTGAGTCTGCTCCCGCACAAAGCTCAGCGGTATGAAGCGGAATGCTCGGATCTCCAACAACATCAAACCACTGATGTATGCACGGACATCTATAGCTTACGTTTCCTATATCGGATGAACCGGTATTCTCTCTCTTCCTGATTTCTTGAGTAATACCATATTCATGTGAATGCTCTATATTTCTCTTTGACAAGGTCTCATTTGTTGCAAGATTATCGTAGAAACCTTCAAAATTTGTTATCTTTAATTCTGCTCCTGTTGCTAGCGCTGCTGCTCTTGCGCAGTTCTTTACTCTCTCGCTGAACTCAAGACAATATTTTGATTCTTCAGCCCGGATATAGAATTCACAGCTTGCATATTCAGGAACTATATTTGCGGCTTGCCCTCCGTCTCTGATTATTCCGTGAACTCTCGCGGAATCAACCGTATGCTGACGGAGTGCATCTATTCCTCTGAATGTAAGTAGAACAGCATTAAGTGCGTTTATTCCCTTCTCTGGGCTTGCTGCAGCGTGTGCGGCTTTTCCAAAGAATTCAAACTTCTGTGAATCTATAGCCATCATATTGCTGCTTGCAGCATGTTCGCTTGCAGGGTGTCCCATGATTGCTACAGCAAGGTCATCATAGTATCCTGCTTCAGCCATAGCGCATTTTCCGCCCATCGTTTCTTCGGCAGGAGCGCCGATTACCCTAACCTCTCCGCCGTATTCATCTATCGCCTCTTTTAATGCGATTGCAGATACACAGGCGAGTGTTCCAATCATATTGTGTCCGCAGGCGTGCCCCATTCCTCTTAACGCATCGTACTCTGCAAGGAATCCTATTACAGGACCGGGTTTTTCTCCCTTATAGCTTCCTATAAAGGCTGTCGGCATATCGCATTGACCTTTTTCAACGGTGAAGCCATTCTTTTCTATAAACCCGGTAAGAAGCTCCACCGAATGAAATTCTTCGTTTCCAAGTTCAGGATTCTCATGGATCTCATGTGCAATTTCTCGTGCCTCGCTGCGCAGTTCTTCTACGCGGTCGCTTATGCTCTTCATTTAACACCTCCTGTTAACCTTACAAGTTAAGCCTTTTCGCTATACCTTGCCCATTATTTCTACATTTGCGCCTGATATTTCTTCTATGATGCTTTTTATCTCTTCAAGTCTTTCATCGGGTGGCGCCTTGAACTCAAGCGGCGTTCCACCTATATGACGCTTCTTGGAAATCCCCAGCGTGTGATAAGGAAGAAGCGTAACTCTCTTTACGCCTATTTTATTATAATACTCAGCGGTTCTTCTTATCAAAGCATTTCCATCGTTTATTCCGTTTATGAGTGGCATTCTCATGATAATCTTCGGAAAAGTTTCTTTGTTATTTGCGAGCATCTCAAGATTGGATAATATTTTTTCATTGTCCATGCCTGTATAGTTTACGTGAATATCCGGGTCAATCGACTTCATATCAAACAATACATCGCTCACATTTGGTTCAAGCGCAAGATTCAAAAGTGCATCACCATCTCCGTAGCCAGAAGTATCTAGGCAAACATTTATGCCTTCTTTATGCGCAAGTCTTATAAGTTCCATCGCAAAGTCCGGCTGCGAAAGCATCTCTCCTCCGCTTATCGTCATGCCCCCGCCTGTGTTTTCATAGAAGTCCTTGTCCTGAGAAACCTTTTCCATGATTTCCTCTGCGGTCATCTCCTTTGCAACTGTCCTGATAGCATTTGCGGTACACGCATCAACACAAGCCTTACAGCGATTGCATTTTGTTCTATCAATAGCAATCTTCTTTTCCTCATCAAAAAAAACTGCACCTTGCGGACATACGCTTATGCAGTATCCGCATTTGATGCAGTTGTTTGGCATTTGAATAATTTCCTGATCAAAGCTTATGAGTTCAGGATTATGGCACCAAGCACAGTTAAGAGGGCAGCCCTTTAAAAACACCGTGGTTCTTATACCAGGGCCGTCCTCCGTAGAAAACTTCTGAATTCCGCCGACAAGAGCAGTCTTCATTTTTGTCATTTTACCTCCTAAGCTCCCATTAAGCCATATCCGACTCTCTAAAATGCGTTGTTCTGTAAATAATAGTATCCTGCGCTGATTTATCGAGTTCAGTGAAGTACGCCATATACCCCGCAACTCTTACCATGAGTCCGCGATATTTTTCCGGGTTCTTCTGGGCGGCCTTTAAGGTTTCGTCATCCACTACATTGATCTGGATAT
Source organism: Bacillota bacterium (assembly GCA_017445315.1). Lineage (GTDB taxonomy): Bacteria > Bacillota > Clostridia > Peptostreptococcales > Anaerovoracaceae > Eubacterium_B. The sequence continues at coordinate 11,441 of JAFSUI010000032.1, read as the reverse complement.
GCTCTCCACCATGCTTGAAGTATGTCTTTATTACTCCTTCTATGCTGTTCAATCCCTTTTCGCCTGCAACGCCTCTAGGATCAAATCTAAGATTGAAGAGCGCACCATCGTGGAAGTTTTCTTGTCCCATAGACGCAACAGATTTTACTGTAGCAGTTGGTCCGCTTACATCTCTTCCCATCATAGGTGAAGCATTGTCGCAGAATGGGTCTCCCGCGAGTCTTCCGTCCGGAGTAGCTCCTGTCACAAGACCGTGAGATACGTTTACGGTCTGTGAGTGAACGTTGAACGAATACTTTCCGCCTCTTGCATCGGGCCATTCCTGAACGTTCTCTGCGATGAACTGCATCATCTCGCGATAGATTCCGTCAACATACTCATCATCGTTACCGAATTTTGGCGGTTTGTTGAGAAGAAGCTGACGCATTCTCTCCTCGCCCTCAAAATTCTTGTCGAGCGCATTGATGAGTTCATCCATGGTGATATCTTTATCTTCAAACACACATTTCTGAATTGCCGCAATGGAATCTGCAAGGTTTGCGGCTCCTGTTATATAGAGTCCTGCGGTTGTATATTTTGCTCCACCATGTTGAACCGAGCGTCCACTTTCAACACAGCCCTTTGTGAGCATTCCTGCAAATATTACCGGATATCTTGTCTGATGCATGCTCTGCATGATGTTATATCCGTCGCATACCATTCTGTAATGGTGCAGAATCTGTTTCTTGACAGCGTCTTTTAGTTCCTCTATGTTCTTGAACTCTCTCGGATCTCCGGTCTCAAGGCCCATCTTCTTTCCGGTATCCGGATCAACTCCGTTATGAAGAACAAAATTGATCATCTTGCCCATATTTACATAGCCTGCGTCAGGAGAACCATCGGTTGCTCCACCTCCCGGACCCGGCTGGATGCAGCCAACTATGGTCCAGTCTCTAGCCTCTTCTATGCTGCAACCTTTTCCTAGAGCCATCTTCATTGCAGCATTGTCGTTAAAGAATCCCGGATTGGCCTGACCGTCCTGAATCATCTCGCAGCCTTTTCTTATGAGAGCCTCAGGTGTTTCCTCCCAAACTCTTACCGCCATAACAGGCTGGGTTGTCTTTAGCTGATTTGCAGCCTCAAGACAAACGTATGAAAGATCGTTTGTTGCATCGCGACCATCAGGCGTCTGTCCTCCAACAACTAGGATTTCCCACATCGGATATCCGGCAAAGGATGTCGCATACCAGCGGTCTCTTACTTCAAATACTTCGCATGCTTTCAGATAGAAGCATTCCAGCATCTCAAGAGCTTCGTCTTCGGTTATATTCTTTTCGTCGATTACGTCCTTTTTGTAATAAGGCCACATATACTGATCAAAACGACCAAAGCCGTTTGCGGTTGTGCATACTTCTATATGGAAATACACATGCGCAAACCATACCATCTGAAGCGCCTGCTGGAATGTCTTTGGTGGATTCTCAGGTACAACGCGGCAGTTCTCGGCAATCTGAAGGAGTTCTTTCTTTCTCTTTTTATTCTTGCACTCAGCAGCCTGACGCTCTGCCTCTTCTGCCATACGATGAGCATAGGTAATAAGTCCCTGTGACTGAATGATACACGCTTGCCAGAAGTTAATCTTTTCCTCATCAAGCTGGCATTTCGGCATGGTCTTATTGATATTCTCCTGGCACTCCTCCATATATCCCTTTAGGCCAACTGTAAGTAGCTTCTCGTGGTCACACATAGTTTCACCGGAAACACCGTTTGTAAGACCGACAGTTATTATGTCATCGTTCATGCACTCCACCGTATGCGGAGGAAGCGCCGGCTTCGCAATATCCTGCATCGCCTTCCCCTCCCAGTACGGAAGCGTTTCCAGAATCAACTTTCTGTCTTCAGGTGAGATGTCGTATGGGTCCTTTGTTCTTACCGGGAATTCATCAAGCTCCTCAAGATAGAATTTGGTGCTTGACTGGAATTCCGGGAAAAGGCTTGCGCCTTTGAACTTATTGGTTGCTGTTCCGACTATGAGTTCGTCCTCCAAAATAAGCGTGGTCATGTTTTCCATGACGTAGTTTGTTACCTTGGCGCGGAAAATCGGCACTGCATCTCCTGCAAATTTCTTGTATGCTTCCGTTGCAAGAACAAGGCGCTCCGCGGTAATGCTGGGGCGCGTAGAAAGAACTTTTTCTCTCATTTTGGCAACTCTTGGTGTAAGCATTCTATCCTCCTTATAAATATCTGCCTCGGGCAGCCTATAAATGCACTGTTTTCAATATTAATTATAGGACTTTGTTTCTTTTTTAACAATAAATAACTTGCTATTTAAATCGAATATTTTGCTATTTTGTTATGGCTAATTCTCGGATTTAGTGATAATCTATAAGCATAAAAGCTGAGAAAAAGGAGAAAAACCAATGCTTCTTCAAACTATTACCTACCCTGATGACTTTCCGATCAATATAAGGATTGCCGAGATAAAGAATGTACCGCTCCACTATCATAGCGATATAGAGCTTGTTATAGTGCTTTCAGGAGAAATCCATCTTACAAACGGCTACGGCAGCTTTACTCTTACGGAGGGAGAAATCTTCACAAACAACGGAAACGAAATTCATTCAATAGAGGCGCAGGACGAAGAAAACCTCGTTGCGATTATACAGATCAGTAATTCCTTCTTTACAAAATACTTCCCCACTCTCGGTAAAAGTACCTATAGAACAAATGCCTTAAGAGCATCAGGCTCCAAACAAAACGACCTTTGCAAGATGGTCCTTATGATTCTTCTTCAATTCCTAAAGAAGAGTCCTAACTATAAGAACGACTGCATCAACGGGACGGTAGAACTTATAGAATACCTCAACAAGTATTTTAATCTCTTTACCATAGAGAACGCTCTTCCTGTTTCGGCAAACGAAGAAAACCCCATCATAATAGAACGGCTCTCACGCATAACAAGCTATATCTACGAGCACTATAAAGAAAAAATCACCCTGGAGAATATTGCCGAAAAGGAGCACCTCTCCGTCTTTTATTTGTCGCATTTGATTAAGGAATATACAGGCATGGGGTTTAGAGAGTTTCTCTGCTTTGCAAGAGCCGAGCGTTCAGAGATTCCTCTTCTTGATACCGACAAAAAAATAGCCGGTATATCAAAGGACGTCGGCTTTTCAACTACGGATTTATACAGAAAGTTTTTTACAAAATGGTATGGCCACAGTCCGGAAGAACATAGAGAGTTATACCAGCCACTTGTCATGAGCAGCCTTAACCCCGAGCAGCTTGACGATAGTTCAGTTTCTTCTGCAGCAACCGTTATAAGAGGTCTTCTATATGGTCTTGATGCGGATATGGATATTGATATAGCGCAAAAAAAGGAAGCCGTTATCTATATCGATCTTCCGGCTTTTAAGTCAAAAGATAAATCCAAAAGACTTATCGTAACTGTTTCCGACGAAGAAAAAAACATCCTTGGAGAAACAGCAATTAGCTATTCCACCGAGGATGCTTTAATCGAAGTTGTGCTCACACGCGAGAAAGAATAAAATCTATTATTCTTCGCTCTCAGCCATGATGGCTTCAAATTCGCCTACAACATTTTTGAAAAGTTCGTCGTCCAAAATATCTACGATCTCAAATTCATCTTCGCCAACTTCGCGGTATCCGTAGATATATACGTCATCGGAATCATCAAGCGGAATAAGAGCTATATAGTCATTTCCGTCATAGTCAAAGATTCCCATGATTTCGCATTCAATATCTTCTCCGTCATCAAATTCCAGAGTTATGATATCTTCTTCGTTCTGTACTTGGTTTTTATTTTCAGCCATTTTGTTTCCTCCGTTATAAACAAACATTACATCTACACTATAACATTTTAGCAAAGTATTTTCAATGGTGCTTGGGATAGCAACACACTTACTATTTAAAGAAATCTTTGATTGCTTTTGCTATTCGCTCATTTATTTCGGGAAGCTCAGTAAGTTCCTCTACGGACGCCTTCTTTATAGCCTCTATAGAACCAAAATGAGCGAGGAGCGCGTTTCTTCTTTTAGGCCCTACTCCATCTATCTCATCAAGAACTGAAGTTATGGCCCTCTTATTATGCAGGTTCCTGTGATAATCTATCGCAAATCTATGGACCTCTTCTTGAATGGTTCCTGCGTATTTGAATAGAAGCGGATTGTTTTTTAGGTCAAGCTCTCTTCCGTCCGAAAAAACTATAGCGCGCGTCCTATGGCTGTCATCCTTTGCAAGACCTACTACAGGAATCATTATTCCTGCATCCTCCATGGCCTTGAGCGCAGAACCGACCTGCCCTATTCCGCCATCCATAAAAATTATATCCGGCAAAGTCTTGAATGCGGGATCTCCTTCATTTGCTCTTGCTAGCCTTCTATAAATCATCTCGTGAAGGCTTGCGTAGTCATCAGGTCCTTCTACCGTCTTTATCTTAAATCTTCTATAATCTTTTCTTATCTTGCTTGTGCCCTCAAAGACTACCATTGCGCCTACCGAATCTACACCGTTTGTATTGGATATATCGTACGATTCCACGCGGTATGAACCGGCCTTATCTATTGGGCTTAGTTTCATTGCAAGAGATGCTTCTCTTAAGACGTAATCCATCTCCTTTTTTAAGGTTTCACGCTTTTCTCTGTTTGACTTCTGTCTTTCCTTAACGGTGTTTAGAAGTTCCAATGTGTCCTTCTTTGCAAGCTTCATTATCGCAAGGCGCTCGCCCTTCTTTGGTACAGAAATTTTGACCTTATGTTTATTATGCCCGAGGAATTCTTCAATCAGCTCCACGTCATCAGGGAGCTCCGGTACAAGTATGTCATGCGGAACGTCCGCCCATTTTTCATAATACTGTTTTAGGAATTCAGCGGTTAGAAGTTTGGCGTCGTCTCCCTCTAGCGATGCAATTTCAAATGTCTCTCGTCCAACAAGTTTTCCATCTCGCACTGTGAACAAGACAACAAATGAATTCTCATCGTCCTTAACGGGAATTACAACATCCATATCGCGACCGGGTGCCATGGTAACTCGCTGAGCCTGAGAAAGCGCCTCCATAGACATCATTAAATCTCTTGCTCGCGCCGCCTCCTCGTATTTCATTTCCGAAGACGCTCTTTCCATCTCGTTCTTTAGTTCACGGATAAACGCCTTGTCTTTCCCGGATAGAAAAGCGAGAATGCTATCTATCTTCTTTCCGTATTCCTTTTCATCCACGTCGCCCTGGCATATTCCCTGACACTGCTCGATATGATAATTGAGGCAGGGCCTAAAGCCCTTCGGAAAATCCTCCGCTGAGCATCTCTTAAGTCCAAACATTTCATTTAGCTGATCGACAATTATATTTACCGCACCAACATCACTATAGGGACCAAAGTATTTGTTTCCGTCTTTTTTGATGATTCTTGTTTTTAAAACCCTTGGATATTTTTCAGATGTCGTTACAAGTATATATGGATAGGTTTTATCATCTCTGAGAAGAACATTGTATTTAGGCTGATACTTTTTGATTAGATTGCACTCAAGGATCAAAGCCTCCATCTCGGATGCGCAGGTTATATATTCAAACTCGACTATCTGCGAAGTAAGCGCAGCAAGCTTAGGCGTGGATTTTCCATAGCTCTGAAAATACTGCCTTACGCGATTCTTAAGGGAAACAGCCTTGCCGACATAGATTACCTGACCGAGGCTATCCTTATGCATATAAACTCCCGGAGAGTCCGGGAGTTTTTTTAGGTTTTCCTTGATATCAAACATTTATCTATAGAATTTTCCGCGATGACTGTCAAATTCTTCTTTTTCGCTCTCCATCTGCTTGCGGGCCAGTTCACGTACCCTTGCCCTATGAGCTTGCCTTCGAATTCTTCTGTTTCTTACTCCAACCGCTATTCTTGTAATCAGAGCGATAACAAGGAGCAAAAGCACGCCTCCACCTATTAAGCTCGCTTGATTTGATATACCAACATAGGATGGGAACCAACCTTCTTTGATGCCCTTAATCGCAACCAGGTTTACCTCATCAACAAGTTCGTTTGCAACATAGACCTGATATCTTCCTACGACGTCGCCCTCTCTTATCGGCGCAGTAACATCATCAAACATTATCGCGTCACATTTAATGAGCTGTTCGGATGCGCTTTTTGGAATATATGTTACGCATTCTGTCTCTGTCACCGCATCAACTCTTGTTTCTGCACCGTGCCTTACCCTAACCTTACCTATAATCTCTCCCTTAGGAAATACCGTAACGCCCTGGATATTTGCGGTAGCATATTTAACGAGGTTTTCGCAGTCTGTCCAGCGAGCATCCTCATTGGCATCAAACAGAACAACTATGAGATCTAGACCGTCTTTTTTATAGCTCATTGCAAGCGACGCATAGTTTTCACCATACCAACCTGTTTTTCCTGAAACAAATCCATCAACCTTATCCACGAGAAGCTTGTTATGCGACTCCATGACGCGAGTATCTGTAAAATTGGTCTGCGGCATTTCATATTTGAGAGTCCCTGCGATTTTACTTACGGTTTCATTTGCAAAGGCGACCTTGCAGATGCTCATCATATCCTTTGCCGTAGTATAGTGCTCATCCACATCTCCGGATAGACCGGTGCAATTGGAGAAATGAGTGTTCTTGCAGCCCATATTGGATGCCGTATCGTTCATGAGGTTTATGAAACTATCCATATCACCCGACACGGCTTCTCCGAGAGCATAAGCTGCATCGTTTCCGGAAAGAATCAATGTCCCATAGAGAAGATCTTCAACCGTAACTTCTTCCCCTTCGTAGAGTTCCATGGTTGAACCTTCTTGCAATGCAGCCTCTTGAGATATGACTACCTTTTGATTAAGCGGTAATCTCTGAACCGCAATAAGCGCTGTAAGAAGTTTTGTTACCGAATATGGACAGACGCGCTTGTCGCTGTTTCTCGCGTATATTATCTCGCCTGTATTTCTGCAATATATAGCAGCACTTTTAGCATTTAACGAGGGTGGTTTTGATGTGTCGGTATAAGGCTTTGGATTACCCTCTTCATCGAGTTCTTCCTCCGGCTCTTCTTCACCGGACTCATCACCCTCATAATACTCACCACTATACTCATCAGTTTCTTCGGTTTCCCAGGTTTCCTCTGTGTACTCTTCTGTGATCTCTTCTGAGTATTCTTCCTCGCCCTGCTCTTCCTCATCCTCCGCAAGGACATAAACGCCATTTGCAAAGACAAAAACGCATAAGAGAAGCCAGAGTACCGACATGCGGTACATTAGGCTTCTCCTTTGTTCAGTTATTCTCTTAACCCCTGCTTTCATCCTACTCCCCTTTTTCGGATAATTATTTACTGATTGGCCTTTCTGAATTCTTCCATGAACTCAACCAGAGCTTCTACAGCTTCTAGCGGAACGGCATTATAGATGCTTGCGCGCATTCCGCCTACAGTCTTATATCCTTTTAGATTGTAAAGGTTATGCTCTTTGGCTTCAGCGATGAACTTCTTTTCAAGATCTGCGTCACCGATAACAAAAGGAACATTCATGAGCGAACGATCTTCTTTGTTTACCGGAGCCTTATAGAATCCGCTTCCATCTATATAGTCATAAAGTAGATTAGCCTTCTTGACATTGTTCTCGTGGATTGCAGGGATTCCGCCGATGCTTTCAAGATATTTGAAAACTTCCCCTGCAACATATATAGCAAAGCACGGCGGCGTATTATACATAGAACCATTATCCGCATGTATCTTATAGTTAAGGTAAATCGGTGTATCCTCAGGAGCAAAACCGATCAGGTCTTCTCTGATAATTACGATTGTTACGCCAGCCGGTGCAACATTCTTCTGAGCGCCTGCCCAGATTAGACCATATTTGCTTACGTCAACCTCTTCGGAGAGGATGCAGCTTGACATATCCGCAACTAGCGGAATATCTCCTGTGTCAGGAACATACGGGAAGTGAGAACCAAAGATTGTATTGTTGGTGCAGATATAAACATAGTCCGCATCAGGTCTGAAGTCTTCTTTGGTGCACTTTGGTATATATGTAAAGTTTGCATCGCTTGAGTCGGCAACGATTCTGATGTCACCGAACTTCTTGGCTTCATCGGCAGCCTTCTTGGACCACTGACCGGTAATGATGTAGTCAGCCTTCTTTGAATTTCTCAAGAGATTAAGCGGTACCATTGAGAACTGAAGAGTACCACCGCCCTGAAGGAAGAGAACCTTATAGTTCTCAGGAATGTTCATGAGCTTTCTGAGATTGGCTTCAGCATCATCGATAATCTGCTGGAACTCTGCCGACCTGTGGCTCATTTCCATTACTGACTGACCTGTTCCGTTATAGTTTGGAAGGTCTGCCGCTACCTTCTCAATTACTTCCAACGGAAGCATTGAAGGGCCTGCCGAAAAGTTGTAAACGCGATCATACTTAGACATTTCTTTCTCCTTTTATGTAACATATGATAGTTTTTGCGAATCAGTTCGCATACATAGTAAATTGTACCACCTGAAGCATTGAAAGTAAAGGATTCAGCAACTGGGGACGGTTCTAAGTTGCAAAACGAGCGGACGCTCATTTTGACTTCTTTAGTCTATACTCGTTACTTCCACAGCTATTCCGTAAAGTATCTCATACGCACAGTCTCCGCTTATCACAAATACACTTATGCCATCTTCTATGACTATTGAATATACATCGCCGTCGTACTTGGAAACAATCGCATTCCTGTCGTTTATGGTCTCCTCAAAGGTCTCCAACACATAGCCATCTGGCACATTAATGTCTACTTGTCCGCCTCCACCAAATGCCTGGGAGTATACTATTCCTTTGCCCAAATCGTTCTTGTAGTAAATAATAAGATTTAGCGGCTCTTCCACTCTTTCTTCTATTTGGAAACCTTCAGGCGTTTTTGGCGTTACATATTCAAAGTCTGCCTGTAAGCTTTCATCTTGACTACCCTCAACCAACGCACTCCACGGGCCATTATGATTTCCAACATTAAACGCTATATGTTCCCTAACTATCGCATAGACTGTAATTGACATGCATAAAACTATCATTAACACAGCAGCAATTAGTGCCGACCTGCGAATTCTATGCCTGAGCACCGTACTATATCTGTGGCTAGACATACTTATCGCATTTTCAATTCTCTTGGAAAATGCATTAGAAAACTCATGTTGCTCACTGTTTAATATTGTCCCAATTGCGTCCAACTCTTCATCAAACGCAATAACCAGTGCTTCTCCCAGACTATTATTTCCAAAACTATTCATCATAGCCTCCCTCTCTGAGTATTTCCATTATTCTTTCTCGCGCTCTTTGTATTCTCTTATGTGTCGCCGAAAGACTGATTCTAAAAATAGTTGCTATTTCTTTTGTGCTCATCCCATGTGCCACGTATAGTAGGAGCGGATCCTTAAGTGATGGAGACAATCCCCTGATAGCTTCAACAATCTGCTCACATCTAACCTTGGAGAAAAACTCATCCTGACTGCTATCATAATGCTGCGACAAAAACGCTTCTTCATTCGATATATCATCTACAATCGTTTCTCGGCTTCGTTTATTCAACATATTAATAGACGCATTCCTCACGATAACCGCAACAAACCGTCTGGTTTCCGCAGATGCAGGATCCTGTATTTTCTCAATATTCTTTGCTATTGATTCAAAGGCCTCCTGGACGGCATCCTCCGCCAAATAATCATCGCGCAAAATACCTTTGGCGATATGAAACATCAGGTTCCTATAGTTCTCGTAGACCTGCATGAATTTAACATTTTGGCCTTCAGATTCAAATGATTGCATAAGGATAATCATATTAAGAAACGCTTTCTTGGATGATACTATATCGATATAAACATCTTACTAATATAAACAATCAAAAACGTGATTTTGGACACTTTTTTGTGAACAATTATCGCTTTTTTTCGAAAAATTTAAGCCCTTATCACAACTGCTCAATCTTTGGTCTCGTCAGTTATTAGTTCCCTTTTTATTTTTCTTATTTGGTGCTATAATGCTTACGCGAGCAGCGAGCAAGCTGCGCGATTTTTCAACTGATAACATCTACTTTTAGGAGGACGAGTGATGTACAAGATTTCCACCCTGAACAAAATTTCTCAGATAGGTCTCAAAAGATTTACAGACAAATACGAGATCATAGACGGAGGCGAGAACGTAACAGGAGTAGCCGGCATATTGGTAAGAAGCCAAGCTATGCACGATATGGTTTTTGACGATGAGCTTCTTGCTATTGCAAGAGCCGGCGCAGGCGTAAACAATATTCCGCTTGAAAAGTGCGCAGATCAAGGCATCGTAGTATTTAATACTCCTGGTGCCAACGCAAACTCCGTAAAGGAACTTGTACTCGGATCCATGATAGTAGCAGCAAGAAATATAGATAGCTCCATCGCATGGGTTAACTCCCTTAAGAACGATCCAAGCATAGAAGATATGGCCAAGGCTGTTGAAAAAGGAAAGAGCATGTTTGCAGGAAGCGAAATCCTCGGAAAGACTCTAGGAGTAGTAGGCCTCGGAGCCATCGGCGCTATGGTTGCCAACTCCGCGGTTGACCTCGGAATGAAGGTTTATGGATACGATCCATTCCTTTCTCCTGAGGCTGCAAAGAGACTTAACCCTGCCATCCAGGTTGTTGGAACAACAGAGGAAATGTATCCGCACTGCGAATACGTAACGCTCCACCTTCCTGCAACAAAGGACACAACCGGCATGATTAACGCTGCCGCACTCAGTCACTTCAAGGACGGCGCTATTCTTCTTAACTTCTCAAGAGATAAGCTTGTTGAGGAAGCAGACATCCTGGCAGCACTCGATAGCGGCAAGCTCAGTAAATATGTTACGGACTTTGCTACAAACGGAATCCTCGGAAATGATAAGGTTACGGTAACCCCTCACCTCGGAGCATCCACTGAAGAAGCAGAGGACAATTGCGCAATTATGGCTGCTGACGAGATGATGGACTATATAGAAAGAGGAAATATCGTTAATTCAGTTAATTTCCCGCGCGTAACAATCGACTCCGATGCCGCTCACAGAGTTGCGATACTCACAAAGGGCGTTGAGAATCCTGCAGGTCTTCTTCAGGACCTCCTTTCCGGAGTTGACGTTGCTTCTATAGGCAGCGGAACCCGCGGTGAATACGGATATGCCATTCTTGCAACTAACCAGGAAATTACTGAGATTCCTGAAGCAGAAGGCGTAGTAAAGGCAAGAATCATATTCTAAATAATTCTAAGCGCTCAGGCGAAGCCGCGCAGGGCGGATCCGCCCGGAAGGCGCTACCGTACCGGTAGTGTAAATAATTCTGTGTAAACCCCCTGGATTAGGGATAGAACATTCATAGATTTCGTTGGAAAACCAACACTAATTAAGTTAACGTATTAAACCACATTAAAACCAGACTGTCAATAATGGCAGCCTGGTTTCAT
>JAFSUI010000031.1 GCA_017445315.1 Bacillota bacterium | reverse complement strand
TTGCAGCCCTGCCAATATGGAATACATGAAGAAGCTGATTACAATTCAGGCTATAAGCTTTGATAAAACCAATCAGCTTAGACACGCTCTCTATCTGAAGGACAAAGAGCATACGCTCGCTCTTATGAAGAAGCATGCGGGAATTCTTGGTCCAAAGTTTAAAACCGTTCTCGATACGCTTGAAAGGGAGATAGAACCTCTCGGTATCGCCAGCTGGCAAAAACCAAAGGGCGGATACTTCGTGAGTATCAATTGCTATCCGGGAACGGCCAAGGAAACCTGGAGACTCTGTAAAGAAGTTGGACTTACAATGACAGGGGCAGGCGCAACCTATCCTCATGGAGAAGATCCCGATGACAGCAATCTCAGAATAGCCCCAAGCCTGCCTGCGCCCGAAGTCGTCAAGCAGGCCATGGACGTATTCTGCACATGTCTCAAATTAGCGGCGCTAAAGAAATTAATCGCATAGTATATAGAACGATTACCTTTATAATAGCGTGGTATATTCTTCATGAAGATATAAAACATGATTCAGAATACCTGATTCATATGACTTTGGATTAGTCGAATACTAAGTATAAGGGAGATGATTATATGCATGATATTTTGATAGTGGGAGCAGGTCCGGCGGGACTAACATCTGCAATCTATGGAGCGCGTGGTGGAAAGAGTGTTTTGATTTTGGAAAAACTATCATATGGAGGCCAAATAATAAACACACCAGAGGTTGAAAATTATCCGGGAACAAAGCACACGTCGGGCTTTGAACTTGCACCTTCAATGTATGAGCAAGCCACTTCCCTTGGTGCCGAATTCGCATACGGAGAGGCATCGGGAATAAGCAAGGAAACTGACTCAGAAGGGAAACCGTATTTTAAGGTTTCCACGAAAAATGCAATAGGCGAGGCTGGCCCTGATTATGAATCAAGGACGGTTATTCTCGCTACGGGAGTACAGAGTAGACCGCTTGGTCTTCCTCGTGAGGAACGTCTTGTCGGAGCAGGAATCTCATATTGTGCAACTTGTGACGGAGCGTTCTTTAGGGGCAAAGACGTTGCAGTACTCGGTGGTGGAAACACCGCACTCGAGGATGCCGAATATATGGCGGATATAGCGAACAAGGTTTATTTGGTTCATAGAAGAAGTGAGTTCAGAGGGGATGAAATAACTGTTAGAAGACTTGAAGAAAAACCTACAGTGGAATTTGTCCTTGATAGCGTTCCGGTTGAGATTTTGGGTGAGCCGGTGGTAAGCGGGCTAAAGGTCAAGAACGTCAAAACAGATGAAGAGAGAGAACTTCCGGTAAATGCAATCTTTGTTGCATATGGAAAAGTGCCTGAAAACCAGAACTTTTCTGAGGTAGCCGAGCTTGATAAAGCGGGATTCTTTGCTTCCGGAGAAAGCTGCTTAACAGGTACTCCGGGCATCTTTGTGGCCGGTGATGCAAGGGCAAAAACAAGAAGGCAGCTTGTGACAGCAACCGCTGACGGCGCAGTTTCCGCCATGTCCGCAATAGAATATATTAACACTATTTAAGCTATTTGATATTGAATCAAAACACTATATATGGTAAAATTTTTGAGGTAAAAATTATT
>JAFSUI010000030.1 GCA_017445315.1 Bacillota bacterium | reverse complement strand
TATCCCGGACATGAAGGACCTCGAGAGTGCGACGGACCACTGCGGCTTTGATAAGCTTGTAATAGATGAAGCCAATTCCACAGTCATGCTTACGGATTCCGAAGCAAGACTTGATGTCGGAGCGATAGCAAAGGGCTATGCAATTCAGAAGGCTTCGGAGGAACTTCCCGAAGGATATATCATAAGTGTTGGTGGAAACGTTCTTGCCACAGGCGGAAAAGAGGGTGGAGATATTCCGTGGGTTATCGGTGTAAGAAATCCGGATGGTGAAGCTGATGATTATATCGATACGGTTAATATAATCAAAGGATCTGTCGTAACCAGTGGCGACTATCAGCGATTTTATGTGGTTGACGGGAAGCCATATCATCACATCATAGATCCGGAGACACTCATGCCGGGCGATTATTGGAGAAGTGTCACTATCATTTGCGATGACTCGGGACTTGCGGATGCGCTTTCAACAGCAGCATTTCTGATGGATAGAGAGAGCGGAGAGAAGATAGTTCTTTCACATGGCGCAGAGGCTATGTGGGTTGATTACGAGGGGAACGTTTTCTATACCGAAGGATTTAAAAAATAGACTTAAATTATCCTTGCAAAACCCCTTTGAAATGCTTATTATGTAGTGAAAGTTTGATTTAAGGGGAAAGAGTTATGGATAAAACAATTTTAACTGCAATTATTGTCGCCGCTGCATCCTTTGTTATGCAGAAGACATTAAACAATATTATTTACGGATTTGTAATCTGGTTCACGCGTCCATTCAAAAAGGGCGACAAGGTTACAATCAAACAGTTAAGCCATGTCATTGCATCAGGCAATGTAATTAGGCGTGGCATTCTTCACATCAGCATCAAAGATTACAACAGAAACGTAATAATCATCCCAAATTCGATAATGGAGTCCTGCACTGTAATCAACAGCGATTACAATAGCGGGGTTAATTATATAAACAGTGTAAAACTAGATTTTAACTCAGACATTGATAAGGCAAAGAGCATTATCAAGGAAGCGATAATGAGTCATCCTTTGTCGGAGAATACAGAAGAGAACACGCATATTATTTGTAAGACCGAGGTTGGCGGAATGGTGCTTGAGTATAATGTAAGGACCTCGGACACAAACACATCGTTTGATGTATGTAGCGACATAATGGAAACTCTGGTTAAGAAGTTCCAGAAGGTTGACGACATCACACTCGTATAAGTATTGAGCGTATATAAAAATCTAAACCTGCAAAAAACAAAAATGAAAGAGGCTCCTTTAGCGTGAAGTTAGCCTCTTTTGATTTTTTGACAATTCGCATGATGGCAAATTGATGATTGGTGTGCTATTTATTATTTCGTTATATGTAGCTTTTTTTCTATCGCTGTGAAGAATCCAGGCATATTCAGTTTCCTCGATAGGTAGATGCCTAGCTCCGCTACAAGGATTCCGCCGAAGATATCTATAAATACATGCTGCTTTACAAAGACGACGGACATAAAGACTAGTATTGAGAAGATCCACATAAGAACTATCGCGGGCTTAGGTGCTTTGATCTCCATAATTCCTCGGGCCACAAGCCAGCTTTCCATACAATGAATCGACGGGAAAAGATTATCCGGGCTATCTATTGAATACATCCAATTCATAAGTGCATAAGTAATTCCGCTTCCATTAAGCTCTGGCCTATTTATCGTAGTGGGTACAAGAATAAATATTAAAACGCAGATGAGTTTTCCGAGTATTTCGGCGCCAAAATATTTCTTGCACAAGGGCTCGCTCTTTAGGCTTATCGTATAGTAACCGACGAGCCACTGCAGATATGCGAGAATATATATCCAAATAAAAATCGGAACAAAAGGAATCTTTGCATCAAAAGGAAGTGATGCATCAAAATGGAATCTTCCTTCGGTAGCTAATCGACAAAGAAAATATGATGGTAATACCAAAAGATAAAATGCAATTGGTATGATACTATATTTGGGTAATAATGTTTTTCTGTTATTCATACTATGTTTATTGTAGTCATTGTGCGAAAAAAATCAAATTGAAAGGTGTATTTCTATAATATATAATGGTTAGTGTAAACTGATTTAGGTCAAAGGTGAAGTATATGAACCATAATGAATCTTTAGAGAACTATTTGGAGTCTATTCTTATTATAGGCGAGAAGAAACCTGTGGTTAGAAGTGTCGATATTGCAAATGAACTCGGATTTAAAAAGTCGAGTATCAGTGTTGCAGTAAAAAACATGAAGGAACAGAATTATATTGAGGTATCAGAGGAAGGATATATCACCCTTACAAAGACCGGAAAGAAGCTCGCTAAGAGCGTTTACGAGCGCCATCTCTTTTTTAAGAATTGGCTTATAGGTCTTGGGGTAGATCCCGAGACTGCTGACGAAGATGCGTGCAGTATGGAGCATGTCATTAGCGAGGAATCTTTCAAGGCTATAAAGGCTTATATAGATAAAAAATAGCCTTTGTTCATCGCGGCGCATTAAAAACTATATGATTGTGGAAGAAGAGGAGCCCAAGGCTCCTTTTTTGTTAAAAAAATATTTTTTTTTAAAATGCTGAAACCCCTTGATTTCAGAAAGAAAAGTGCTATAATTTTACCTTATTAAAGCGGTGAAGTCGGATTGATACATAGGGGCCGTTATGGTAAAATCAATTATCGTACCGCTTCGCGACCAAAAGACGCGACCATAAGTTATGAAAGGCTTGGTTTTATGAAACGATACATTCTAAAACGTGTTCTGACGGGCATATTGGTAATAGCATTTTCCGTAATGTTTAACTTTGCCATTATTAGACTTGCCCCCGGTGACCCTACCAGGCGTCTTGCCGGTAAGGAGAATCCCAATCCTGCAACTATTGAAGCTTTACAAGAGAAATATGGACTTAATAAGCCAATCTCCGAGCAGTTTGTCATCTACGTCAAGCAGCTCTTTAAGGGTGACTTGGGTTATTCCTATGTTTCTACTTCAAAGGTTTCGGATCTCATTAAGACAAGGGTGGCCCCAACCCTAATGATTGCGTTTACCGGCGCAATACTTGGGCTTATAATTGGCACCTTGCTTGGAGTTTTTGCTGCCCGAAAAAAGGGCAGTAAACTGGATACTGCACTGTGTTGTGTATCGTATTTCTTTGACTCCACACCGAGCTTTTGGTTGGGGCTAATGATGATACTCCTGTTTGCGTCGGTGCTTAAATGGTTCCCGACGTCAGGCATGCATGACCTAAGAGTCGCTGCAACAGGATTCCCAAGGTTCTTGGATCTTCTTAAGCATATGTTCCTTCCGGTAACTACGCTCGTTCTAATTGATATTCCGTACTATTTCCGAATAGCAAGGTCTAGCGTTCTTCAGACCATGTCGGAAGACTTTATCATGACGCTCCGTGCAACGGGAATGAGCGAGAGAAAGATATTCAACAAGTATGTAATGCGTAATGCCATTATTCCAACGGTTACGGTATTTGGTATCACGCTTGCGTATATGATTACGGGTGTTGCGATGATAGAAATTATCTTTGCTTGGCCGGGCATGGGACGACTCATGCTTGACTCAATCACGAGGCGTGATTATCCGACACTTTCTGCAATTTATCTCTTACTCTCCACTTCGGTAGCCGTAATGATGATTGTGGTGGATGTTGTATATGCTTGGATTGATCCACGCATCAGAGTAGAGTAGGAGGGCCGTATGGAAAAGAAAAAGCTAACAAAATTCCAAAAGGCCGTAGTTACGGTTAAGAACAATACGCAGCTAAAGATAGGGCTCATTCTTCTATGCGTCCTACTTCTTATTGCTGTGCTCGGGCCGGTCTTTTCTCCATATAGCCCAAAGCTTCTTAACAAAGACACTCTTGCACCGCCTAGCTCGCAGTATCTATTGGGTACGGATAACCTCGGACACGATATATTCTCTCAAATTCTTTATGGTGCATCCACGTCGTTAAAGATAGGTTTTATTGCGGCCATGATTTCTGCGATTATTGGCGTAATCTTTGGCGGTATTGCAGGCTTCTTTGGGGGAGTAATAGACCAGATATTAAGCGAGATAATGAACGTATTTCTGATGCTACCCACCTTCTTCTTAATACTTCTGATAATCGCCACGTTCGGATCCTCTATGATGAACGTGATGATTGTAATAGGTTTAACTTCTTGGGTGGGTAATGCGCGTCTGATGCGTGCGCAAGCAAAGGCCATCAAAGAAAGGACCTTCATAAAGAGTTCTATAGCCATGGGCGAGAGCAAGCTTTCTATACTTGTTAAGCATGTAATCCCCAATGGTATTTTCCCAATCATTGCAAATACGACAATGAATATTTCCGGTGCTATCCTTACCGAGGCTGGACTTTCCTTCCTCGGGCTAGGCGACCCAAACGTAATAAGCTGGGGTCAGATTATTACTGCCGGAAAAGCCTATCTTCCCAAGGCTTGGTGGATAAGTACATTCCCTGGCCTTATGACGATCTTTACCGTACTCACATTCTTCCTTATAGGTGAAGGTCTTAACCGCGTGCTATCTCCTAAGATGGATGCAAAGAAATAGGAGGTAGCCATGAGTTTACTTGAATTAAAGAATGTAAATATTAACTATAAGACGCCTCTAAAGACGGTATATGCCGTGCAGGATGTTTCACTTTCCATTGAGGAGCAGGAGTCTGTTGGTATTGTTGGGGAGTCCGGCTCCGGAAAGAGTACGCTTGCAATGGGAATCCTAAGGCTTCTTCCTGATAATATTATCGAGGTAAGCGGCGAAGCCCTAATGGATGGTAGAGACCTATTATCTATGGAAGAAAAAGAACTCCAAGAAGTTCGTTGGAAGGAAGTTTCGGTAGTATTCCAGAAATCAATGAACGCGTTAAGCCCTGTTCATAAAATAGGAGCTCAGATGGAAGACATCTATCGCGTCCATTATCCTAACGAAGATAAGCAGGTCATCAAAGACCGCATAATGGAGCTTCTAAATTTAGTTAACCTTGCGGACAGAGTTTATTATTCGTATCCTCATGAATTATCCGGAGGCATGATGCAGCGTGTAGCTATTGCTCTTGCCTTGATATTTGAACCTAAGCTTTTGATTATGGACGAAGCGACAACGGCACTAGACGTTGTTACTCAGACACAGATACTTAGCGAGATAATAGAGCTAGAGAAGAAAATGAAAATAGCTCGCATCATGATTACCCATGACATGAGTGTTGTATCTTCAACATGCAAGAAAGTTGTGGTAATGTACGCCGGAAGAATTATGGAGCATGGACTTGTAGAGGATGTACTCGTTAATCCTCAGCATCCATATACCCAAGGCCTTATGAGATCGTTCCCGTCGTTCACTGGAGAAAAGACAAACCTTAGAGGAATAGAAGGAAATCTACCGGATATGTCTATACTGCCAACGGGCTGTGTATTTGCTGACCGCTGTCCCTATGCGGATGATAGATGCAAAAGCGAAATACCTAAGTTAGTGGATAATGGTCCTGATTGGAAGGTTGCATGCTTCAGAGTGGAAGGTGGTGAGGCCAATGAGTGAATTCATAAAGGTTGACAACCTGGTCAAATACTATATCCAGAAAACCGAAGGTAAGCAAACCATAAAAGCACTAGACGGCGTAAGCTTCACCATGGACAAAGGAGAAATCCTCGGAGTAATAGGAGAGTCCGGCTGCGGTAAATCCACACTTGGAAGGCTTCTTACAAGGCTCGAAGATCCGACGTCGGGCGATGTGTATTTTGAAGGAGAGTCCACTAGGGAATTAATCAAGAGAGACCAGTTGGCATTCAGAAAAAAATGTCAGATAGTATTCCAGAATCCTTTTGATACATTTGACCCCAGATATACCATAAGAAAGATTCTTATGAGCGCTGTCAAACTTCATGGCATCGGAAAGGATGCAGACGAGCGACTAGAGATTTGTAAAAATATTTTGGAGGAAGCAGGGATAAGACCTGCGGAAGACTATTTTGACAGATACCCATTTGAACTTTCAGGAGGACAGCTTCAGAGAATATCCATATTAAGGAGCATGCTTCTGAATCCTGAATTCCTGATTGCGGATGAACCGGTATCCATGCTGGATGTAAGTGTAAGAGCAGACATTATCAATATGCTTACAGACCTTGCAAGAAAGCATGAGAGTGCTATGGTGTTCATCTCACATGACATTGCTACTACGAGATATATTTCCGATAGAGTCGCGGTTATGTATCTTGGAAGAATAGTAGAGATAGGTGATACGGATACGGTACTTCACGATCCAAAGCATCCCTATACTCAGGCCCTTATATCCAATTCACCGGATATAGATCCGAGAGTAAAGAAGGAGGCAATTACTTTGGAAGGCGAACCGCCTACACCTATCAATACCGGGCCGGGTTGCTATTTTGCGCCTAGGTGCCGGTACGCCACGGATAAATGTAAGGCGAGTTACCCGGACATGAAGCCTGTTGGCGAAAAGAGAGAGGTTGCGTGTTTTCTGTATGAAGATATAGAAAATTAGCATGTTAGAAAGAGGAGGAAAAAAGCTATGAAAAAATTAATGGCAGCGCTGCTGTGTGTCCTTCTTGTTGTAAGCCTTGCTGCATGTGGCGGCGGTGGCGGTAACAGCGGTGGAAATAGTGGCGGTAACAGTGGTGGTAACAGTGGTGGCGGAAGCGATGGCCCCGTTGTTGGAGGAACATACATAATTCCAAGTGATGCAGAACCATCAACACTTAACCCGGATGCAATCGCTGACGACTATAACTATCCAATCGTTCAGAACTTGTTCCCAAGACTTTACAAGCTGAACAATGCATTCCAGGCAGTTCCGGATTTGGCAACATCCTATGATGTAAGTGATGATGCGCTTACATACACATTCCATCTCCGTGACAATGCTGTTTGGACAGATGGCGAGAAGGTTACTTCAGAAGACGTTCTCTATACATTCAATGAGATTATAGATAACAGCTATGCTTTCTCATCTGTATTTGCTGAAGTTGAGAGCATTGAAGCACCGGATGACTACACCGTAGTATTCAAAATGAAGGGTCCTGATGGATCATTCCTTTCTAACCTTTCATGGTATGGTACATTCATCCTTCCAAAGCATGTTCTTGAAGGAACTGATTGGCTCACAAACGATGAATTCTCCAACAACCCTGTAACCTGCGGACCATTCAAGTTTGATGCTTGGAACAAGGGTACAGACGTACAGATTGTAAGAGACGACAATTACTGGGGTGAGCATACAGCTTATCTTGACAGAGTTATCTACACAGTTATCTCCGACGGAAGCACAATGTATCAGGCATGGCTGAATGGCGAAATTGATGAGATTGGTGCATTCTATATCCCGACAACAGATCTCGATGGAATCGTTGCTAATACTGATAAGTACTACACAGTAAATCAGGTATGGCCATCACCATGGTATGTTGCATTCAACGTAAAGAAGGGTCCGTTCGCAGATCCGCTAGTACGTGAAGCGGTTGCTTATGGTATCGATCGTGAAGATGTATCTGTCAAAGCTACAGGCGGATATAAGCCGGTAAACAACCACTTCATTCCTGACAACTATGTTGATGCAGTTAACGATGAAGCACTCCAGCCGGAGTATGACGTAGCAAAGGCTACAGAGCTTCTTGAGCAGGCTGGCCTCACAAAGAATGCTGAGGGTTATTACTTTGAAACAACATTCACCGTAATGCAGGGGTTTGAGGATTTCTGCAAGGTAATCGCTGACCACATGGAAAAGATGGGTATCAAGGTTAAACTCGATGTGCTTGACTATGACATTTGGTCTGAGAAATGCGTTGACGGTGATGACTATGAAATCACAGCTCTCGGCGGATTCCAGGGACCTGACGTACTTGGCACAACACGTCGTTGGACAACAGACGGAAGTGTAAACGTTCCTAAGTATTCAAGACCTGAAGTTGATGAACTTGCAAAGAAGGCTGTTGCTGCTGCTACAGACGAAGAGCGTAATGAGTACATCAAGCAGATCCAGGTATATCTGAGAGAAGACATTCCGCTACTCATGATTGTAAACTATGTTGACGTTCAGCCATATAACAATTACATCAAGGGCAATCCTTATGTAAGCGTTAAGGACGGCGGATCCATGGAGAACGTAGGATTCAGCGAAATGACAGAAGTATGGCTCGACAAAGAGTAATAAGTAATCAAAGGTATTAGCATTAACCCGAGGTTGCAATAAGTTTTATCGGGGCTGTCGCCAATGGCGTCAGCTCCTTTTTAAAAATGGGGACGGTTCCACTTGCAAATTCGGAATGATAAAAAAGGAGTGAGTATGGATTTTAAACATTTGATAGATAATATTCCCGATTACAAAGTTTTTCTCACTGTGGATGAGATGGATGCAAGTTCCAAAAAGCTTGCAGAGGACTATCCGGATTTGGTGACGCTCTGGGAAGCAGGAAAATCCAAAGAAGGACATCCGATTTATTGCATGAAAATCGGTGAGGGATCAAAGAACGCATTTATGTTTGGCTCGCCGCATCCAAATGAACCGATGGGTTGCATGATGCTTGAGTATTTTACAAGGTACCTTTGTGAGCACGAAGATTTCAGAAAGGAATTTGATTATACCTGGTATATCATTAAATGCATTGATGTTGACGGAACCAAATTGAACGAGGGATGGTTCAAGGGGCCATTTACTTTATATAACTACGTAAAGGATTGGTATCGTCCGGTTGGTAGCGAGCAGGCTGAGTGGACGTTCCCGTTTAAATACAAGAATTACGAGTGGAATACACCGATTCCTGAGACAAAGGTTCTCATGGATATAATCGATGAAACAAAGCCGACATTTATGTATTCGCTTCACAATGCGGGCTTTGGCGGCGCATATTGGTATATCACTCGCGATATTCCTGAACTTTATCCTGCGCTCTATGCAGCGGCGGAAAAGCAAAATATTCCATTGCACTTAGGAGAACCAGAAGCCCCGTTTATTCCGGAGTTCTCAAAGGCGATTTACAAGATGCTCGGCATGAAGGACGAATATGATTTTGCAGAGAAATATGGAGAAGGCGATCCGGCAGAAACCATGTTTGCGGGGGATAGTTCCGATGCATACGCCAGTCAGTATGGAACCTTCTGTTTGGTGGCAGAACTGCCGTATTTCTTCTCGCCAAAGATTCAAGATGAAACAGAGCTCGACTTCCCGCGTCGCGAGGCTGTATTAAAGGGCCTTGATGAAATGAAGGCGGACCAAGACCGGCTTGCAACATATTTTGAACAATACAGAGATCTCTGCGGCCCTGACAATCATTTTGTTAAGATTATAGGAAGAAGCCTGGATCAAAGAGAAAAAAATTATAAGACCGAGGTGAACTTTGCAAACCAAAATCCGGAGCACGACAAGCCTTGCAAGGTCTCCGAGGAATTTGACAACAGAATCATAACAAGATTCTATAGACTGCTCTCCTGGAGCGCTGCAATTCGCGGCGCCAAGTATGAACTTGAGAAGAGAAGGGGCACGTCGGAAGCAGAATTGCTTGAAAAACTGATTCCTGAAATGGAAGAGATCCTTCTTACCATGGCAAAGCAATCCGAGGAAGAAACGCAGTACTCCGTTGTTGATATAAAACGCCTCGTAGGTGTTCAACTTGAGAGCGGAATGGTTGTAGCGGATTATCTGCGTACACATTAGTTGGAGTGAAAAGTCGGATGACCTAAATGGACTCTGTTGGTTCAATCTGAGAATTAAAGGAGAAAGAAAAAAGCATGAAATACGAATATCCAAAATGCAGGAAGAGCGATTTAGTCGAGGAATGGTTCGGCACCAAGCTGGATGCGCCATATACATGGCTTCGTGATACGTATAGTGAAGAGGTGCTTGACTTTACGCATCGCGAGAATGAGTTTACGGATGCTTGGTTTGAAGGCGAAGCTAAAGGTGAAGTCGATGCAATGATTTCAAAACTCAAGGCTGCGCATAGAGATGAGCTCCCTATGGGAATTTCCCCGTGGCGCGATGGCTTTCTTGCGACAGAAGTAAAAGAAGGCAATTACGCAATCGTATCTTTGGATAAGAACTTTAACAAAGTTGAGACGCTCTTTGTTCGTAACGATCTTCCTGAGCGTACACCTTTTAGTGCAGAGCCTTGCCCCAAAGATGAAAAGATTCTCGCAATAATGTCGCAGGTGGATAATGCGCCGAGACCTGACTATGTAATCTATGATTGGGATAAGAGGGAAGTGCTGGATATTCTGCCTATGACATTTGGCGGCACATGGTCAAAGAAAAAGAAGGTTTTCTATATTGCAACGACAAAGGTGATAGAAGAAAAATCACTCACTGCGATACTTGCGTACGACGTAGAAAAAGGAGAAAGCAAAGAAGTCTTTGTGTTTGAGGGCAATGCTATCTTTGGCGGCGCGCAGGTTTCGGATGACGGAGAGAATGTACTGTTCTCCTTCTGCCCGGATTATTCTACCAACTATTTCTTTGTGTATGCTGAAGAAACGGGAAACGTGGCGCCGATTAACGAGACGGCTCTTCAACTTCACTACGTGGATTCATTTGATGACAAGCATTTCTTTATATCGTTCGAGGATGCGCATCGCGGAGAAATAATTTCTATCAAAAATGGCGGTACGATTGCGGATGCAGAGACAGTCTATGTTGAAGAAGACGCGTATATAGAAAGTGGATTTTTGACAAACGGCGAACTCTTTCTTCAATGTTCAAAGGATGCTGCAAACTATGTAATGAACCTGAACACAAGAGAAGTGATGGAGATGCCTACGAGTGTTGCATCTCTCGGTTATACCGGAAAGACAAAGGACGAGCACCTCTTCTCCTTTGATGCTTTTTTATCCGCACCGCAGATTCTTTCCTTTGATGGAAAATCATTTAAGCATGTGATGGGCGAAGAAACTGCGCATGACGATTTGGTAGTTGAATTACTTTACGCCGAGTCGGTCGAGGATAAGAAACCGATTCCTTATTATCTTGTCAGGCGCAAGGATGCAGAGAGAAACGGAAACAACAAAGCCCTCATCTACGGATATGGTGGATATAACGTTCCAATGCCGCCTTGGTCCACGGAAAGGGTTACGCAGACCGATATCGCGAGATGGGTTGAGGATGGTGGCATCTATGTTCACTGCCTGCTCCGTGGCGGAAG
This sequence comes from Bacillota bacterium, assembly GCA_017445315.1. Taxonomy (GTDB): domain Bacteria; phylum Bacillota; class Clostridia; order Peptostreptococcales; family Anaerovoracaceae; genus Eubacterium_B. The sequence continues at coordinate 13,955 of JAFSUI010000030.1, read as the reverse complement.
CGAATACGGCTCCGCTTGGCACGAGGAAGGCATGGGAATGACAAAGAAGAATTGCTACTACGACTTTATAGGTATTGCTGAAAAGGTTATGGCCGATGGATGGACGAGACCTGAAAAGACGGCAATATCGGGTGCAAGTAACGGCGGACTCCTCATGGCAGCACTTGTAACTATGAGACCTGACCTATGGGGCTGTGTCGTTGCGTCAGTTCCGCATACAGATATGATTCATTTTGCTGATGACGATAGAGGTGCAATGTACGTGACCGAATACGGAAATCCTCGCGACAGCAAAGAAATGTTTGAGTATCTATTAAGCTATTCGCCGGTCCACAATGTGAGGGCGACAGATTATCCGCCAACATATATCCAGACAGGAGAATGCGACAACAACGTTCCTCCGTATCACGGAAAGAGCTTTGCGGCTACCATGCAAGAACTAAACACAAGCGATAATCCTGTTCTGCTCAGAGTTCTTGAAAAGGGCTCGCACGACCGCGGTCAGGGCGACGTATATTGGCAGACCATCGCCGAGATGCGCGTCTTCATGGACAAAGCCCTCAAATAGCCTCGCAATTAAAAAATGGGACGGTTCTACTTGTAAAAAATTGCAAAAGGGGACGGTTCTACTTGTAAATAGGAGCCGAGGACTTATACTTTTTTACGATTCGCAGCAATCGTGGTAATCATTCGCGAAGCGAGGTTAACTTTCGCTGGATGTGCGAATCTGTCTGAGCCCGCAGGGCGAGTTATTCACACTCCCGAAAGTTTCCGAGCTGAGTGATTTGATTACAGATTGCGAGAACTAAAAAAGTATTGAGTCTTTGGCGACTAGAATTTGCAAGTAGAACCGTCCCCATTGTAAAAAAGATTTACAAGTGGAACCGTCCCCGTTTGGTGGTTTGGGGTTAGTCTTCGGTGGTTCGTTTGGCGATTTCAATTATGTCGCTATAGCGGCCGATGATTTTTTCGTAGTTTTCGCGGACGTGAGGGAACATGCAGCGGCTGCAGTCTTTGAAACCACTTTCGTTGTATTTGAAATTGCCACCGCAGTTTTCGCCTAGTGCGTAGAGCGGGCAGTAACAGAAAAGACAATTGAAATTATCCGGGTCATTGGTGGGATGACAAGGGAAAAATTCGCATTCTTTATGTGAGTAAAATTTATAGTTTTCCATAATAGTCCTTTCTCGGCTAGTCGTCACATAACGAGCAGTATTATGCTCGCACACGCAATCCTCAAAATCAATATACGTCTTCTCTTACCACTTCAGGTGGCTCGTCCAGCTTCTCAGGATGTGAGAGATAGCTTCTGAGCTTCTTAAGCGCTGCGGCATAATAGAATCCGTCGCAGATTCCTTCGTCGCAGACTACAGTGTAATCGAGATATTTCTTGGTGACTATTTCGCCGTTTTTATTGTTCTCATACTTTGTATATTTATGTCCAAACGCGCAGAATACAGGTACCGTACCGATATTGTAAAGATGATGGAAAATCGGTGGTATTCCAAGGCTTCCCATAGATGTGATATAGAATGAACTGTGGAATGGACTTATTTGTTCCAGTGCCTCCGGAAGAAGTCCAAAATAGTCCAAGAATCTTACCAGGAATCCAAAGAATGACATAACTACGCTCGGTATAAAATTAAGTACATAGGTGAGCGCATCAAAGCCGTTTGCGATGCCTTCGTTACGGGCATTCTCCATAGCTGCGTCAAGCGTCTCGTAGATTTGATCCGCGGTGTCACCGGGGTTAAATCTAACTCTGATGGATGAATCGGGAGCTTCTCTATTCATCTCCTTCTTTACAACCATGTTCAGAGATGTCTCAAATCTGTGATAGATTTTCTGTCCTGCGACAAATCTGTTAAGCTCCGGCATATCCGCCGTAAGTCTAACATAGGCAGCCACTAAAACATGAGTAATTCCAAAATGCTTAAGCCCTTCGCGTCTCTTCTTTGTTATATAGCGCTCCATATTGCTGACTTCTACGGTATCGCTTATGTAGTTGCTCCTCTCAAGTCTTGTGGACATAAAAAATGGAGTAACCTTGGTCATAACCGGCATACCGCGGACGAGCCTTCCTTCGCGCCTGTCGCCAAATCTGAGACGATATGGGTCGCCTTCCTTCCATGGGGGCATCTTGCGCACTCCCAGGAGCATAGCAAGCATCGCTAAAAGAGTTGCCATGTCGGAATATGCAAGCCATCTGTATTTTGTCGGAATCAATTGGTCAAAATAGATGTTGTTTGTAAGGACATGTTGAACCTCAAACATGAATCCTATAATGGCCAATGCGCCAACAAAGAATACAAGTATAAATAATTTGCTCGGCACCTTGCCGCTAAATGTCACAAAATAGAGTAGGGCAAATAATATGCCTAACGCAATTATGACATAAGTCCAAGGTGCGGATATAGCACTCTTACCATCAAGTGAGAGTACCAACGTCAGTAGAACCACAGGTATAATAGTCAAGTAAAATTGCTTCTCGCCACGAATAAGCAGCCTGAATCCTAACCATAAATTTGCTGCAACGGGAAGAATAATACGGACGACCGGGTTCAAGGAATCAATGCCGCTTGTACAGGCAAAGATTATACGGGCCACTGCAGCGCCAAAGCAAAGCAGGGCGGCCAGCCAGACAAGGACGTTCTTTCTGGTGGCATAATAGGTCGTTATCTTTTCCATAAGGTAATTATATCATAGATGCAAAGGGTAAGAGCCTTTGGAAATGGGAAAATTCCCTTAAGAATTCATAAAAAAAGTCGGCAAAATGCCGACTTTTAGTGCTTTTATTGCATATTTCAGGAGGGTTATTTAGTAACCTCTCAAGTGAGAATTACAATGATTCCTGCAAATAGTTATTCATTAATATGAACGATCAATCCGCCGGCAGGCTTTGGCTCAAAGCATGTCGATTTTGGTGGCATGGTTTTTCCTGCGTTGCAGACGTTCATAATCTCGGTCATGCTGGGAGGAACCAGCGCAAATGCGACCGCCATTCCATCTTCTACGGCAGCCTCAAGCGCATGAAGTCCTTTGGTGCCACTTATGAAGGAGAGTCTCTCATCGTGCTGGGGATCGCCGATACCGAGTATCTCTTGAAGGACTATCTCCTGCAAGATAGATACATCTAGGGCCTCAACAGGATCATCGTGATTACGCTCTCCGGTGTAGCTCAGTTTATACCAAGTATCCCCCATATACATGGTATATTCTCCAAGTGACTCGGGGTAAATGGCATTAGGACCGATTTTTTCAACGTTGAATTCGTGAGCTTTAAGAGTATCTATAAATTCTTCCTCTGACATTCCGTTTAGGTCGTGAACTGCGCGGTTATAATCAAGAATCAGCATCTCATCAGAAGGGAAGATTGCTGCCATGCTAAAGGCTCGATCTTCTCTTTCTTCATCGTTTTTAGCTTCCAGATAATATTCCGCAGCAGCCTCTATTCTATGGTGTCCGTCACAGATATAGAAGGCGCTTAGCGCATCCACCTTCTGCTCAAGATCCGCCATAAACTCAGGGTCATCTATTACCCAAATCTCGTGACGCGTTCCGCCCACATCAAGCGTATCGTAAATGCTGTCGTGAGAAGCGGTCCATTTCTCAATCAGATGCTCACCGAGTTCATCGGAATCGTAGGCGAGGAGAATCGGCTCAATTATTCCGCCAACGCGCTTAAGAATGTCCACCTGAAGTCTCGCCTTTGATGATCTGGTAAGCTCATGCTTCTTAATCTTCTTGTCAATATATTCTCTGATGTCTATGCTCGCAATGAGTCCCGTCTGACTGTGATTTGCCATGCTGAGTCTATATGCGTAGAGCACAGGCTTTTCTTCTTGAATCAAAACACCTTCGCCCATAAGGCGATTAAATGCCTCGTGGCACGACTTCTGAATCTCGGCTTCGTCCTTTGTGTCCATAATCAAATCGTTATGCGTGAGATGAAGAAGCGTATGCGGGTTTGATAGCAATAGCTTGCGGGCTTTGTCCTCGTTTGCGGAGTTCTCGTGGCTGATGTAAACCTCATCCGCAAAGCCCTTTGCAGGGCGGACACCTTTGAATGGTCTGATGTTTGGCATGTTTCTTAATCCTCTGTCTTTAGCAAGTGATTTATCTTGTCAAAATACTCTTTGTGAGCAGCTTCGTATTCTTTGTTAAACTCCTCGTCGCGACCTGAGTGGAGGAAGTAAGTATAGTCGTGAGTTTTGTTCGCGAGTTCCGGATTAACACGCGTTACGGTCGCAAGACCTATATTGGAACAAATATCGGAGATTCTCTCTATGTCGCCGAGAAGGTCCATAAAATCTGTGCCTGCAACAACATTGCACTTACCTTTTGCCAGTCTAGTCATATGATTGTCTCTGAGAACAACTACAAGGTCATCAACGACCTCCTCAAGAGGTTCAATCTTATATGCAGCATCTACATCACGTTTTTTGAAGGCTTCTTCCGTGAAATCCAAAATGCGATTTATGAGACCCTCAACTATCTCAAGTTCAGAAAGAGCAATCTCCGAGAAAGGCGTTTGTCTCTCGTGTAGTTCTGCAGCGGTATCTGCGATATTCTTTGCGTGGTCACCAAGTCTCTCAAACTCGTTAACAATTTTGTAATAGTGGTTTAGGATTTCCACATGCTCTTCGGCGGTAAGATAACCTGCGAGTTGAACGAGGTATTGGCTTACACGGTCGGCTAGCTGATCTATATTATCTTCTTCATCTTGAACTGCTTTGTATGTTTTGTCGTTATAGCTTCTAAGCATATCAAGGCCGCGGGAGATATTGTCTCTAGAAGCATAGAACATTGTGAGCAGGGCATCGTAGCAGCTGCGGAGCGCAAGCGCCGGAGTGCTGAAAAATGCAGTGTTAAGAGCTTCAACTTTTTCGTGATATTTGAATTCATGGACGGGGTCGTCCTTAACTATCTTTTTGCTCGCCTTCTCGAAAACGCGGAGCATTGGTAAGAGGGCAAGTGCGCAAGCCAGGTTAAAGAGTGAGTTTGAGTTTGCAATTGAGCCTGGCGTTGCAACAGAATTCCAAATGTCGTCGAGAACGCCTAGAGATTTAAGCACACCTACAACAATTAAGACCAAAGCACTTTTGCAAAGGTTATATAAAATATTAACTGCACCGACACGCTTCTGTTCTGCCTTTGCTCCGATGGAGCAAACGATAGCAGTGGTTACGCAGTCTCCAAGATAGATACCGACGATTACGGCATAGGTTGCGCTAAAGGTAAGCCCGCCCGATGCGGAGAAGGCCTGAAGGATACCAACTGCAGCGGATGAACTTTGAAGGATAAATGCCACGGTCGCGCCGATTGTATATCCGATAAATGGGTTCTCGCCGAGCTTGGAGAACATGCCTTCGAACACGCCGGTCTCTGCGAGGGAGTCAACGGCATTGGTCATGCTTAAGAGTCCGGAAAATAAAATACCAAAACCCATAGCTATGCTACCGATGGTTTTGGCGCGTGGGATTTTTACTCCCATAATTAGAATTATTCCTATGATAAGAGCCACAGGAGCAAGCGTAGATGGCTTAAAAATCTGTAGCCAAGACGATGAATCTTCGTTCACTCCGATAAGTCTTATGATTTGTCCTGTAACTGTAGTACCGACGTTGGCACCGATAATGATTCCCAGAGATTGATTTAAAGAAATAATACCCGCGGCAACAAGACCGGAGGTGATTACGATGGTTGCGGTGGAGGATTGAATGATTGCGGTAACCGCTACGCCAAGCAAGAATGCTTTGAACGCATTATTGGTTACGCCCTCCAGAGCACGTTTTAGGGCACCGGATGATCCTTCCTTGAGTGCGTTTCCCATGAGACGCATTCCGTAGAGGAACATCGCGAGGCCGCCGAACAGTGTTAAAACATCAAATACACTCATCTATACAATACGCTTCTTAGTTTAAACTTGCTCGAATATCCCATGACATTATACATCAAAGTTCATATATTGTAAAAACAATAAACCTTTGCTAGGCGCGCTTTCTCCAAGGCAAAAATAGGATAACCCAGACAATCAGCATAAGCACTGCAGCAGCTATTACATAGCCGTCCCCGAACATATCATAGAGTGGCATGAGCGGAGATCCGGGCGATGGGTCGTTTATGAACATAAAATTTGTCCCCCAGTGCTTGTTCAGGAAATAAATCGGGATAGCCATGGCAATGATAACAGCAAACAGCTGTGGTATTTTCTTGATATTTGGAACGAGTCTTCCGCTAGCCACAGCTAGCGCTGCAAATAGAATAAGTTCGCCATGAATAGTAAAGGAATTTATGCTTGAAAAATGAATTAAAGGATAGTTAGTCCAATCTGGAAATATCAGCGCGCAGAACGCACCCGGCATGGACATCCCATAGACATAAGCCGCATTAAGCTCGTTGGGCCTGAACGCATACCAAAGGCTGAAAAATATCGAAATACCGCAAAAATGGAAAGGGAGGTGATCGTATGTAAAAAGACCAACAGCTGCGAAAAGTAAGTCTTTGATCACTTCCTGTATGGCAATCCAAACCGCGACGTATTTAAGAACTTTGTCCTGCGTGCTTTTGTCGGCCTTTCTCATTGCCCTGCATGCAAAGAAGATGATTGCGGCCATAACAAAGAGCCAAAGGAGATGCTGCCACCCATAGGCACTCCAAAGAGCATCTTCTGGGACATCATTTGGATCGCTGAAGAAATACTCCAGCGTCAGATATTGGATGATTGAAGTGACGTCATTTATCATAATCATAAACCTTTCTTCGGTTTTCTATGGATCCTTTCTCAATAATAAATTATATACCATTATCATTATACTTTGTTGTGGTTTATGCGTGCTAATTAAGTTTTTATTAAATCCGGATATGGTGTATAATAATTGAGCAGAATTATTATGCAGGAGGAGAAATATGGGAATTCCAAATCCATTTGCGCTAAAGGACGCATGGAACAAGTTTTCGGCCACACATCCAAAGGTGCCGAAGTTCATAGATGATGTTAAAAACAAAGGCTTCTGCGAGGGGCAGGAAATAGCTATAGCGATTCGCTACCCGGACGGAACAGAACATAAGACAGGCATCAGAGTAAGAGCGGAGGACCTTGCGCTTCTTGAGATGCTTAAAGGGCTATAGAATTAGACTAAAGGTTTTACAGAAGAGAGTGTGAAGGAATAACTCACGATGAGTACTACGATAAAGCTGGCTCTTGCGCTTCTTTGTAATTTAATAATTGTCGTATCCACAATTTTTGTGGTACGTTCATTTTGCAAGACTGAAGAGGGAACTTATCGGTGGTCTTATGGTTCCTGGAGATTTAAGTTCTTTACCACGCTGTCCAATGTTGTCTCTGCCGCAGCTGCGTTAATTGTGATACCCTTTGAGGTTGCTGCGATTATCAAAGGAACGAGCATTCCGGTTCCGGCACTTGTGCTCAAATACATAGGGACGGTTGTTGTTACTCTCACATTTTTCACTGTGCTGTTTTACCTAGGGCCGACTCAAGGGTACAAAGAAATGTATAGAGGAGTATCATTCTATACGCATTTTCTCGGGGCGGCGATAGCCTTTTTGTCATTCTGCTTTCTTGAAAAGGGGAGGCTTGGACTATTATGGGTTATACCTGCGATGCTTCCGATGACTATTTATGCGATCGTTTATAGGCATATGGTGCTCGATAAAGGTCCTTTGAACGGGGGCTGGGAAGATTTCTACGGATTCAATGTCCACGATAGATGGAAAATCAGTGCTACTGTCATGTTTGCGATTATGCTTGGTATAAATTTCCTTGTGCTCATTTGCCACAACCGCTAATAGGTGCAAAAACTGACATAAATGAAATGTCAGAAAATATTTAATAACAAAGATGAAAATAGTTGAATTAAGCAAAGAAAAATATAATGCTTTCGCGTTTAGGCACCCGCTGATTTCTTTTTATCAGGTTCAGGAGTGGGGAGAACTAAAAGCAAAAACAGGATGGAGGCAGGTTCTTCTTGGCTATGTCGATGAAGAGGAGAATGTGCTTGCCGCGGGGAATTTTCTTCTAAAGAAAATGCCCGGAGTTAAGCGCTATCTGGCATATTGCCCGAGGGGATATTTGATTGACTATAAGGATAGCAATCTTCTCAAAAGTTTCAACGATGCGCTTAAATCAAAACTTAAATCGCTCAACTGTTTTGAACTGATTATTGATCCCAATTTGCCATGCAGACAGAGAGATATAGATGGAAATATTGTAGAGGGCGGATACGATAACCGCGAGGTCGTGAACGAGCTTATTTCCATGGGATATAGGCATAACGGCTACAACCTTTATTACGAGAATCTTCAGCCGCGCTGGCTCTTCAGACTCAATATAACAAGGCCCTACGAGGAACTGGAAAAAGGTTTTAAGAACGAGGCCAAGAGGAGAAGCCGCAAGAAGGGTTTTCTTGCAATCAATACAAGGGAACTCGCAAGGGATGAAGTTCATGTATTCCAGAGGCTATCGGAGATGACAGCCGCGAGGCGAGGCTTTGACGACCGCTCTTTGAAATATTATATGGACATGTACGATGCGCTTCACGATGCGGGGGTTGTTCGCTATATGGTTTCGGAAATCGATGTAGCAAAATGCCGTGAAAACGTAAATAAAGAAGTCGCGACACTTGAAGAAAGAATTGCAAAATCCAAGAACCCGGGGCGAATAAAAGAAGACAATGTAACCCTAACCACATATAAAAAGATTCTTGAGCAGCTGGATAAATGCGAAAAGGAAAGTGGAAACATTGTTCCGCTTAGCGCAACCTGCATAATGAGTGTGGGGAATGAAATGATTATGCTCTTTGCCGGTAACGACGAAGATTATCTTCAGCATTTCAACTCGTCCAATATCATGGTCACCGACCTTATCAAGCTCGCGCAGGAAGAAGGATATGAGTATTTTAACTTCTACGGCATAACGGGAGATTTCTCAAAGGACAACCCGCAGTATGGCCTTTATCTATACAAAAGGCAGTACGGCGGCGAGGTGCTTGAGCTTATCGGGGAGTTTGAGTATATCTTCAGTCCGCTCGTCAAAAAAGGCTATGATTTTGCCCTTAATCTATATGAAAAATTAAGGAAATTAAGGAAGTAAATCGCTGTTGACGAGGGCTATTTTTTGATAATATAATGAGTATAATAAAGTAGAATTTTATATGGTCGGATGACGGAATCGGGAGAGATCGCAAATCCGCGGCGCCGAAGGGGCAAGCAAGAACTCTCAGGCAAAAGGACCGGTTCTAGACGGCACTCTGGAGAGCAAAATTTCTGCAAATTTTGCACCAAAGAAGCAATCCCTTATATCGCGAGGGGAAGCGATTTATCGGAGAATCTTTCAGGTAAGATACAGAGGCAGTACGCTATTACTTGGCATGCTGCCTCTTTTATTTAACGCAGCGAATTAAGGAGGAAATATGGAACTAAAAACACCGCTATATGATGTCCATATTGCAGAGGGCGGAAAAATTGTGCCGTTTGCTGGATATCTTCTTCCCGTGCAGTACGGACAGGGCGTAATCGCCGAGCATAATGCTGTTCGCACAGCTTGCGGAATGTTTGATGTATCCCACATGGGAGAAATCACTCTCACAGGCGAGACCGCAAAAGACAGCCTCAACCACATCCTAACAAATGATTACACAGAGATGCCAATAAACAAGGTTCGCTACAGCGTTATGTGTAACGAAAACGGCGGATGCGTAGATGATCTGGTTGTGTATAAATTTGCAGAGGATGATTATCTTCTTGTAGTTAATGCATCCAACAGACATAAGGACTTTGATCACATCAAAGCCAATATACTTCCGGGAACTGTTGCAGAAGATATTTCTGACAGCCTTGCGCAGATTGCGCTTCAGGGACCGAAGTCTCTGGACGTAATGAAAAAACTTGTTCCTGAAGAAAAGCTTCCGCAGAAGTACTACACTGCGGAGCGCCACGTTGAAATCGACGGAGTTGACTGCCTTGTTTCTAGAACAGGTTACACAGGCGAGTTCGGATATGAAATCTATATTCCAAAGGACGAAGCAGAGCATATCTGGAAGGCCTTAAGAGAAGCGGGAGAAGAGTTCGGACTCATTCCGTGCGGACTCGGTGCAAGAGATACACTCAGACTGGAAGCCGCTATGCCGCTCTACGGACACGAGATGACAGATGAGATTACCCCGCTAGAGGCCGGTCTCGACTTTGGCGTCAAGATGAGCAAGCCTGAGTTTATCGGAAAAGCTGCGCTTGAGGAAAAGGGTGAACCAAAGGTCGTAAGAGTTGGACTTGAGGCTACGGGCCGCGGAATCATCAGAGAACATCAGGATGTATTTATCGGCGAAGAAAAAATCGGATATACAACATCGGGAACACATTGTCCGTTTATAGGAAAAGCTGTTGCTATGGCTATGGTTCCAAGAGAAAATTCCGAAATCGGAACAAAGGTAGAAGTTGATGTAAGAGGAAGAAGAGTTGAAGCGGAAATCGTCGCTCTTCCATTCTATAAGAGAGCATAACAATATTTAAGGAGGAAAAGAAATGGCTAATACACCTAAGGAACTAATGTACACAAAGTCACATGAATGGGTACAGGAAGAAGGAGATATCGTTGTAGTAGGTCTTACTGACTTTGCGCAGGAAGCGCTCGGCGGACTCGTATTTGTAAATCTCCCTGAGGTTGGAGATGAAGTTACAGCAGGCGAGGCTTTTGCTGATGTTGAATCCGTAAAGGCAGTTTCTGACGTATTCAGCCCTGTTACAGGCGTTGTTACAGAGATTAACGAAGAACTCCTCGATAGCCCTGAACTCATCAATGACGATCCTTATGGAGCATGGCTTGTTAAGATCGGCGAAGTTACAGATCACGAAGACTTCTTGGATGCTGATGCTTACGATGCTGTTTGCGCTGAAGAGGAATAAATAGGAGGAAATATAATGGGTAGCTATATCCCATCGACCTATGAAGAAAGACTCGCGATGCTCCGAGAGATTGGAATGGACTCCATGGACGATCTCTTCAGTGCGCTTCCCGAGTCGATCAAAGTAAAAGAATTAAATATACCGAGCGGCCTGAGCGAACTTGAGGTTTCCAAAAAGGTTCGCGAGCTTGCCAGAAAGAACAAAGTGTTTAACAGCATCTTCCGTGGTGCAGGTGCATATAACCACCACATTCCTGCAATCGTAAAGACCGTTACGAGCAAAGAAGAATTCCTGACAGCTTATACACCTTATCAGGCAGAGATAAGCCAGGGTGTTCTTCAGTCCATATTTGAATATCAGACGCAAATCTGCGAACTCACCGGAATGGATGTATCAAACGCATCCGTATATGACGGTGCTGTTGCGGCTGCGGAAGCTGTATTCATGTGCCAGGACAGAAAGAAGAAGGGCGTTGTAGTTGCAGGAACAGCCGATCCTCAGGTTATCGAGGTTATCAAAACATATTGCGAGAGTCGCGATGTTGAGGTAAAGGTTGTAGGCGGACTGAGCGATGATTCATGCGGAAACTGCAAGGACAGTTTCTCTGTTGATGCAGAGGCTCTTGCTTCCGTACTTGCTGACGATACAGCCTGCGTATATATCCAGAGTCCAAACTATTACGGCGTGATAGAAGATATGGATGCGCTTGTTACTTCTGCTCACGAAAAAGGAGCAAAGGTAATCATGGGAGCAAATCCGATTTCACTCGGACTTCTCAAGACTCCTGCAGAATACGGTGCGGATATTGCAGTAGGAGAGGGACAACCCCTCGGAATGCCGATTGGATTCGGCGGTCCTTATCTCGGATATATGGCTTGCAAACAGGATATGATGAGAAAGCTTCCGGGAAGAATCGTCGGTGAGACAGAAGATCATGACGGAAGGCGTGCCTTTGTTCTCACGCTCCAGGCGAGAGAGCAGCATATAAGACGTGAAAAGGCGTCTTCAAACATCTGCTCCAACGAAGCGCTCTGCGCCATGACAGCATCAGTCTATATGGCTGCCATGGGACCAAGCGGAATGAAGCAGGTTGCAGAGGCATGTGCCGCAAACGCGCATTACCTCGCAGAGAGGCTCGCGGAAATCGACGGAGTACAGCTTGTAACAGATAAGACATTCTTTAATGAATTTGTAACGAGACTTCCGATAGAAGCAAAGGCTTTGGAAGAGAAACTTGCAGAGAGAGGAATTCTCTCCGGACTTCCAATTGGCGAGCACTGCATGCTTTGGTGCTGCACGGAGGTCAACGGAAAAGAAGAAATAGATGCGCTCGTAGATGCTGTTAAGGAGGTGGTAAAATGAAGCTTTTGTTTGAACGTAGTTCCGAAGGAAGAAAGCAGAATATATTGCCGCCACTAACGGTTAGCGAGTATAAGTTTGACGATAAACTTACGAGAAAAGTCGAGCCGAAGCTTCCGGAAATTTCTGAGGTTGACCTTGGAAGACATTATACGGAGCTTGCGGGTGAGACGCACGGTGTTAACGACGGATTCTATCCGCTCGGTTCATGCACCATGAAGTATAACCCGAGGATTAATGAAGAAATGGCTGCCCTCCCTGGATTCACAGGTCTTCATCCGCTTCAGGACGAGGCTTTTTCACAGGGTGCCATGGAGGTTATCTGGCAGACGGGCGAACTCCTAAAGGAAATCACCGGAATGGATGATTTTACGATGCAACCTGCAGCTGGAGCTCACGGAGAATATACAGGTCTTCTTCTTATCCGCGGATATCATCTTGCAAAGGGCGATACCCAGAGAACAAAGATTATAGTTCCTGACTCCGCGCACGGTACAAACCCGGCGTCCGCAACTATGGCAGGATTCTCCGTTGTATCCATCGCATCAAAGGAAGACGGAAGCGTTGACCTGGATGCACTAAAGGCTGCAGTAGGTCCTGACACAGCAGGTCTAATGCTGACAAATCCAAACACGCTCGGACTTCTTGACCCGAATATTTTAGAAATTACATCAATCATCCATGAAGCGGGTGGGCTTTGCTACTACGATGGAGCAAACCTTAATGCCATCATGGGACATGCACGTCCCGGCGATATGGGATTTGACTGCGTACACTTGAATCTCCATAAGACATTCTCTACGCCGCATGGCGGTGGTGGTCCTGGAAGCGGTCCTGTAGGTTGCAAGGCCAACCTCGCAGAGTTCCTTCCGGCGCCGCTCGTTCGTAAGGATGGAGATACGTTTAAATTCTTCACACCTGAAAAGAGCATGGGAAGAGTAAGAAGCTTCTACGGAAACTTCTTGGTAGTAGTTAGGGCTCTCACATATATTCTGACCCTCGGTAAGGAAGGAATTCCTGAGGCATCGGAAGGCGCTGTGCTTAATGCCAACTATATGATGTATAAGCTAACCGGTCATTACGACATGGCAGTTCCGGGAAGATGCATGCACGAGTTTGTAATGACGCTTGAGGAACTTAAGAAGGAAACCGGCGTTTCAGCCATGGACGTTGCGAAGAGACTTCTTGACTTTGGTATTCATCCGCCAACAATGTACTTCCCGCTCATCGTTCACGAGGCACTCATGGTAGAGCCGACCGAGACCGAGAGCAAGGAAACATTAGACAAGGGCGTTGAAGTATTCCTCAAGATTCTTGAAGAAGCAAAGGCTAGCCCAGACGTCGTTACCGGCGCACCGCACAACACAATAATAAGCCGCCCCGACGAAGTCAAAGCGGCTCGCGAACCAAAAGTCCGCTACTAATTTACACTGGGGACGGTTCCACTTGCAAATTTACACTGGGGACGGTTCTACTTGTAAATATTAGTCGCCAAAGACTCAATACTTTTTTAGCTCTCGCAATCTGTAATCAAATCACTCGGCTCGGAAACTTTCGGGAGTGTGAATAACTCGCCCTTCGGGCTTAGACAGATTCACACATCCAACGAAAGTTAACCTCGCCTCGCGAATGATTACCACGATTGCTGCGAATCGTAAAAAAGTATAAGTCCTCGG
>JAFSUI010000029.1 GCA_017445315.1 Bacillota bacterium | reverse complement strand
TTGGCACATATTTGCCTACCCCTCGCAGTTTAACAATCACAACAAAACTCAAAGACCTTCGGGAGTTTGGATAAACTCGCCCTTACGGGCTCAAACAGTATCCAAACTCAAGCGAAGGTCTTTTTTCGTGATTTTGTGTGATTGTATTAAACTGCTCGGATGGCTTGGCAAATATGTACCAAAACGCATCTGCTGATTTACAAGTAGAACCGTCCCCAGTGAAAAAGGCACTTGCGCATGTGCATATAATATCGTAAAATGTTTGACGGTCGCTTTTGACCGTAATTTTATTTTTCACACCCGGGCTAGCCGAGCCCTTGGTGCCGCAAAGGCGGATGTTAGGCGGGCTCCGACGAAAGTCGGCGAGCACACTAGAGATACGCAAGCGCGGTTTCGGTTTCGGCAGATGCGCGAGTGGATGTTTAACCAGGAGGAAAAAACATGTCAGTAATTTCAATGAAAGACCTGCTCGAGGCAGGCGTACATTTTGGTCACCAGACCAGAAGATGGAACCCGAAGATGGATGAGTATATCTTCACAGAGAGAAACGGCATCCATATCATTGACCTTTCCAAGACTGTAGGCAAAGTTGACGAAGCTTATGCCTTCATCAAAAACGTTGCCGAAAGCGGCAAACCAATTCTCTTTGTTGGAACAAAGAAGCAGGCTCAGAATGCTGTTCGCGACGAGGCTCTCCGTTGTGGCGAGTATTATGTAAGCGAAAGATGGCTCGGCGGCATGCTCACCAACTACAAGACAATCAGCGCTCGTATCAAGAGACTCAACGACATCAACACAATGGAAGAGGACGGAACTTTTGCCAAGCTGTCCAAGAAAGAAGTTATCAAGCTCAAGGCTGAGCGCGATAAGCTCGAGAAGAACCTCGGCGGAATCAAGGATATGAGAGGAATGCCGGGAGCTATGTTTGTTGTTGATCCCAAGAAAGAAAGAATTGCAGTTAAAGAAGCTCATACACTTGGAATCCCTGTAGTAGGTATCGTAGATACAAACTGCAACCCGGAGGATGTTGACTTTGTTATCCCGGGTAACGACGACGCTATCAGAGCAGTCAAGCTAATCGCCGGCAAGATGGCTGACGCAGTTATCGAAGGTCACCAGGGCGAAAGCTTTGATGAAGGCGAAGTTATGACAGAAGCTGCTGTTGATGCTGCTGAAGAAGTAGCAGAAGCTCAGGACATCGAAGAAGTCGTAGCTGACGAAGAGTAAGCGAATATTGCGAGGTTTATCCATGGATTTTAGATCCGGGATAAAAGTAATATGCTCGCAGACAAGCGATATAACAGGTGCGCGGTGGCCAAGCCATCGCGCTTATTCTGAACAGGAGGAATAGATATGGCAATTACCGCTCAGATGGTTAAAGAATTGCGTGAAATGACAGGTGCAGGCATGATGGATTGCAAGAAGGCCCTTGAAGAGGCAGACGGCAATCTCGATCAGGCAGTAGAAATCCTTAGAGAAAAGGGTCTTTCCAAAGCCGCAAAGAAAGCTGGAAGAATTGCTGCAATGGGACTCGTAAGAGTTGCACTTTCAGAAGACGGAAAGACAGCTTCTGTTGTAGAAGTAAACTCAGAAACAGACTTTGTAGCAAAGAACGAAGAGTTCATCAGCTTTGTTGAAGGACTTGCAAAGCTTGCACTCCAGGCAGAGAGCAACGATATCGAAGCTTTCAAGGCTATGCCTTTTGAAGGCTCCACAGTTGGCGAAGTTCTTATCGCAAAGATCGCTAAGATCGGTGAGAACATGTCCATCAGAAGAATCGAAAAGGTTTCCGGAGACGTTCTTGCGACATACACACACGGCGAAGGAAACATCGGCGTAATCGTTACAGCAAGCGGCGCAGACTCCGACGACAACAAAGCTGCACTTAAGAACATTGCAATGCAGGTTGCAGCAATGAATCCGCAGTACGTGTCAAGAGACGAAATCTCCGACGACGAACTTGCTAACCTTAGAAAGATCACTCTCGAAAGCGCACTGAATGATCCGTTTACACTTCCAAAGCCAATCCTGAACAAACTTCTCGACCAGGTTGAAGGCGTATGGGATCAGGCAGACGTAGATATCCTTAAAGAGAAGAGAGCAGACAGCAACTTTAACTTCAACTATCTGCCAAACTTCCTTTCTGACGAAGCAAAGGCAAAACTCGCAGGTCTTGCAGTTGCAGCCAAGGCTGAAATCGTAGATAACCAGATCTTCACAGGCCTTGTTGATGGCCGTGTAAAGAAGGAACTCAAAGAAATGTGCCTTCTTGACCAGACATACGTAAGAGCAGAAGACGGTAAGCAGACAGTCGGCGAATACCTTAAGACAGTCGATGCAGGTCTTGTACTTGCTAAAGCAGTAAGATTTGAAGTAGGCGAAGGCATCGAAAAGAAAGAAGAAGACTTCGCCGCAGAAGTAGCAGCGCAGCAGGCCGCCGCAGCCCAGAAGTAAAAACTATAGCGCATGCCAAGCAGGTAGGCCGCCAGGCCGCCTAGAAGTAAAGAACTTTGGCGCATGCCAAGCAGGTAGGCCGCCAGGCCGCCTAGAAGTAAAGAACTTTGGCGCATGCCAAGCAGGTAGGTCGCCAGGCCGCCCAGAAACAAGCATAATTATGAATCGATGTATTAATACATTACAAATATGCGCAGAAGCCCCGTGAATCCTCACGGGGCTCTTTGTTTTCTGGAACTGTATGGGGAAACCGCCTTTTGTTTCATATAGAATCGTGTGGTTTTGGTCATTTTGCTAGGCAGAAAGCTACTTTTTAGAAAATATGCGTGGATAAAACAGCAAAATGTGAATCCTGCCTAGCAAATCGTATAGTTTTGGTCATTTTGCTAGGCAGAAATCGATTTTTTAGAAAATATGCATGGATAAAACAGCAAAATGTGAATCCTGCCTAGCAAATCATAAGGTTTTGGTCATTTTGCTAGGCAGAAAGCTACTTTTTAGAAAATATGCATGGATAAAACGGCAAAATGTGAATCCTGCCTAGCAAAATTATAATTGAAGGAGGTGAAATATGTTTTACGATATGAACAAATTAATTGAAGAGGAACTCGCTGTGGTGAGGCGCATGCTTTCTGAAATCAAAGGACGAGCCGATGTCCCCAGGGGAATGAGTCTCTATGGCACTGCAACAACAAATGGTATAAGCTACCACCTTAGATATCTTGAGGATAACAGTCGCAAGTGTAGATTTATTGGAGATGATATGAGCCCTGATGTGATTAAAATTAAACAGCTTTTTTATAACAAAGAGCTTGCAACACGACTTGAGCATAATCAGAAATTGCTTCAAAGGGTAGAGGGAAAATTTCTAGGGTACGATGCAGAGCATATAGATGCTGCGATTGGAGAAAATTACCGCGACACCACCGGCCTCGTCAATAAGAACCCAGGGTTTATGAGTAGGGACGAGTGGCTAGAGGAACAGCATACGAGCACGCTTCCGAGCCCTGAGAAGAATCATATTACAGCGACAGGAAAGAAGGTTAGATCTAAGTCGGAGATTATCATACATAATCTTCTGACACACATGGGGATTCCGTTCAAGAATGATGTGGACATCAATCTCAGAACCGAGAGTGACGAGAAGATATACCGGAATGCCGACTTTGTGATGCCGTGCAAGTGGGGCGGCTACGTTATTTTGGAGCATTTCGGAATGCTCGACAAAGAGGAGTACCTGCTGCGAGCAATGCACAAAATTAGGATATACGGAATGAACGGATATACATTGAACAATCGGTTATTTATAAGCTCGGACGGATTTGATGGGAGTCTGAATGTGCAGGCTTTGAGAGAAATGATTGAGAAACTTATTTTGCCAAAGGTCGCGGTTTGAGGATTTGTTTCGGGAAGACTTTTAGCATTGCTCCCTTATTTATAGTATAATTGATGTTAGGTTAGGGTTCGGAGAATGATCGCATATATAGAGCAAAGGCGATTTGGCGCGGATACGAGCGTGGACAAAGGTTCGGAGGCGACCCTGAATAAATAAGCTGATACAAACGTGTAAAAAGATATGGAGACGAACATGGAGAAGGACATGAAAAAGATTCTAGGAATACTCGGCGGCATGGGGCCGGCGGCGACGGCGGATCTCTATGCGAAGATTGTGGCGCTGACGGACGCGTCGTCGGACGGGGACCATATCAGGACGATTATTGATAGCAATGTGAATATTCCGGATAGGACTATGGCTATTCTGGCGGGCGGTGCGAGCCCGCTTGAGGAGATGGAGGCCGCGCTTGATAATCTCGTTTGCTCAGGCGCCGAGGTGATAATAATTCCTTGCAATACGGCGCATTATTTCTTGCCGGCTCTTAAGGAGTACGCTGAAACTGAGTATGTGGTAGAGAAGCGCGCGGAAGAGGATCTTGAGATATTGGTTGATGGACACGCGCAAACGGGGTCCGTGGAAGCGGAATGCGCGCCCGGTGAGTTTGCGCCCGGTGAATGTGCGCTGAATCTTGAATTTGTTTCTATGATTGATGAAACTGCCAAGGCGTGCGCCAAAAGAAATCCCCAGAGGGCAGCAATTCTTGCAACAAAAGGTACGCTTGAGAGTGGCCTTTATCAAAGGGCGCTTGATGCACAGGGCGTCGAATATATCGTGCCGGACGAGGATGGGAAGGACATCCTGATGCATGTGATTTATCAGGGCGTTAAGGCCGGAGCAGATCCTAGCACGTATCTGCCGGGATTCAGAGAACTTTTGGATAGGCTCGCAGGGCAGGGGGCTGACTATTTTATGCTCGCTTGCACGGAGCTTCCGATTGCGTTTGCTCAGCTTATGGAAACCGAAGGTATGCATGCAGCAAAGGACTTTGACGTACCGTCTGAGGCCACAAGGGCTGCTGCGTCCGATGAGGCTGCAAAATACTCCACCATCGATCCTACCGAGGAGCTCGCAAAATCAGCGATTCTTGCATGCGGTTATCAGCTGAAGAACAACTAGCCACTCGCAAAATCAGCGATTCTCGCCTGCGGGTACCGACTAAAGAATAATTAGAGGCTCGAGAAATCATTATTTGCAGAGCAAAACCTGTGGCAAACGGGCAAAAATTGCTCAGGACAAGAGTACAATAAACAACAATCATAAAATGGTTCACCCAAGCCAACACAAGGGTGAACCATTTTGTAATCACCAATAAAAAATCACAGAAAACTCTGTCAATGTTTTGATTTCCCTCTTTACATCATAAAAGTGCCATGTTAAAATCGTGAAAATATTAACATTTTATTGCGCACAAAATTGGTGGACTTTGCGAGCCTTGCGGACCGCTAGGGGATATCAATCCGATGCGCTAACAGGTTTAATGCGGTATTATTTGTCATTAAGTAAGGAGGTCTCTATGAAGAAACTCAGTTTACCGGTGCAAATACTGATTGCTCTTATAGCGGGTGTTGTACTGGGTCTCATTCTGGCCCTCGCAGGAGGTGCGGATATCGCGACAAAGTATATCAAGCCGTTTGGTGATATCTTTGTTAACTTGCTCAAGTTTATTGTTGTACCTGTTGTACTCTTCTCAATGATACAGGGAATTGTATCAATGGAGAGTATGAGAAAAGTTGGATCTATTGGTATTAAAACGGTTGCATACTTCCTCTGCACCACAGCAATTGCATGCGTTATAGGTCTTGTGGTTGCAAACATATTCAACGGCGCAGGTCTCTTCCCGGATCTTTCCGCAGAGCTTGGTTCCGCAGAATATGAGGCAAAGGAATTCGGAGGATTCATGAAGACTATCGTAGGCTTCTTCCCGACGAACCAGTGGGATGCGTTCCTGAATGCCAATATGCTTCAGGTAATCGTTATCTCCCTCCTCTTTGGTGGATCGATTATCGCTGCAGGTGAGAAGGCAAAGGTCGTTCGCGACTTTGTTGACTCGGCTTACTCGGTAATTGAGCAGCTGATGAGCTTCATCATCCACCTCTCCCCAATAGGCGTTTTCGCTTATATGACATGGGTTGTTTCCACCCAGGGAGCTGCAATTCTTGGATCACTCGCACTGGTAATCCTTTGCGCATACATCGCTTATGCGATTCACGCAATTTGCGTTTACTCCACAGCTGCAAGAGTGTTTGCAAAGATTAGCCCGCTTAAGTTCTTCAAGGGCGCATTTGCTGCAATGATGTTCGCGTTCACATCGACATCGTCCGCTGCTACACTTCCTGTATCAAAGGAATGCGCTGACGAGCTGGGAGCAAAGCCTGACGTATCATCGTTTGTTCTTCCGCTCGGAGCAACAATCAATATGGACGGAACCGCTATCTATCAGTGTGTTGCAACCGTATTTATCGCTTCCTGCTGCGGCATGAACCTGACAATCGGACAGATGGTTACGGTAGTTGTTACGGCAACACTCGCATCAATCGGTACAGCAGGTGTATCCGGCGCCGGCATGATCATGCTCGCAATGGTACTCGAAGCAATCGGAATTCCTGTTGCTTATATCGGACTCATCGTTGCTGTTGACAGACTCTTCGACATGGGAAGAACCTGCCTCAACGTAACAGGCGACATTTCCTGCTCACTCTGCGTAACCAAATGGGAAGCAAATAAAGAAGCAAAGAAAGCTGCATAGCTGGACGAATACTTTAATCAATGCATTAGAAATTATAAGTATTTCAAGAATCCCCGTGAGCACTCGCGGGGATTCTTTATGCCAATCAGCTGCGCCGACGATAAATGCCAATCAGCTGCGCCGGCGATATATGCCAATCAGCCGCGCCGGCGATACATGCCACTCAGGCATTCCCCAAAAGACAAAAAAGTTTTCCGGCGACACACGAGCGACACACGGATGATATACTATGCGTATGAGACGTAAAAGAATAAGCAAGCTTGCACCATGTCTCAAGGAGGAAAAATGTACAAGATACTTGTTGCGGATGACGAAAAGAAAATAAGGGAGACCATCAGGGACTATCTGGAGGCTAAAGGTTTCAGCATCATTCTGGCAAAGGATGGAGCCGAGGCAGCAGAAAAGGCCGCAGACGAAGCGCTGGATTTAATTATTCTTGATGTACTTATGCCTAATATGAACGGCATTGAGACATGCAAAGAAATCCGCGAGTTTAGCGATGTTCCTATCATATTCCTTTCGGCGCTCGGTGAAGAGACGGATTTGCTCAAGGGCTTTGGCGCCGGTGCGGACGATTATGTGGTAAAACCGTTTCCGCTTTCGGTCCTTGAACAAAAATGCAGGCAGATGATAAGAAGAAGCAAAGGTGCGGAACGCGGCGAGACGCTCACGGTTTCTGGAATAACAATCGACTATTCGTCACGCAAGGTATTTATTGCGCAGGGTCAGATAGACGCAAGCGCAGCGCTAAATGACGCAAGCGACGCAGAACGTAAGAGCGGCGGCGCAGCATCAGAAACCGCGATCACCGGAAAAGACTTTGCGCTTCTTGCATACCTCATGGAAAATAAAAACATAGTTTTGGATAGAGAAAAAATCCTCGCCAAGGTCTGGGGTTACGGCTTTGATGGAGAAAGTAGGGTCGTTGACACGCACGTAAAGAACTTACGTAAGGCGCTGGGTCCAAAAGGGGATTTAATAGAAACTGTAGTCGGAACGGGCTATATTTTCAGAGGGGAGTGATTGGCATGAAGATAGAAATAAAGGCAAGAAAATCTAATCCTTCGGAACGCGGAATTCACATTGTGAATGTCGTGATTGTTCTTATAGCTATAGCCTTGATATCGGTTTTATATGTTGCCGAGATAAGGGCGCAAAGGCAGGCGTTCTATGCTGATTCAAGGTTTAGGAGCACATTGATAAATAGCGGAAAGGTTCATTTCTCAAGCGATGAAAATGGTGGCGCGCTTAATCCTATTGAGGTAGAAAACGCCATACTTGAATACGATGACGGGATTTTTTCAAAGCATCCGGGGGTTGTAGCGATTTACTCGGAGAATGGAGAACTCCTGCATCAAAGCGGATCAAATATAGTAGTGTTTCTGGAGGGCTCGTCTGACCCCGTCACTTTGGATATGGAGCCATATCTTAATGATCAGAAGAAGCAAGAGTATTTGAGGCATGGTGGTAGCGAGTATAGTGATGTGTTATATATACCATCTCTTTATTACATAAGAAAAGAGGACGGCAGCATCATTCCTATAAAACTATTGTTTAGCGATAATATGGATGTTATCGGTGGGGACACGTGGGTTGCAATAGATTTTTCTGATACTAATGGTCTCACTCAGGTGGACTATAACACATACAAGACCGAGTTAAGCGAAAGTGTAATTATAAATTTCAGAGGCAAATATACATATAGTGAAAATGCCAATATTTATGAATTGCTCTATTCCTCACTGCGAGAGAAAATAGATCCTCATACTATTTATCCGCCGAATGGTCCTGAGGGTGGTGCATCAACCGATCCGCAGAGTGGGATAAGTTACTCAGGCAAATATGGTGCAAAAGACTACTACATGTATATGAGCGAGCTTATGGACTTTGATATCAATGGAGAAAAAGTATCGGGCTACGTGTACTACTATACAATGGACAATATGTATAAAGCTGCCTGGAGAGGGACTTCATTGTTCAACAGGACGGACATGATTATTGCGATTGCGATATTTCTCTTGGCGCTTAATATAGGAAAGGCATCTTATAGAAGAAAGAAAAAGATTGAAGAGTCAAAGCGTGCGTTTATAAGCGCTGCAGCGCATGAGCTCAAGACACCGATTGCCGTGATCCAGAATCAAAGCGAGCTCGTTCTTGAGGGAATCAATCCTGAAAAAACAAAGGAATATGTATCCTCCATGCACGAGGAAGCAAAGCGCATGGCTGAGCTCGTTAATGCCATCCAGCAATATGATAGACTGGACAATAAATCCGGAATTAAAAAGGAAACGCTTGACCTATCCGAGATCGCGCGCGATGAAGTTACGCGTTATGAACCCGTGATGCTGAGCAAAGGAATCACGCTCGAAACGGATATTGAAAAGGGTGTAAAAATCGTAGGTGATGATAGCCTTGTCAAGCTCGTGATAGACAATTATCTATCTAATGCAGCCAAGTATGCTACACGTGACAAGCATGTCAAAGTCTCTGTAAACAAAGACGGAAACGAAGTGCGATTCTCCGTATTCAACACACACTATGCGATTCCGGAAAGCGAGCTCGCAAAAGTGTGGGAGATGCTCTACAAGATTGACGATTCAAGAACGCGTACTTCTGAAGAAAGTGGCGGAGGAATGGGACTTGCCATCAGCGGAAGAATCTGCGAACTCCATAAGTTTAGATATGGTGCGCGCAACGTGGATGACGGAATAGAGTTCTATTTCGCGACCAGCGCTCGCTTATAAGTGCCTGGCGAGAAGCGCGCATCAGAATTCACGCCGATATGCATTCGCCGATATGCGTCTGCCGATAAACAATTCAGCTTACAAAAAAGCCCTGCATTCAAGTTCATCATGCAGGGCTTTGTGTTAGTTTGTGAGGGCTTCTCCGGCTGCGAGTGCGCGCATGTTCAGATCTTCGGTGCCGCGCGGTATATGACGCTTAACGGCATCCTGAAGCGCTTCCTCTGTGAATAGACCGGCCAGCTTATTTATTGCACCTACAGCAACTATATTTGCTGTCATAGGCTTTCCGATTTCATCACGAGCGGTCTTTAGAATTGGAAGGCTATAAACCTTTTTGGAACTGCCGATCTTGGAACTATCGATGTCAGCGCCTTCAGGTAGATGAAGCGTTGAGTCTATCAGAATTATCGCATCGTCCGCCGTATCGCTGAGATATTTATCCAATGCTTCTTGAGTCAGCGCCAAAAGAAAGTTGGGTTTATTAACCTTGGAATACCAAAGTTCGTTTTCTCCGATTATTGTCTCCGCCTTACTTGTGCCTCCTCTGGCCTCAGGGCCGTATGCCTGCGACTGGATTGCGTTCTTTCCCTGGATGATTGCGGCCTCGGCAAGTATTACGCTTGCCATGATTACGCCTTGACCACCGGATCCTGTGAGTCGGATTTCGTATCTGTTGTTCATATTACTCATATTATTCCTCGTTATTATTAAATGACTTATCTTAATTCCAATTTGATAGTTCTATTTGGAAAGATCCGCCTGTGCAGCTTTGATTATCTCGTCATATAGATCCGTGAACTCAGGATAGTCGTATTCCGTCAGTGTGCCGATGGGGTAGTGGTTCAGCTTTTCTTCGTCCGTTAGCTTGTCGTAAGAAGCCTTGCTGAGCCCCATAGCTTTCTGAACCTTTAGCATCTCCACTGCATCGCCCTTTTTGTTTTTTCTTCCGTAGTATGTAGGGCAGGTGGAGTGACATTCTATCAAAGAAAATCCGCGGTGCAGTATTCCTTTTTTGATTTGCTTAATCGTCTCAGCCGTATGGAATACATCGCCTGCCGCGGTAAAGGAAGCGCCTGCTCCCGCAGCGAGCTCTGCGATATTAAATGTCCTATCGATTACTCCATAAGGCGCTGTTGTTGCAACATCGTGCTGAGGTGTTGTAGGAGAATATTGTCCTCCGGTCATTCCGTAAATTGTATTGTTATATACGAGAACGGTTAGGTCCAGATTTCTTCTTGCGGCGTGTATCAGGTGGTTTCCGCCGATTGCGGAGCAGTCGCCGTCACCTGTAACTACGATTACGTGAAGCTCAGGTCTTGCGATCTTGATTCCTGTAGCAAAGGCGATAGCTCTTCCGTGAGTTGTATGGATAGAAGAAAAGTCCATATAACCTGCAGCTCTTGATGAGCAACCGATACCTGAAACGATTACTACGTTCTCTCTTGTGATGTCGTTTGTCTCGTCGTTAATCAAATCGTCTAGCGCAACGACAAGGTCTCTCGTGAGAGTTCCGTTTCCGCATCCTGCGCACCAGATATGCGGAAGGTGGTCTATTCTTAAGTACTCATGTATTAATTCACTTGGCATTTTATTTCCTCTTTTTAAACAGTGGATATTGACTTATTTACCGGCCATTTCGTAAATCTTATCTCTTATTTCTGATGGCGGTATTACCGTTCCGTTTATTCTTCCGATGAACTCAACCGGAATCTTTCCTTCTACACAGCGCTGAACTTCAAGGAGCATCTGTCCGTAATTATGTTCAACCATGAGGATGCCTTTTAATCTATCCTTGAGCGCTCTTAAGTCAGCTTCAGGGAAGGGCCATACGGTCTTTGGTCTCCACATGCCGACTTTTACTCCTGCTGCTCTTGCTTCATCAACCGCGTCGCGTACAGCTCTTGTGGTTCCGCCAAAGCATACAACTGCATATTCTGCGTCATCCAGTAGATACTCTTCTGTATCAAGGATGTCATCAAGGTGGTCGTTAATCTTATCCATGATTCGGTTCATGAGTTCGTTTGCGTCTTCGGGAGAGTTATCCGGGAAGCCCGCATAGTCATGCATGAGACCTGTCATATTGTATCTAGAACCTTCGCCAAATGGCTTAAGCCCTAGAGATATTTTTCCTTCAGGAACGCGATAAGCAAATTTATATGGGCCAAGGTTTCCTGCTTCTCTTCTGTTTATGATTTCTAGAGTCTCAGGATCAGGAATTTCTATTCCTTCACGCATATGTCCGACAATCTCATCCATTAAAAAGATTACCGGCGTTCTATACTTTTCGCTAAGGTTAAATGCTCTTATTGCGAGCATATATGATTCGGTTACGGTTGCGGGTGAAATTGCAATCACAGGGTGATCTCCGTGGGTTCCCCAGCGCGCCTGCATATAGTCACCCTGAGAAGGTGAGGTGGGAAGTCCCGTTGATGGGCCGCAGCGCTGAACATCAACTATTACGCATGGAACCTCTGCGAGGCATGCATAACCGATATTTTCCTGCTTGAGAGAAAATCCCGGGCCGCTTGTAGCTGTCATGCTCTTTGCGCCTGTTGCGCTTGCACCGATTATTGCAGCCATAGAAGCGAGCTCGTCTTCCATCTGAACAAAATGTCCGCCAACCTGAGGAAGCCTTCTTGCGCAGCCTTCTGCGATTTCCGTTGACGGAGTTATAGGATATCCTGCATAGAACCTAAGACCGGCAGCGATAGCGCCTTCTACGCAGGCTTCGTTTCCTTGCATCAAAACCTTTGCCATCTTACGCCTCCTCATTAAACCAGATTGCGTAATCGGGGCAGAGGCTCTCGCACATTCCGCAAGCAATGCAATCTTCTCTTGATTTGATATTAATCTTTTCTTCCACCAGATCCAGTACATTCTTTGGGCAGAATTCTACGCAGATTCCGCAGCCTTTGCACCAGGTGGGGTCAACCGTAAGGAGACTTTTGTCTCTCTTTGTTTTGCCGGGCATATTCCCTCCAAAATTTTTAAACAATAGCTATAGTCCCACAATAGATTGTGGTGTTCCACAATGAATACTACTCTTATATGTGCCACATTAAAAACATTTATTATTATATGAAAGGTACAAAAATTTTGTTGTACTTGATGACGATTGGTGATATAATGATATTTGTCAAAACTTGCGCCTTTTTACGTTTAGGGAAAAATATGAATCTAAACACAATCAATTATTATATAGCCACCGTAGAGGAGATGAACATAACACACGCTGCACAGCGTCTGTTCATTTCGCAGCAGGCGCTATCCAATCATATTGCACGTCTTGAGGAAGAACTAGGAGTGAAGCTTTTTAATCGCTCTCCGGTTCTTTCTCTTACTTATGCGGGAAAACGCTTCTATGAATATGCGCTTCAGATGTCAAATATTGAGCGTCAGATTCATCAGATGGTTGACGATGTTAATGAAAACCAGGCAGGGGAGATCAGAGTAGGAATATCCCACACCTGCGGTAGAGCGATTCTTCCTTCTATACTTCCAAAGTTCAAAAGTGAGCATCCTCTTGTGGATGTGCAGCTCGTTGAAGAAAATTCTGCTGAGATGGAAAACGCCTTAAGGAGGGGGAGCCTTGATCTTATGATAGACTTCCTGCCGATTTCAATTGACGGAGCGGTTTATTCCGAGCTTACAAAAGAAAGGCTCTTCCTAGTGGTTTCGAAGTCGCTTCTTCGCGAGACATTTGGAAAGGATGCGCAGAAGACCATAAAGGAGTTCCGCAAGAATCTGGACATGAAAGCGTTTAAGGATTTTCCCTTCATTCTTCTTAAAAAGGGAAACCGCGTCCGCGCGATGCTAGATGAATACATGGAAGGAATCAAGTTCTCTCCGAATATAATTTTGGAAACAGAGAATACCGAGACTGCCTTTGCCCTCGCATCAAAGGGAATGGGAATCACGGTTTATCCGGAACTTTTCATGTGGGCGATGCCCGAGAAGAATGTGAAGGAAGCCGAGGTTGAGTTCTTTCCGATAAGAGATAAGCAGACTACGGGAACCCTCGTTATTGCAAATATGGTTGAGCGCTATCTTCCGACAGCGGCATCTAGGTTTATAGAAACCTGCAAAGAAGGAATAGATGATATCAAAACGCGCGCGGGTGTAAGCGCATAACAAATAGAAAAGCAAATATAAATAATAAATATACGAAGAAGGAGCATTTATGAAATTTGTAATCGACAATCTGGTTAAGAGTTATGGAAAAGATTCGCTCGTTTTGGACGGAGCGAGCTTTGAATTTGAAGAAGGAAAGATTTACGGTCTTCTCGGAAGAAACGGTTCCGGAAAAACCACGCTCTTTAACTGTATAAACGGTGACATTCCGTATAACAGCGGAGAGTTCCATTTGGAAGTGGATGGAGTTGTTAGAAATCTGATTCCGGAGGATATAGGTTATGTATTATCCACACCGACCGTTCCTGAATTTCTTACGGGTTACGAGTTCCTCAAGTTCTTCCTGGATATAAATGAGGGTGCGGGAAGTATTGTTGATGCAGAAAAGTATTTTGATATGGTGCGTCTTAAGGCGAGCGATGCCAATAAACTCATGAAGAATTATTCACACGGCATGAAGAACAAAATGCAGATGCTCGTTAACATGCTCTCAAAACCAAATCTTCTTTTGCTCGACGAACCACTGACTTCTCTCGACGTAGTGGTTGCAGAGGAAATGAAGGGACTTCTTCGCGAATTTAAAGATGGAAGAATTACGATATTCTCCACACACCTACTTGACCTTGCGGTTGACCTTTGCGATGAGATAGTACTTCTATCAAAGGGAGTGCTCACCAAGGTTGA
The DNA here is from genome assembly GCA_017445315.1 of Bacillota bacterium. Taxonomy (GTDB): domain Bacteria; phylum Bacillota; class Clostridia; order Peptostreptococcales; family Anaerovoracaceae; genus Eubacterium_B. The sequence goes on along the minus strand of JAFSUI010000029.1, from coordinate 83,321 downwards.
TCACGCTGCGCTTGACGACGAAGGTTTCAAGTCACGCATAATAGAACTCCTTAAAGAAGATGATATAGAAGACGAATCGATTGATGATGTGGATCCCGATTCCATAGCTGCCGAGTTGGACAAGGCGGATGCAGAGAAGGAGACACATACCGGATGGAATTCCGGTAAATAGGGTGACGCGATGATTGATACACTATTAAAATCATTACAACTAAAAATGACGTATAACGTAAATACGTTCATCTATGCGCTCAAGTCAATTCCGGGACTAAAGAGGATCCTGTCGGATAAGCTCTACACTCTCGGATGGCTTAAGGCGTTATTAACTGTTGTCATGATTCTTAAAGAATTCATCGTGACATTCTTTAATAAGTTTTTCTATGTGGCCTTATTCCTGGGGCTTCCGCTTGCAACTAATTTCTTCAGAATAGAGGACGAGGCAGCGTTTATTCCTGAATGGGGTACAGTGCTTCAGGTTCTTATACTCCTTACGTTTGCCGGGGGTCTAGCTAACAATGAGTTTATTCCTGCCAGAATGGACGTTTATTATGCTGTATTCCTTCTTAGAATGGACGCCAAGAAGCACGCTATATCCAATTACGCATATCTTCTTCTTAGGTTCTTCCTAGGATGGCTCGCTGTAGGAATTGTCGGAGCGCTTATTCTTGACGCTCCAATATGGCATGGGATTATCATTCCGTTCTTTGTTGTCGGAGTAAAGCTAATATTTGCTGCGATACAAACGAGGCAATATAAGGGACGCATCGATAGAGAAATAGTTAGAAGTGAAGAGAAAAAGCCTTTCTTTAGAATGAGAAACGGTAAGGAACAGGGACTTCTAAGTGCTGCGTTTGCCGCTATGTTTGTTGCGGCGGCATATATTCCTGCGGCGGTGGGCATAGTTATTCCGGAAAGCGTTTCTATAATTATTATGATCGCATGTATAGTATGCGGTATTGCTGCGATTTTTGTTATACGTGGTTTCAAAGATTACAGAAGAACATATCAACTAAACATCGCTGACTTTATGGAAGGCAAGGCGATAGCAAAGAGCGGAGCTGCAAACATACAGCGCGACAGGATAGACGAGAAAAGGATCGTTACGAGCAATAAAAACGGTTTTGAATATCTAAACGAACTCTTTGTTAAAAGACATAGAAAGATTCTTTGGAGATCCGCCAGAAACAGGACGATAATTATTGCAGGCGTCATTGTTATATTTGCGTTTATTGCGTTGTTCGCCCCGGGCGCCAAGGAGGATATTAACGGTATGTTATGCGAGAACCTAAGGGTAATCGCCTTCATAATGTATATCGTAAACAATGGACAGAACTACACTCAGGCGCTTTTTAGTAACTGCGACCACGCACTTCTCACATTCCCGATATACCGAAAGGGTAGCAATATACTAAAACTATTTAAACTAAGACTCATAGAAATATCTAAAGTAAATATGCTGCCTGCGCTTGTACTTGCTGCAGGGTATGTGCTCCTTCTCTTCTTATCGGGCGGACCTGAGAACCCGCTATACTATCTTGTGGTAGTTGTATCGGTTCTTGGATTCTCCATATTCTTCTCGGTGCATTATCTTGCGATGTATTATTTGCTCCAGCCATATAACGTGAGCACAGAGATAAAGAGCGGAGTATATACGATAGTCATGGGTGCCACATATTTGATTTGCTATATGCTTATGCAGCTAACAGAGATTCCTGCCATGGGATTTGGAATAGTTGCGGCAGCATTTTGCATTATATACAGCATAGTCGCTTGCATTCTTGCATACACACTTGCGCCAAAGACGTTCAAATTAAGATATTAAGATACTTATAAGCCAATGCATTAAGTTAAGGGAAAAGGAGGAACCTTAAAAGCATATATGACTTATCAAGATACATTTTCGTTATTGGGAGGAATAGGACTGTTCCTTTTTGGAATGACTATTATGTCATCCGGCCTAAAGAATGCCTGCGGAAACAATCTGCAGAATATCCTTGAGAAGGCGACAACCAATCGCGCAGTTGCGATTTTTGTAGGTATTGCAGTCACGATACTTATTCAGAGTTCATCTGCAACAGACGTAATGGTTATCGGTTTTGTAAATGCCGGACTCATGAGTCTTATGCAGGCCGTCGGCGTAATCATGGGTGCCAATATCGGTACCACGGTAACCGCGCAGATTACAGCGTTTAATATGACGACCTTTGCGCCGCTCATACTTTTTGTCGGAGCAATCATGTACCTCTTTATCAAAAAGAGTCTCGTAAAGCATATCGGAGAAATCATCATGGGCTTTGGTATGCTCTTTACGGGCATAGGCATCATGAAGGCTGCGATTGTACCGCTATCGCAAACCGCAGGATTCAAGACTCTTATGAGCGGCCTAGATAATCCAGCGCTTGCACTTCTATTTGGTGTAGCCTTTACTGCGCTCCTTCAGAGTTCATCTTCATCCACAGTAATCTTCCAGACCTTTGCGGTACAAGGACTACTTGGATATAGGACGGCTGTGTATCTCGTAATCGGTGCGGCTATAGGGTCCGTAACACCAAACCTTCTCGCATCGCTTACGACAAACAGAAATGGTAAGCGTGCAGCTCTAATCAATCTTACGTTTAATATTATAAGAGCGGCAATCCTCATTACTCTTATCTCTCTTGTTCCCGGAATACTTGATATGATTCAGGGTATTTCTCCGGATAATATAGGCCGTCAGATAGCCAATACGCATACCATATTTGCAATAATTGCCGTTTTGATAGAAGCGCCATTCGCGAGCAAAATAATAAAACTGACCGAAAAGATTTTGCCTGTTCTACCTGAGGAACTTGAGCAGATTGAAGACAGAAAGCTTCAGTTTATGATCAACACCAAGAACGTTCCCGTTAAGATTGCAATGAAGCAGGCACAAAGAGAAATCGTGCGCATGGGAAGAATCTCCGTAAAGAACCTTAGACGCTCACTGGAATGCTTCTTTGATTATGATTCCGAGAAGGCTGCTCGCGTACGCGAGAGAGAGGAGAGCGTTAATATCCTGAACCATACTATTGCGGACGCTATGGCTGAACTAAGATCCAGGGAAATGGATCCAGAGGATGTAAGAAGGGTATCCATGATGAGCATCGCGGTTACAGATATAGAAAGACTCTCAGACCATGCCGAGAATATCGTGGAATACACCGAGGACATGATTAAGGCAAAATCCAGTATGACAGAGGATGCGCTTGATGAGCTGAGACATATGACTGAGGTTACGCTTGAGGCTGTAAATCTCAGTATAGATATATTTGAGACTGAGGATTATTCAAGGCTTGATCGTATAGAAGAGCTTGAGTCCGAGGTTGACGATATGCAGACGGAGCTCGTAAACAATCATGTTAAGAGACTTCTTGCCAACAATTGCGAGCCGCTCGCAGGCGTCGTATTTACGGATATAGTTACGGATCTTGAACGTTGCTCCGACCACGCGATAAACATCGCTTACGCGCTAAAGGAGAGGCCCGCACAGCTAGTATAATTATTTAATTGACAAAGGCTGTATTTTGTATCATCATAGTAAAAATACATTTTTACTGAAGATGGTTTTATAAGTTGAATTTTGTTTTCTAAAACGTTTTATAGCAGCCGAAAGGAGATTTGAAATGGCTCAGTTTATCAATGAACCTTCACGTACATTTAATGAGTATCTCTTGCTTCCCGGCTTTACCGGAAAGGATTGTCTGGTTGAAACCGTAAGCCTAAAGACGCCCATAGTAAAATTTAAGAAGGGTGAGGAGTCTCCTCTCTCGGCAAATATTCCGCTTGTATCTGCAGTTATGCAGGCAGTATCAAATGATACAATGGCTGTTGCGCTCGCAAAGGAAGGCGGAATTTCGTTTATATTCGGCTCTCAGCCTGTAGAGGATCAGGCTGAAATGATCCGAAAAGTAAAGTCCTATAAGGCAGGCTTTGTAAGGAGCGATAGCAATCTAAGACCGGATCAGACTCTTAAGGATGTACTAGAACTAAAGGCAAAGCAAGGCCACTCCACAATAGCCATAACGGAAGACGGAACTGCAGACGGAAAGATTCTCGGCATAGTTACAAGCCGTGACTATCGCGTAAGCCGTATGGATCCGGAAACAAAGATTAGCGAATTCATGACTCCGTTTGATAAACTCATTTATGCAGAAGATGGAGTTACACTCTCTGAGGCCAACGATATACTTTGGGAGAATAAGCTGAATGCGCTTCCGATTATAGATAAGAATCAGCGTCTTACGCATTTTGTTTTCAGAAAGGATTATGACAACCATAAGTCCAATCCAAACGAGCTTCTGGACGATCACAAGAGATATGTGGTAGGAGCAGGAATTAACAGCCGCGATTATGAGGAGAGAGTTCCTGCGCTCGTAGAAGCGGGAGCAGATGTCCTCTGTATTGACTCATCAGAAGGCTATTCTGAATGGCAGAAGGATACGATCGATTGGATCAGAGCGAGATATGGCGACAGTGTAAAAGTTGGTGCAGGAAACGTAGTAGATGCTGACGGGTTTAGATATCTTGCGGACTGCGGTGCTGACTTTGTTAAAATAGGAATCGGCGGAGGCTCCATCTGTATCACGCGTGAACAGAAGGGTATAGGCCGTGGACAGGCATCTGCCGTTATAGAAGTAGCAAAGGCAAGAAACGAATACTTTGAGGAGACCGGAATATATATTCCAATTTGCTCGGACGGCGGTATCGTTTATGACTATCATATGACGCTAGCCCTTGCCATGGGCGCAGACTTTATCATGCTCGGTAGATATTTTGCAAGATTTGATGAATCCCCGACAGCAAGACTCAATATAAACGGAAACTATGTTAAGGAATACTGGGGCGAGGGTAGTAACAGGGCCCGCAACTGGCAGCGCTACGATATGGGTGGAGATGCCAAGATGAAGTTTGAAGAGGGAGTTGACTCCTACGTTCCGTACGCCGGACCGCTCCATGACAACGTGCAGCTGAGCCTTAACAAAGTAAAGGCAACGATGTGTAACTGCGGTGCACAGTCCATCAAAGAACTTCAGGAAAAAGCAAAACTGACCCTAGTATCCGCAACATCCATTGTAGAGGGCGGGGCACACGATGTAATCCTGAGAGACTCAAGCCAGAACGCTATTAGGTAGTGCTAGATATACTAGTTCCAAGCAAAATACCTATATATCTGTGTAAATATGAACATCCCTTGACTTTTGTCAGGGGATGTTTTATTATACTTATTAGTGTTAGTTATAACTTACTAATAGTAGAAATATAGAACAAACAAGGAAAATGGAAGAAATGAGCTTGCTAAGTGCCGGTCCGGGCACATATACGGTCAAAAGAATAGATACGGACGATAAGGAGATGAATGCGTTTCTTTTCCGTCTGGGATGCTATAGCGGTGAAAAAATCACCGTGGTTTCGTCAAAAAAGAAAAGTTGTGTTGTTGTCATAAAGGACGGAAGATATAGTCTCGATGACTATCTGGCGTCCAATATTATAGTCCAGGACGAAGTTCCAGGCGAAGGCGGGGCCGAAAGCCAAGCATCAAATAGTTAATTATTTTGCCGGAAAAACCGGCTTTTTTCAGGAGGAAGAAATGAGAATTGCTTTTGCAGGTAACCCCAACAGCGGGAAAACCACAATGTACAATGCCCTTACAGGGAGAAGCGAAAAGGTAGGCAACTGGGCCGGCGTTACAGTCGGCATGAAGGAGGCGCCAATCAAAAAGGAGTATACAGGAGGAGAGGAAAGCGTAATTGCCGTAGATCTTCCGGGTGCATATTCCATGTCGCCGTTTACACCTGAAGAGGGCATAACAAGCGAATACGTAAGAGATGAAAATCCGGATGCGATAATTAATATCGTGGATGCCACAAACCTATCCAGAAGCTTATTCTTTACGACGCAGCTTCTGGAACTTGGTATTCCCGTGGTTGTCGCTCTTAATAAAAGCGATATAAACGAAAAAGAGGGAACAGAGATAGACGTAGCGGCTCTAGAAGAGAAACTTGGATGCCCGGTAGTAAAAACTGTATCTACAGAGAGCAAAAATAACGGACTTGAAGAGATTGTAAAGAAAGCAATCTCTCTTAACGGAGCAAAACAGAAGGCTCCCTATGTTCAAGGAAATATAGACCTTCACGATAAGAAGGCTGTAGATGAAGCGGATAGAAAGCGCTTTGCTTTTGCCAACAAAATAGTTGAAGAGGTTGAAAAGAGAGCAATTATATCAAGCGATAAGACCTTTTCAGATACTGCGGATTCAATCCTTACAAACCCAATTGTAGGAACGCTCATATTTGCGGGAATTATGTATCTGGTATTTTCAATTTCACAGGCTTGGGTTGGACCGCTTGTTGCGGACTGGCTCGTGGGCTGGATTGAGACATTCCAGGAATGGGTAAACGGACAGCTAGAAAACAGCCCTGCAATAGTTTCTGCCATTTTAGGAGACGGTATTGTAGGCGGTGTAGGAGCCGTTGTGGGATTCCTTCCGCTTGTTATGGTTATGTATTTCTTAATAGCACTCCTCGAGGACTGCGGTTATATGGCCAGAGTAAGTGCTCTGCTGGATCCTTTATTTAAGCGCGTAGGTCTTTCCGGTAAGTCGGTAATTCCTGTAGTTATCGGAACGGGTTGTGGTATTCCTGCAATTATGGCATGCCGCACCATAAGAGATGAGAGAGAGCGTCGTGCGACAGCTATGCTTGCAACATTTATCCCTTGCGGAGCAAAGATTCCGGTAATCGGACTATTTGCCGGAGCGTTCTTTGCAGGTGCAAGCTGGGTAAGCACAATCAGTTACTTCCTCGGAATTGCACTTATTTTCCTTGGGGCACTCCTTGTTAAGGCGGTTACGGGATATAAATACAGAAAATCCTTCTTCATCATGGAGTTCCCAAAATACAAGATTCCGAGTATCAAGAGAGCCTTTCTGTCCATGCTTGAAAGGGCAAAGGCATATATTATAAAAGCTGCTACAATCATCCTCATCTGCAATACTGTCGTTCAGGTAATGCAGACTTTCAACTGGAGATTTGAGGTTGTTGAAGAGGGAATGGAAAATACTTCAATTCTGGCTTCTATAGCATCGCCTTTCGCTATTCTCCTTATACCGCTGGGATTTGGTGTATGGCAGCTTGCGGCAGCAGCTATAACAGGATTCATTGCAAAGGAAAATGTAGTAGGAACACTCGCGGTAGTATTTGCTCTTACAAACTTTATCGATGTTGAGGAGCTTGAGATGACAGGTGGCGCAAGCACAGTTGCCGCAACCATTGGACTTACTACAGTAACCGCACTTGCTTATCTATTCTTCAATCTCTATACTCCGCCTTGCTTTGCCGCAATCGGCGCGATGAATTCAGAGATGAAGAGCAAAGGCTGGCTATGGAGCGCCATAGGACTTCAGCTTGCAACAGGCTATACCGTAGCATTCCTCGTCTATCAGTTTGGAACACTGTTTACAGAGGGACATCTAGGAACCGCGTTTGTTCCGGGACTCATTGCTATAGCTGTTATGGCTCTTGTAATCGTAATGATTTCAAAGAAGATCCGCGCGGACTTTGATAAAAAATATGCGCTCGGTGAATCCGGGCAGACGGCATAGGGGTGATGTAAATGCCAACGATAATAGCAATTTTCGTGATAGTAGGAACGCTTACTCTTGCGGGAAGATATATCTATAGAGAAAAGAAAAGGGGAACAAAATGCATCGGTTGTCCGCTTGCGGATACCTGCAACAAAAAATAAAAAAGTATTCGTTTTCCCCTAAATATGTGTATAATAAGTCATGACGAACTTTAGATAGGTACGTATACGTTAAATTATATGTATCGGAGTGGTTATGACTTTAAGGGACCTAAAAGAAGGACAAAGCGCAGTCATCAAGAGTGTTGGTGGCGAGGGCGCATTAAGACAGCATTTTCTTGACATGGGCGTCATTCCGGGCGCCCATGTTTCAGTGGTTAGATTTGCTCCCATGGGAGATCCTGTGGAATTAAGAATTCACGGATATGAGCTTACGCTAAGGCTCGCGGATGCAGAAAAGATAGAAGTTGAAGAGAAAGAAGAGTTTTCCGGAACCGGACTCGCAGCGGGAATAACGCCGGGACTAGAGTCTGAAGGAACCGCCGCATCCAAAATGCTCTTTAGGGATATAGAGCATCCAGGACTCGGTGAAGGCGGAAAATTCCATCCAAAGGGAAGCGGAAATCCTCTTCCTGATGACGTAGTTCTTACCTATGCGCTAGTCGGAAACCAGAATTCAGGAAAGACCACACTCTTTAATCAGCTAACAGGCTCCAACCAGCACGTCGGAAACTTTCCGGGCGTAACGGTGGATCGTAAGGACGGAGCAATCAAGGGCTACCCCAATACTCTTGTTACAGATCTTCCGGGCATCTATTCAATGTCACCATACAGCAAGGAAGAAATCGTATCGCGCGACTTTGTCATAAACGAAAAGCCAAAGGCGATTATTGATATAGTCGATGCGACCAATATAGAGAGGAATCTATATCTCACGATGCAACTTCTTGAGATGGATGTTCCTGTTGTTCTCGCTCTCAATATGATGGATGAGGTCAAGGAGAACGGCGGATATATCCGCGTTAACAAGATGGAGGAGATGCTGGGGATTCCGGTCGTTCCGATTTCCGCGGCAAAGAACGAAGGCGTGCTCGAGCTTGTGGAGCACGCAATCCATATAGCTTATTATCAGGAAAAACCGCCACGCAGAGATTTTTGCAGTGAAGAGGATCACGGTGGTGCGGTCCATAGATGTCTTCATGCAGTAATGCATCTTATAGAGGACCATGCAAGGCGTGCAGAGCTCCCGATAAGATTTGCAGCAAGTAAGGTCGTTGAAGGCGATGAGCTTATACTTGAACAGCTCGGGCTTGACCAAAACGAAAAGGAAGCGCTTGAGCATATCATCACGCAGATGGAAGCGGAGCGCGGCCTAGATAGATCGGCTGCGATGGCAGAAATGCGTTTTGCTTTTATTAGTGACGTTTGCCGCCGTACGGTCGTAAAACCAAAGGAGAGCAAAGAGCATAAGAGAAGTCAAAGTATAGACAGAATCCTCTCAGGCAAGTGGACTGCGATTCCGGCTTTTATACTTATCATGGGACTAGTCTTTGTTCTTACGTTTAATGTGATAGGTGCATTTCTTCAGGATTTGATGGAGGTGCTCGTTACTAAGGCGGCAGAGGGAACCGCTGAACTCATGGCGTCCTTTGGTGTTAACGATGCGATAAGGAGCCTTGTCACGGAGGGTATTTTTGCGGGAGTCGGAAGTGTAATTAGTTTTCTTCCGATAATCGTGATAATGTTCTTCTTCTTGTCGCTTCTTGAGGATAGCGGTTATATCGCAAGAGTTGCCTTTGTTCTGGATAAGCTGTTAAGAAAAATCGGTCTATCCGGAAGAAGTATAGTGCCGATGCTGATCGGTTTTGGATGCACGGTTCCTGCTGTTATGGCGACAAGGACGCTTCCGAGTGAAAGAGATAGAAGAATGACGATTCTTCTTACACCTTTTATGAGCTGTAGCGCCAAGCTTCCGATTTATGGATTCTTTGTTGCGGCGTTCTTCCCTGGACGCGGCGGACTAATAATGACGGGACTCTACGTTCTCGGAATTCTTGTGGGAATACTTCTTGCTCTATTTTATAAGAGAACGATATTTAAGGGCGAGGCGGTGCCGTTTGTTATGGAACTCCCGAGCTATAGGCTTCCGAGCGCAAAGAACGTAATGAGGCTTCTGTGGGAAAAGGCGAAGGACTTCCTTCAGAGAGCATTCTCGGTGATACTTGTTGCGACGATAGTTGTATGGTTCCTTCAGAGTTTTGACTTCCATTTCAATATGGTAGCTGACTCGCACGATAGCATGCTGGCGGCAATTGCGGGATGGATGGTACCGGTGCTTGAACCGATTGGACTTGGAGACTGGAGAATTGCAACCTCTCTCATAACTGGCTTTATGGCAAAGGAGAGCGTGGTATCCACCATGGAAGTTCTCTTTGGTGGAATCGCAGGAATCAAGAGCGTATTAAATACTGCATCTGCAGCGTCAATTCTCGTATTCAGTCTTTTATATGCTCCTTGCGTAGCTGCAGTTGCATCGATTAGGCGCGAGATGGGAACGCGCTGGGCGGTAGGCGTTGTGATATGGCAATGCGCCATCGCATGGATAGCGGCACTTATTACAAAGATAATAGTCGTTGGATTGTTATAAGCATCAACAAAGCCGGCTTCTGCCGGCTTTGTTTTTATCATCCTTCATCTCCTGATTCATCACCTGACTCGTCACCTGATGCTTCTCCTGATTCGTCACCTGATTCTTCACCCGATTCGTTACTTGTCTCCGAAGGAATCGTTACCTCTAGGATTACTGGATTATGATCGCTGCTTACAAAATTGAGTTGCTCTGTGTGAAGCGATTCGATTTTTAAATTCTTGGAGACTATGAATCCGTCCAAAATATAATACTGGAAGGTGCTCTTATCTGCATCGACATATGGCTTATCAAGAAGTCTGCAGCTTGGAACATTGCTGTCCATAAGGACATTCCAGTTTGACTCAAACGCTGTTGTATCGACAATCATGGGTGTCCATTTGTCGGGATCCTGTGGATATTTACTCAAATCGACATTTGAAAACGTATGGTTAAAATCGCCACCTGCGATGACATAGTTTCCTCTTGCATACTCTTCTTCAAGAATATTCATCAGGACCTTCATTTGCTCGGCATGAGATTCTTCATCTGAATATGCTTCGAGGTGAAGATTTATGACGATGAGATCTTTGCCGCTTCCTTTAAGTGGAATCCTGTCAACCATGAGGCATCGCTTAAGCTGGAGGAGGCTCATAGGCCATGTATATGGACTCGGTAGGCTTATTCTGGTAGAGAGATTTATGTCATACACAGAGAGTGTCAGCAGTCCGCTATCCACTTTGCCAATAGGCGGGATAGGGTATGGTATAAAAAATGATTTATAGTTATTCGCAAAAGTAGCGGTAAAGGAGCCTTCTATCTGGGAACGGATATAAACAGATTGGTCGTTATTATACGACCTACTGCTTCTATGATCTACTTCTTGAAGAAATGTGATATCAGCTCTTTCTTCGTTCAAAAAAGTTGTGATGTCAAAGAGGTTTTGCTTAACTCTTTCTTCGTCAGAAGTGAATACATCTTTTCCGCCGTCAAGAAAAAATGAAGCGTTGTCTCCAAGCGAACCGTAGCCGATATTCCAGGATACCAGTTTGATTGTGTCTCCTGGGTTTGGGCGAGCGGATGAGGTTCCTGCGATGATTATCATCTCGGAATCCGCTGGATTGTAATCGAGCACCGTGAGCGCGCCAAGCATTGCGCCCGCCAAAAAAACAATTAACACAAGTAGTTTGATAAAAAACTTTGCCAGGCTGTGTTTTCTTTTTCTGTTTTTCTTTCTGTCGCTTCTCATATCTGTTCTCCGTAGCTAATAGTGAAATAGCGGCATGTCTCCAATTACTCTAAAAATATTATATCATAGATGCTCCTTTGATTTCTTATTAAATCCTTACGATTCATTGACAAATGCTTTTTGTTCGCATGCTTTAATTCAATCTATGTGCTATAATCAAATCGAATTATGACTAATAAATTAAGCACAAAAGAAAAACTCGGATACGGCACAGCATCAATAGGAGATTCCATTTGCTATACCGCGATTGGAACATATTTGATGTTCTTTTTAACCACGGTTGCAGGAATAGACCCGGCTATTGCTGGAGTAATCTCTGCAATCGGTGCAATTTGGAATGCACTCATAAATCCTATCTGGGGATTTATCTCCGACCAAGTAAGAACAAGGTTCGGAAAGCGTCGTCCCATGATGCTTCTCTTTGCTATTCCGTCCGGAATATGCGTATTCCTTTTGTTTACGGACCTTAACATACCGATGGGGATTAAGCCTATCTATTACGGCTTTATCCTGATGCTTTATTGGACGTGCTATACGGGATTTTTTGTACCGTATATGGCACTTGGATCCGAATACACAAGCGACTACGAGGACAGAACTGTCCTAAGGCTCTATGCTTCTATGTTCAATATCGTTGGTAATGTAATTACCATGGTTCTCCCGACGTTTCTTGTTGGAGTGCTTGAGAGAAGGGGTATGTCAACGGGTGCGGCCTGGTCATCCACGGGACTACTTCTTGGTGTTTTTGCAACTCTTGCCTTTGTTGTTACCGTAGTTGCATCAAAGCTAAAGGATCCGCCCATTTATTCTTCAGCAGAACCAAAGCCAAAGTTAAATATCGTTGCATTATTTAAAGAGTATTTTTCTATTGCAAGACTAAAACCTATGAAGTATCTCATCATTGCGAGTACGCTCGGGCTGATTTGTTATTCGCTTCTACTTGCGGACCTTTTATATTTCTTGACGTTTAACCTTGGGTTAACCTCAGAAGAAACTCCGCTTGTCATGCTGGTTAGGCCGCTCTTTTCTGCGGCTATGATTCCGCTTACCGCTTTTATCGTAAGGAAGTTTGATAAGAGGGGAGCCTTGGCACTTTTCTATGGGCTAGGTGCGGCACTCCTTTTGGTTTCTAGAATTGTGGGCGTAAATGGATTGTTTATGCTCATAGTTTTCATTATCGGTAGTGCGACATGCACGAGCTTTTATTGGCAAATTATGCCGTCTGTTTATTACGATGTTTGCGAATATGATTTGCTGGAGACGGGAAAGGATAGGCGCGGTGCGATAGTCTCTTTTCAGGGGCTTATAGAGTCTGCTGCTGCGGGAATAGGATCAGTCATTCTCGGTGTGATACTTAAGGCTGCGGGATTTGATAGCACGCTCGCGATGCAGACGGAAACCGCAAAGACATGGATTTTTAACTGCACAACTATTGTTCCGATAGTATTTGTTGTTCTCATGATTATAGCGGTGAGAAAGTACCCGCTGACCCGAGAAAAGCATGCTGAAATACTGAGAAAACTCAGCGAAAGAAAAGAGGCGGAGTAAGGCCCCAAAATGGTGTCAGAGCTCTGCTTTTTTCTTGCGATGAAGCCTGCTAAGGGGTATAATATTTCTGTTATGTAGAAAGGGAGGTAATAAATGGCAAATCCCAAATCCAAAGCTAGCAAAGCTACCAAAAACAGCGTTTCAAAGGCATACCTGGAGAAGATGGATGCCTATTTCAGAGCCACCAATTATCTATCGGCGGCTCAGCTATATCTCTTGGACAATCCGCTCCTGAGAAAGCCCCTAAAAAAGGAACATGTAAAGAAAAAAATAGTCGGTCACTGGGGGACAGTCCCGGGACAGAATTTTATATATGTTCATCTGAACAGAATCATCAAAGAACGCGATCAGGACATCGTATTTATTTCGGGTCCGGGTCACGGAGGAAATTTCTTTGTTGCAAATACATATCTAGAGGGAAGCTACAGCGAGATTTATCCAAACGTGAGCGAGGACATAGAAGGAATGAAGAAGCTCTGTAAGCAGTTCTCGTTCCCAGGCGGAATCTCCAGCCACGTGGCGCCGGAAAATCCGGGTTCAATTCACGAGGGCGGAGAGCTTGGTTATTCGCTCGCTCATTCCTTTGGTGCGGTATTTGATAACCCAAATCTTGTCGTTGCCTGCGTTGTCGGAGATGGTGAGGCTGAAACGGGTCCTCTCGCAACATCCTGGCACGGAAACAAATTCCTTAATCCTGCAACCGATGGTGCAGTTCTTCCGATACTTCATCTAAACGGATACAAGATCAGCAATCCGACAATTCTCTCAAGAATTCCAAACGAAGAGCTTGAGCATTATATGCTTGGCTGTGGCTGGAAGCCGTATTTTGTAGAGGGCGATGAACCGATGAAGATGCATAGGCTCATGGCTGAGGCTATGGATAATGCGTTTGACGATATCTATGCGATTCAGAATAAGGCGAGAGAGGAAGCAAAGGCTAAGAAGAGTAAGAAGGGGGCCAAGGTAAAGGCAAAGAATGTCGAAAGACCTCTCTGGCCAATGATAGTTCTCCGTACGCCAAAGGGTTGGACCGGCCCCAAGGTTGTCGACGGAAACAAGATTGAAGGAACATTCAGAGCTCATCAGGTTCCAATCAGCATGAGTAAGCCCGAGCATCTTAAGCTCGTAGAAAAATGGCTTAAGAGCTATAAGCCGGATGAACTCTTTGATAAAAACGGAAAGCTTATTCCTGAATTGAAGGAACTTGCGCCGACAGGCGATAAGCGTATGGGAGCTACTCCTTATGCGAATGGCGGAAAACTATTAAGGGATCTAAGGCTCCCGGACTTCAGAGATTATGCGGTTGATGTCCCGAAACCGGGTAGCGTAGAAGCGCAGGATATGCTCGAGCTTGGGGACTTTGTTAGAGATATTTTCAAATTGAATGAGGACGCGAGAAACTTTAGAATCTTTGGACCTGACGAGACAATGTCCAACAGGCTCGGAAATGTATTCCAGGTTACAAATAGGGACTGGAATGCAGATATGGAGGCCGGAGACGAGTTCCTGGCGGAAGACGGTAGAGTAGTTGACTCCATGCTTTCTGAGCATATGTGCGAAGGAATGCTTGAAGGATATTTGCTTACAGGTCGCCACGGTTTCTTTGCGAGCTATGAAGCGTTTATCAGAGTTGTTGACTCCATGTGCGCGCAGCATGCAAAATGGCTCAAGGTCTGCAAGGATCTTCCGTGGAGAGAGGAAATCGCTTCTCTTAACCTGATTCTTTCATCAAATGTTTGGCAGCAGGATCACAACGGGTTCACGCATCAGGACCCGGGGTTCTTGGATCACATCGCAAACAAGAAGGCAGACGTCGTAAGAATGTATCTTCCGCCTGATGCGAACTGCTTGCTGTCTTGCTTTGATCACTGCATAAGGAGCAAGGACTATGTAAATGTTCTTGTTACGTCCAAGCACCCGAGACCACAGTGGCTCAATATGGAAGAAGCAGTTAAGCACTGCACTCAGGGAATAGGTATTTGGCAGTGGGCAAGTAATGACGAGGGTGACGAACCGGATGTTGTGATGGCGTGTTGCGGTGATACACCGACGCTCGAGACGCTTGCTGCGGTATCGATTCTAAATACCGAACTTCCTGAACTTAAGATAAGAGTTGTCAATGTTGTGGATCTGATGAAGCTCCAGCCGAACACCCAGCATCCGCACGGACTAAAGGACGCGGATTATGATGCGATATTCACAAAGGATAAGCCGATTATATTCGCTTTCCACGGATATCATACGTTGATACACGAACTTACGTATAGAAGAAACAATAAGAATATTCATGTTTATGGATATAAGGAAGAGGGAACTATTACGACGCCGTTTGACATGCGTGTTCAAAACGAAGTGGATAGATTCAGTCTCGTCAAGAATGTGATTCAGTATCTGCCGCAGCTTGGTAATCGCGGATCACACCTCATCCAAATCATGAACGATAAACTCGTGGAACACAAACAGTATATACACGAATATGGCGTGGATATGCCAGAAGTTTCCGAGTGGAGATGGCGTGCAAAAGGCGGAAAGAAATAGTTGTTGCAGGATTTACAGTGGGGACGGTTCCACTTGTAAATCCATATAGGTGAGATTTACAAGTGGAACCGTCCCTATTGTAAATCCTTGTAAATCTATAAGGAGGTTTTGTTAATGAGTAGTGAAAGATTGGTCGGAACTATTTCCAGAGGCATACGCTGCCCGATTATAAGAGAAGGTGACGACCTGGTATCAATAGTGACGGATAGCGTGATTGCCGCATCGCAGAATGACGAATGGGGATTCAGATTTCACGACAAGGATATAGTTGCAATTACAGAGTCAATAGTTGCAAGAGCGCAGGGAAACTATGCGACCGTAGATGACATAGCGCTAGATGTCGACAGAAAACTCGGTGTCTCCGGAGGTGGCGACGGTGTGATAGGAGTCATTCTTCCGATTCTCTCGCGCAATAGGTTCGCCATTTGCCTGCGAGGAATAGCAAAGGGAGCAAAGAAAATTGTTCTGCAGCTCAGCTATCCATCCGATGAAGTAGGAAACGAACTCGTAAGCCTTGATGCACTCGATGAAGCGGGAGTGGATCCGTTCTCTGATGTTCTTTCGCTAGAAAAGTATAGAGAACTTTTCGGTTCAAATCCGCATCCGTTTACCGGAGTCGATTATGTTTCTTATTATGGAGATATCATAAGAGAGTCCGGCTGCGAAGTTGAAATAATCTTCGCAAACAAGGCTACTGCTATTCTTGACTACGCCAAGAGAATTCTTACCTGCGACATCCATACGAGAGCGCGCTCAAAGAGACTGCTCAAAGCGGCTGGCGCAGAAATTGTATGCGGCCTCGATGACATCCTCAATGCTCCGATTGAGAGAGCGGACGGAACAAAGAGCGGATTCAACGACAAATACGGACTCCTCGGCTCCAATAAATCTACGGAAGATATGGTAAAACTCTTTCCGCATGACGCGAGTGTACTCGTTAAGGAGATTGCAAACAAACTCTTTGTTGCAACGGGAAAGCGTATAGAGGTCATGGTCTATGGTGACGGTGCATTTAAGGACCCACAGGGCAAAATCTGGGAACTCGCAGACCCTGTGGTTTCGCCTGCCCACACCGACGGACTTAAGGGAACCCCGAATGAACTCAAACTAAAATATCTTGCCGATAATGATTTTGCTCATCTTTCTGGTGAAGAACTTAAGGTTGCCATATCAGAAAGTATAAAGAGCAAGGATTCGGATCTCGTTGGAAATATGGCATCGGAAGGAACAACGCCGAGACAGCTTACGGACTTAATCGGTTCACTCTCGGACCTCACTTCCGGCTCCGGCGACAAAGGAACGCCGATAGTGTTCATCCAAGGATATTTCGATAATTATACTAACTAGAATCTTATAGGATTCGAGGCTGTCGAGTATATAATTGCCAGCGACGAAGAGTAAAAAAGATAGTAATATGCCTCGAAACAACATGTTAGTCTATAAGTTTTTGTAAATAGGAGGAGAAAATGGTTTACGATAGACGCCCCGATGATTTTAAAAGGATAAATACGCCTGAACTAGCTGAGGCCTTTATTGCGGATCAGATAGAAGAGATAAAAAAGCAGGTTGGAGACAAAAAAGTACTTCTTGCTCTTTCGGGCGGCGTGGATAGCTCTGTTGTTGCGGCGCTTCTCATAAAAGCGATAGGAGACCAACTGACATGCGTTCACGTGAATCACGGGCTGCTTAGAAAAGGTGAACCGGAGCAGGTAATAGAAGTATTCGGAAAAGAACTTGGAGCAAACTTAATCTATATAGATGCAACGGACAGATTCCTTGATAAACTTGCCGGAGTTTCCGATCCTGAGAAAAAACGTATGATCATCGGTGGAGAGTTTATAGAAGTATTTGCTGAAGAAGCGCGTAAACTCGAGGGTGTAGATTTTCTTGCACAGGGAACAATCTGGCCGGATATTCTGGAGAGTGAGGATGGAATTAAGTCGCATCACAATGCGGGTGGGCTTCCTGAGGATTTGAAGTTTGAACTCGTTGAGCCGGTAAAGATTTTGTTTAAGGATGAGGTGCGCGAGGTCGGAAAAGCACTTGGCTTGCCGGATACAATGGTTTATCGTCAGCCGTTCCCGGGACCGGGGCTTGGTGTTAGATGCCTGGGTGCAATTACACGAGACAGGCTCGAAGCGGTAAGAGAATCCGATGCAATATTAAGAGAAGAATTCGCTAAGGACGGACTTGATAATGATGTGTGGCAATTCTTCACAGTCGTCCCGGATTTTAAATCGACAGGGATCAAGGATGGAAAGCGCACATTTGACTGGCCTTGCGTAATTCGTGCGGTCAATACGATTGATGCCATCACGGCAGAACCCGCTGAACTCGACTGGGATTTTGTCCAGCACGTTACGGAACGTATAACACATGAAGTTCCCGGCATAAACAGAGTCCTCTGGGACGTTACACCAAAGCCCACAGGAACCATAGAGTGGGAGTAACATACCGGACTATACCTTGAAGGAGGAATTAGATGCAGCCAGGCTCGCAAGGTGTAAAACTAACAAATTTTCTAAAGCTGCTGATAGCGGGATGTATTAATGCATTTGGTGTAACGATATTCCTGTTTCCGGTTAAGTTATACGACAGTGGAGTATCCGGTTTATCTATGTTACTTGATCAGATTACGCCGTCGTATCTAACGCTATCGGTTTTTCTGTTCGTAATAAATGTCCCGATATTCTTATATGGTGCAAAGAGAATGGGGAAGAGCTTTACCATCTATTCTATCTTTGCGATAATGGTCTATGCTCTTGTCTCGTTCTTGATTATGGATGTCCTTCCGATAGATGTTTCCTTTGTTTCACCGCTTGCAGGAACGGATTTGCTTCTGTGTGCGATATTTGGCGGTGTGATTTCCGGACTTGGAAGCGGCCTTACAATCCGATTTGGCGGAGCAATAGACGGCATAGACGTTCTATCGGTTTTGTTCGCAAAAAGGGTGGGGCTTTCTCTGGGTTCGTTTGTAATGGTATTCAACCTGATTCTATATACTGTCTGTGGAATCATATTGAGAAGTTGGATATTGCCGCTATATTCAATCGTTACTTACTATGTTGGTGCAAACACCGTGGACTTTGTTGTAGAGGGTTTTGATCGAGCTAAATGCGCGATGATTGTAACCAACAAGGCGGATGAGATTTCCGAGGCCATCAAGAACAATTTTCGGGCAACAGGAACGATTGTAAACGCTAAAGGCGGATATTCAAAAGAAGATAAGCAGATTGTGTATATCATTATCAACCACTTTGAAATCTATAAATTAAAAAGACTTGTGCATGATATAGACGAAACGGCGTTTATAGCGTTGCAGGAAGTAACGGATATATTGATAAATCAGGAGATAGCAGGTAAATAACGGCTTATTTCCTGATTTTTTTCTGGATTTGTAGTAAAATATTGGTGAGGAAGAAGTTTGTATAATGAAAAGAGGGATAACAATGAAGAGTAAAAAAACCATGTCATTATTAATGTCAATGATGCTTGTGATCACACTTGTTCTCATGACAACGGGATGCGCGGCGAACCAGGGTGATGGTGGTTCAGGTGGCTCCGGCGGAGGTGATGCTCTTGACATCGATTCGTTTAAAACAATCGGCGACTTAATTGCGGTTGAATCAGAGAATACACAGTGGGGCACATCGGATAATACTCTGGTATATGCATTCAGCATGGGCGATCAGTATTATAGATTCAAAGCGAATATGACACAGGAAGAAAAGGACGCGCTCTTTAATGTCGATTACTCCAATGAAGACTACCAAAAGCTTGAGAATGATATCATTTCTCCGCTCGAAATTGTTGAAAGAGAGAATATGACAGACCGGATACTTAGCCAGGAGGAGTTAGATAAACTTGTAGGTAAGACCGGTAAAGAGTTAGCCGATGCAGGATGGAATGAGGGTTATGGATTTAACGCATCGGAACTGGAATTTTGGCTCGACTATGGTCCGTTTTGCTATGCAGTTAAGTTCGAGGGGGAACTAAGCGGTTCAGCTGAAGACATTGTAGATGTTATGGAAGCAATCCAGGATCTTACGGTAAAATCCGCATCCTTCCTATCAATGGGCGATGCGACAAGCTGGGAATAGAAGAATCTGTCATTTGTAAAGTTGGCGCTAAAATGTTATCATAATGGGGTGACTAATCAGGAGGACTATCCTTGAATAGAGGCGCATGGAAATTTGATGAACTGAAGGCCCCAAGACCGAGTTCGGATATGATCAAGGCTCTTTATGAGGATCATATCGAAAGGGTTAAGAATGCCGAAAGCGAAGATGATGTTTTGGAAGTACTCTTCGAAAACAATCTTTTGGTGCGCAGAGTTCAGGAAATGAATGAAATTATAAGCATCAGGCATGCGATGGACGTGTATGATGAGAGATATTCCGACGATGAGAAATGGTCAGAGGAGTTCTGTCCGTTTTTCGATAAATTGGAACTTGATTTTAAGGAAGTTGTTTACGAGAGTCCATATAGAGAGGCGATCGAGAGTCAGATCGGTCATATGTATTTTGTTAAGACCGAAATAAAAAGAAAAACTGTATCTGATGATATTATTCCGTTAAGGCTCAGAGAACGGGAATTGATCGATGAGTATGATACTATTCTATTTGACAGCAAAAGGACGGTTGACGGAAAAGAAAGATCCTTCATGGATCTACAGGAACTATTATCCAATGAGGATAGAAATATTCGTAGAGAGGCATTTAAGGCATTCTCTGAAATTTTAAGCGAAAATGAAGAAAAACTGGAAACGGTTTGGGATGAGCTCGTAAAG
Source organism: Bacillota bacterium (assembly GCA_017445315.1). GTDB lineage: Bacteria > Bacillota > Clostridia > Peptostreptococcales > Anaerovoracaceae > Eubacterium_B. Next base: position 62,972 of record JAFSUI010000029.1, on the reverse strand, counting down.
CTTAGAACACAAATCGCAAACAGACTCGGTTACGACAGCTATGTCTCGGTAGGCTATCTTGAGAGAGAAAGACTGGATTACGGAAGGGAAGAAGTAGCAAAGTTCAGGGAGCAGGTTGTTAATGAAATTGTTCCGCTTTGCACTAAATTATATGAGGCTCAGGCCAAGAGGCTAGGGATAGATGCCGTAATGGCATATGATGAGAAGATTGTTTTTCAAGACGGAAACGCAAAGCCTGTCGGCGATCCTGAATATATGATGAGTCAGCTTATAGACATGCTTCATGAGATGAGCCCGGAGACAGATGAGTTCATCACTTATATGCTCGACCATGAGTTAATAGATTATAAACCGAGACCGGAAAAGGCATTTAGGGAGTTCTGTACATTGCTTCCATACAATAAGGCTCCGTTTATGTTTGAGCATTTTAATGGAAGTGCAGAGGATGTACAATCATTTTCGGAGGGGCTTGGTCATGCCTTTGCTACTTATAGAGCATCAAGAAGGCAGCCGATAGAGGAGTATTATTTCCCATCATCGGAGATTACCGAGATTAATGCCATGTCCATGATTCAGTTCGTCAACAAATATGCCGATCGCTTATTTGGTGAGGATGCATGGAAATATGAGTTCGGAAATCTACAGTATTTTATGACATTTATTCCGTTTGGCGTTGCGGTGGATGAGTTCCAGCATATCTGCTATGACAATCCAAATCTCACGCCAAAGGAAAGAACAAATGAATGGCATAAGCTTGAGCAGAAGTATATGCCGTGGAGAAAATACGATGAGGATGATGAGTTCATGCATCGCGGTGGATACTGGTACCATAAGTTCCACATCTTCTATGTGCCTCTATATTATATCGAGTACGCATTGGCAACCGTAAATGCTATGGAGATGTACAGAAAGTATATTGAAAGGCCTGGAATAGCGTGGAAAGAGTATCTTGAGCTGATTGACGTAGGCGGAAGTAAGGAATATAACGAGATCCTTAAACAGGCAAATCTGACGCCGGTATATGAGGATGGCGCCGTAAAGAACGCCATAGGATATGTAAAGAGTTTCTTGGAAAGCCATATTGAATAGAATAAATTGATATACTTTTGCTCCGGCGAGAAATCGCTGGAGTTTTTTTATCTAGTAAAAGATATAAAAATGGTCGTAGATAGCTGACAAGTTGACATAAAACCGATTACGCTTGTTGATATTCAGTCTTCGGATGGCGACATAATAAAGATAACGGTTTAGGCCGTGGATCTGCGTAGATATTATATAAGGATCTTTTAGGGAAACCTGGAAGGTTCTTTTTTTACGCTTGTATATTAGTGGAATCCTTGTTAAAATAATAACAAATCAGGAGGACTTATATGAACGCTGACCATAAGATAATAGCTATAAGACATAGAATTATAGCTGAAGTAGCCAAAATGGCTTTTGAAGGAACGTTGGAGGAGGAGCTGGATCTTTTGCCGGAGAGGATGTGGCCGGGGCCGCTTCCTACGCATCGCTGTTGTGTATATAGGGAAAGGGAGATAACCAGGCAACGCATAAGGCTTACTCTGGGCAAGGCCTCCGACCATAGAGACAACGGAAATATAATACAGGTTATCGATCCTGCCTGCGCGGATTGTCCCGTTTCGGGTTATCTTGTAGCCGATACATGTCAGAGCTGTGTCGGAAAATCCTGTCTCAGCAGTTGCAAATTCGGTGCCATCACGGCAGGGAAGCACCATACGGAAATAGATAGATTTAAATGCAAGGAGTGCGGTCAGTGCGCCAAGGCTTGTCCTTATAAGGCGATTGTTCATATACAAAGGCCATGCAAGAGCGCGTGTCCTGTGGATGCCCTTACATATGACGAATTTGGTCTGGCTTTGATTGATGAAGAAAAATGTATAAGATGTGGACATTGCATCCATAGCTGCCCATTCGGAGCAATTGGAACCAGAAACCATATTGTTCCCGTTATAGAGGCAATCAAATCCAACAAGCACGTATATGCGATGCTTGCGCCCGCAACAGAAGGGCAGTTCGGTCCCGACATCACTATGGCAAGCTGGAAGAAAGCTGCTAAGGAAGTAGGATTTACCGATTTGATAGAGGTTGGATTGGGAGCGGATCTTACCACTGCTTCAGAGGCACAGGAGTGGAGGGAGGCATTTGAAAAGGGCGAAAAGAAAACGACCTCATGCTGTCCGGCATTTGTAAATATGATCAAAAAGCATTATCCCGAAATTGCGGATATGGTGTCCAACACAGTGAGTCCGATGTGCCAGCTCTCCCGTCTCATCAAGGCAAGAGACCCTGAGGCGATTACGGTATTTATAGGTCCATGCATCGCCAAGAAGTCAGAAGTAATCGATCATAAGATTGAGGGAAATGCAGATTATGCGCTCATATATAGTGAGTTTGAAGCTCTTATGAAAGCAAAGGATGTAAAACTCACTCCTGTGGAGAATAACTACCAAGAGAGCAGCGTGTTCGGAAAGCGCTTTGCCAATGCGGGTGGTGTAGCAAAATCATGTTTGGCCTACCTAAAGGAGGAAGGTTTTGATGAGGAGCTCTCGGTTCATTCTGTGAGCGGCGCGGAGGAACTAAAAACTGCTTTGAAGGAACTACAGAAGGGAGACGCACCATTCCAATTTGTTGAAGGCATGTTCTGCAAAGGAGGTTGCTTCTTTGGTCCAAGCAGCTTTGACACGAGCGCCAAGGCCAAGAGAAATAGAGACCTGCTGATAGAATCCGCCGACCAAAGAACCATCCACGAAAACCTTTTGAAAATAGAAGAGCAAAAATGATTAAATCCTCTATCAAAAAAAGTACGTACGAGGCAATATATAGACTCCTCAACAGAGTGTCGCCGCTCGACTACGATTGTGGCGAGCTTTGTGATGCTGCCTGTTGTACCAAAGAAAAAAGCGGCACCGAAATGGGGATGTATCTTCTCCCTGGTGAAGATAAGGTTCACGATCGTAAAGATAGCTGGCTTAGGTGGTCAGCTGAGGATGCAGAAGATTATGATTTTCCGGAGTCTTGGAAGGGCAAGGTTTATTTTGTTCAGTGCATGGGACCGGAAAAATGCCGCCGCGAGATAAGGCCGATGCAGTGCAGAACATTTCCTTTGACACCGCATATCAATGATGCAGGAGAGCTTAGCTTGGTTTATAATGATATTGAGCTTCCTTATAGATGTCCTTTGATAGATGAGGAGATGCCGCTAAACGAGAGTTTTGTTAAGGCGACGTTCACTGTGTGGAAGCATTTAATCAGGGATCCGTTTATTTACGATTTGGTAAAGATGGATTCTGAGATGAGAGAGATGGCGCTAACGGAACTTATGGATAAACTAGGAGTGTAAATGACCTACGAAAGCGAAAGATTATATTTTAGACCATGGACAATTGATGACGCCGAGGCGCTATTTGAGCTTTCTTCTGATGAGCGTGTTGGGCCGCGGTGTGGATGGATGCCGCATAAAACTCTGGAAGAGTCACGAGAAATTCTGGGGAAGATTCTTGTAAACGACCATACCTATTGCATCATAGAAAAAGCGAGCGAAAAGATAATCGGAAATATGGGAATCGATTATGTTTATGAGAATGATGATGCAGAGGAAAGAGTAATTGTTGATGACGAAAAGGAGCTTGGCTTTTGGCTCGGCTATCCGTACTGGAACAAAGTGTATATGACCGAGGCCGTAAAGGCGACTATTGATTATTGCTTTAATGAGCTCGGCATGAGAAAACTCTGGTGCGGTCATTTCGATGACAATCATGCATCGGCAAGAGTTCAAGAAAAATGTGGATTCAAGTACGATTCAACCACGGTTAGATTCTGGCAAGGGTTAGGAAAGGAAGTTACATTGGTGGATAACTATCTTTACAACAGTAAAAGAAAACCTTTGATAGGGCTTCAGGCGCTGGTAGATGAAAAGAGGGATAGTTACTGGATGCTTCCCGGATATTTTGAGGGAGTTATAGAGGCTGGAGGAATTCCTGTTATGTTGCCGCTCATCTCCGATGAAGAAGATATAGGAAAGCTTGTTGAAAAATTTGACGGATTTATCATAACGGGTGGCCATGACGTAGGTCCTGAAGTTTATGGTATGACTGATGAAACCGAAAACGTTGAACCTTGCACGGCAAGAGATGATATGGAGGTTATCCTCCTAAAGAAGGCAATGGAAGCGGATAAACCGGTATTTGGAATATGCAGAGGTCTTCAGTTTATCAATGCTGCACTTGGAGGGAGCCTTTATCAGGATATTCCGATGCAGTTCCCATCAGAAGTAAATCACCGTCAGCCCGCGCCATATGATGAACCGATTCATCCTGTGAAACTAGAAGAAGGAAGTTGGCTGAAAAATCTTGCAGGATGTGATATAATAATGGTTAATAGCTGCCACCACCAGGGATTAAAGGATTTGGCAGAAGGTCTTGTGATTTCTGCAAAGGCAGAGGATGGGCTAGTTGAGGCTGCTGAAATGCCGGATAAAAAATACCTAAAGGCAGTACAGTGGCATCCGGAGTTTATGCATAAAAAAGATGAAATGAGCCGAAAGATATTTAGTGATTTTGTTAAGGCTTGCGCTAGCGATAGATAAGGCTAGAGGTTTCATTATATGAATAATGATGTTTGGAAATTCAGTGAACTAAAATATGTGAGACCGGACCTTAGAGTTTATAGGGACTTGTTTGCTGATGCCATTTTGCGTGTCGAAGAGGCTAATTCCGGAGATGATGTCATGCAACTCATCCTTGAGGTTGACGAAATGACACGTAAAGCGGATGACCTGGTAGGAGTCGCCTTTATACGTCATTCAATGGATACCAAGGATCCTTTCTACGACGAACAGCAACGCTGGTTTGACGAGAATTTGATCTATTACGATCAGGCTGTGCTTAATTTTAAAGAGGCTGTATATAATAGCCAGTTCAAGGATTATATAGAAGATAAGCTTGGCAAGCAGTATTTTATTGATTTTGAAGTTCAACAAAAAAGATTTGGCGATGATTGTATAGAACTTTATCAACTTGAGAGCGAGCTCTGCACGGAGTATTACACCATTATAGGAATGGCAAAAGCTGAGGTCTTTGGCGAGTCAAAGAATGTCAGTGAATTAAAAGCCATGTTCGGTAATGAGGATAGAAACGTACGAGCTACTGCGTTTAAGGCACTTTCTAAGATTTTCAGGGAGAACGAAAAACGATTAGAAGAGATTTTTGATGAAATTATCAAGGTGCGTAGCCAAATAGCAGAGAAGCTAGGCTATGAAAGCTATGTGCCTGTAGGTTATTACTTGAATCACCATACAGATTATACACCGGACGATATAGAGGTTTTCCGCAATCAGGTAGTAGAGGAGATAGTTCCTCTATGCGAAAAGCTCTATAAGGTGCAGGAAGAAAGACTCGGTGTTGATTTAATGGTCTATGATGAGAAGGCCGTATTCCCGGATGGAAATCTTCGTAGAGTAGGTGATGACGAGTATTTAATAGAAAAGACCAGAGAAATGTATAACGACATTAGTCAGGAAACAGGCGAGTTTATTGACTATATGTTGAGCCATGAACTGTTTGAGTACAAGAATAGACCTGAAAAAGAGCAGGGCGGATATGGCTTGATTCTTCTTGCCAGAAAGGCGCCATTTGTATTTACGCATTTTGATGGAACGATGGCGGATTATCAGGTCATAACGGGAGAATTGGGTGAGGCCTTTGCAAGATATGTGGCGTCGCGTGCACAACCGATTAAAGAGTACTATAGTGCTACAGGAGAAATCATGGAGATATATGCTTTGTCCATGTGCCTGTTTGCATATAATTATGCCGATAAATTCTTTGGTGAAAATGCGGAAAAGTATAAATACTATAATATGCAGGAGTTAATTACGCTTATTCCTGCAGGATGCGCAATTGATGAGTTCAATCACATCTGTTATTCAAATCCAAATATGACACCAAAGGAGCGCACGGCAGAGTGGCGTAGGCTAGAGAAAAAATATCTTCCGTGGAGAGAGTATGACGGGGATGAGTTCTTTGAGAATGGTGGCTATTTCTACTCTGTACCTCATGTTTTCCTATATCCGTTCTACTATATCAATTATGCACTTGCTAGGGTTCATGCGCTGGAGATGAGGGGTAAATACGTCAAGTATCCGGAGGTAACCTGGCAGAATTATATGAACCTGATAGAAAAGGGTGGAAGAATTGGCTATGCTGAGGTTGTTGAACAAGCAGAACTAACTCCTTTGTTTACGGAGGGAAGCGTCAAAAAGGCTATGAGTCACGCCAAGGAAGTAATGGAAACGTATATAGAGAAAGAAAAGAATGAATAAGAAAAATGCCGCTACTGAAGCGGCATTTTTAATGCTTAAATATGTGCTTTTTCCAGATCCGTCTTCCTGTAGATGAAGAAGAAGGCGAGAGAAGAAAGCATCCAAGTAAATGGATATATCCAGTGTGAAAGCGTAATGTCCTGAACTATAGGTCCAAGAACGGCTATGATTGCAATTCTTGCTACGCACCAGCAAAGTAGGAATACTATGAGAGCGGTTGTCGGACGGCCCGTTCCACGAAGAACTGCAGCCATTACGTGCGTGAATCCACATAGTGCAAAGAACATTGAAACAATATGTGCACGTTCGGTTCCGTGAGCGATTACCTCAGGATGAGTATCGAATAGGGCAATTAGACTCGGTGCGAAAACCATCATGATTGCGCCGAGAACCAAGCAAGATCCCGCTACGCAGAGAAGACCAAATCTGATACCTTTTCTTGCGCGGTCAAATTCTTTTGCTCCTATGTTCTGACCGACAAAGGTTGTGATTGCCATACCAAAACTTGTAATAGGGATAAAGATAAATCCTTCTATCTTGGTATAGGCGCCGATACCCGCCATTGCAAATTCACCAAATGTATTTATGTATGACTGAATTACGACATTGGAGAGCGACATTACGGAGTTCTGAAGACCGGAAGGAATTCCGTACTGGATTATTTTTCTGGTCATCAGTTTATCAAATTTTATCTTTCTTAATTCTATCTTGTAATCTGCGTTTATGTGCATGAGACGGTAGAATGCGAGTGCCGCAGAGAAGAACTGTGATACAGCGGTTGCAAGAGCTGCGGCTCCTACGCCATATCCAAGACCTGCAATAAAAACGATATCCAAAATAATATTGATTACCGATGAGATTATCAAATAGTAGAGCGGATGCTTGGAGTCTCCGGCGGCTCTAAGTATTCCCATGAAAGTGTTATACATTATAAAGCCGAATGATCCGGCAAAATATATTCTTAGGTATGTAACCGAATTTGGCAGAACGGACTCCGGCGTATTCATAAGTTTAAGTACAGGTTCTGCAAAGCTTACTCCGATTACGGTGAGGATAATTGCAGAAGCAATACCGAGTGCGATAGTGGAGTGGACGGAGCGAGAAATTTGTTCCTGCTCCCTTGCACCGACAAAATTGGATATAACAACACCGGCTCCCATAGAGATACCGGCAAAAAGACCAACTATTAGAAAGATGAGATTGCCGGAGCTGGATACAGCCGCGAGGGCATTGTGTCCAAGGAAGTTACCGACAATTATCGAATCCGCAGTGTTATAGAGTTGTTGAAAAAGGTTTCCGAGGAAAATATTCAGGGCAAAGAAAATTAATTTGCGCTGAATTGAACCTTCGGTTAGTAAGTTTTTGTCATCCATCTCAATAAACGGCTTATCATACTAAAGTACTACGTGAATGGCTCAAAAGAGACCACTTGTGATTCTATCACAGAAATGTACAAAAACAAACAGTATTTTTTGGCTAAAATTACATAAAAAAACTTGCAGAAACAGCAAAAAATGCTTTTATTTCCCACAATATATATGGTATCATAAATGTGTGCGTGCATTTTGCCGTTGGCTTTGTGATGCACGCAATAGGAATTAGGATTTAGGAAAGAAAATGGGAAAGCTATCTAAGTTTATCAAAGGAATAAAACCATATATCTTTGTCCTGCCATCTTTGATGGCTCTAGGCGTACTTTATTTTGCCATGCCTTATGTACAGTCGGGAATAGATTCGCCGGTACTACCTAACGAATCACCTGCTTCTTATAGCGAGGCGCCTTCAGAAAATCCAAATACTGAAACAGAAATCCCAAAGCAAGAAGAACCGGAAGAGCAAAATCAGGAACCGGAAGAAGAGCTTGAAGAAAATGAAGCTCCTGTTGAAGTTCCTGTTGAGGAAACACCGGTACAAATACCGACCACTAACGAACCTACTGTAAGACCGGCAGTTACGCCTGCAGTTACACCGACAGTAACTCCAGTAGAGACTCCGGCAGCACCTCAGGTAGAGGAGCCTGTAGTTGAATCACCTGGTACTCCGGAAGTTCCACATACAGGTCAGGAAGAAAAAGAAGAACCACAGGAACCTACAGAGCCGACTGAACCAACAGAGCCTGCTGAACCTGCAGAGCCGACTGAACCAACAGAGCCTGCTGAACCTGCAGAGCCAGTTGAGCCGACAAAGCCAGTTGAACCTGCAGAGCCAGTTGAGCCGACAAAGCCAGTTGAACCTACAGAGCCAGTTGAGCCGACAGAGCCAGTTGAGCCGACAGAGCCAGTTGAGCCGACAGAGCCAGTTGAGCCGACAGAGCCAGTTGAGCCGACAGACCCAGTTGAGCCGGTTGATCCTGCTAATCCTGATGATAAAGATAATCCGGGAACGCAACCCGGGGATAATCCAGGAGGCGGATGGACGCCTGGTGACGGATGGCAACCCGGTGACGGATGGCAACCCGGTGACGGATGGCAGCCCGGTGACGGATGGCAACCCGGTGACGGATGGGAGCCCGGATGGGGATGGGGAAGCTATACAGAAAGCAACCTAAATGATCCTGATTGGTGGGCATGGTTATATGAAATCGGCTGGCTAAGAGAATGGAATCCTCTTTGGTATCATCCATTGAATCCATATAACCAACCAGAAGATCCACAGGATCCGGTTAATCCAGTTGATCCGGAAGATCCACAGGACCCGGTTGATCCAGTTGACCCGGAAGACCCACAGGACCCGGTTGATCCAGTTGACCCAGAAGATCCACAGGACCCTGTTGACCCAGAAGATCCACAGGACCCAGTCGATCCGGCAGAACCTGTCGAACCTGTCGAACCTGTAGAACCGGTAGATCCGGTAGATCCTGAAGACCCACAGGAACCGGGAGATCCTGAAAGTGGAGAGAAGCCTGTACCGACACTTCCTGAAGCGGGAGGAGGCATAGGTGGAGACGAGGAACCTGGAGACGACGAAACCGTAATGCCAAAGGATGAGTCTAAAGATATTTAGGACGGAGCATGGGAAATACATTTTATTTTGAATTTGAAATCACTCTGATGGAGTGGATACAAAATATGATTGGTACTATAGGGGTGCAGATTGCATCCCTATTTACTATGCTGGGCGAGGAGGTAATTCTTGTCGGCATCCTCGCATTTTTGTATTGGTGCTACGATAAGGAGTTTGCCAAATCCATTGGCGTTGGGATAGTTATAGGACTTGTAGGAAATGCTGTTCTGAAAAACCTTGTGCTTCGGAGACGTCCGTATTTTGATAGTGATAGGATCAAATGTCTAAAACCCGTTCACGCAGAATCTGACATCTATGATGTTGCTGCGCAGGGGTTCTCATTTCCGAGTGGGCATTCCACAAACTCAGCCATGATCTTTTGGGGATTGCTACATAGAACATATAAAAAGCATGAAAAGCTTATAAGAACCATTCTAATTCTACTTCCGATTGGAATAGGAATCTCCAGAGTGGTTCTTGGTGTCCATTATCCTACGGATGTTATAGTTGGTTGGATTATGGGTGGCATAATCGCGTTTTTCTTTCCTTGTATCAAACCTAAAAAAGAAAACAGGTGGAAGCTGCATCTAATAATCTTTTTGATATCGCTCACCGGTGTTCTCTTTTGTAAGACATTTGATTATTACACCTCGCTCGGTGTAATGGCGGGATTCTTTATAGCGATTCCGTTTGAAGAAAGATTTGTTAATTTTAAAAATACAAGAGAGCCTATACGCATCATATTTAGACTTGTAATAGGCATGGGATTATATATCGCACTTAACACTCTTCTTAAACTTCCGTTTGACACAGCCTTTCTTGCTACGCCAAGTGCGGCGTCGTTTCTTATAAGGACTTTACGATATGCGCTTGTTACATTTATGGTGATAGGGGTATATCCGATGTCATTTGGTCGCATAAAAACAAAATAAAGAAGAACCTCATAAGAGATTCTTCTTTTTCTTTTTTGTAATTGTTTCCACCTCTTATGGAAAGCCCAAGTAAATGTATTGCATTCGGATGGATAGAATAGGCTATTTATCTAATTGTTGGTGTCCAGTAGTCTTCGCCATAGATATCTGTAAATCTATAGGTGATTAGGACGTCATCTCCGAGCTCTGTATTGCTTATAACCATATCTGCCTGACTATTTACAACATATTGCTCGCCAATCATATAGCTATCCTGGAATGTTCCGTCGTATGAATAGTAGTCGCAGACAAAGTCAATTCTGTCTCCCGGAACGAGTTCTTCTACGTTCTTTGCTATAACTTCAGTAACGTCCTTTGTATATCCAAAGCGGTAGCCTGCAACATAACCGTTAGGCTTATCCTGGTTGAATACGATTATCAGATCTGCCATCTCTCCGTTTAAGAGTACAGGTACTCTTCCGATAATTGCGTAATCATCGTCGGAGTTATCGTATGTCATCAGATGGTAGTAGGCCACAGGCTGATCGTCAATTGAAACCCAGCTGTGATCAAGAACAGGGATTAGGTTTCCGTCTTTATCGAAGTTATATAGATTATCTGTTCCGAGATCGAAATATCCTTCTCCGTCATCAAAGAACATTGCCATATCGACTTTGTTTATGAGATCCCACTTTTCTTCGGAGAGGAGAATCGCAGGACTTCCGTCTGAGTTCTGTCCCCAAATGAAATCCTCCGGATCAAGGATGTTCTGGTGAACATAGCTTGCAACCTTGCTTGCGTCAAGCGGATTCTCTACGAGGAATCTTGAGTTGCTTGCGCTTAGTCCATTTATTCCAAGTGAAGCAAAGTCTGTAAATCTTCCGCCGAGAAGCTGTGTGAGAAGCTCTTCCATAAGCTGCTGAGAAAGATCGCTTCCGTAGCCGCTTCCTGAACCAGAGGAGGAGCCCCATGTTGTTGTGCTTCCGGAATAGTCGGATGACCATGTGCCGTTACCTGTTCCGTTTAGGAGCGTCCAGAATGGATCGTATGATCCTCCGGATGATGCCTGTCCTGCAACCTGCATCTGAGCAAATTTCTGAATACAGGCTGTATAGCTATCGGTAAGACCGATGGATTTATATGTTGAAGAAATCCTGTCAACATTTGTTAGTGATCTGTATGGGAAGTAAATCGAAAGCCCATAGGCGTTGTTTAAGGTCTTTGCGGTGCGGTTATATTTAACTGCATCAACAACAGCCTGTGCGAGTTCCTTTCCGCTATTTGTTCCGAGTAGGGAGGCAAAGTGGACAAGGTCAACCTGATCGATTCTGTTTCCGGATGCAAACTCGTGGCTTCCGGCTCTCGCTTTTGCGATACTCTTATATCTTCCGTCTTCTATCATAGCGCTCACTTCTTCCGAGAAAGCTGTGAGCTTTTCAGGAAGGGTGTGGGAGAGTTCAGCAAGATCAACAATTGACAGGGTGGTTTCCTGTCCCGGGCAGTATCTTGCGCACTGAGTTGTAAAGTCGTCTATGAGAATCTTTGCCATATCAACTGTAGGTATGGATGAGTTCTCAGAAACTGCATTGAGCCAGGAGGTGTAATACCAACCGATTCCCGGTTCAACTTCTTCACTTGCAATCATATAGTCCGCATAATCCGAGCAGACGAGGGCGGTTTCAGCTGTTGCCATAAGGCAAGCATCAAAGCCTATAAAATCAAAATACACACCCGCGTTTGAAAGAGCCTGATGAATCTCGTCGAGAGTCATTGAACCCTGGCCCGGGTATTTTTCGTCATAGCCATAGCCCTGAACGGAGCCAGCACCATGATCCCAGAATATAAGAGCTCTTCTGTTTGCGTCATAGTTTTCGCCGGCCCATCTGATGAACGCCTCAAGATTTTCTGGGTCAACCATTGTTCCGTTTCCGGCATTACTATTTACTCTGCTTAGACCCTGTGCTGAGATCTCATAGATTTCGTTAACAGAGCTACTCATTACATCGTTCTGCCAGTTTCTGCAACCACCTGTGAAAATCAGGATTCTAACATTGTCGGAAAGATTGGCGGCAAGCATCTCCTGCAAATCTCTTGTGGCCATTGCGGACTTTGATTCTAGGTCAGTACCACAAAGATAAATAAAGATTGCCATCTTGTCGCGACCGTCACCCTGGATTGTCGTGAACTTTTCTCTTGCAGAATCTACGACAGCTGTTGAAAGGGTGCCATCGTTGGAGGTCTGGCTCCATCCTGATGAGACGCCTGATGCTGCGGCTAGCGAGTTAACTGTTGCAGCGCTTGCGCCTGTGGTAGCGGTGGAAGTGCCGCTGCTTTCGGAGCTATTGTTTCCGTTGTTATTTGAACTTTCGCCGTTGTTTTCGGTTTCACTTGCGGTATTTGATGGGGTGTTATTTGCAGATTCCGGACGCGTTGCCGAGAAAAATCCCATAGACTTTAGCAGGAAGTACACCAAAATAGCGAGCAATAATATGATAATTATGCTCTTAAGCATGCCTCCGCTTTTTCTTCTCTGTGAAGGTTCACCGTAATATGATGGCTCAGTCGCTCCTGCGCCTGAGCCAGCGCCTCCAAAAGGGGGCTTCTGCTGATAGGCTTGCTGCTGCATCTGCTGAGCCTGCTGTGCCTGCATCTGCTGCTCAATTTGCTCTTGCTGCTGAAGTAACTGCTGAAGCTGCTGAGCAAAGTCCTGTGCCTGGCCGGAAGCCTGATTACCCTGGCCACGGACCATGTCCTTTGCATCGTGAATGTCATTTCTTGGATTTTCCTTTGCAGCATCCTTGATTTCATCAAAGACATTTCCTGAGCCAACAGGACCGTTACCGGTCGCTCCGCGCTTAAAAATACCTTTTCCTTTTCCGGTATTATTTTGTTCTCTTGAACGTGGGCGCTTGTTCTCCATCTAATTGTCCTTTCTTTTTGTCAAATGACTATTATAAGTTTACGTGTTATCTGATTAAATCATTACTTATATATAATACAACAAATTGGCTGCGAAATGTAAAGAAATATGGGAATAAAGGGTAAACTAATGTATAATCAAATTAATGGTAATTTTAGCATATAGACGATAATTGCTAAGCAAATTAAAGGGTTTGACATGAAAATTAAGGTAAGAGAAGCCAGTTACGAAAAAGTCATGGCGATGACGCCATTTAAGAACAAAAGACCAGAGTCGCAGGGACATTTTTATAGATGGCTCATAAAAGTGCTTTCAAAAAAGGACTTAAAAAAGACAAATTTCAAATTGAAAAAGATTGGTATGGATGCTCTCGGAGATGAACCCTGTCTATATCTCATGAATCACAGCAGTTTTATTGATCTTGAGATTGCTGGAAGCATAATCTATCCGAGGCCATATCATATAGTTTGCACTCTTGACGGCTTTGTCGGAAAAGAAGGCCTGATGAGAAAGATAGGGTGCATTCCGACTAGAAAATTTATGCTAGATACAACTCTTGTAAGGGATTTAATCTATACGGTAGAGGATTTAAAGGAATCAATTTTGCTTTATCCGGAGGCAAGCTATACATTTGATGGAACCGCAACTCCGCTTCCCGAGAGCATTGGAAAGCTTGTGAAAATGCTTGGCATTCCTGTTGTAATGATTAGGACATATGGGGCATTCGCACGCGATCCACTGTATAACGGACTTCAAGTACGAGATGTGGATGTAAGCGCAGATATGAAGTATCTTCTTTCGCCAGATAAGATTAAATCAATGTCAAAGGAAGAGATAAACGAGGCGCTTAAGAAGGAGTTCACTTTTGATAATTTTGCCTGGCAAAAAGAAGCGAAAGTTGTTATAGATGAACCTTTTAGGGCAGACTATCTAGATAGAGTCCTCTATAAATGCCCTTGCTGCATGCAAGAAGGTGAGATGGAAGGAAAGGGCATCTATTTAAAATGCAAGGCCTGCAATGCGACATTTGAACTATCGGAGCTCGGAGAACTGAAACCGGTAGAACTAAATATTGCAGCGGCAAGAAAAAGGGAGGATGAAATAGGTAAGCCCTTTGATGAAGTGTTCTCAAGCGTTCCCGCTTGGTATGCATGGGAGAGAAACGAGGTCAGAAGAGAAATCGAGGAAGGGACATATATGATGGAACTTCCTGTTGATATAATCATGCTTGTAAATACCGATGCTGTATATAGAGTCGGTGAGGGCATGCTTAAACATGATATAAACGGCTTTCATTTGACGGGATGCGGGGGTGCTCTTGATTATAAACAAGATCCTTCCGCATCATATAGCCTTTATTCGGATTACTATTGGTATGAACTCGGGGATATGATTTCAATTGGAACGCCAAGGGTTCAATACTATTGTTTCCCAAAGTCAAAGAATGCAATAGTTGCAAAGGCACGTCTTGCGACCGAGGAATTATACAAGAATATATAAAGAAACTAGAGGTTTGTTTTGAAGGTAGGATTCTATACGCTCGGATGCAAAGTGAATCAATATGAAACAGAGGCCATGAAGGAAAAATTCACAAAGGCCGGTTTTGACGTTGCATTAGAAAAGGAAGCTGCCGATGTTTATGTTATAAATACCTGTACGGTCACCAATATGGCAGATAGAAAATCTCGCCAGTTTATCAGTCGCGCCAAAAAGCAGAATGAAAAAGCTGTCGTTGCTGTCGTGGGATGTTATGCACAGGTGGATCCGGAAGCTGTTTCCAAAATAGAGGGCGTAGATATCATTCTCGGAACAAATGAAAAAAGTAAGATTGTTGATATCGTCGAGAAAAGAATAAAGCAAAGCTTAAATGGCGTAGATGAATGTGGCGTAAGCAATGATAAACAAGTGGAGCCCGCTGATAAAACCGAAAAAAGTGAGAGCGTTGAGAAGGTAATCGGCGTCCTTGAGAGAGAAGGTCTTACAAATTACAGGTCTGACGGCATAATTGCGGCGATGGAATCGAGAACAAGAGCGTATATAAAAATCCAAGAAGGTTGCGACAGG
This sequence comes from Bacillota bacterium, assembly GCA_017445315.1. GTDB lineage: Bacteria > Bacillota > Clostridia > Peptostreptococcales > Anaerovoracaceae > Eubacterium_B. The sequence continues at coordinate 47,734 of JAFSUI010000029.1, read as the reverse complement.
TTCTGTACGTATTGCATTATTCCGACAGCAAGAGGACCCGTCAGAAGTAGAAGTGATGAAGAAATCGTTCTTGAAGCAAAGGGTCTCATCGAATCCGGTTTCAAGGAAATAGTTTTGACAGGAATCAATACTGCGCTTTATGGAGCAGAGAATAATAAGGTGAGCATAGCTGATGATTCATCAAATAAGGTTCCTGCGCTTAGACGACTCATTGACAAGATTTCAGAAATTCCGGGAGATTACAGAATTCGGCTTAGCTCGCTTGAGCCGAACGTGGTGAATCCCGAGGACATATTGGAAATAATAGGCGCAGAAAAGCTTTGTCATCATCTTCATCTTTCCATCCAGAGTGGTTCCAACAAAGTGCTACGTGCCATGAACAGAAGATATACCAGAGAAGAGTATATCAATATAGTGAATGCGCTTCATGACTTTGATCCTTATTTTGCAATCACGACAGATATCATTGTCGGATTCCCGGGAGAGACTGACGCGGATTTTTGCGATAGCATAGACCTTGTAAAAACTTTAGGGCTTGCAAGAGTTCACGTATTTCCGTATTCACCGCGAAAGGGAACCATTGCCGCAGAGATGGAGGGTCAGATTCCTTCTGAGGTGAAGAAACAAAGGGCACACATACTTTCTGAGGAGTCGGACAAGGTCGCAGAAGAATTTCATGAGAAATGTAAAAATGCCATCATGAAGGGGCTCTTTGAAGAAATAAAAGACGACATCATGACCGGTTATACGGATAACTATATCCGGATATATGCAAAGGCAAAAGAAGATTTACTCAATAAGTTGGTGGACGTAAAATTAAAAGAAAACTATTTAGATGGAATGAGGGTTGAAATCCTTTAGCAGTATTGGCGGAGAAAAAGTGCAAGGCAAACAGAAAGAAAACCTAAATAATAATACGGATTCAATTAAGGGAAGAAATGTTTTTACCAACAAGAACTTTGTCCTTTGCTTTTTTGGTGCGCTCGTTTCTGAACTTGGTGCAACGCTATATAGTTTTGCTGTAGGATTCTATATACTTGAGGTAAGCGGAAACAATGCATTCCTCCAGGGTGTATATCTAGCCGTATGCGCAGTAATGCTCCTTCTTTTTACGCCGGTCGGCGGGGTCTTTGGCGATAGATATAACAAAGCCAAAATCATGTATATATGCGACTATATGAAAGGCGCGCTTATTATCGTCGGTGCGGTACTTATGATGCTTTTTAAAGAAAGCGTTGCGCATATAGTTATTCTTTTCTTCATAGGAATATTCGGAAACATCGTAAGCGGAATTTTTAATCCTGCATCAGGAGCTCTCATTCCTAGTATTGTGGATGAGGATAGGATTCAGCAGGCAAACTCATACTTTTCGATTAAAAATTCTGCCAATGGTATAGTTGGAATAATCTTGGCAGGGATCTTGTACACGACAGTGCCGATTATTACGTTGTTCTTTATAGTTGGCGTCTGTTATGTATTATCCGGCATATCGGAAATGTTCATCCGTTATAATCACACACCTTCTACTGAAAAGATGAGTATCAGGCTTGCACTTTCGGATATGAAGGACGGCTGGGACTATCTAAGAATTCAGAAAGCCATTATGGCAATGGGAGTAATAATAGTCTTTATAAACTTTTTCATTGCACCTATATTTGGCAACTTCTTGCCGTATTTTATCAAAACGGATGTGGCGACTGCGCCATCGTATATCTTTGATAGTTTTCTCAAGCCTGAGCTTTGGACATCGGTATTCAGTGTGCTCATGGGCGTAACCACGATGCTAGGAGCCATAATACTGAGTACCAAGGTGCAGGACGAAAAAATAGGGCATAAACTTTCGGTGAGACTTTGCATGATAGCTGTGCTTATGCTTTTGGTGGCATTCAGCTATTGGTTCTTTGTGGCTCGCGGAAAATCGCTAAATGCATTCCTAATCACATTTAGCATGGCCACGCTCGCGTTTGGATTCCTTGTGATACTGATTAACGTGCCATCAAATACTATGTTTATGAGAATCGTGGATAGGGATAAGCTCAGCAAAGTAACTAGCATAATGAGTGTCGCATCACAAGGGCTTACACCAATTGCGTCAGTCCTTGCCGGAGCAGTTCTACAGTTTATGGGAAGCTCTGCGCTACTCTTTATCTGCGCCATAGGTTTCTCGATAACTGCTGTGTTTGGTTTACTTAATAAGAAGATTAAAGAAATATAGAATGGGTAAAACTAGAAAAGGAGGAAAGTGATGGATTGTATTTTTTGTGCGATAGCAAATCATGAGATCCCGTCCAATGTGGCTTATGAAGACGAGCAAATGATCTGTTTCCATGACCTTGAGCCGCAGGCACCGGTTCACGTTCTTGCGATTCCAAAGAAGCATATTGAGTCTCTGGATGACGTGAAACCTGATGATGAGGCGCTTCTCGGTCACATGATGGGAAAAATTAAAGAAATCGCAGCGACGCTTGAACTGGAAAACGGCTACAGAGTAGTAAGCAATAACGGTGAGGATGCCTTCCAGACCGTAAAGCATCTGCATTTTCATATACTCGGAAAGCGCAAAATGACCTGGCCACCGGGCTAAAATGGCTGATTTTTGACACTTGCTTATGCTGTTGAAACAGAGTATAATATTTCTGTTGCAGTTAAAGACTGTTCAACTGCTTAAATTCAAAGAAGGCAGGAGGTGAGACGGAATATGGCACAGGTAATTGTAAGAGAAAACGAAAGCTTGGAAAGCGCTCTTAAGAGATTTAAAAGAGCATGCGCCAGAGACGGCGTCATGGCTGAGGTCAGAAAGAGAGAGCATTACGAGAAACCAAGCGTAAAGAGAAAGAAAAAATCTGAGGCAGCTAGAAAGAAAGCCAAGAGATACTAGGAGTGTAATATGACTCTTAAAGATCAACTTATGGCGGATTTCAAACAGGCCATGAAGGACAAGGATGAAATCGCCAAGAACACAATCAATCTGGCTCGCGCAGCTATCAAGCAGTTCGAGGTAGATAATAGGGAGGATTTGGACGATCAGGGTATCGTTTCTATTCTTCAAAAACAGGTTAAGATGCGTAACGACGCTCTTGCCGATTTTGAAAAAGCAGGAAGAACAGATTTAATAGACGCGTATAAGGCAGAGATCGCCATTTTGGAGAAATATTTGCCTGAGCAGATGGATGCCGAGAGTGTCATGGCCAAGGTCAGTGAAATCGCAGCCGAGCTCGGAATATCAGGCGGCAAAGAAAACATGGGTAAGCTCATGGGTGCCGTTATGGGTAAACTAAAAGGCATGGCTGACGGAAATCAAGTGCGCGAGGCCGTAACAAAATTCTTGTCATAAATCAAAATTAATGGGCGATCGCATTAGCGGTCGCCTTTTTGCAAAAATAGAAAGGAAAAGAATGACCGGAATAACGGAAAACAATCAGGATTTTTTAAATATAACCGTAGATGAAGAAATAGATAGACAGGAACTCTTTGGAAACCTTGATATTAATCTTTCTCTTATAGGAGAAAAGACCGGAGTGGAAATTTTTCAGAGGGATAACGATCTTCTTCTGAGGGGGGACCAAAGAGAAACTGCAGCCAAGATTTTGGAGGAACTCATCGATGTCGTGAGAACGGGTGAGAGACTCGATATCCAGAAAGTTAACTATGTCATCTCGCTCGTCCAGGAAGGACAGTCATATAGAGAAAGTAACGTAAGTAAAGATATCATTTGCTTTACCGCCAAAGGTAAACCGCTTAAAGCCAAGACAATCGGTCAAAAGAATTATGTAAATGCGATAAAGAAGCACGATATCGTCTTTGGTATAGGTCCTGCGGGAACAGGAAAGACATATCTTGCGGTTGCGATGGCGGTTAGCGCATACAAGAATAAAGAAGTAGAGAAAATCATCTTGGCGAGACCTGCCGTAGAGGCTGGAGAAAGACTTGGCTTTCTCCCGGGTGATCTTCAGGACAAGGTTGACCCATACTTAAGGCCGCTCTACGATGCACTCTATGATGTTCTTGGTCGCGACAACGCGCTCAGGCTTAAAGAGAAAGAAGTAATAGAAGTAGTACCGCTCGCATATATGAGGGGACGTACTCTAGATAATTCTTTCATTATCTTGGATGAAGCACAGAACACAACTAGGGAGCAGATGAAGATGTTCCTTACTCGTATGGGCTTTGGCTCCAAGGTTGTAGTAACCGGTGACGTTACGCAGATAGATCTCCCAAGAGGAAAGAGAAGCGGACTTGTAGAAGCCCAGCGCGTGCTCAAGGATACAGAAGGATTGGCATTTTGCTATCTGCGAGATGTCGATGTAATAAGGCACGAGCTCGTAAAGAGAATCATAAATGCCTATGATAAGTATTTCAAACAGCATCCGGAGGAGAACGAAGCAGAATGAATATAACTTTTTCCAAGAAATGCGGAGTGCCTGCATCTATAATCAAAGAGATGACCAAGGCTGCAGAGGCAGTTCTAAAAAAAGAGGGTCTTACAGACGATGAATTCAAGCGTGCGGAAATATCCGTAACATTCTTAAAGTCAGATAAGATCCAGAAACTTAATTATGAATACCGCGGAAAGGATAAGTCAACCGACGTACTTTCTTTTCCGATGTATGAGAGCATGGACGAGTTCCCGGAGGAGGGCGAACTCCAGCTCGGCGACGTTGTAATCAACAAAGAGCAGGCGCAGGTTCAGGCAGAGGAGTACGGGCATACATTTATGCGCGAGATGGTATATCTCTTTGTTCACAGCCTACTTCATCTTCTTGGCTACGACCACGAGGCCAAAGAAGATAAGAAAGTGATGAGAAAAAGAGAAGAAGAGATAATGGAGGAAATAGGAATTGAACGATAAAGAATTATTTTTGATAGCAAAGGAAGCACTCAAGAACGCATATACACCTTTTTCGCATTTTAAGGTTGGAGCGGCGCTTCTGGCAAAGGACGGAAGAGTCTTTACTGGATGTAATGTAGAAAACTCCTCCTTCGGTGCAACAATTTGTGCAGAGAGGACAGCATGTACCAAGGCTATTTCAGAGGGCTGCAGAGAGTTTGAAAAGATTGCAATTGCCTCCGACGGCGGAACAGCATGGCCATGCGGAATCTGCAGGCAGTTCATGTATGAGTTTGAGCCTGAGCTTCTTGTTATCACTGGTGTAGATGAAGACCATCTTGAGAAAGCTAAACTGAACGAGATTCTGAGCTACGGATTTAGGCTAGGCGAGGATCTTGAGCAGATAGAGTCCGTATAGGAGATATAATGAAATCGGGATTTGTAGGAATTATTGGCCGTCCGAACGTAGGTAAATCAACTCTCCTAAATAATATTTTGGGAGAGAAGATTGCTATTACAACGGACAAGCCGCAGACGACTAGAAATACAATTAGAGGAATATTTACCGGCATGGATGAGGATGGGGAACCTGAGGTTCAGATAGTCTTTATTGATACGCCGGGAATCCATAAGGCGCATAATAAGCTTGGAAGCGCCATGGTTAACTCTGCGATAAATACTTTTAAAGAAGTAGATGCGATTCTCTTCTTAGTTGACGGAAGTCCGGAGAAGGGACCCGGCGATAAGTATATTCTTGAGATGATCCGCGAGCTGGACACACCCAAGATTCTCATCATAAACAAAATTGACGAGATGGATCCCGCAGAGTTCAAGGAGACCTATGATTTCTATAGCGAACTTGGAATCTTTGATGCGGTGCACGGGGTATCGGCGCTAAAGGGGACAAATGTGGATGACCTTCTTGCGTCAATAGAAAAATTTATTGAAGAGGGGCCGATGTTCTTCCCGGAGGATATGATAACGGACCATCCGGAGAGGTTCATAGTCAGCGAGATTATCAGAGAAAAGCTACTGCTGTACCTGGAGGACGAAGTGCCGCACGGAGTCGCAGTCGAAATAGAAAGCTATAAAGAGGGCGATACCCTCACAGAAATTGGCGCAATAATCTATTGCGAAAGAAAATCGCATAAGGGCATCATCATCGGAAAACAAGGAAAGAAACTAAAAGGCGTCGGAAAAGCCGCACGCCTTGAGATAGAAGCTCTACTCGGAACAAAAGTCTTTTTGGAACTCTGGGTAAAGGTAAAAGAAAACTGGCGCGATTCCGAAATCGCAATTTCCAATTTTGGATTAAAGGAAACCGGAGAATAGGTTTATACATGTTCACAGACACTGAAGGAATGGTGCTTAAGCAGGTAAAGATTGCCGGCGGAAGGCGCATGATTCATATTTTTACACAGAAATACGGAAAAATAAGCGTGGGGACGGGTATGACTGAGAGGAACAGCAAGTCCAAGGCTGCTCTTGCCATCCGTCCTTTTACCTATGGAAAATACGAGATTTCAAAGAATCGCGACTATTTCAATCTGACCGGTGCTGAGGTAAAAAAGAGCTATTACGGGCTCGGGGAGGATCTGGATAAATATGCCGCAGCTTCACAGGCGCTAGAGTTAACCGACAAGGCTCTTCCGGAGGAATCGCCTCAAATAAGGCTTTTTGGCACTCTGGTGGATTTCCTGGACTGCTTGGATAAGGGGGTTTCTACGCCTGAAACGCTCCTTCTGGCATACGAGGTCAAGCTGCTTAACAATATGGGAAGTAGCCCAGTGCTTGGAAAATGCGCAATTTGTGGGACGGAGGACATCGTAAAGCCTGTAAAATTCAGCATTCCGGACGGTGGAACTATTTGCCATGACTGTCACAAAAAAATCATAGAAAACACATTAAATGACGGCAAGGCGCGATTGATTTATGAGCCTGTTTTTGATATAGTAAATACAGTACGTTTTTTGGAAATAAAACCATTTTCAGCCTTTGACAAGATTGCCTTAGACCCCAAGGTCGCGGGGGAGCTTAAGTCTATTTTGAGAGAGTATATTTCTTACCATTTGGACATAGGCCCGCTGAAAAGTGAAAGCATTTACATGATATAGAAAGTAGGAGGAAAAAAGATGGAAATTACGTTAGAAAAGATTGAACTAGTTAGAGACAGAACCGGCGTAAGCTATAAGGAAGCAAAGGATGCTCTCGAGGCTGCTGAAGGCAGTGTTGTTGATGCTATCGTTGCTATTGAGCAGTCAGTTGACGGTGGCGTTGCAAGATCAACCATCGAAAAGAAGGATGCTCTTGTAGGAAAGATTAAAGAAATCGTAGAGAAAGGAAACGTATCCAAGATTAAGGTAACCAAGGAAGACAACACTATTATCAATCTTCCACTCAGCGCAGGTATCCTTGGAACAATTCTTGCTCCATGGGCTGCCATCGCAGGTGTTGTTGCTGCATTTGGATTCAACTGCAAGATTGAATTTGTAAAGGACGATGGATCGGTTATAGATATCACAGAGAAGGCCACAGAAGCTTATGACACAGCAAAGGAAAAGGGCCAGGATATCTACTTTGATATCAAAGAAAGAGCTCCGGAAAACTTTGATGAACTAAGAGCAAGAGGAGAAGAAGTATTCAATAAGGCTAAGGATAAAGGCGAAAGCGTATTCACAAAGGCCAAGGATGCTGTAACAAACTCCATGGATAAGTTCAAAGAAGGAATGAAGGACGTAAAGGAAGACTTTGAAGAGTTTGACTTTGAAGAGACAGCAGAAGAAGTTAAAGAAGCTGTAGAAGAAGTAGTAGAAGAAGTTAAGACAGAGGAGTAATTACTCAATATGAGCGATAAAGCGACAATGGAAAAAATAGTTGCGCTATGTAAGAACCGGGGATATATCTTCCCCGGCTCTGACATTTACGGAGGTCTTGCAAATACTTGGGATTACGGCCCACTCGGTGTTGAGTTCAAGAACAACGTAAAGAAGGCGTGGTGGAAGAAGTTTGTGCAGGAGTCCAAGTATAACGTGGGACTCGATTCTGCGATTCTCATGAATCCAAAGACATGGGAAGCATCAGGGCATCTCGGAAACTTTGCAGATCCTCTTATCGACTGTAAGGAATGTAAAGCTAGATACCGTGCGGATAAACTCATAGAGGATTTTGAGAGAGAGCAGGGAAAAGAGCCTCAGGTAGTTGATGGCTGGACAGATGAGCAGCTAGAAAGCTACATCAAGGAAAACAACGTTCCTTGTCCGGAATGCGGAAAGCATAACTTCACCGGCATAAGATATTTCAATCTTATGTTCAAAACCTTCCAGGGCGTAACTGAAGACAGTGCCGCTGAAATATACTTAAGACCTGAGACCGCTCAGGGTATCTTTGTTAACTTCAAAAACGTTCAGAGAACAAGCCGTAAGAAAGTTCCGTTCGGAATAGCACAGATAGGTAAGTCCTTTAGAAACGAAATCACTCCGGGAAATTTCACATTCCGTACACGAGAGTTTGAGCAGATGGAACTTGAATTCTTCTGCGCACCGGGAACAGATCTTGAGTGGTTCTCATATTGGAGAGAGTATTGCGTAAACTTCCTTAAGAGTCTCGGAATGGATATGGAGCATATCAGACTCCGAGACCACGAGCAGGAAGAACTCTCTCACTACAGCAATGCAACATCGGATATAGAGTATCTCTTCCCATTCGGTTGGGGTGAGCTCTGGGGCATTGCGGATAGAACCAATTTTGATTTAACAAAACACTCCGAGTTCTCCGGAGAAGAGATGAGTTATCTTGACCCGGATACAAACGAGAGATATATCCCGTATGTAATAGAGCCTTCGCTCGGCGCAGATAGAGTTGCGCTTGCATTCTTAATTGATGCTTATGACGAGGAAGATTTGTCGCAGGACGGAAAAGAAGATAGCCGTGTAGTCTTGAGGCTGCACCCGGCGCTTGCACCGTTTAAGGCTGCGGTTCTTCCGCTTTCCAATAAACTAGAGGAGCAGGCGATGCCGGTATATGAAATGCTATCCAAGTATTTCAATGTTGACTACGATAAGTCCGGCTCCATCGGTAAGCGCTATAGAAGAGAAGATGAAATCGGAACGCCATTCTGCATCTGTGTTGATTTTGATACAGAGACAGACGGCTGCGTAACAATTAGAGAAAGGGATACTATGGAACAAGTCCGTATTCCTATCCAAGATGTTCGCTCGTATATAGAAGAGCGACTTGAATTTTAAATTAAAGAGCGCCTTATAGGTGCTCTTAATATATGCCTCGACGAGATTGGGAGAGTAGGCTTAAGAAGAAGTAACTTAAGTTTAAAAAAGGAGAAAAGAAAGTATGGCGAAATTTGTTTATTCCTTTAACGAGGGATCAAAAGACATGAAGTATGTACTCGGTGGAAAGGGTGCAAACCTTGCTGAGATGACCAAGATTGGACTTCCGGTTCCATTTGGTTTCACTGTAACTACAGATGCTTGTAAGGACTATATTGCAAAGGGTAACGTAATTGACCCTGCAATTATCGATGAAGTTTATGAGCATCTTGCAGAGCTCGAGCAGGTTATGGAAAAGAAATTCGGAGACATAGATAATCCGCTTCTCGTTTCTGTAAGATCCGGCGCACCATTCTCAATGCCTGGTATGATGGATACAATTCTTAACCTTGGTCTTAATGACGATGCCGTTAAGGGACTTGCAGCAAAGACAGGAAACGAAAGATTTGCTTATGATAGCTACAGACGTTTTATCCAGATGTTCGGCGACGTTGTAATGGAAGTTTCCAAGTCCAAGTTTGATGCAATCTTTGATGGTCAGAAGAAGAAGGCCGGAGTTGAGTATGACGTTGACCTCACAGCAGAAGACTTAAAGGAAGTAATCAAAGGCTATAAGGAACTATATAAGAACGAACTCGGCGTAGATTTTCCGCAGGAACCAAAGGAACAGCTTCTCGCAGCCATCCAGGCTGTATTCCGTTCTTGGAATAACGAGAGAGCTATCCTCTACAGAAAGATGGAAAGAATTCCGGATGACCTTGGAACAGCTGTAAACGTACAGGCCATGGTATTCGGTAACTCCGGTGACGATTCCGGTACAGGCGTTGCATTCACAAGAAGCCCGGTTAACGGCGAAAAGGCAATCTTTGGTGAATTCCTTGTAAACGCACAGGGTGAAGACGTTGTTGCAGGTATCAGAACACCAAAGCCAATCTCCGAGATGGCAGAATCCTTCCCGGATGTATATAAGGACTTTGTAAAGACTGCAGAAATCCTTGAGAAGCATTATAAGGACATGCAGGATATGGAGTTCACAGTTGAGAACAATAAGCTCTTTATGCTCCAGACACGTAACGGTAAGCGTACAGCAGCTGCCGCTGTAAAGGTTGCTGTTGACCTCGTAGAAGAAGGCCTTATCGATAAGGAAACCGCTGTTATGAGAGTTGACCCGGAAGCAATCGATCAGCTCCTCCACCCGAGCTTTGATGCTGACGCTGAAAAGCAGGCAGTTAAGATTGCAAAGGGACTTCCTGCATCACCTGGTGCTGCATTCGGTAAGATTTATTTCACAGCAGCTGATGCTGAAGCTGCTGCAGCTAACGGAGATAAGGTTATCCTCGTAAGAGAAGAGACATCACCAGAAGACCTCGCTGGAATGGTTGCCGCACAGGGAATCCTTACAGCTCGTGGCGGAATGACATCCCATGCTGCAGTAGTTGCAAGAGGAATGGGTAAGTGCTGCGTAGCAGGCTGCTCAGCAATCCACGTATCCGAAGCAGATAAGACCATCACAGTTGATGGAAAGACATATAAAGAAGGTGACTTCATTTCACTCAACGGTTCAACCGGTGACGTATATGAAGGCGAAATCGCAACAGTTGCACCTGAGCTCTCCGGCGACTTTGCTCTCATCATGAGTTGGGCTGACGGAATAAGAACTCTCCGCGTAAGAACAAATGCCGATACACCTGCTGACGCTAAGCAGGCTATCGAGTTCGGCGCAGAAGGTATCGGCCTCTGCCGTACTGAGCACATGTTCTTTGAAGAAGAGAGAATCCCGGCAATCCGTCGTATGATCGTTGCTGACACAGAAGAAGAAAGACGCGCTGCACTCGATGGACTTCTTCCTTATCAGAAGGGCGACTTCAAGGGAATCTATGAAGTTATGGAAGAGAGACCTGTTACAATAAGACTCTTAGACCCACCGCTACATGAATTCCTTCCAAAGACAGAAGCAGATATGAAGGAACTTTCCGACAAATATGGAATTCCTATGGAGAAGCTTGAAAAGGCCAATATTGACCTTCACGAGTTCAACCCAATGCTCGGTCACCGTGGATGCCGTCTTGCGGTTACATATCCTGAAATCGCTGAGATGCAGACAAGAGCTATAATAGAAGCTGCAATCGAAGTTAAGGAAGAAAAGGGCTTTGATATCGTTCCCGAAATCATGATTCCGCTTACTGTAATGGATACGGAAATGAAGTATGTAAGAGATATCGTAGTTGCAACAGCTGAGAAGTGCAAAGAAGAAAAGGGATCAGACATTAAGTATCTCGTAGGTACAATGATTGAGACTCCAAGAGGAGCACTCACAGCTGACCAGATTGCTGAATATGCAGAGTTCTTCTCCTTCGGAACAAATGACCTCACACAGATGACATTCGGTTTCTCCAGAGACGACACAGGAAAGATCATCAAGGTCTATGAGGAGAAGGGCATCTTTAAGGATGATATCTTTGGTACACTTGACCAGGACGGCGTAGGCCAGCTCGTAAAGATGGCATGCGACAAAGGTAAGGCCACAAGAAGCAATATCAAGCTCGGTATCTGCGGAGAGCACGGCGGCGATCCAAGATCAGTCGAGTTCTGCTACAAGGCAGGCCTTAATTACGTAAGCTGCTCACCTTACAGAGTACCAATCGCAAGACTCGCAGCAGCACAGGCAGTAATTAAGAATAAATAAGCGATACATATTATGCGTCAATTTGCCCCGACTTCCATATGGAGTCGGGGCATTTTCTGTGGCAAAAGTACTTTTTTGCTCAATATTTGATATGGTATAATTCCTTTGTAGGAGGATGCCATTGTGAAAACTATTTTTGCTCCGGGATGTGCGTTGCACAAGTACAAGCCTGACTTAATTGAGAAGATTCGGCAATTTCTGCTTGAACGAGAAATCATAGACGAAATGTCGTTGACTTGCTGCAAGGATTGCGAGAGTTCTGATGAACAGATGACGGTTATTGACTGCTGCCCTGGGTGTAGCTATAAATATGGGGTTATTTATCCCAACGCAGATATTATTTCTTTGTGGAAAGTTCTTCTTGATACGGATTTTCCTTTCCCTGACTATCATGGGCAAAGGATGTCCATTCACGATTCCTGCCAATCAAGAAAGAGGTATTCTGCGGATAAGCAGGACGATGCAAGAGAGTTTTGCAAAAGGATGAATATCGCACTAGTTGAGCCTGTGCATACTCGCGAGACTACAATCTGCTGTGGAGGATGCGCTACCGAGCGCGAAGAAAGAATAAGAATGGCCAATGCCAGAGTAGAAGAATTTACAGAAAACGATGTGGTTGTATATTGTACTGCATGCGTTCGCAGCTTCAGCATGACAGACAAAACTCCTAGACACCTTCTAGATCTTCTGTTCAATGAGCCTACGGAGGGGCTGACTATAGAGTGATTTGGTCAGTTAGCTTGCTAGGGCTAGAAAAAGATTTGCTGACCAGGGAATGAATTTTTATAAGGAGAATGAATTCGATGATTATGGATACTGTTGAAAGGCTTTCGCTATATGAGGAACTGCTACCGTATGCGAAAGAATTGTCGGAGCGCTTCAGGACGCGCCACGCCGAAGGATTGCCTTTTGAGGTGCGCTTCAAAGAATACGAAACCAAACCTGATGAAAAACGTAAATTTGAAGTGCATAGCCATACTATTGATCTTATGATGTGCTTTGATGGAGAGGAGACTATACATATATGTCCCGAGGAAGAATTGCAACCTGGTGAGCCACTTCCGGATGGCGGGGATGGAATGAAACTGATAGGGTCTCCGCGCGGATCTGCAGTACTTCTGAAACCTGGTTGCTTTGTTGCAATTCTGCCCGGAGAGGCACATATGGTGGGTGGAAGAACGACTGCCGGTGAAGGTGGGTTCATCAGTAAATGGGTTGTAAAACTTCCCAGCCCGGAACGTTTTTGCATATAATTTGTATAGATGGAGGTTATCCCATGAGTATCATAAGAAGAAAAGAAGAGCGCGAGAAGGCGCTTCTTGAAAAAAGATTTGGTGGGCCCGGAGTGATTGATGTTACAAGGGTTATTAATTCTGACGAAGAACTCTACGGAAAGGGTCGCCTGTTTAACGAGAATGTTCTAGAAAAGAACTGCGGTATCGGCTTTCACGTTCACGAGGGCGACGGAGAGATCTATTTGATTCTCTCGGGAGAAGCTGAGTACGAGGATACGGATCATACAATAACGACGCTTCATCCGGGCGATATCACGATTACTTATTCCGGTGAGGGCCATGCAATCACGAATGTAAAGGACGAGCCATGCAGAATGCTTGCGCTGATACTGTATGACGAAGGAACTAATTGATGGAAGAGAGGTGAGTTAATGGATAAGCATTTGATTGAGTTCATAGACAAGACCGGGAGCAAAATCGTAATAAGAAGTGTTGAACTTTCCGACGGTCCTAATCTAATTGAATACATGGGAAAGACTGCAGAGGAGACGCGGTTCTTGCTCAGGGAAGCCGGAGAGAGCTTGCCGTCAATTGAACAGGAGGAGGATTTTCTCAAGACACGTATCGAGTCCGAGAGGGAGGAAATGCTTGTTGCTTATGATGGCGACAAGCTTGTTGGTGCGTGCTCACTTATGCAGATAGGTGCAAATCTAAGATACCTTCATAGATGCGGTATTGCGATTGCTCTTTACAGGGAATACTGGGGAAGAGGAATCGGTAGAAAGATGCTCGAGCTTATACTTGATATCGCAAAGGATGTGGGCTACGAGCAGGCAGAACTCGACGTTATATCGACCAATGACGCAGCAAAAGCCCTATATGAGAAACTGGGTTTTGTAAAATACGGAGTTTTCCCACACAATGTAAAATACAAGGACGGAACATACGGCGACTCCGAGTGGATGATGAAGCAACTGTGATTCTTATGGTTTGTTTGTATGATTAAAGATTTAGTGTGAACCAAAATAACTCAATGACAAGCGTAGGTAAGAATCCTACGTTTTTTATTGTGAATACTGCAGAAAGATTTTTTTAAAAGAGTATAATGATGTACCGTAGCGCCCCAGAGGGTGCATAATCATAATGTTTTGGCTAGATTAAAGCAAAAGGAGAAGGACATGAAGAAAGTTATAGCATTATTATTGGTAGTGGTTTTGACACTGTCATTAGTAGCTTGTGGTAACACGACCAATAATGGCGGAGCAAATAATGGTGGCTCCGAAGAAAGCAAAACACTCACACTCACAGGTTCAGCAGAGGGATTTGGCGGACCTGTTGACGTTGAAATTACCGTAACAGACGGTGTGGTTGAGGCAATCGACTATACTGCAGAAGGTGAGACACCTACAGTTGGCGGCGCAGCGCTTCCACTATTGGTAGAGAACGTAATCAAAGCGCAGTCACTGGATATTGACGCAGTTTCTGGAGCAACAGTAACTTCAACTGCATTCCTTGAGGCTCTTGGTGCAGCACTTGAATCCGGTGGCGTTGAACTATCCGGAACAGGTGAGGCTATAGCTGAGGTTCAGGATACAGAAAGAGAAACTGACGTTGTTATCATCGGTGCAGGTGGTGCAGGTCTAACAGCTGCTCTTACCGTAAAAGAGAATGGAAAAGAAGTTTTGGTTGTAGAAAGCCAGGCTCTCGCAGGCGGTAACTCCTCCCGTTCAACAGGCGGTATGAACGCAGCAAAGACTGTTTTCCAGGATGAGAACGAGTTTGGCGAAGAAGCAGGTATTGAGAAGACACTTGCAAAAGCAGCGGAGTATACCGGTGCAGGCGAAGAAGTAATCCATGAACTTGCAGCTACTGTTCAGGCTCAGTACGATGAATACAAAGCAAATCCGACAGGATACTTTGATTCATCCGAACTCTTTCAGCTCGACACAATTATCGGCGGTTCCGGACTTAACAATCCTGAACTCGTAAAGACATTGGTAGAGAATTCTGCAGCTGCAGTTGATTGGCTGGAGCAGAACAATGCAATTCTTCATAATGTTGCGGCATTTGGTGGTGCTTCCGTTAAGAGAATCCACCGTCCTGTAAACGAAGAGGGCAAGGTTGTTCCTGTTGGTTCTTATCTTGTACAGGTTCTTACAGAAAGCGCACAGAATGCGGGAGTAGAAGTACTCTATAGCACAACAGCAAACAAGATTATAATGGAAGATGGAAAGGCAGTAGGTATAGAGGCTGTTTCCGCAGATGGCTCCAAGGTAACCATCAAAGCAAATGCTGTAATCATCGCTACAGGCGGTTTTGGTGCAAATAACGATATGATCGCAGCACTCAATTCTGAACTCGACGGATACATCACAACAAATGCTCCCGGCGCACAGGGACAGGGTATTGTAATGGCGCAGGAAGCCGGCGCGGCTACAGTAGATATGGAGCAAATCCAGCTGCACCCAACAGTACATGTTGCTGAGGACGGTTCCGCAAACCTTATTACAGAAGGTCTCCGTGGAGACGGCGCAATCCTTGTAAACCAAGAAGGACTTCGCTTCTTTGATGAAGTATCCACACGTGACAAAGTATCCGCTGCTGAAAACAATCAGACAGGAAAATATGCATGGCTGATTGTTGACCAGAAGATGATGGATGCATCCGCTGTTATCCAGGGTTACCACAGCAAAGGATGGATGGTAGAAGGAAATACACCTGAAGAACTGGCAGAGGCTATGGGATCCGATCCTGAAACACTTGCCAAGACAATTGAAACATGGAATTCATATGTTGCTGCCAAGAACGATCCTGAGTTTGGACGTACAAGCTTTGCTAATCCGCTAGAAGAGCACTTCTATGCACTTACGGTACAGCCTGGCGTTCACCACACAATGGGCGGTATCGCAATCAACAGCAATGCTGAAGTGTTGGATGAAAATGGCGCAGTAATTCCTGGACTCTATGCAGCCGGCGAAGTTACCGGTGGTGTTCACGGCTCCAACCGTCTTGGCGGAAACGCAGTTGCTGACATCATAGTATTTGGTAGAATTGCAGGCGAGCAGGCAAGCAAATAAAAACCAAAAATAAGGCATAAGAAAGGCTGTCATATTGAGGTAAATCCAATAGTTAGATTTAAGCATCTAACCGGAGCCTCGTATGGCAGCCTTTTTTCTTTTATCATAATTGTTCATAGAAACCGGATTCATCAGTAAGTGGGTTGTGAAACTGCCTAGCCGATAGTATAATTACCTCATGTTTAAAACGTTAATTGGTTATTTCAAACCACATAAAAAGATTTTTATATTGGATATGTGTTGCGCCATGTTCATCGCTGCGGTGGACTTGGCGTTTCCTATTATTTCAAGAAGAGCGATGTACGAACTTATACCTGAGCATAAGTACACGCTTCTTTTTGTAATCATGGGAATTGTTGCGGTATTCTATCTTCTCAGGTCGCTCGGCTATTATACGATGACTTATTGGGGGCATACATTTGGTGTCAGGGTAGAGGCGGATATCAGGCGCGATCTATTTACGCATCTTCAGGAACTGGACTTTGGATTCTATGACAAAAATAGAACCGGTACACTTATGAGTAGGCTCACGGGCGATCTGTTTGAAATTACCGAGCTTTCGCACCATGGTCCCGAGGATATTCTGATTGCCTCGCTAACGATTATCGGTGCGCTCATTTATCTCTTTACGATTCAGTGGCGACTCGCGATAGTGCTTGCGCTGCTTCTTCCGATAGTTATTTTCATAATTATCATGCAGAGGAAGGGTATGTCTCGCGCATCGGTTGAGGTTAAGCGCAAGATGGCGGACATCAATGCGGATGCGGAGGCGAGCATTTCCGGAATCAAGACCTCTAGAGCGTTTGCAAACCAGGAGGTTGACTATGAGCGCTTTGATCGTTCCAACTCAAGATTTAAAACCGCAAAGTCAGATTACTATAAAGCTATGGGGCGATTCATGGCATCGCAGGATTTCTTCCTATGCATATTCCCGGTGGTCGTAATTGCTGTGGGCGGTAAGCTAATAATGGATGGACAGATGGATTACGTTGACCTCGTAACCTTTACTCTGTTTGTGAATGCGTTTATCACGCCGATTAGAAAACTTGTAAACTTTGCTGAGATTTTGGCAAGTGGAACAGCTGGACTTAGCAGGTTTATGGAGATAATGGCGGTTGAGCCAAACATCAAAGATAAAGAAGATGCCAAGCCACTTGCACTCGATAAGGGTAAGATAGATATAGAGGACGTATATTTCTCCTATGACAATAGGGATGAGGTTATTGATGGAATAACTCTCCATGTTAAAGCTGGAGAGACCGTTGCAATCGTTGGTCATTCAGGCGGCGGAAAAACAACGCTTTGTCAACTTATTCCGAGGTTCTACGATGTTGAGTCCGGTGCGATTAAAATAGACGATCAGGACATTCGTGATGTCACCATGAAGTCTCTCGCGGAGAACATCGGAATCGTTCAGCAGGATGTATTTATCTTTGCGGATACGATTATGAATAATATAAGATACGGAAGGCCGTCTGCGACCGATGCGGAAGTGGAGGAGGCGGCAAAGCGGGCAAGAATCTACGACGACATCATGATGATGCCGGAAGGCTTTGATACATACGTCGGTGAGCGCGGAACGATGCTCTCGGGCGGACAGAAGCAAAGAATTTCTATCGCGCGTATCTTCCTTAAGAATCCGAGAATTCTGATTCTGGATGAGGCAACATCAGCACTGGATACAATAACTGAGCAGGCGATACAGCAGTCGTTCGACGAGCTAGCAAAGGGAAGAACGAGCCTTGTAATCGCGCATAGACTCGCGACAGTAAGAAACGCAGATAGAATCGTTTTGATAGAAAAAGGAAAAGTAGTTGAGCAAGGAAGCCACGAAGAATTAATGGAACTCGGCGGCGGATATGCAAAGCTCTTTAATACACAGAAACTAGCAGGATAACTAAAACTTGTGAAAGCAAATTGGTTAATAGCATAAGGAGGAACACGCATGGCTTATCGCAACATTTTGGAAGCAGTTGGACACACACCTTTAATCGAGCTTCGCAATATCCCAGAAGAGGGAAGTGCAAGAATCTTTGTTAAGTTCGAGGGACTAAACGTTGGTGGTTCAATCAAAACCAGAACGGCTCTTAATATGATTCTTCGCGCAGAAGAAGAGGGACTTTTAAAGGAAGACAGCATTATAGTTGAGCCGACAAGCGGAAACCAGGGAATCGGTCTGTCTCTCGTTGCTGCAGTCAAAGGATACAAGGCAAAAATCGTCATGCCGGATTCCGTAAGCGAAGAGAGAAGAAAACTGGTTCAGATGTATGGCGCGGAAGTTATTCTTGTTCATGATAACGGCGATATCGGTGAGTGCATCGAGAACTGCCTCAAAACAGCACTTGAGATACAGGCGAATGATCCGAGAGTTTTTGTTCCTCATCAGTTTGAGAATATAAACAATACATTGGCGCATAAGAACCATACTGCACAGGAAATCCTTGAGGATTTGGATGTAGCTGTTGACGGGTTCTGTTCAGGAATCGGTACGGGTGGAACTATCACAGGAATAGGTGAGGTGCTCCGCGAGAAATATCCGGGAATAGAAATATGGGCAGTTGAACCTGAGAATGCAGCTATACTTTTAGGCAGAGAAATCGGAACTCACATACAGATGGGAATCGGCGACGGATTGATTCCTGCAATCCTAAACACAGAAATCTACGACCACGTTGAGATGGTTACTGACGAGGAAGCACTTGCGATGTCAAGGCGCCTTGCAAAAGAGGAAGGTCTCCTCTGTGGAATATCCAGCGGAACAAACGTCACTACGGCAGTTCGCCTCGCAAAGAAACTCGGCCCAGGAAAGACTGTAGTAACAATCCTACCTGATACAGCCGAAAGATATTTTTCTACACCTTTGTTTGAATAGAAGTTATTGATTGACTGCGCTGGCTAGTCTTTCTAAGGCTTCTGCAAGCACGCTTCTTGGGCAGGCGAGGACGAAGCGCTGGAAGTTTTCGCCGCCGGTTCCGAACATCTTGCCTTCGTCGAGCCAGAGTCCGGCTTTATTAAGAATTAAATCATTGACTTCTTCCGGAGTTTTTCCGAGTGCAGAGAAGTCAACCCATAAGAGATAAGTCCCTTCGAGTTCATGAACTCTGAGCGAAGGGATTTTTTCTTGAATGTACTCTTTAAAGAATAGATAGTTCTCATAAATATAATCCTTACATTGATCGAGCCATTCATCGCCGTGACGATAAGCCGCTTCGCAAGCGGTGAGCCCCATGCTGTTTGAACTGAAAAAGCCTGTGGTTTCAAGCGCCTCCATGAAGCGATTTCTTGTATCTTCACCCGGAATCCAAATGTTGGATGTCTGAAGTCCCGCGAGGTTAAATGTTTTGCTTGGAGCTGTGCAGGAAATCGTTTTATCCGCAATCTCTGGGCACGCATCTATGAACATGGTGTGCTTGTGACCGTTAAACGTAAAGTCGCAGTGGATTTCGTCGGCAACAACAAAGACATCATGTTTCTTACAAATTGCGCCGAGGGTCTGTAGTTCTTCAATAGTCCATACGCGACTGACAGGATTATGTGGGCTACAGAAGATAAATAGTTTAACGCTATTATCTACAATCTTCTTTTCAAAGTCTTCAAAATCGATTTCGTATCTACCGTTATTTAGCACGAGCGGATTCTCAATTAGTTTTCGACCATTTGAGTTTATGGCATTTGAAAACGGATAATAGACAGGAGTCTGGATGAGTACGCTGTCTCCTTCAAATGTGAGGGCCTTTACTGCATAGTTAACCGCAGGTACAACGCCCGATGTTATTACGAGCCATTCTTCTTTTGGAGTCCAGTTAAATCTTCTTATGAACCAGCCGGAGGCCGCATCAAAATACGTAGGTGAGGGCGACTCGTAACCGTAGATTCCGTGATCGACTTTCTGGCGAAGCGCATCTATAATCGGTTCCGCAACTTTAAAGTCCATATCGGCAACCCATAGTGGAATGAGTCCCTCGGGCTTACCAAATCTTGCTGCAGCATCGTGCTTGATGCTTCCTGTTCCTTTTCTATCGATTACTGAATCAAAGTCGTACTTCATTTTTGGCTCCTTAACTATATATTCTTCATGCTGTGTGAAAAGCGATGGCTCGCGCACTTGCAATTTCTACTTTATGCTAGTCACTGTGAACTTACCGGGCGGTAATGAATCGTCTGTCTCAAAAACCAACTCTACATCCGGATACTTCTCTTTAAAAAACTTTTTGTTATCGCCGTTATGTCCCGAAAGGGATGATGCCCAAGAGGGCGATCCTTTTACGAGAAACTTTTTATGCTTGCATAATCTATTCTTTGTTATTTGATTAAGCATGGAAGAAATCTTTTCTCTTGCGATATAGTCTTCTACGAGTTGTCTGAATGCGGGGTGGTATGTTCCGCTGTTTATTTCTCCAAGTCTTTCTGAATTGATTACGTCAGTGCTCTTTAGGCCTACTCTCATGACGTATATTCCTGCTGCATCCAAAAGTCTATACATCGCGGCGGTAATGGCCACAGCTTCTTCTCTTGTTAGTGGAGTATAGTCTCCGCGTTCATACATCGCATATAACTCTGTTCCCGGAAGAACTAGTGTAGGGTAGAGACGCGCAAGTGATGGAGCAAGCTTAATTGTTTCATCTACAGAGTAAAGGCATGACTTCATGCTGTCTCCGGGAAGGCCAATCATTAATTGAATGCCGAGCTCCATTCCGTATGACTTGATTAACTCTGCGGCTCTATAAACAGCAGCGCTATCATGTCCGCGCTCGGAAATGCGAAGAACTTCATCATCAAAGGACTGAACACCAAGCTCAACGGTATCTACTGAGTATGCCTTGAGATTGTCCATTATTTCTTTATCAATCGCATCGGGCCTTGTAGATAGATGGATTTTTTGAATGCGCCCAGCATCTTTATACTCTTTGGCAATCTCAAGATATTCCTTTTGCATGGAAAGGGGAATCGCAGTAAAGCTTCCTCCATAGAAAGCAATTTCAACGGTTTCAACGTCTGTAAGTGTCGTTAGCCATTCTTCTATAAAAGAAATAACCTCGTCTTTTGTAGGTGCTTTTTCTCTTGCGGTTATCTGTTTTTGGTCACAAAAAACACAGGTGTGCGGACAGCCTAGATGCGGTATGAATACTGGAATGATTGCATGCTTCTTCACTGTCAAAAACCTGTGATTAAAATACTATTGGCGCGTTGCACAATTGTTATAGAATTGAACCGATGTCGGTTAGCGGATATTCAGAGAACCAACGTGCAGCGAGTCCTCTGGATTCTATAAAGTCAACTATCTTTGCAAAATCCGGATGCTTATCAAGAGCACCGTTAAAAATAATTTCGTTTCCTACTCTACCGCATGTACCGCCGATGAATCCTGTGTCAAAACCGAAGAGTTTTATATTACCCGGTGAAATCAAAAGTACATTCAAATCAGGATGCGATTCACATGCGCGAACGATTCCGTTGTCATAGGTGATGATTGCGTTTTCATCGATGATGGCAATGCTACACTTACCGTAACCCTGAGGAATATCTATAAATGTCATTCCCATTTCCTTTGCGATTTCCAAAAGGGCAGGTGCAGTTATGGAAAGATTGTGAATGAAATATTTTCCTGTGCATGCTGCGTTATATGCTGCGTGGGCAGGATAGTCCATTCCGAGATCTTCTTCGCTTGCAAGATAAACAGGGGCATCATCACCGATACCCATTTTGCATAGCCAAACATCGGGGTGGTTAGAGATTCTTTTGTCAACCACGCCCGAGGTCTCGACAAGCTGTACGTCACGACCTATAGTTTCTAAGTATTCTTTTACTCTTCTATGTGCATCTCTTGAGATATATGTCTTATTCATATCCTTATTATACTATCAAATCTCTTGAAAAACCATACCCCTACATTATATAATTATTAAGATAATCATAAGATTGGGAGGAAAAGGAAATCACAATGGAAAGTCAAAAATTGGCAGAACTTCTGTTTCCGAATATAACTGAAACACCTGAAGAGCTAGAGAAGAAATATCCAAAGAGAGACCTTCCCGAGGGAGCCATGGTTACAAGGCTTGGGCCATCTCCTACGGGTTTTATTCATTTAGGAAATCTATACGGAGCCTTTGTTGACGAGAGACTCGCGCACCAGTCTAGTGGTGTATTTTTCTTGAGAATAGAGGATACGGATGATAAGCGCTTTGTAGAAGGCGCTATAGACCTAATCATAGATTCACTTAGATTCTTTGATATTAATTTTGATGAGGGTGCCGGAAAAGATGGCGACCGCGGTTCTTATGGAGATTATACGCAGAGCCATAGGGGAGAAATCTATGCCGCATTTGCAAAGAAACTAGTCGCTGAGGGTAAGGCCTATCCGTGCTTTCTTACGGAGGAAGAGATTGCTCTCATAAGAGAAAAGCAGGAGGCAGCAAAGTTAAACCCCGGAATCTACGGCGAGCACGCACTCTCTAGAGACCTAACATACGAACAGGTAGAGGCAAATATAAATTCCGGTAAGCCTTATGCGATTAGGCTTAAGTCCGATGGCAATCCGGATCCGGAGAAGGCAAAGAGAATCAAAGTCATGGATGCGGTTAGAGGTGAGCTCGATATGCCGGAGAACTTTCAGGATACGATTATCCTAAAGACCACCGGAATACCGACATATCATTTTGCACATGTTGTTGACGATCATCTTATGAGAACCACGCATGTTGTAAGAGGTGAGGAATGGCTTCCTTCTCTTCCGATACATGTTGAGCTTTTTGAGAAGCTCGGCTGGGAGCCGCCAATATACTGTCACACTGCGCAGCTCATGAAGATAGATGAGGAAACGGGAAACAAGAGAAAACTATCAAAGCGTCATGACCCTGAACTATCTCTTGATTACTACAGAAGAAAGGGTTATCATCCGCAGGCAGTAAGAGAGTATCTTCTTACGATTCTGAACTCCAATTTTGAAGAATGGAGAATGGAGCATCAGGATGCGGATATAGATGAGTTTAAATTTACTACGGAGAAGATGAGTAGCGCAGGCGCGCTCTTTGATCTTGCCAAGTTAAATGACGTTAGCAAAGAAGTTATGCTGAGAATCCCTGCTGAAGAGATATACGACTTCTTAAAGGCATGGGCAGAAGAATTCAATCCTGAATATCTTCCGATGTTCAGCGACAAAGAATATGCGCTTAAGATTCTTGACCTCGGAAGGCAGGACGCCAAGCCGAGAAAGGATCTTGTCTATGCTGAGCAGACAGTTGATTTCATAAGCTATTTCTTTGATGATTTCTATAAGCCGGAGGACGAACTTCCGGAGGAGGTTTCAAAGGAAGACGCAAAGACAATTCTGGAAAAATATCTTGCGAGCTACGACCACGCTGACGACCAGAGCATGTGGTTTGACAAGATTAGGAACATCGGTGAAGAACTTGGTTATGCTCCTAAGCCAAAGGATTATAAAAAGGATCCCGATAGCTATAAAGGACACGTTGGCCATGTAAGTACAGCGATAAGAATTGCGCTCATGGGACGCGCGCAGTCACCTGACGTATGGACTATACAGCAGATCATGGGAGAAGAGATGACGAGAAGCCGCATAACCAAAGCACTCGCTGAATTATAAAGAATCAATGCATTAATAAAAATGGTTAACTTAGGTAACAGCTGGGACGATGTCCTTGCGAGCGAATTCAAAAGTGAATACTATCTTGCGCTCCGCGAGTTTCTGAAGAAGGAGTATAGAGAGCATACGGTTTATCCACCGATGGATGAAATATACAGTGCTTTCAAAGTCACGCCTTTTGAGGATGTAAAGGTTCTTATCCTCGGGCAGGACCCGTATCATGGACCTGGGCAGGCGCACGGCATGGCGTTTTCGGTTAAGCCGGGGATTAAGCAGCCTCCGTCCATGGTGAATATATTTAAGGAACTCAAGGATGACCTCGGACTAGATCCGCCGCCAAAGGATTACGGATATTTAATGAGCTGGGCAAAGCAGGGCGTGATGCTCTTAAATACATGCCTCACGGTAAGAGAGCACGACCCTATGTCTCATCATGGAAAGGGCTGGGAGAAGTTAACCGATAGAGTTATAGAACTTCTCTCTGAGCGCGATAAACCCGTAGTGTTTATACTCTGGGGAAACCCAGCAAAGGCTAAGAAGAACCTGATTGATGGCGTCCAGAACCTAATCCTTGAAGGCGTACACCCAAGCCCGTTCTCCGCATATAACGGATTCTTCGGAGGACATTATTTTAGCAGGGCTAATGAGTATCTCGTAACAAATGGAATGACTCCAATTAATTGGATGGTTAAGTGAAGGAAGTAAAATGGCAGATAGACAAAAGATAATTAACATAGCGGTAATCGCTCACGTAGATGCAGGAAAGTCAACACTCGTTGACGCATTCCTAAAGCAGAGCGGCGTGTTCAGAGATAATGAAGAGCTCGTGGATTGCGTTATGGACTCGGATGATATTGAGCGTGAGCGTGGAATAACGATTTATAGCAAGAACTGCTCAATAATGCATGGCGATGTAAAGATCAATATAGTTGATACGCCGGGTCACGCGGACTTTTCATCTGAGGTAGAGAGAATCATGAAGACCGTAGATACGGTTATTCTTCTCGTTGATTCAAGCGAGGGACCGATGCCGCAGACGAGATTTGTTCTTACCAAATCTCTTGAGCAGGGAATAGATCCGATTCTTTTCATAAACAAGATAGACAAAAAAGATGCTCGCATAGAGGAAGTTGTTGACGAGGTTTATGAGCTCTTTATGGATCTTAACGCATCGGATAGCCAGCTCGATTTTCCGATTCTCTACGGAATCGCGCGCCAGGGAATAGCAGTTAGAGACCCAAAGGAAGTAGAAGGGATCTCCGTGGAACAGGGAAATGCCAAAATGAAGCATACGCCTGAGGGATTCGGTGGATTTGATCTTAAGCCGCTCTTTGAAACGATAATAGAGCATTGCGAGCCTTATCCGGACAGAAGAGAAGAGCCGCTTCAGATGCAGATTTCTACGCTTGCTTATGACGACTATATCGGAAGGCTCGGAATCGGAAGAATTACAAGAGGAACAATAAGAGAGGCTCAGCAGGTTGCGGTAACAAAGGCTGATGGGACGGTAGTTCAGAGAAAGATTAACCAGGTCTTTGTTTATAGAGGACTTAAGCGCATGGCCGTTCAGGAAGCCCAGTGCGGGGATATAGTCGTGCTCTCCGGAATCTCTGACATCTCAATCGGAGAGACAGTCTGCGACCCGCAGCATCCGGAGGCTATGGAGATGATTCATATAGAGGAGCCGACGCTCTCCATGAACTTTATGGTTAATTCGTCGCCCTTTGCCGGAAAGGTCGGTAAGTATGTGACATCGCGCCATATAAGAGAAAGACTTGAGAAGGAGCTTGAGGTTAACGTCGGTCTTACGGTTGAAGAAACAGATAGCACGGACTGTTTTAAGGTTTCGGGAAGAGGAGAACTTCACCTCTCTATTCTCATAGAAAATATGCGCCGCGAAGGATATGAACTTGCCGTATCAAAACCTGAGGTAATTTACCATAAGGGAGAAAACGGGGAGAAACTTGAGCCTGTAGAAGAAGTGATAATCAGCGTTCCTGATGAATATGCAGGTGCTGTTATATCAAAGCTAAATCTCAGGAAGGGCATAATGGTTCAGATGTCCGGAGAGAATGGATATCAAAAGCTAGAGTATCATGCGCCGACGAGAGGCCTTCTGGGATATCGATCTGAGTTCATAAACGACACTCACGGCGAAGGCTCTATGGAGAGAAGGTTCTACGCCTTTGAGGAATACAAAGGTGACATACCGGGAAGAACCAATGGTGTTGCGATAGCGATTGAAGAGGGATCCTGCACACCATATGCACTTTTCAATATCGGAGAGCGCGTTCAGATGTTTGTTGAACCGGGAACCAAGGTTTATGAGGGCATGATTGTCGGAATGAATTCTCGCTCCGAAGACATGGAGGTAAATCCTTGTAAGGCAAAGAAGGCAAGCAATATGCGTGCTGCGGGATCCGATGAAAACATCAAGCTTTCGCCTGCGAGACATTTTACGCTTGAGGAGGCGCTTGAGTTTATCGCAAACGATGAACTTGTAGAAATAACGCCCGATGATATAAGGCTCAGAAAGAAACTCCTTAAGGAACTTGAGAGAAGAAGAGCCGGAAGATAAAGTCATAATGCCGTTTTAAACGTATTACATATAGAAAAAGTGAGGTAGAAAAATGTCTGATTTAGGTTTAGGAGTTGGAGTAGCTGCTTTTTTGTGGAACTTGCTCGCAGCAGCAATAATCCTGGCTGTAGGTTATGTGGTTATTACGCTTATTAGAAGCGCAGTGGGAAGAGGTCTTGCCAAGTCAAAACTCGACAGTACCATGCATCCGTTTATTCTTAAAAGCGTTTCGATTTTCCTGTGGGTAATCGTTCTTGTGATGGTTCTCCAGAGAATGGGTGTAAACACAGCATCCGTTATCGCAGTGCTCGGAGCTGCCGGTGTCGCTATAGGCCTTGCTCTTCAGGGGGCGCTTTCCAATGTTGCGGGCGGAATTCTGATTCTCCTCAATAAACCGTTTAAAAATGGTGATGAGATAGAGGTGACAGGTGCTGCAAACGCAACCGGTATCGTAGATAAAATCGATATCATGGGAACAAAGCTTCATACCCACGACAACAAAATTGTTACAGTACCCAATGGCTCCATTACTTCATCTGTAATTCTTAACTATACAGAGTCCGGCTTAAGACGTATTGAGCATCAATTTGCCGTAAGTGGCGCATCGGATATAGATAAGGTTAAAGAAGCAATTCTTTCCGCAATTCAGGCGGATCCGATTTTTGTATCTGAGCCTGCACCGGTAATTGGAGCTTCCGGTAATGCAGAGGGAGCTATAATCTTTGATACAAAGGCATGGGTAAAGACCGGAGATTACTACGCTTCAGGATATAGACTAAGAGAAGGCGTAGCAAAGGCATTTGGAGAGGCAGGAATCTCCGCTCCAAGCATTCCGGTTAACGTAAAGAACGTTTAATAGATCGCAAGTAATAATCGCAAAGTAAAAAAGCATAGTAAGAAGGCATAGTAAAGGAGCTAATAATGATTGCTGACAAGATGAGACCGTTTCTGGAGAGAAATTCCGCAATTAGACAGATGTTTGAGGAAGGCCTAAGGCTTGCCCAAGAGTACGGGGCAGAGAATGTATTTGACTTCTCTATTGGTAACCCAAATGTTCCCGCACCGGATTCTGTCAAAGAAGCTATGATTGATATTTTGAATAATGAGAATCCTGTAAAGGTTCATGGGTATATGAGCAATGCGGGTTTTCCGAGCACCAGAAAAGCAATCGCGGACAATCTAAACAGAAGGTTTGGAACTTCCTACACGGAAAAGAACATAATAATGACCGTTGGTGCGGCATCTGCTATGAATATTCTTCTTAAGACGATGCTGAATCCCGGGGATGAGGTTATATGCTTTGCTCCATATTTCTTCGAATATGGAAGTTATGTTGGAAACTACGATGGAGTGCTTACGGTCATTTCTGCAAATCCTGAAGAGGGTTTCATCCCAAAGCTCAGCGAGCTGGAGGAAAAAATAAACAAGAAGACCAAGGCGGTAATAATAAACAATCCAAACAATCCTACGGGAGTAGTTTATAGCGAGGAGGTCCTTGAGAAGCTAGCAAAGGTTCTTGAACGTAAGGGAAAAGAAATCGGTCATCCTATCTATATAATCAGCGACGAGCCGTATAGGGAACTCGTTTATGGAGATGCGGTTGTTCCTTTTATACCTAAGCTATATAAGAACACGCTTGTTGGATATTCATACAGCAAATCGCTTTCCCTTCCGGGCGAGAGAATAGGCTATGTGGTAATACCGGATGAGTCTGATAATGCGGATGAATTTATTGCAGCCGCGACTATCGCAAACAGGATTTCGGGTTCCGTAAATGCGCCATCTCTCATGCAGCTTGCTATTGAAAGATGTGTGGACGAAAAGTGCAATGTGGAGTATTATGAAAGAAACGGAAAGAGACTCTATGAAGCTCTTTCTGATATGGGATTTTCCTGCTTGGAGCCTCAGGGAGCGTTTTATCTTTGGATGAAGTCTCCTGTGGATGACGAACGGGAATTTGTTAATGCGGCCAAGAAGTATAATATCCTGATGGTTCCGGGAAGCTCTTTTGCCGGTCCCGGACATGTAAGGCTTTCTTACTGCGTGTCGTATGAACAGATAGAAAGATCCATACCAAAATTCGCTGAATTAGCAAAGGAATACTTTTAAATGGATTACATTCGTGAAATGCTCAATATGAGCGGAAATATCATGAAGGAAGTTACCGATGCCATAGACCGTGGGGACTATAGCAATCTTTCTGCTACCATAAGGAGACAGGTTTCGGGGTTCACCGACGGAATGCGCGGTAACGCTCAAGGCTATGGTGGATATAATAGGGGAGGCTATAGACCTGTTGATATAGACCTTGGAACAAGACCAAAGGGAAATCAGCAGAGACCAAACTATCAGCAAGGCTCGGGATATTCACAGCAGCGTCCGGGAGGCTATTCTTCAGGAACGGTAGGAGGACATTCCGCTAGCCAGTTCACAGGTCAAAAGACCGGAGCTGGATATAATGCCGGTCAGGCATACGACGAAAGAAGAAGGCAGCAGGCGGGCTGGAATTATAGTGCGCCGAGGAAGGATAATCAGAGTTCAACATCCACTGCACTTACGCCGTTTAATGCCAATAAGCCGAGGAATACTTGGACCAATTCAACACTTAAGCAGGTTCTTGGTGGCACGGGGCTAATATTTACTGTTCCTGCTGCTGTTGCGATGATTATTTCCGCAGCGACTGTAGCTGCTCCTGCGGCAATTGCAAGTGCTGCGGTTATGGCTGCAGGTGCCGGACTATCCGGATATCTCACCGGAAAAGGAACAAGCGAAAAGAAACTTGAGAAGATCTTTGATGAGTATGATAAACTTATTTCCGGTGCCGAGTATATCGATATAAAGGCTCTCGCAGAGAAAACAAAGGACACTCCCGAAAACGTCAAGAAAAACCTTGATGCGATGATAAGCGCAGGAATGCTACCGCAGGCGAGATACGATGACGGAAAGACGACTTTGATGCTCACACAGAATGCATACAATCAGTATCTTGTTGCAGAGGATGCCAGAAAAGAGCGCGAGGCTGAAGAGGCTAGACTTGATAGCGACGGCATCTCAAAGGAGAGCAGGCGCGTCATCAAGGAGGGTGAAGAGTTTGTTGCCAAAATTAAGAGGGCAAATGACCTTATCCCGGGAGAAGAAATGACTGCAAAGCTGAACCAGCTTGAGCGAATCGTAAACAAAATTTTTTCCAAGGTTAAAAAGGAACCTGAATCGGCAGCAGATCTCAGAAAGTTTATGAATTACTATCTACCGACCACGGAGAAGCTGATGAATGCTTATATAGAGTTGGACAAGCAGCCTGAGGTTGGCGAGAATATCGTAAACACCAAGAGAGATATAGAGGAAGCGGTAGATACCATTAATGATGCCTTTGAGAATCTCCTGGATAGCCTCTTTGAAGAGACTGCTTGGGATATTTCATCGGATATTTCGGTAATGAAGACCATGATGGAACAGGACGGCCTCACGAGCAAGAAGAAAATGAAGGCAGATGAGGATGTAAATGATATCCTCGATGGGCCGCATGCGGTAGAAAAATAGTTAATAATAAATAGCCAATATTATGGTATAATATATTGGTTGCGAGCGCGAGAAAGCCGTGCTTGAGTTATATGGGTCAAAATGGAGGATTACATGGCAGATAAGTTTGATGATTTCAACGTAGAGGCACCGGAACTTACTTTTGATGTAGAGGAAGCGCCTGTTGATACAGTAAGCGACAAGATTGCTGAAGCTGAAGCTCAGGTTGCTGATATGTTCAAGGAGGCTGACGTTGTGGATATTCCTACTGAGTCAGTAGAAATCGTTGAGGCAGCACCTTCTGCTCCGCCAATCGATCCGGCTGAAACGCTTACGGAAAAAGAAATGCAGCAGGTCAGAGATTTTGTTAAGAAGATAGATATTAACAATACTCAGGCTATTATGAACTATGGTGCAGGAACACAGAAGAAGATTGCTGACTTCTCTGAAAAGGCTCTTGAGAACGTAAAGACAAAGGATATGGGTGAAGTAGGAACAATGATTACTTCGCTTGTAGGAGAGCTCAAGAATTTTGATGAAGAAGAAAAGAAGGGGATCCTCGGTTTCTTCAAGAAAAAAGCAAACAACCTTGAGAACCTCAAGGCTAAATACAACAAGGTTGAGACAAACGTAAGTGCAATCAAGAACGCTCTTGAAGAGAGACAGGTTCTTCTCATGAAGGACAGCGCTATGCTCGACAGAATGTATGAACTCAATATGAACTACTTCAGAGAGCTCACAATGTATATTGTTGCAGGACAGCAGAAGCTTGAAGAAGTAAAGGCAGGAGAGCTTGCAGACCTTCAGGCAAAGGCTGAAGCATCCGGACTTCCGGAAGATGCTCAGGCAGCAAAGGACATTGCTACACAGTGTGAGAGATTTGAGAAGAAGCTCTATGATCTTGAACTTACAAGAACAGTAGCAATGCAGACTGCTCCACAGATCAGAATGGTACAGGCTTCTGACAACCTGATGGCTGAAAAGATTCAGTCAACAATCGTTAATACAATTCCGCTTTGGAAGAACCAGATGGTTATCGCTATGGGAGTCGAGCACTCTGTTCAGGCAGCTCAGGCTCAGCACGAAGTTAGCGAGATGACCAACGAGCTTCTTAAGAAGAATGCAGAGTCTCTACATATGGCTACTGTTGAGACAGCAAAGGAAGCAGAGCGCGGCATAGTTGATATAGAAACACTTAAATACACAAACGAATCTCTTATCAATACGCTTGATGAAGTTCTCAATATTCAGAGAGAGGGAAGAGAAAAGAGAGAGCAGGCAGAGGAAGAACTCAAGCTTATCGAAGGACAGCTTAGACAAAAACTCCTCGATGCTGCTAAAGAAATCAATAGCTAATTTATTGGTAACGGGTGCAGGCATCTCTCCTGCACCTATTATATTTTTAGGAAAGAAAACCGACTTAGTTCAGTTTAGGCATGAAAAAGAAAAATGTATTTGAAATAATAGCCTCAACGCTTCTCATAATCGGGATGCTTATTGGGTTTAAATATTGGAACGATTACCGCACTGAGCGATCTACCGCTTCGGCCGAAGCTATAAGAAGCCTCACGATTTCATTTGAAGAGGAAGAGGGCGAACCAAAGCGTGTATTTGAGTACGGTTATGATGTTATTAAAACCCGAGACTTGGTTACCGAGCACGGAGGAGAGCTTTTTGTGGATATAGATGAGATAGACTGTAGCAAAGTTGGTGTAACGGAAGTTACTTATTTGATGACCACCAAGGACAAGTTTGGCAGAGATTTTTCTAACAGCGAGACCGTAAAATACGAAGTTATCGATACTGTGCTTCCTGTAATAGAACTTAAAAAAGAAAAAATAGAGCTGGAGTGGGGCGCTAGCTTTGATCCATCGAGCAATGTCTTGTCAGTTAGAGATCCGATTGACGGAAAGCTTGAGGAATCCGATGAACTTTCCAAGGGCAAGTATTTTGTCGAATCTGAAATAGAAAAAGAAAAGAGCGGAACATATACTGTAAAGGTTTCTGCTATGGATAGAAACGGAAATGAGTCTTTTTCTGAGTTTGAAGTGGTTATCGCAGAAAAACCTCCTGAACCTGAACCGGAACCGGATGACGATTCCGAGGGAACTGATTCAGATAGGATGGACAGCGAGTTTAACGGAAAACCTTATCAAATAAGGATAAACAGAGCCTATAATGCGATTACTATTTACACCGCAGGTGAGGATGCCAGATATTCGGTGCCGTTTAAGGCGATGATATGTGTGGCTCCTTCCAATATTGAACTTGGCAGGTATTATACAGGAGCAAAATGGCCGTGGGTCGGGACCTATGGTGACGTCTATGCGCAGTACGCTACGCAGTTTGCTCCCGGAACACTTATCCAGTCCGTTC
This sequence comes from Bacillota bacterium, assembly GCA_017445315.1. Lineage (GTDB taxonomy): Bacteria > Bacillota > Clostridia > Peptostreptococcales > Anaerovoracaceae > Eubacterium_B. The sequence goes on along the minus strand of JAFSUI010000029.1, from coordinate 15,549 downwards.
CCTATAATAGTCAGAATCCAGCGGACCTTAGGTGGGAAGACTATAACAAGCTGGGATCCAATAGCGAGACATACGGAAGCGTATGGCTAACGGTTGAGGACGCAAAGTGGATTTACGACAATGTTGGTTCAGGTACGGAAATCTTGTTTTATGATGATTATCAAAACCCCGGTCCTTTGGGACAGCCGGGCACCTATCATCTTGAGCCTGATAGCGACTACAGAGGCTGGGATCCAACAGATCCGGATCCGAACAATCCATGGAGATAGACAAAGCCGAGCAATAATTGCTCGGTTTTTTTATTTAGGTGTTGACATGGATAAGAGGAGGGTGTATAGTATGATTGTATTAAGCAACTAATACAGTAATCAAATAATACAATTAGTTAAGAAATATAGCATGAAGGGAGGAAATACCTGTGGCGTGGGAACTGGATGGCAATCGTTCCATCTATAGCCAGCTGGTAGAGGTGATTCTGAGAAGAATCGTTACAGGGGTTTATCCTGCAGGGAGCAGACTTGATTCCGTAAGGGATCTTGCAAGTGAAGCGGGCGTTAACCCAAATACCATGCAGCGAGCTTTGATGGAGCTAGAGAGAACAGGAATGATTACAACTCAGCGAACCAGCGGAAAGTTTGTCACGGAGAATCAAGACATGATCCATGATGTAAAAAAGAGAATGGCAAACCAAGCGGTTGACAGACTGCTTGCCGAGATGGAAAAACTGGGTATTGAAAAAGAGGACGTAATAGAAATAATTAGGAGGAATAGTGATGAGCGTGATAATGGAGTGTCATGATCTGACCAAATCATTTAACGGACTGATTGCGCTTAATGGCGTAAACTTTAGTCTCGGGACAGGCCGCATCGTGGGACTTCTTGGACCAAACGGGAGCGGCAAAACAACTTTGCTTAAGCTAGCAAACGGATTAATTCAGCCAACCGCAGGACAAATCCTTCTGGACGGAAAAAAGCCGGGTCCGGAGACAAAACAGTTTGTTTCATACCTACCGGATGCTAACTATCTGATGGACTGGATGGATGTGAACGGTCTTGTAAATATGTTCAGCGATTTTTATCCGGACTTTGATAAGGCTAAAGCATACGATATGCTTAGCAGATTGAATGTACCGGGTAATGCACCGCTCAAGACGCTTTCAAAGGGCACAAAGGAAAAGGTGCAGCTGATCCTTGCAATGAGCAGGAGAGCAAGAATTTATTTCTTGGATGAACCTATCGGAGGAGTTGATCCTGCTGCAAGAGATTATATCCTAGACACCATAATAAACAATTATTCTGAGGATGCACTTGTGGTTATATCCACACATCTTATCTCAGACGTAGAGAGAATGCTTGATGAAGCGGTTCTCATAAACAATGGCGTAATTTTGGCTCACAGAACGGTGGATGACATTCGTGAAAATGAAGGCAAATCCGTAGATGAGTATTTCAGGGAGGTATTCAAATGCTGGGGAAATTATTAAAATATGAATTCAAGTCAACCAGCAGGGTGCTTTGGTTCCTATATGGCGGACTTATAATAGTTGCACTCCTTTTGGGACTCATTATAAGAGCCAATGTTGACCTTGGGGGTCTCGACCTTATGCCTGCAGGGGTTCAGTCAAATCAAACAATGGGCATATTCATGACCATAGTGACAAGTGCATTTGCGCTTATATATTTTCTCTTGATATATGCAATTATTATAACTACTACGATAGTTATCATCATGAGGTTCTATAAGAATATGCTTGGTGGAGAAGGGTATCTAATGCATACACTTCCGGTTAAGACAAGTAGCCTTATACTCAGCAAACTTATTACAGCCTGCTGCTGGATGCTTATAGCCTTTGCTGTAATAGTAGTCTCTACACTTGTGCTTGGATTCTCATCAGGCATCATCACGGAGATGCTTAGAAATACCAGCCTGAGAGAAATCATTGGAATCATAAGAATGTCATTTAGAGAAATAGGATTTAGCGGATGGTCATTTGTTGTTCTGATGCTTATTTCTACGGTAAGTAGCATAATGACATACTATGTGAGTATGGCTATCGGAAACCTTGCCAACAATCATAAATTCCTCTTCTCTATCCTTGCTTATGTAGGAATAGGAATAGTACTTTCAATCGTACTAACGATTACAAGTGTTGTGAGCGGAATGCAGTTAACAAATGCGCTGGAATATGCAGACACGGATGCATTTACTTACGAGTTTGGAAGAATGATGAACACAAATGTGTGGACGGCAATCTTCACACAGCTTGCGGTAACTGTCGGCGGATTCTTTGCAACTAACTATCTGCTCAGCAAAAAGCTGAACCTTGCATAATACGTCAAAAATCTCGCATGTTGGCAATATGCCTAGCGGAATTGCCTTGCGGATTGGAGAATAAAAATGGATGCGCGCCCGCATCCATTTTTTAATGCTTTTATGTTTTAGCCAGTGTACTTTTAACTATTGGATATTTGCGATATGCTATTTAGTTTTGTCGCCCTGGAATGCGTTTCGATTTACCATCTCTAGGTTGATGGTATTAATAACAAGGCGTTTTCTGTATGCCCATTTTGGCGCAATGAGTAGGTCCTTTGGTGAATCCGCAGAGAGTCGGTGAATAACTACCTCAGGCGGAGTTAATTCAAGAAGATCGCATACCAGGGATGCGTATTCTTCAGGAGAACCAAAGGGCATATAGTCGGGCATCTCTTCCGCAAGACGCGTGCCTCTTACAATATTTAGGAGATGGAATTTGAGACCCCAGATGTGGGAATGCTGTGATATGGTGTCGCGGGTATTTGTGTCTGCGAGTTCGACAGGGTGGTTATGAGGGGTGCGTATCACGTCCATAAGCGACCTCATCATATCTTCTCTGGTTTCACCCGGAAGTCCAAGTAGAAGATGAGTGACAATCCGTATGTTTCTCTTGTTCAGTTCCTCTACGGCCTTATGATAGACTTCTGTCTTATATCCGCGTCCAAAGGCCTCTGCGCTTTTGTCGTTTGTCGTCTGAAGCCCAAGTTCAACCCAGAGGAAGTGTTTTTTATTTATCTCTTCAAGCAGGTCTAGGGTTTCTTCGGGAAGGCAGTCCGGGCGGGTTGCAATTGCGAGGCCACGGACTCCGGGCTGAGCGAGAGCAGAGTAATAGAGCTCACTCAGTTTTTCTGTAGGTGCATAGGTACCGGTATAGTTTTGGAAATAAGCGATGAAACTTTTGGCAGTAGGCCATTTATCGGAGAGCAGGGCTATTTGGTCAGATATTGCCTTCTGTGTGATTCCGTTATACATAGAGGCATTATCGCCGGATCCGCGTTCCGAACAGAAACTGCATCCTCCTGTTCCACAGGTTCCATCTCTATTTGGACATGTAAAATCACCGTCGAGCGAAAGCTTAACGGTTTTCTCTCCAAACTCGCGCGTGAGCCACGGACCGAGCATATTTATTCTTGATTCTCTGATGTCATTGATTTGCATATTGGCATTCTACCACAAGAAGCGCGGTTTGACATCTTGTGCTCTAAAACCATATACTAAAAGCATGCTACAGATAAAGAATTTAAAGTTAATACATGACAAAGATTATCGCGTCCTAATAGAAGGGCTTTCTTTTGCTGTGAATCCGGGCGATAAGATTGTAATTATCGGGGAGGAAGGCGAGGGAAAGTCTACTCTTATGAAGTGGATATATAGTCCTACTCTTATAGAGGATTATGCCGAGGCAGAGGGAGAGCGTGCTATATCAGGTGAGAAACTTGCTTATCTTCCGCAGGAACTTTCGCCTGAAGATGCTGAACTATCCATATATGATTTTATGCTTGAAGAGCCACAGTTTGCGGAGCTTAACCCTGCGGAAATTTCTGCGATTTCAAAATCGATTGGACTCTCAAGTGATTTTTTTTATGACACGCGCAAGATGAATACGCTTTCCGGTGGAGAAAAGGTCAAGGTGTCTCTCGCGAGAATTCTTGCGGGAAGGCCTACGGTGCTACTACTTGATGAGCCATCAAACGATATAGATCTGGAGACGCTCGAGTGGTTAGAAGACTTCATCAATAAAAGTAAAGAGGGAGTAGTATTTGTTTCTCACGATGAGACTTTGATAGAAAATACGGCGAACCGTGTTATACATATCGAGCAGTTAAATCATAAGACGCTTCCCAGGCATACGGTTGTCAATATGCCGTATCGTCAGTATGTTGCAGAGAGGCTGCACACCTTTGAACTTCAGGAGTCAAAGGCCAAGCTAGAGCGACGCGAACAGCGCATGGCCGAGGAAAAGTGGCGTAAGATTTATCAAAGGGTAGAGCACGAGCAGAATGTGATTTCGCGAGGGGACCCGGCAGGCGGAAGACTCTTAAAGAAAAAGATGCATGCGGTCAAATCACAGGGACGCAGGCTGGAAAAACAAAGAGAGAATATGACGGATATTCCGCAGTTTGAACGTCAGATTAATCTGATGTTTGATTATGATGCCTATATACCAAGTGGCAAGATGCTTTTGTCGCTTGAGTTACCTGAGCTTAGGATAGGCGATAGAGTTTTGGCCAAGGATATTCTGATTGAAGCAAGAGGTGGCGAGAAGCTTTGTATTATCGGAAAGAATGGCGCAGGAAAGACTACGCTTCTAAAGATAATTAAAACTGAGCTCGAGAGGCGGCAGGATATCAAGGTTGCGTATATGCCTCAGAACTATGAGGAACTCCTGGATGTGGAGAAGACGCCGATGGAGTTTTTGGAGAAGAATGGGAGTAAAGAGGAACGTGTTATGATTAATAACCGCCTTGCGTCTCTCAGATTTACTCCTGACGATATGAGCAGAAGGATCAAAGAACTCTCGGGCGGTCAAAAGGCAAAGCTTATTTTGCTTTCGCTTACGCTTTCCGGTGCTGATGTTTTGATTATGGATGAACCGACTCGTAATTTCTCACCGCTCTCGGGACCGGTGATACGTAATATGCTTGCGGGATTTGGTGGAGCGATTATTAGTGTGTCGCACGACAGAAAATATATAGACGAAGTTGCGACAAGGGTGTATGTGCTTGAGGGTCAAAACTGAGTTTGACAGGAGAATGCTCAAAGAGTAAAATATATGTATAAAAGGTGCTACCGATAGACGGTTAGCCGGTAATAAATTACTAAAGAGTAATCGTTTCCTCGCTACTAGAGACGGTTACTTTTTTATATACTCAATGAGTACGACAAATACTATTCCAAATGCAGTCAATGCGACCATAAGTGTTTCATAAGTTGTCATCGGCATGACCTCCTTTCTGGAGGGCATACAACCCTCCCGTATTAGAGGGCTAACCGCCTACCGAATATGGTAGCACCAAAAATAATTTTCCTATCGTTGTATGGGGAAGTCAATAGGGTTTCTATGGGGAAAATTAAAAAAACTTGGTTTTATAAAACCAAGTTTTTTCGTTGGTACTGCCAAGGGGAGTTACGCGTATTGCTTCGCAATCCGCCGTCCTGCGGTTCCTTTTCAAGTCGCCTTGGACCACTCGCTATTCGGAAGTCCACCGGACTTCCTCATTTACGCTCGTGCCCTTTCGGGTTCGACTCCCCAACTATCAGTTGCATTACACAATAAATAAATGGGTACCACAAGGTACCCATTTATTTATTGGTACTGCCAAGGGGAGTCGAACCCCTGATTCCAGCGTGAGAGGCTAGCGTCTTGACCACTTGACCATGGCAGCATGTCTTTTGTTTAATTGTCAACAAAGGGGATTTTACAATGTTTTTAGACAGTTGTCAATGGTAGTAATTGGTAATACAACAATTCGGTAGAGGCAAATGGGCGGAATGGAAACAAGCTATTTGGATAGCTCGGTTATTTTTTTGACTCTTTTTAAATAATGCGGAATGATGCCAAGGTCTCCGAGGAGCCATGAAAGCGGGTAGCATAGGCATATCACAAAGAGCGTTGGGAATGCCTGATATACTGTGAATACCCATAGGATTCTGAAACCGCAGATTGCGATTCCGGTGATTATGGTTGGAACGAGTGTATCGCCAAGGCCCCTAAGTGCACCCGAGAGCATGTCAATTATTATCCAGAGTGGATATGTGGGCACAAAGAAGAAAATAATATATCTTGTGCATTCCAAAACTGCACTATCGGTTGTGAAGATACCGAGTACAGGTCTCGCAATTAAAAGAAGGATTGTGCATATAACTACGGTCATTCCGGCAAAGACTAGGAAACCTTTCTTTACGCTTTCGCGTACTCTGTCCATGCGGTCTGCTCCATAATTTTGCCCGACAAAGGTGCATACTGCTGCCGAGAAAGCGCCGGAGACTACCCAAAAGATTCCGTCGATTTTTCCGCTCATTGACCAGGATGCAATAACAACGGTACCAAGGAGATTTATGCCTACCTGTAGTATTATATTTGAAATGCTGTACATCGCGGATTGAAGTCCTGCGGGTACGCCAATCTTCATCATGCGAGATAGTATTAATTTATGAATTTTGAGATCTTTGATGGAGAATCTTACGGCCTCATCGGATTTCATCAAGGCAATGGTTACGAGAATTGCGCTTATCAATTGTGAAAACACTGTTGCGATTGCTGCGCCGTAAACTCCCATTCCAAGTCCTGCAACAAAGGCGATATCCAAAACTGAATTAAGTATGCAGGTGAACGCCAAGCAGAAGAAAGGAAATCTTGAATTCCCAAGTGCTCTAAGCGAGGATGCACCCATATTGTAAATCAGTGTAAATACCGCACCGCCAAAGACAATACGAAGATATAGGGCTGCATCGGAAAATGTGTCTTTGGGAGTTCTGAGTAATGTAAGTAGTTGAGGTGTGAACAAAAGGACTATCGCGGTCAGAAATATGCCGAGAAGCAGGCAGAAAAGATATGATGTATGGATGGAACGTTTTACATCATCATATCTTTTTGCGCCGTAGTGCTGAGAAATAACTACTGCTGCACCGTTTGAGAGAGCGACACAGAAGCCTATAAGGAAGTCAATGACTCTTGCTGCGCTACCGCCGACTGCCGCTAGTGCCGCCGTTCCGACGTATCTTGATACGACAAGAGCGTCAACAGCGCTATACAGCTGCTGGAAAATGGATCCTGCCGCAATAGGCAGGAAGAACAGCATGAGTTCCTTTATTATTGGTCCTTGGGTTAAGTCTCTTTCCTTCTTCATAGCGATAACCATATTACTAGTAATTGCGCGTTTTTTCAATAGGGTTTTGCCATCTGAAAAGTTGAAAAATAAGGGGGCTTGAGATATACTTGGTAGGTATATTCATAATTTAATTATTACAGAGAGGTGAAACATTGAATTCTGTAGAAGATAAGACAAAAAGAATGGCCAAACTCATGGATGCGAATATGAAAAGGGTGCATTTTAACAATGAGCTTGGACTTGAAATAGAGAGTTTTGACGAATCCGGAAAATATCCCTTGGGCTCATATATTTACAAAAGAAAAGATAAGCATATCAATAATTACAATGCAATCCATGGTGGAATTGTAGCGAGTGTATTTGATGTTGCTATGGGAATTGGCTGCGCAGCACTAACAAACCATATGGTTACAACTGCCGACATGAGTTTTTCTTTTTTGAGACCGGCAATGGGTGATCTTTTTAGAATCACGGTGGAGTACGGGCATGTCGGAAAGAATTTGGTTAATTGCACTGCCAAGATGTATGCAGTGGAAGAAGATAAAGAAACGCTCTGTGCAACAGCGCTCGGAAATTATTTTGTTCTTGAAATGCCACTTATGATAGAGGAATAACTGTGATTTTTATAGAATCAAAGAGCAGAAACCCATATTATAATCTTGCCCTAGAGGAGTTTGTTTTTAGCATGCTGGATAGGAATGAGTCCTATTTTATGTTGTGGCAGAACTCAAATACCATCGTGGTGGGAAAATTCCAGAATACGATTGAAGAAATAAATCCTGAGGCTGTGGATGCGAACGATATAAAAGTTGTAAGAAGGCTCTCCGGTGGCGGCGCGGTTTATCACGATGATGGAAATCTAAACTTTACCTTTATCGTAACGAAGGAAGGGAATAAAGAGTTTGACTTTTGCGTATTTGTTGAGCCGATAGTAAAGGCCCTTTCGGATTTGGGAGTCTATGCAGAGTTCACAGGTAGAAACGACATAACGATTGACGGCCTAAAAATTTCAGGCAATTCTCAGTACATTAAGAATGGTAGAGTGCTCCATCATGGATGTATTATGCTTGACTCCAATCTTGATAAAGTAAAGGACGCTCTCGCTGTGCGCGAGGCAAAGTTTGAATCAAGAAGTGTTAAGTCTGTAAGAAGCAGAGTAACTACAATAAACGCAAATGCTCCGAGAAAGATTTCTATGGAAGAGTTCAAAGAAGCAATTAAGCGTAATGTGTTTCTTAATGGCGAGGTCCGTGAATATCAGTTGACCGAAGATGACGAGCGTGAAATTGAGCGCCTGATGCATGAGAAATACGAAACGTGGGAGTGGAATTATGGCTTCAGCAAAAAGTATAAAGTGCGCCACGAAAAGAAGTTTGATTCAGGTCTTGTAAGCGTGGATTTGGATGTTGAGCACGGGAAGGTATCGGATATAAAAATAAGCGGCGATTTCTTTGGGAGTGAAGAAATTTTGGAGCTAGAAGAAAAGATTAAGGGGCTTCAGCTTGATGACGAGCTGGAGGGACATCTTGTGAAGCTTGATATTGGCAAATATATTCACGGCGTGAGCGCAGGCGATCTTGCTCGTTTGATGAAGTAGATTTTTATAATAAAAAAAGAAGTGTGGTTGTAAAATGAAGTATTTTAGCACAAGAGGAGGACAGATAGCGGATGGTGCCGCGTCTGCAATAATACAGGGAATCGCTGATGATAAGGGACTCTTTGTTCCCGAGAAGATACCCGCACTTGATATTTCGTTTGAAGAACTCTCTGAAATGACATATCAAGAGGTTGCCAAACTTGTAATCGGAAAGTTCTTTGAAGATTTTACAAGTGAAGAAATATCATACTGCGTGGATTCTGCGTACGACGATAAGTTTGAGACAAAGGATATAGTTCCGATCGTTCCTGCGGGAGATGCACTTTTTATGGAACTATATCATGGGAGAACATCTGCCTTTAAGGATATGGCGCTTTCCATTCTTCCGTATCTACTCTCAACTGCTGTTAAGAAGCAGGGCGAGGAGAAGAAGATTTGCATTCTGACTGCTACATCCGGTGACACGGGAAAAGCTGCGCTTGAGGGATTTTCCGGTGTTGAAGGAACAGAGATAATCGTATTTTATCCTGAGGATGGAGTGAGTGCGGTTCAAAAGGCACAGATGGTTACGCAAGAGGGTAAGAACACTCATGTATTTGCCGTTCGCGGAAACTTTGATGATGCTCAGACAGGGGTAAAGAAAATCTTTAACGATAAAGATTTTGCAAAGATGCTGGATGATAGAGGGTATAGACTTTCGTCTGCAAACTCCATCAATATTGGAAGGCTTGTTCCTCAGGTTGCATATTATGTGTATGCCTATGGGCAGCTGATAAAGCGAGGCACTATAGCTCCGAGAGCTAGCGTAAATATCGTTGTGCCGACAGGTAATTTTGGAAATATTCTTGCGGCCTATTATGCAAGCCTAATGGGTATTCCGGTTAACAAGTTTATCTGTGCTTCCAATGAAAACAAGGTGCTTACCGATTTTATAAATACCGGAATCTATGATGCGAGAAGGGAGTTTCATTTAACAAATTCTCCATCTATGGATATTTTGATAAGTAGCAATCTCGAAAGGCTTCTCTATCATCTTTCAGGCGATGCTTCGGAAGTAAATCGTCTTATGTCCGAGCTTGACTCCGACAAGTATTATGAGGTTTCTGATAAGGTAAAGCAGGGAATGTCATGCTTCTATGGCGGCTTCTCCGATGTCACGGATACAAATAAGACCATAGGATCAATGTATCGTACAAAGGGATATCTATTGGATACACATACTGCGGTTGCATATAAGGTATATGAGGACTATTTAAAATCAACCTGTGACGCAAGACCTACTCTTATTGCAGCAACGGCTAGTCCGTTTAAGTTTTCGGGTAGTGTTGCGCTCTCAATAGGACTTCCTGAGTCTGATAGCGAATTTGATTATCTTAAGATGCTCTCTGAGGAATCTGGCATCCAAATACCAAAGGGACTCTCGGGCCTAGAAACAAAAGAAATAAGGCATAAGGATGTCATTGATATAGAGGACATGGTGAAAGCCGTTGAAGCGTGCCTAAAATAAAAAAACTATAGCGATTTGTAAATTTATTTGTAGATTAATTTGTAGAACAAAATGAGTTTAATTGAAATTTTCTTAATAGGTATAGGCCTTGCGATGGATGCATTTGCTGTTTCTGTCTGCAAGGGACTATCTTATAGCGAGTCAAACTATAGCTGGAAGAAAGCGCTGGTTCCCGGTCTTTATTTTGGTGTCTTTCAGGCCCTGATGCCTATAATCGGTTTTTTCATCGGAAGCAAACTGAAGGGTGCAATTGAGGCATACGACCATTGGATTGCTTTTGTACTTCTCGTATATATTGGATTTGGAATGTTCAGGGGAGCAAGAGAGGACGTTGAAAAGGATTCGGATATGGGCGTAAAGACCATGGTTCTTCTTGCTATTGCTACAAGTATAGATGCGCTTACGGTTGGCGTTACCATGGGGATTATAGGTGTTAATATTTGGATAACTGCATTGATAATTGGCATAACGACATTTATTATATCCACTGCCGGCTTCAAAGTAGGCAATGCATTTGGCCTGAAGTTTAAGTCCAAGGCAGAGATGCTAGGGGGAATTATACTTATCCTAATAGGCTTCAAGATACTTTTGGAGCACCTTGGGATCATTTCGCTTTAAACCGTTTGCAAACCATTTATTGTTGTGATACACTATATTGGCGTCCGAAACGACGCACGCTTGGAGGGTTGACCGAGTGGCTAAGGAGCTCGCCTGGAAAGCGAGTAAGGTGTAACAGCCCCGTGGGTTCGAGTCCCATGCCCTCCGCCATATGAAGGGAGTCAGAGATGACTCCTTTTTCTTTTATATTAAACTATACTAATTATGGCATCCTGATATATTTTTATGATAAAATAGGGATGACTTATGAGAAAGGAGAATGCCATGGGACTCTTTGATAAAAAGATATGTGATGTATGTGGAAATAGTATAGGGCTTCTGGGAAATCGTAAATTGACGGACGGAAACCTTTGCAAGGATTGTGCGGCAAAGCTCTCGCCGTGGTTTTCTGATCGTAGATCTTCAACTGTGGCAGAAATAAAGGAGCAGTTAGCATATAGGGAGGATAATCTAAGCAAACTCGCGGATTTTAAACCGAGTCTTACCTTGGGTGGAGATGAACATAAGGTTCATGTTGACGAGCAGGCAAAAACATTTATTGTGACAAGAAGCAGTAGTTGGGAAAAGGCAAACCCGGATATTATAAGCCTCTCGCAGATTAAGGATTGCAGGCTTGATATCACGGAAGAGCGCGAGGAACTATTTGAAGAAGACAAGGACGGAAAGGAAGTAAGCTTCAATCCGCCGCAGTTCACCTATGAATACGATTTTGATATAGAGCTTGATATTGATTCTCCGTATTATCCGGAAATCAAGTTTGAGCTCGCCGATGGAATAGAGACAACAAAGGGTAGCTATGTATATCAATACTACGAGGCTCTCGCGAGGGAAATGCAGAGCAAGCTAATTCCCGGAAAATATCCTTTGACTCCATCAATGAAGGAAATCCTAAAGGGTGGATTAAATGCAGCCAAGAAGAAGGACGAAGAAAAGGCTGCCAAAGAGGAGGCTGAGGAGGATACGAGCACAGCAAATGACGGAACAAGATGGTTCTGCCCAAATTGTGGAACAGAGTGTTTTGGTAATTTCTGTGTGAAGTGCGGAAACAAGAAACCGATACTATAGGCCTACCGGATATAACTAAACCAATAATCCCGCTAGAAATAGCGGGATTTTGTATTGCAAAAAGGACAGAAATATTAGTGAACCGTATATGGTTCATCATAGGCTTTAAGAACCAAAAATGGAGCAAGTCTGAACGCCCGTCTTATTCCCATAATTTATTGGCGCTACAATAATCAGTTGGGACTTCAGAATGTTATAATCATCACAAAGTTATTATCTGACTTCATTTATAGTGTTTTGCTTGAATGGACATCCAGTTGCGATGTTGGGAGGTGTAAAGAACATGGAAAAGAAAAACACTAAGGTTGCTTATGGAGTGGCTTTGATAGTCATAGTTGTACTCCTGGCGGTTCTAAAGTTCGTCTATCCTGACGGTGTGGTCGGAACAGTCTGGTCACTTCTACCGCCGGCGATAGCAATCTCACTTGCTTTAATCAGCAAGGAAGTTTATTCTTCGCTTTTCATTGGAGTACTTTCGGGATCCATTCTGGTTGCTAATTTTGCTCCATGGGAAACAATCAGAGTAATGATCGGTGGTGGCGAAGGCATCTACGAACACGGTCTTATTACCAATATCGGTGATCTGTGGAACGTAGGTATCCTGATGTTCTTGGTTATCCTGGGAATCATGGTTGACCTTATGAACAAAGGTGGTGGCTCTGCTGCATTTGGACGTTGGGCTAAAGAAAACGTAAAGACACGTACAGGTGCACAGCTCATGACCATGCTCCTCGGAGTTCTCATCTTTATCGATGACTATTTTAACTGCCTTACTGTAGGTTCTGTAATGAGACCTGTAACAGAGTCTCACAAGATTTCTAGAGCGAAGCTCGCGTACATAATCGACGCAACAGCTGCACCGGTATGTATGCTTGCTCCTGTATCCAGCTGGGCAGCAGCGGTTGCAGGCTTTGTTGATGACAGTTATATCTCCGGCATTCAGATGTTCATCAAGCAGATTCCGTATAACTACTACTGCTTGCTGACACTCGTAATGATCATAGTTATCTCAATTCTCAACATAGACTATGGTCCAATGCTCAAGCACGAGTACAATGCTCAGGTAAAGAACGATCTCTTCACAACAGAGCATAGACCGTTTGAGGGAGCTGACGATTATGAAGAGGGATCGGCAAAGAGCTCAATCGCTGACCTTATTCTTCCGGTAGCTGTTCTGATAATCATGTGTATAATCGGACTTATCTACACCGGCGGATTCTTTGAAGGCGCAAGCTTCATCGACTCCTTCGCTGATGCAGATGCTGCTACGGGACTCTGCTTGGGATCAATCGTTGCACTCATGTTTACATTCGTATATTTCTGGCTGCGCAAGGCAATCACATTTGAAAAGAGCATGCAGTCTGTTCCTGCAGGATTCATTCAGATGGTAAGCCCGATCATGATTCTCTGCTTTGCTTGGACGCTCGGCGCTCTTACAAAGAGTGGACTTGACTCCAGCGGATTCGTAGAATCAGTTCTGGAAGATGCTGATCAGCTCAAGAACTTCCTGCCTGCAATCATCTTCTTGCTTTCCGCAGTAATAGGATTTGCAACAGGAACATCCTGGGGAACAATCTCCATTATGGCACCTATAGTAACTCAGGCATTTGATTATGGTAAGGAACCGCTCCTCTGCGTAATAGGCCTTGCAGCTTGCTGCGCAGGCGGTGTATGCGGAGACCACTGCTCGCCAATTTCCGATACAACAATCATGGCTTCCGCAGGTGCTCACTGCTACCACATCAACCACGTAAATACACAGCTTTCATATGCAATTACGGTTGTTGCGGTAAGTACAGTTGGATTCCTCATTGCTCCATTCATTAAGAATTGGGTAATCTGCCTTGCAATTGAAGTAGCTCTCATGATAGGCGTACTCCTACTGATAAAGGCACTCGTTTCCAAGAAGCATGCAGGAATATTTGAGGAAATGGCAAAAGCCGACGCTAAGCTTTACGAACAGAATACAAAGGCTTAACTAATTGGTGCATATAATTTAACCGAATAATAGATGCAATCAATAAGAAGAGGGAGCAAGTATTGCTCCCTCTTTGATTTTGGTTTATTAATTCTATTTATCTAAAATGTCTTTCTTATATATTCGTTTAACTTGGTGTTATCGTATTTACCGGCGTATGTGTTCTGAAATCTCTTGACCGTAAGATTGTTAAACTGAATGATATGTCTAAATCTAAGAAGACCAACAATGAGTCCTACACCCATAGATATAAAACCATTTTTGATATTGAGTGAAACTATGAGGAGGGCGGCAAGTACAATAAAAGCAATTATAATTCCGCCGAGCTGCTTCTTGGGCTGAAGAGCCTTTACGTCTTCTTCTTTAATGATTCCGCGATCGATCATATCCTGCGCAAAGCTTTTTTGTACGCCAAAGGTTGAAATGGCGTTCAGCGTAATCGGTGCGGCAACAAAGAATGAAAAGGCAGCTACAGCTGCGTATATCAAAAGAATACCAAAATCGTCCATGTTCTATTTCCTTTCATAGCCATTTTACCATCGGAAGCTGGTGGAATCAATTGTTCATACAACGATTAGATTGTCCCATTTGCGGAATTGTCAGAAAAACGTTATAATATATCAAAAGTACATGCTTGTCAAGTAGAATAGGATGCTGGATGTTTAAGGAAAATGATTTGGTCATGTATGGAAAAGCCGGTGTATGCAGGGTGTTCAAAATAGGGACACCGGATTTTGCTGCAGCAGATGGATCTAAGCGGGAATATTATTTTTTGGAGCCGCTATATCATACGGGCACTTTTTATGCGCCGGTAGAGGGGGCTCAGATAACCATTAGACCCGTTATCAGCGAGAGAAAGGCCAAATCCCTTATATCGGGCATCGGAGCCATGGAATACGATATTTTTACCACAACGAGCGTACAGCAGCTCTCCCAACATTATCAGAGCAAGATGGAAAGCCATAAATGTGAGGATTTGCTTTCACTTATTAAATCGATATTTGCCAAGGAGATTGAGGCCGAAAAGAACAACAAAAAGCTCGGACAGATAGATAAGCGTTTTCTGAAAACTGCGAGAGAACTCGTTTATGGAGAACTTGCTTCCGCGCTCGGAAAGGACCAAGAGACCGTAGAAAAGCTCGTTACGGATAAGCTTAAGGACTCATTTAAGTAATCCCGGAGAAAGAGTGTGGTAACTCAGTTGGGCTGCCTAGAATCATCCTGTGATGAGGCGGCTTTTTTTATACCCTCAAAACGTTGATTTTCGTTGCTATTCTGCGGAATATAAGATATAATCTGTCTCGGCGACCTTTTTTGGCCTGCCTTATTTGAATGTGCCTAGATTTTTATTAATAGAGAAAGGAGGTTCGGCATGGGATCTTTGATAGAACTGCAGGGAATCAGCAAGTCGTTTGAGGATACTTTGGTACTAGATGACTTCAATCTTTCCGTTGCAGAAAACGAGTTCATAACCCTGTTGGGGCCTTCGGGTTGCGGCAAGACCACAACCTTGAGAATAGTTGGTGGATTTGAGACGCCTGATACAGGAAGGGTGTTTTTTGAGGGTAAGGACATAACGGACGTTCCGCCAAACAAAAGACCTATCAATACCGTGTTTCAGAAATACGCTCTATTTCC
>JAFSUI010000028.1 GCA_017445315.1 Bacillota bacterium | reverse complement strand
TCGGAAACTTTCGGGAGTGTGAATAACTCGCCCTTCGGGCTTAGACAGATTCACACATCCAACGAAAGTTAACCTCGCCTCGCGAATGATTACCACGATTGCTGCGAATCGTAAAAAAGTATAAGTCCTCGGCTCCTATTTACAAGTAGAACCGTCCCCATTGAAGAATTTGCAAGTAGAACCGTCCCCATTGAAATTTTTTGAAAATTTTTTGGGTTCGATGCAATATTTTGGCTTCCTCATGCATTAATGTAGTGAAAGGACATTGATGCTATGGTAATGGATTTAGCCGTTTTAAGAGCAGAAGAAGAGAGAAAGAGCGGAATGGATTCATATTTAGATGAATGTATCTCCACAATTGCAATAATGAAGGGGGACCAGCAGGCCTCCGAGGCATTATCCAATTTGTATGGTAAAACCAGTACAGCAGTCTTTGGTTACGCTCTTTCCTTCCTAAAGAATAGACAAGATGCCGAGGACGTCTTGCACGACTGTTACGTTCAAATCTATCAGTCGGCGGACCAGTACAGGTCAAACAACAAACCCATGGCATGGATACTCACTATCGCAAGGAATCTTTGCATGCAAAAGTTTAGACGGGATTCCAAGGTAGTAGATCTTCCGACGGACGACTGGGAACTTTATCTCGAATCAAAAGAAGGAATGTCGGTGGAAGAAAAGCTCCTCGTAAAGCAATGTATGAGCGGGCTCCCGACAGAAGATTTGCAGATAATAATCCTGCACGCAGTCTGCGGATACAAGATGAAGGAAATATCCGAGATGATGGGAATACCGTTATCAACAGTCCTTTCAAAGCACGCAAGAAGTATCAAGAAACTGAAGCAATCCTTGGAGGAGGAATCACGATATGAGTGATAGAGAACTTGAAAAGAAAATTAAAGATTCGTTCGACAAGATTACACCGGATGTTCTGACCTCTGTCCTTGCTGATTGTGAAGAGAAGGGGCAGGAACTCATTATGAAAGAAAGTGTGATGAATAAAAGGCCTGTAAGGCTGAGACATATTGCGAGCCTAGCTGCAGTATTTGTAATCCTACTTGGAAGCGTAATCGGCGTTAACGCATATCAGATGAACAAAGCCATCAGCGCAAGAGTTTCTCTGGATGTTAACCCAAGCGTAGAGATCCAGGTAAACAAAAAAGAAAGAGTCCTTGACGTAGTTGCCCTTAACGAAGACGGCAAAATCATAATCGGCGACATGGACTTCTCCGGAAGCGATATAGATGTAACCGTTAATGCGCTCGTAGGATCAATGATGAGAAACGGATTCCTGAGCGAAATGGCAAACTCAATTCTTGTAACAGTAAGCGGAAACGACGCTGCAAGAGATGAGGCACTTCAGACAAGAATAACGGAAGAAATCGACAAGATTCTCGCAGGAAACAAACTAACCGGCGCCATCTTAAGCCAGGTAATCAACGAAGACAAAAAACTCGATAGCCTCGCAGACGAATATGGCATCACCCCGGGCAAAGCAAAACTCATAAACGAGATAATTGAAAAGAACAATCTATACACCGTTCCGGATCTCGTACCGCTCACAATAAACGAGCTCAACCTACTCACTTTGTCCAACGAAATCGAATTTGTTGACATCAAAGCAAAGGGAACAGCAAGCGATACAGCATACATCGGAAACGAAGAAGCAGAAAAAGCTGCACTTAAGCACGCGGGAGTTGACAAGAAGAACGCTATGGGTCTTCACTCCAAGCTTGAGTGGGAGCACGGCAGAATGGTTTATGACGTAGAGTTCAAGAGCGAAGGCTTTGAATACGAATACGACATAGATGCAATAACAGGCGCAGTAGTAGATTTTAGCAAAGAAGTAGATGACGATTACGTAGCGCCCGCGCAGAATAGCGGAAACTCCGGCACAGGAAGCAACGGAGCTGGAACAAATAACGCGGGTTCCGGAAATAACGGCGGAAATAATGGCGGAAACAATGCCGGAAATAGCGGCAATAGCGGCAATAGCGGAAGCAGTGCCAATAGTGGAAATAGTGGAAACAGCGGAAACAATGCAGGAAGTAGCGCAGGAACGTCCGCAACAACAACCGAAGTAATCGGAACAGCTGCTGCACAGGATATCGCTCTTAAGCACGCAGGATTCTCCGCAGGTCAGGTCGCACAGCTCGAAGTAGAGTACGACTATGATGAAAGCGAATACGATGTAAGCTTCAAAGCAAACGGATATGAATACGATTACGAGATCAACGCATATACGGGAGCAATCATCATAAGCGAAAAAGAAGTTGACGATGACTATAGACCATCCGCAAGCGCACCAGCTCAGCAGTCAGCACCTGCACAGCAGTCAGCACCAGCCCAGCAGTCAGCACCGGCCGAGCAGTCAGCACCAGCCCAGCAGTCAGCACCTGCACAGCAGTCAGCACCAGCCGAGCAGTCAGCATCGGCTCAGCAGTCAGCACCAGCCCAGCAGTCAGCACCGGCTCCACAGGTAATAGGAGCATCGACAGCACAGAGCACAGCGCTCGCACACGCAGGCTTCAGCGCAGGACAAGTTGCAGGTCTTGAGGTTGAGTACGACGCCGAGGACGGCGACTACGATGTAAGCTTCAGAGCAGGCGGCTACGAATACGACTACGAGATAAACGCATACTCCGGCGCTATCATCAAGAGCGAGAAAGAAAAGGACGACTAACATAAACCGCTCTTTGGGTTAGTAGATATTTGGGAAGAGAGAGCCATCCCGGGCTCTCTTTTTCCTTTGCTGCAACTATTACAACTATTACAAAAACCCGCCCGAGTGATATAATCAAAGAAAAAAGGAGATAGCATGAAGATTACGTTTATCGGACATAGCGGTTTTTTGGTGGAGCTTGATGAAGCGACCTTGGTTTTTGATTGGGCGGAAGGGAACCTCCCTGCGCTCAACAAAGAAAAACCTGCTTTTGTTTTTATAAGCCACGCGCACGGCGATCATTACAATAAAAAAATTTTTTCATATTTTGAAAACGAGGGCATGCTTGAGAAGACGGAGTTCTTTCTTGGCGAAGATGCCGAGGCGCCTTTTGGAAGCATCGCAGAAAAATATCTGGCAAGATGTCACATGATGCGAGGAGAAGAAATCTTTGAATCAATAGATGCTCCAAAGATAAAAATAGAAACTCTCTTCTCCACCGATGCAGGCGTTGCGTTTATTGTTACGCTTGGCGGGAAAACAATTTTCCACGCAGGAGATCTTGTATGGTGGGACTGGACGCAGGACGGCGGCGTTTACGACCCTGAAGAGGCGAGAAAAGAAGCGGAAGAAACTGCGCGTGATTTTAAAAAGAAGATTGAGCCACTCCGCGGAAGGCATCTAGACCTTGCGATGATACCGCTTGACCCAAGGCTTGGTGGAACGATGGATTGGACGATAGAGGCCTATGACGAAATTGCAGATATAGACGCGATAATCCCCATGCATCAGTGGAACAATTACGAGTGCACGGCTGAGTTCATCAAGAAGCACCCTGAGATTGCAAAACGCATGATTCAGATGGTTAATAAAGAAATCGAGTAGGACGAAACCGCGAAAAGAGCATAAAAAATCCCGGGATGTTAGGCGCACCTCGGGACTAAGGAATTAGGAATTGACTCGGAACACGGGAAAGTCCCGCAGTCAAGGTCGTCTTCAATCAATTCGATCAAAGACCGGGTAGGTCGGAACTCCTACCAAGCTAAGTGTACCACCAGCCAGACAAAAAAGCAAGAAAAATTTTCACACTTCAATAACACAACTTTAGCAAACTAAAGGGGCCTTCAAATGGCGTCCAATGGCCCGCTGACTATTATTAACTAAACTAAAGGGGCCTCTGGGGGCCCCTTTGATTATTCTATGATGGTCTATCTATGAGTACGCACACAACTATTTCTTCGGCGTTCCGTCTGCATTAAATAGCGGAAGCTCCTCAAGATAGATGATGTCGTCTCTTTCAATTGCATCGCCTTCTGCGAGAACAGCCATCTTGGCAACGATGTCGCAGCCGACTTTGTTCAGAATCTTTTCCATAGAAGCGAGCGATCCGCCTGTGCTGATAACATCGTCCACAACGAGAACCTTCTTGTCGCGAATGAGTTCAGCCTCTATGCTTCCTATGCAGAGTGTCTGAACGTGAGCGGTTGTGATGGAGTCAACTGTTGTTCTGATTACATCAACCATATAGAGCTTTGGCTCTTTTCTAAGGACTACATAGGTCTTTCCGCTCTGACGAGCCATCTCGTAGGCCAGAGGAATTCCCTTGGACTCTGCTGTAACTATTACATCAAACTCCGGAGCCTTTGCCAAAAGTTCCTTTGCACAAGCTTCTGTCAGTTCTACGTCGCTGAACATAACAAATCCTGCGATATAGAGTTCTTCGCTAAGTGCGCAGAGGGGGAGCTTACGAGTGAGCCCCGCAATATTCATTTCATAAAACATAATTTTTCCTTTCTGTCGCAATCGGCGGCAATCAATTTGTTTTTTTAAAACTTAAGCAGCGGCCTTCTTGGATGGTAGCTGAGAAATAATTACCGCAGCAAAGATTACCGCGCAGCCAACAAACTCAATAAGGCTCAGACTTTCTCTAAATATCAATGCGCCGCCAAGTACAGCAAAGACAGCTTCAAGGCTCATTATAAGTGATGCGGTGCTTGGGTCAGCTTCTTTTTGTCCAAGTATCTGAAGGGTATAGCCTACGCCTGAACTCATTACGCCGGCATATAGAATCGGTAGCCAGCAATCCAGGATTTCGCTTATCTTTGGATCTTCAAATATGAACATGCAAGCCAGGCTTATAACTCCCGCAACAAAGAACTGAAGGCAGGAGAGCTTAACGCCATCGCATTTTGGCGAGAAATGATCTACGGCAAGTATATGAAGCGAGAATACAAAAGCGCAGAGGAGAACAAAGAAATCTCCCTTCTCAAGAGTGAGGCCGTCGTTCTTACCTGCCATTGTGAGTAGATAAAATCCAATAGCACCGACGAGAACGCAGAGCCACATTCTGAGTCCGACTTTTTTTCTAAGGAATATTCCAAGCATTGGAACCATTACGATATAGAGGGAGGTTATAAATCCCGCTTTTCCGGCATCGGTATCCATATAGATTCCGAACTGCTGCAGGTTGGATGCGATTGCAAGGAAAATACCGCAGACGAGTCCGCCGTTAATAAGATCTGTTCTTGCTTGTTTAGGTGAAACTGCAGTAAGAGCAGCGTCATTTATCTCTTCGGAAATTGATTCGGCATTTCCTGTCATCTTGTCTCCGACAACGCGCTCGCCGTCAATTTTTTTGGAAGCATTCTTCTTTGAGAAAAAAGCAATTACGGGAAGAAGAGAAATACAACCAACAAGGATTCTGATGCCGTTATAAGTGAATGGTTCAAGCGAGGTTCCGGCTTTTTGCGCAACAAAAGCAAAACCCCAGACAACCGAGGTAATCAGTAGTAATATATTGCTCTTTGCTTTCTTGCTCATATTTCTAACCTCACCCAAAAACACTAACAAAAAAAGGGGTGGTTGTCAAATGAGAAAAGGCTTGTTTTTCAGCGATTTAGAGCGGTGAAGAGGCGCTCCGAAAAGAAGCGAGGCGGGCACCTCTTTTTCATGAAAAAAACATAATAAAAGGGCCAAATATGATAGAATAAAACCATGAAAGAGCACACCGAACTAAAAGACATCATAGAGCGTATAACAGGCCTAAAAGAGGACGCCGTTTCCGAGGCAAAAAAGAGGCAGGATTACCTTGCAAAGGTACCCGGTAGCCTCGGCAAGCTCGAGGAAATAAGCATAAGGCTCGCGGGGATTACGGGAAAGCCGTTTGGTAACGACGTAAGAGACCAGGCGATAATTTTGATGTGCGCCGATAATGGCGTCGTTGAAGAGGGAGTCGCCTCCGCGCCGCAATCCGTCACGCTCATGCAGACGGTCAATTTCACAAAGGGAATTACCGGCGTAAGTTCCCAGGCCAAATATTTTGGAATAGATATTCTTACGATTGATGTTGGTGTTAAGCTTCCGATTCCGCCTGAGTACATCACGACTTCAATGATGACGGAGGACGATTCAAAAAAGCCCACGCTCAGCAAGCTCGTCGTAGATAGAAGAATCGCAGACGGAACAAAGAATTTTGCGAAAGAACCTGCGATGACGCGCGAAGAAGCAATCCGCGCGATAATGATAGGAGTTGAAGCGGCATCGGCCTGCAAGAAAGCGGGGAAGAATCTTATCGGAATCGGTGAGATGGGAATAGGAAATACATCCACATCATCCGCAATCATCGCAGCACTTTCTCTTTATGCAGATGCCAAGTCATCTAGAGAGTCTTCGCAGGATACGTCGTCAAAAAAAGAAAACCTAGACGAAACGCACGTAAATAAACTAATAGAAAACATCGTAGGACGAGGTGGCGGCCTTAGTGATAGTGGCCTCGCCAAGAAATGCGAAGTAATAAAAAACGCGCTCCTAAAATATGAGCCGCTATATTTATCGGATGGCGAGCTTGATGCGATAGAACTTCTCTCTGCGGTAGGAGGCTTTGACATAGCTGCGATGACGGGAGCTTATCTTGGAGCGGCGATGCACCGCATACCGGCTGTAATAGACGGCGTGATTTCCATAGCGGCGGCTTTGGTTGCAACCATGATTTGCCCGACGGTAAAGGATTATCTATTCACATCGCATAAATCCAAAGAAGGCGGATATATGGTCGCATCGGAGCTTTTAGAAATTGAGCCAATGTACGATCTCGGAATGAGACTTGGAGAAGGAAGCGGCTGCCCAATAGCATTCAAGATAATAGAAGCTGCGAGCGCGGCGATGAACGGAATGAAGAGCCTTGACGAAGCAAAGATAGATGCAGAGTATCTAGATGAATTCAGAGAGGACGGACAGTTCCAATGAAGATTTATGTTTCGGGCGGAGCAAAAAACGGTAAGTCAACCTTTGCGCAGAACAAAGCGGTAGAGCTCGCAAAAAAAGATAATCTTCCACTCTACTATGTGGCCACAATGATAGCGAGGGATAATGAAGATATAGAAAGAATATTGCGTCACAGAAACGAAAGGCGAGGCCTGGGATTTACCACTATTGAGGTTGGACCGGAAGTAAGTTGGATCCTTGAAGATTTTAGCGAGAAGGGAGTCTATCTTATTGATAGCATAACTGCACTTCTTGCAAACGCAATGTTCCCTAGTGACATGCTGCGTGGGTTTAACGAGAACGCCGCAGATGATGTCATAAAGGACCTAACAACTTTTATTGAGAAGGCCGAGCATGTAATTATGGTCTCAGATTACTTATATGCAGAAAGAAAGGTTAGCAAACACGAGGAGGGCGACTGGACATATGTTTATATGGAAGGCCTTGCAAAGATAGATAGAACAATCTGTGCGCTCTGCGACGAAGTCATCGAAGTAAGTGCGGGTGTGGCAGAAAACATTGTAGATAAGAGATAAGCTAAAGAACAGACAAAGCAAAGACAAAGCAAAGAGGAATGCGATGAAAGAATTCGTGACGTCATTAATGATGGCTTGGGGAAACTTCCTCAGCATCCCATGTCCCAAAAAAATCTGGGATCAAAACCTAAAAAAAGAAATGCTCGCAAAGCTTCCTATAATAGGTCTCATAGCGGGCTTCCTGTCGTTCCTTCTTTCATACGTTCTCAACTCGCTTCACGTTCCGATTTCTGTCGCAGCATTCTTTTTGACGCTATATACATTTGGCATTTCCGGATTTATGCACGCAGATGGATTTATGGATTGCTGCGACGCAATCCTATCGAGAAGAGATCTTGCGGAGAGACAGAGAATCCTAAAGGATAGCAGAGTCGGCGCCTTTGCTGTAATCAGCATGATACTCATGGCGCTCGGAACATTCTCCGCGTTCTTTGCGATTCAGGAGAGGCTTTTCGCTTCTTCAGTAGCGATATCCTATACTGTCGCAAGCAAAATCCTTCCGATAGTCACGGCGCTTCCTCTAATAATGATATCCGTAATATCAAGGGCAACTGCGGGAAGCTGCGTGCTTGGAATGAATCCAATGAGCACAAGCCAGTATGCAGAGGAAAATGCCGAAGAGCATGCAAAAGAAAATATTAGGCAAAGCAATATAAAATATATAAACACGATCCTTATCGTAGTTCTTTTGATTCTTTTAATCGTAATGCTTGCAGTATTTATTCTTGCCGCAAGAATCTCCGTTAAGACTGCGCTTATTTTTCTGGTACATCTTTTGATTCCGACCGTGATGACACTCCTTGCGACCAGAGTCACGGCGGGACTTGCCAGCAAGAACCTCGGCGGAATGAGCGGCGACATCGCAGGCTTCTCAATCTGCATGGGAGAATTAATCGGACTTATAACTCTCGCGCTTATGAGGTGGTTAGTACTATGATTTTTGTTTTCGGCGGAGCATATCAGGGTAAACTTGATTTTGTAAAAGAAAAATTCGGTCTTAGCGACAACGACATTTTCAATGGGGACGGTTCTACTTGCAAATTTTCGCAAATGGGGACGGTTCCACTTGAAAATTTAACAACAGGGACGGTTCCACTTGCAAAAGAAATTCTCGGTAGCGGCGTACGCTGTATAAATGGTCTCGACATATGGGTGCGGGCTCTCGTCGATAATGGCGCGGATGTGGATAGCGTGGTCAATGAATTTATTGATTCTATTAACCGCAAATCAAAAGACATCGTCATCATCATGAACGATGTCTCTCAAGGAATCGTTCCGATGGATCCCGTAGAGAGAGCTTTTAGAGAAGCCAACGGCCGCACAATGATTAAGCTTGCAAGGGAAGCGGAAGAGGTCTATAGAGTCTTCTGCGGAATCGGCATCAAAATAAAATGAACAAAATAAAATGAACAAATAAGGCAAGCATAGTGCAACAGACAATATAACAAAAAAGCAATTAAGAAACATCAAGGAAAAAAGAATGTCCAAGATACTGATGCTCCGTCACGGCATAACGGAGGGCAACAAAAAGAAATGGTTTTATGGTGAGACGGACCTTCCGCTTCTCCCCGAGGGAATAGAAGAATTAAAAAGACAAAAGGAAGAGGGTCTCTACCCGGACATCCCGGAGGACGCACTTTTCTTTACGACCGGAAAGGGAAGAACCGCGGAGACGCTCAACACTTTGTTTGGCGAGCGCGAGTTTGAAAAGATAAAGGATCTCCGAGAAATTAATTTTGGAATCTGCGAGTGCAAGAGCTTTGATGAACTCAAGGATGAACCTGAATTTCAGGCGTGGGCGTATGACGAGACCGGAGATGTCGCGTTTCCCGAGGGTGAATCCAGAAATCATTTTAAGGAACGCGTTTGCCGAGGATTCAATTATCTCCTTGAGAGACATCAGGCTCACGAAGAAAAAACAAATCCTGCGATGACGGTAATCGTTTGTCATGGAGGAGTAATCGCAGAGATTCTTGATAGCGCATTCCCCGGCGAAAAAGAGTCGCTATGGGACTGGATGCCGGAACCGGGAAGCGGCTATCTTTTGGAAGTAGAAGACGGAAAGATTAAAGAACCTTGTCTTTTGGGAAAGGTAACTATATACTAATGGAGGCAAATCCTAAATACGTGAGGGGATGAAATGAGTAGGGCAGAGACAAAAGGAAAGCAAAAAGAAAAATCAAAGAAAAAAGACCTAGTCTATTATATAATCATGCTCATTTTGCTTGCCGTTATGATCTTCAGCGGCATCAAAGTTTATTTGATTGCGAGTGAGTACAAAGAAGGAACGGACGCATATAACGATATCGCAGAAGACGTCGGAGCAAACCCCCGTGACGAGAAGGATCCCGCACATCTTGACACGAGACTTTCTCTTGACTGGGACAAGTTAAAAGAAAAGAACGATGATGTAACTGCGTGGATTCGCTGCACGGGAACCATAATCAATTATCCTATCGTACAGGGTAACGACAATGAGTACTATCTTAATCATCTTCTTGACGGAACATGGAACGGCAAAGGTACTATCTTTGTTGATGCACGTTGCGAGAGACCATTTGACGGATTCCTTACAATCGTCTATGGACACCGCATGAGAGATATGGGTAGAAGCATGTTCACCACCCTTGAGGATTATCTTGCGAGCAAGGATCCGTCGTTCTTCGCGGAACACCCCGTGATGGAAATATACACTCCTGACGAGAATTATGACCTTCAGATTTTTGGCGCAGCAATAATCAGCGCATACGACGAGTTCCTATATAACAACTATATATCCACAGAAGACGAAATCCAGCGCTATATCGATTGGATATTTGCGCACAATAGCCTTGTCGGATATGACAATAGCGTCTCGGTTATGCCAACGGATAGCATCGTTATGATGAGTACATGCATGCCGACCGCGGCAGATGACGATAAACGTATTGTTGTCTGGGGGAAATTAGTCAAAGCAAAAAACGCTGCAGAATAACTGCAGCGTTTTTTGTGGTGGGCTACACAAGTATGATTTAGACCACTTTTCATCAAAGTAGTGTTCGACTTCTTGTATAGTCTCGTTTCCTGCTTGAATCGCCTTACCTGAGTAGCTTAGCAATATTCTGAAGTGGGTCGTCAAATAAATATACTTTGTCAACGAATACCTTTAGGGAATATGGGCAAAACAGCTAATTTGCTAGGCAGAAATGTTGTTTTCGAAAAATATGCGTGGATAAACGAGCAAAATTGCAATTCTGCCTAGGAAAAGTGACGAAAAGCGCCGATTTGCTAGGCAGAAACGCCATTTTTGCAAAATATGCATGGATGGACGAGCAAATTTGCAATCCTGCCAAGGGAAAGTGACGAAAAGCGCCGATTTGCTAGGCAGAAACGCCATTTTTGCAAAATATGCATGGATGGACGAGCAAAATTGCAATCCTGCCAAGGAAATATAGGCAAAACACCGGATTTGCTAGGCAGAAATGCCATTTTTGCAAAATATGCATGCACGAACGAGCAAAATTGCAATCCTGCCTAGGAAAAGTGACGAAAAGCGCCGATTTGCTAGGCAGAAATGTTGTTTTCGAAAAATATGCGTGGATGGAAGAGCAAAATTGCAAATCTGCCTAGGAATTTTAATAAATTCAGGTTTGTCGGGTTGCTTGTTATAGATATGGAAAGGGCATCAACGTTTTTGTCCGGAAAGAGTGAAGAACATGCGTATGACGGAAAAGATATGTCAAACTTGCTGGGCACGGATATCGTATACTTGCAGATGCAATCGAAGCAGATCTTTCATGCGAAATAAAGTGTCCAGCCTTGCTTATTTGCGGTGATAAAGATCATGCAGGATCATGTATCAGATATAATAAAAAGTGGCACAAAAGATCCGGTATAAAAATTGAATGGATCAAGGGTGCCGGACATAATTCAAATAC
>JAFSUI010000027.1 GCA_017445315.1 Bacillota bacterium | reverse complement strand
GAGGTCAGCGAGATGGACGAGCTCCGCAAGAACGTTCACGGAAAAGAAAAGAAGAATACGCAGAAGGCCATGATCATCGGTGGCGGAAAGACAGGCTACTATCTTGCGCAGAGACTTGCCAACCACGGCACATCCGTAAAGCTTGTTGAACAGAGCAAAGAACGTTGCCAGTATCTTTCTTCGCGTGTAAAGAACGTAGTAGTTCTCCA
The DNA here is from genome assembly GCA_017445315.1 of Bacillota bacterium. Classification (GTDB taxonomy): domain Bacteria; phylum Bacillota; class Clostridia; order Peptostreptococcales; family Anaerovoracaceae; genus Eubacterium_B. The sequence goes on along the minus strand of JAFSUI010000027.1, from coordinate 36,649 downwards.
TGGTGATGGAACCGATATCTCAATGCTTGAGGAAGAAAACCTTGACGAAATGGATGCTTTTGTAACCGCTACGGGAATTGACGAACAGAATCTGCTTCTCGCCGTAACTGCAAAGCAGCGCGGAATAGAAGATGTAATCTCCAAGGTAAGCAGAGAAGATTATCTTTCGCTTATTGAACATATGGGTGTGGATATGGTGCTTAATCCGCTTGAAATATCCGCTGCCAATATCTACGGTTTGATCCAGGGTGACAAGAGGGTTATTTCATCCACATTCGTTCAAGGTCAGGCCGAGATAGTAGAAATCATTGTTCATGACGATATGACCATGAAGGGAAAGGTGCTCAAGCATCTTGATCTTCCGTCGGGTATGCTGATTGCGGCTGTCTATCGTAACGGCGAGGTTATCATTCCTGATGGTAATACAAAGCTTATGTCAAACGACAGAGTAATAATAATCAGCCTGCTTACGAATGTACCGGAGCTTGAGAAACTCTTGAAGAAGAGATAGAAATATGGTAACCAATTTCAACTATCATTCCGTATTGAGAATGATGGGAGTACTGTTTTTGGTTCTTGGAATGGCGTTCATTCCGACCATTGCGGTTGCTCTTATTTATCGCGAATACTTTGAGGCCAGCTGTTTTGCTGCCACAATGGTGCCCTGCTTTATAGTGGGGTTTGTTTTGATGCGAATTTATAGTCCGAGCGGCCTGAGAACAAAGCAAAGAGACGTCTATCTAATCGTAAGTCTTTGCTGGATAGTAAGCTCCATCGTCGGTTCCATTCCTCTTGTTCTTACGGGGGCGCTTCCCAATCCTATAGATGCATTCTTTGAAATTTGCTCCGGATTTTCCACGACGGGTGCGACCGTATTAAATGATATAGAGGCTCAGGCGAGATCGGTTCTCTTCTGGAGATCCTTTACGCATTGGCTCGGAGGAATGGGAATTATAGTTTTTGCTGCTGCGCTTCTTCCGTCCATGGGAATAGGCGGTCAGCTCGTTGCGAGTGCAGAGGCTCCGGGACCTACACTCAGCAAGACCAAGGCAAAATTCTCGGATACAGCAAAGGACTTATATAAGCTTTATTTAATCTTTACAGCCATTGAAATCATTCTCCTTATGTTCGGCGGAATGACTCTTTACGATGCTGCAATCCATACCTTCGGTACCGTTGGCACCGGTGGATTCTCAAACTATAGCGCAAGTATCGGACATTTCCAGAGCCCTTATATTGAATGGGTAATAATCGTATTCATGGTTCTCTGCGGAATCAATTTCAATCTTTACTTCTTGCTGCCAAAGAAGAGAATCAAAGAATTCTTCTTCGATGAAGAGTTGAGGGTGTATCTTGGGCTCATCTTTGTGATTACTGCACTTTCTTCTGCGATGCTATTTGCAAAGGGCTTCTTCGCAAACATCGGAGACACCATAAGAACGGTCGCATTCCACGTTGTTTCGGTTATAACTACTACGGGTTATGTAACGGCGGACTACGATCTCTGGCCGACGTTCTGCAAACTCGCAATCATGATAGTTATGATTACGGGCGCTTGCCAGTCATCCACGGGTGGCGGCGTAAAGATTATCAGAGTGCTTACAACCGCAAAATTTGTTAAGAGGGGATTCTTCCTTAAACTCCATCCAAACAGAGTTTCAAATCTTGCGATAAACAAAAGAAAAGTAGAGCAAAATATCGTAACGGATATCGTGTATTTTGTTTTCCTATACGTTGCGACACTGTTTGTTGGAGCCATACTTATTTCCTTTGACGGAAAGGATATGGTGACCAATTTTAGTGCCGCTATGACCTGCTTGAGTAATGTTGGGCCAGGATTTGCTGAGGTTGGACCTACGTTTAACTTCTCGGGATATTCCAATTTCTCGACCTTCATTCTATCTATACTCATGATAGCGGGCCGTCTTGAGCTATTTACTTTTGTGATGCTGTTCTCGCCACATTTCTGGAACAGCGACAGGGCATAGGAGGGAGGACTCATGACTTTTAACCACAAGTTGATAATGAGAACCATCTCCACCGTTATGGGTGTTGAAGGAATTGCGATGCTCCTGTCATTTGGAACGGCTATATACGATCACGATATGAAGACGGCAAAGGGATTTGCTATCTCTATAGCCATTCTGTTTGCTATTGCCCTCGTGGGAAGAATTGTATCAAGGGGATTCACAACAAAGATCAAAGCAAGAGAAAGCTATTTTATAGTTCTCGTATGCTGGCTCAGCATGATTGCGGGCGGTACGCTTCCATATCTATTTGTTGGAAGAGGATACGGCGTTGTAAATGCGATATTTGAATCAGTAGCGGCATGGACCACAAGTAGCGCATGGGTTATAAGCGTAAGCAGCATGCCGAGGGCCCTCGTTCTTTGGAAGGCGACGTCCAACTGGCTCGGAGGAATGGGCATAATCATTCTTACCATACTCATATTCTCCGCTCTCGGTGTAAATGCACAGAGGCTCGCAGGAGCGGAGCTAAGAGGCGCTGAAATAGAAAAGCATACTGCGCATATGGCTGATACTGTTAAAGTAATTTATTTGATTTATATAGGCGTCTCGCTTGTTGAACTTCTGCTTCTTCTTGCGGGAGGAGTACCAAAATTTGTTGCCCTCGTTAACACGATGTCAACTATGAGTACCGCGGGTATCATCGACTATAAGTCCGCCATCGCAAGGCATTTTACACCATTTGTAAAGGTCGTATTGGGACTTTTCTCAATACTTGCATCGCTTAATTTTATCTTCTATCTCAAGGTAGCAAAGAAGAGAACAAAGGAAGCGCTTAAGGACTTTGAGTTAAGAGTGTTCCTGGGAATAATAGCTGGCGCAACAGTTTTCTCAACGATTGTTCTGCTTGTCTATGGAAGATACGATTCTTTCTTTGATGCAATCGTAAACTCTGTCACGGGAGTTGTATCATTTGCATGCACCACGGGTTTTCCGCTTGAACACGTTGAAACATGGCCGCCTGTCCTAAGGCTTCTAATGGTAGTGCTTATGCTTATCGGTGGATGTGCTTATTCAACGAGCGGAGGTATCAAGGTTGTAAGATTCACAGTCTATGTAAAAATGATTGGACGAGGAATATATAAGAGGATTCATCCACGGGCAGTTAAGCCGATTATGATAGGGGATGCTCCGGTATCGGCTCTTAATGCGTCATCCATATCGACATATATCCTTCTCTTCCTTGGTCTCTATCTTGCGTCTGCGGTTATTCTTTCGCTGGATAATCTTGATATGGAAACGACCTTGAGTGCACCTGTTGCACTTATGACAAACTGCGGCGTAGGATTTGGAAGGATAAGTAATGCGGGATATGGCGTATTCTCAAGTCCCGGAAAGCTCTACTGTGCATTCCTGATGCTCATGGGACGACTAGAAATGTATGCACTTCTGATACTCTTCTCAAGATCGTTCTGGGCACCGGATCGCTCGCATTAAAACTCGCATAAAAAAACTAAAAAAGATTCGTGGAAGCACGAATCTTTTTTGTTTGTATTAATGATTGGCCTTTAGCCTTCAATAAAGTCAGCTTTCATTTTCTCCATCAGCTCGGGTGAGGTGACAATCTTGACAATCTGAAGAGCTATAAGTAGCGCGCCTTCGTCCAGAGCCTTTTCTGAAATTGGCGTTCTCATGAGTGCCTCAAACTCTCTTGTATGTATGTTTACTGGAGGGTCTGCAATTTTTAGGCAAGGATGAAATGTCGGGCAGAGGTAGCTTACGCAGCCGATGTCAGATGATCCAAATACTACGCTTTCATCCCCGAGTTCTAGCCCTAGCTCTGAGAATACTTCTCTTAAGACTTTATCTCCCGTGCGATTAAGCTTTAGATCGTCCGTGGGATGAACCTCGGTTTTCTTCTGCCATGTGCAGCCCGTTGCTAGAGCAGCGGCTTCTGCCATTCTGTCAACCCATTCAACGAGTTCGTTCTTATAGTCGCTCTTTTCTGCGCGTACATAAACTCTGGTCATAACATAGTCAGGGACTATATTTACCGCAGTACCGCCGTTTACGATGATTCCGTGAATGCGGGAGCCTTCTTTGATGTGCTGGCGGGCCATATCTATGGCGTGGAAATGAAGCTGAGCGGCATTAAGCGCATTTACTCCATCCCAAGGGCCTGCCGCTGAGTGCGCGGGCTTTCCAAAGAACTCATATTCAAAGGCCGATAGTGCGAGGACATTTGGCGTCGGAATATTGCTGTTAAAAAGATGAACCATGATGGCCATATCGTATCCGTCAAAGAGTCCGTCATCCACCATAAAACCCTTGGTAGCAAAATACTCTTCTCCCGGCGTTCCGATTACATGTATGTCTGTATCCAGCTCGTCCTGAAGTGACGACAAGGCTATTCCGGCAAGGCAGCTTATGCTTCCCGAGAGGGAGTGTCCGCAGGCATGCCCAAGTCCTGCAAGAGCGTCGTATTCTGCCAAAATAGCAACCTTATGGCTGTGGTTATTTTCTCCGTAAATAGCCCTGAAAGCGTAAGGGTATTTTCCATAGGGCTGCTCACATTTAAAGCCATGCTTTGCAAGTAAATCTGCGAGGGCCTTTGACGATTCCTTTTCCTGACCCGTAAGCTCGGGGTTATCCGCCAAATGGCAGTTCATTTTAAAAAGTTCGTCGTGATTTTGCTTAATTGCGCTTGAGAGCGCATCCTTTAGTTCTTGGTAGTTCATCTTTTATCTCCAATATTGAATTAATCTAACTATATGCCTATTTTACGTCACAAATATGCATACTACAAGAGAGGTTAAAAGATGGCTTCTTTTTTGCATTTTATGTAGTTTCTGGTGTATAATACTATGATTAAGGAGGTGCGCAAATGAATAAACTCGTTACCATAAGTAGAGAATACGGAAGCGGCGGAAGAATAATCGGTCGCCTTGTTGCCGAGAAGATGGGCATTCCGTTTTATGACAAAGAAATCATAGACTTGGCTGTAGAAAAAAGCGGACTTTCGCGTGAAATAATAGAAACAGCAGAACTCAGGGCAAAGAGCAGTATCTCGTATAGCCTTTCGTCAGCTATGGCGTTCAGCGAAGGATTTGGAAAAGAAACGCTTTCTATGAACGAAAAGCTCTTCATCGCTCAGTTTGATGTAATCAAGCAGATTGGCGAAACCAACGAAGGCGTTATCATAGGTAGATGCGCAGACTATGTTCTTAAGGATAAGCCAAGCGTTACAAATATATTTATCCATGCGGAGCGTGAGGACAGAATCAATAGATGCGTCAACGCATACGGCGACGATCCAAAGACCGTTGAGAACAAGATAAGAGATCTTGATAAGGCAAGAGCCAATTATTATAACTACCACACATCCCAGAAATGGGGATATCACGGTAATTACAATATGGCCATAAACACAAGCTATATTACTGACGAACATGCTGCGGAATTGATAGTGCAGTTCATGAATACGAGAATCTATAAGGATTAGTTTTTAAAAGGGAGAGAAAAATGAAAGAGGGGAAATTTTCAGGAAATCTTGCTGATCAAGGAAGAAAGCCCACAACTTCCGATGCCGTAAAGGTAGCATTTGCTATCCTTGGCGTTGGCGTTGCTATGGGAACGGCACTTGTTGTAAGCATGAATCAGATTATGAAGCGCATATTTGTAAGCGATTCTTGGCCTGAAGAGGAATGGTCCAACAATGATTGGGCAGGAGAGGATTTGGAGTAAGCTATGACATCAATGACGTTTCCAGTAAAATTTGATGCCAGAAAAAGGCTAGAAAAATATATAGAAAAAACGGAGGAAGGTTCAGTGGAAAAGAGAGGAACCTACTATATCACAACACCGATTTATTATCCGAGTGACAATCTTCATATCGGGCATACTTATTGTACGGTTATGGCGGATGCCATGGCCAGGTTTAAGCGTCTTCAGGGCTATGATGTGCGATTCCTTACGGGAACCGACGAGCATGGACAGAAGATTCAAAAGCGTGCTGAAGAGCAGGGCGTTTCGCCGCAGGAGTTCGTTGACAACGTAGTTGCCGGAATTGAAAAACTGTGGGAAACCATGGAAATTTCACACGACGATTTTATAAGAACTACGGAAGAAAGACATATTAAGCGAGTTCAGGAAATCTTCAAGAAGATGTACGAGAAGGGCGATATCTATAAGTCCGTTTATGAGGGACTCTATTGTACGCCTTGTGAATCATTCTGGACGGAGAGTCAGCTCGTTGACGGAAAATGTCCGGACTGCGGAAGACCTGTTGAAAAAGCAGATGAGGAAGCGTATTTCTTCAGACTTTCGGAATACGGTCAAAGGCTTTTGGATCTTTACGAAGAGCATCCTGAGTTCCTGGAGCCTGAAAGCAGAAGAAACGAAATGAAGGCATTCATCAATCAAGGTCTTGAGGATCTTTGCATCTCAAGAACGAGCTTTGATTGGGGTATCCCTGTTCCTATAGATGAAAAGCATGTTATCTACGTATGGCTTGATGCGCTTTCAAACTATGTGACGGCACTCGGCTATCCGGATGAGCCCGAGCTCTATGAAAAGTATTGGCCTGCAGATGTTCATCTCGTAGGAAAAGAAATTGTAAGATTCCACAGCGTAATCTGGCCCGCAATGCTCATGTCCATAGAAGAGCCTCTTCCAAAGCAGGTTAGAGGGCACGGCTGGCTGCTTATAGACGGTGGCAAGATGAGTAAGTCCAAGGGAAATGTTGTTGATCCAGTTGTTCTTATTGAAAGATACGGAATCGATGCACTTAAGTATTTCTTGCTAAGAGAATATACCTTTGGGCAGGATGGAGTATTTACAAACGAAGTAATGCTCAGAAGAATGAATTTTGATCTCGCAAACGATCTTGGAAACCTTGTTTCAAGAACGGTTTCCATGATTGAGAAATACTGCGACGGAATCGTTCCCGATGCATCCTGTGACGATGAGTTTAGCAATGATTTAAAAGCAATTGCCGTAAATGCAGCGGATAAGGTCTCCGAGCAAATGGACAAATTCGCATTCAATATGGCGCTTGAAGAAATATGGATTCTCGTAAGACGTGCAAATAAATTTGTTGATGAAAAAGAGCCATGGGTTCTTGCAAAGGATCCGGAGAGAAAAGAAGAACTTGACGCATGCATGAACTATCTTGCAGAGGCGCTTAGAATCGTCTCGGTTCTTATTCATCCGTTTATGCATACTACAGCGGAAAAGATGAGGGCGCAGCTTGGACTAAATCCGGAAGTAGTTTGGGAAGATGCATATTCCTTTAACGGTTCCGAAGGATGCAAGGTTGAAAAGGGCGAAGTTCTTTTCCCGAGACTTGATATAGAAAAGGAACTTGCTGCTTTGGAAGAACTAAAAGAGCAGGCAAAATAGTATATGAGATTATTTGATTCACACGCACATATCAACGAAGACAGATTCAGCCCGCAAGATCGGGCTGAACTTGCTATTGAAATAGAAAAGAGCAAGCTCGCGTATGTTGCGGATATCGGCTACGACCTCAATTCATCCATCCAGGCTGCAGAGGATGCAGCTATGTATGAGTGGTGCATAGCTGTTATAGGATGTCATCCGCATGATGCAAAGAATATGACTGAGGACTGGCTTGATGCATTTAAAAATCTTGCGAGCGGAAGGCGTGTCAAGGCGATAGGAGAGATAGGACTTGATTATCACTATATGCGTTCCGAAAAAGATGACCAAAGGTATTGGTTCAGAAGGCAGATAAGACTTGCAAACGAACTCAAGATGCCGATAGTGATTCATAGTAGAGAAGCGGATAGAGAGACACTGGATATTCTTTTGGAGGAGGGAGCATTCTCGGATGAGAGAAAGAAGTTCTTTTCCAAAAGACCGGGAGAAGAAGGTTTCTTGGTTCCGGACGCAAGAGTGGATATCCACTGCTTCTCAGGAAGCGCAGAGCTCGCCGCAGAATATGTAAAGCACGGAGCGACTATTGGAATCTGCGGTCCTGTAACATATAAGAATAATAAAAAAACAGTCCGCGTCGTAGAAGAAACACCGCTTGAATATATAATGATTGAGACGGACTTTCCTTATCTGACGCCGGAGCCCATGAGGGGAAGACCCAATAAACCTTGGTATGTGGAATACACCGCCAATAAGGTAGCGGAGATAAAGGGATTGTCGATTGAAGAGGTTTCCAAAATTACCTTTGAAAATGCAATGAGGTTCTATAATCTTTGATCCTAAAGCGGAGATGATTTCTTGAAATGGAAAAAAGCGTAAGAAAACTGAGAGAACTAGCTCTTAAAAACATCAAAGAATACAATATGCTGACAGAAGGCATGTCTGTGGTCATAGGCTTTTCCGGTGGCCCGGATTCCCTCTGTCTTTTTGATTTTATGCTTGGAATAAGGGATGAATTCAATCTAAAACTCTATCCCGTTCATATAAATCACAATCTACGCGGAGAGGACTCGGATGATGACCAGAACTTCTGCGAAGAATATGCAAGGTCGCATGGCATAGACTTAAGAGTTTATTCGTTTGACTGCAATTCATTTGCTCGCGAGAATGGTATGAGCACGGAGGAAGCAGGGAGAAAGTTTAGGTATAGCGCTTTTTCCGAGGTTGCAAATGAGGCGCTTAATGAAAACCCCGGTAAAAAAGTCTCTATTGCCGTTGCTCAGAATGCAGACGATCAGGCTGAGACTGTCCTCATGAGAATCATAAGAGGAACGGGCGTCGATGGACTTTCCGGAATTCCGTATAAGCGTCCGATTGAAGAAGGCTCGGATATCAATATAATTAGGCCGCTTCTTTCTGTGTTTAGAGAGGAAATAGAGGCGTATCTTGATGAAAGAAATCTTACCCCGCGGATTGATCATACAAATATGGAAGCGGTCTATGGCAGAAACAGAATCAGGCTAAACCTTCTTCCGGATTTGAAGGAGTACAATCCGAATATCAAAGAGGCGCTTATAAGGCTTGCTTCATCTGCAGAAGAAGATGGAAGATTCTTGGATGCGGTATCAAGAATCGTTTATGAGAGCTCCGTTCTAAAAAAGAAAGAATCCGAGGTTTCGTTTAACAGAAGTTTATTAAAGGATGAGAATCCTGCAATCAGAAGGCGTGTTCTTGCTCTTGCGCTAAAGGATGCAGGCCTCATTGAAGACGTGGGATCTGTACATTACGAGGCAATAACCGAGGTTATTCTTTCTGATAATCCTTCTACGCATACAAATCTCCCGGGCGGCTATTCTGCGTGGAGAGTTTATGACACTATAAACCTGGGGAAAAGGGCGGAAGAAGATGCAGAAAACTCTTGCAATTTGAAGGATTATTCATTTGAGGTAAGAGAGATTAGCATGTCGGATTTGGACAAGCTTGATAAGATTCCCAATACCTATTCGGCCTTTGATCTTTCCCTCATGAAGAAGGAATATGGTGAAGACGTCCTTTCTCGCCTGGAACTCAGAGGCAGAAGACCCGGCGATGAAATAAAGACCGCAGCAGGAACAAAGAAGATTCAGGACCTCCTTGTGGATATGAAGATTCCCAAGGAGAAGAGGGACCTTGTAAAGCTTCTGGCGATTGGAAATCAAGTCCTTTGGGTAATTCCCGAGGGAGAAGAATATAGGCCGAGATACACGTCAAAATGGAAAATCACGGGCGAAACAGACAAAATAGCCTATATTGTACTTCTTGTATAAATATGATAAAATATATGGGCTGTTTTTAGTATAAATAACACATAAAGTGGAGGAAATAATAATTGAAGAGGTATTTACGAACAATCTTCGTATATGTAGCGATTTTCGTCTGCATCATTCTCTTTGCATCGTTGTATAGGGGAAATGCAGGTATGGAGTCCAAGAAGGTTAAATTCTCTACGTTTGCAGAGTATCTGGAACAAGAGAAAATCTCGGAAATCAATATCACGGGAACCAAGTTAACAGGACTTCTTTCTACCAGTACAGAGGAGCAGAAGAAGTATGTCTATACTTATGCTCCGTATATTACGGAAATCAACTATCTGGAAGAGACATATATTTATCCGCAGATGGCAGAGGGGAAATTGGTTTTGGAAACCGATGATCCAAATTCCATCGGCTCGGTTATAGCGAGCTTCCTTCCGAGCGCAATCATGCTTATTGCACTCATTTTCCTATTCTATTTCATGATAAATCAGGGAGGACAGGGAAAGGCCTTTTCCTTTGGGAAGTCAAGGGCGCGAGTCTATAAGGGCGAGGGCAAGCGCATCACGTTTGATGATGTTGCGGGCCTAAAGGAAGAAAAGGAAGAACTCCAGGAAATCGTAGATTTCTTGAAGGATCCAAGAAAGTATCAAGAGGTTGGAGCACGCATTCCAAAGGGTATTCTTTTGGTAGGCCCTCCGGGAACAGGTAAGACCTATGTGTCCAGAGCAACTGCCGGTGAAGCAGGCGTTCCATTCTTTACAATTAGCGGTTCCGACTTTGTTGAAATGTTTGTCGGCGTAGGTGCATCAAGAGTAAGAGACCTATTTGGTGAAGCCAAGAAGAGCGCACCATGCATAGTATTTATCGACGAAATCGACGCCGTTGGTCGTAAGCGTGGAGCAGGACTCGGTGGCGGAAACGACGAGCGCGAGCAGACACTCAACCAGCTTCTCGTAGAGATGGATGGGTTTGGAGAGAACTCCGGAATCATCATTCTTGCTGCAACAAACCGTCCTGACGTACTGGATCCGGCACTTCTTAGACCGGGAAGATTTGACCGTCAGATCGTAATCGGAATACCTGATATCAAGGGTAGAGAAGAAATAATCCGCGTTCACTCAAAGAACAAGCCTCTTGCAGATGAGGTTTCTCCTGCAATCATTGCAAGACGTACGCCTGGTTTTACACCTGCAGATCTTGAGAATCTTCTTAATGAGGCTGCTCTCATCACTGCAAGACGTAACGGTCGAAAGATCAGGATGGCTGAAATAGAAGAAGCTACAACAAAGGTAATCGCAGGTCCTGCAAAGAAGAGCAGAGTTATAAGCGAGGACGAAAGAAGACTTACGGCATATCACGAGGCAGGACATGCAATCGTTATGAGAAGTCTTCCGGGATCGGACCCTGTTCATCAGATTACGATCATCCCGAGAGGATCTGCCGGCGGCTTCACCATGCAGCTTCCTGAGACGGATAGAGCATACGATACAAAGAAGGGCATGATAAATGCCATCAAGCATCTCATGGGAGGTAGAGTCGCTGAACTTCTCACAAGAGACGATATAAGTACAGGTGCAAGCAACGATATTCAGCGTGCAACCGATATAGCAAGAGAGATGGTAACAAGATACGGTTTCTCCGAGAAACTCGGTCCTGTTAATTATGCGACATCGGAAGAAGTATTCCTCGGAAACGATTTCTCATCAAAGAAATCTTATTCAGAGGAAGTTGCCGCCGAAATCGATCATGAAATCAGACGTATTGTCGATGAAGCCTTTGAGGATACAAAGAGAATTATCCAGGAGAATATGGATAAGCTTGAGCATGTTGCAAAGGCACTTCTTGAGGTTGAAACGCTTGACGGCGAGCAGTTTGAGGCTCTCTATACAGGAGAGAAAACTGCAGACGATATAGCAAGAGAGTTCCATGAGAAGATAGCCGAAATCCAAAAGGAGAATGCTCGCGAAGCTCAGGAAAGTGAGAGAATTCGCCGTGAGGAAGAAGAGAGACTTGCGGAGCTCCTAAAGGCTGAAGAAGCAGAGTCAAGGGGAGCGTTCAAGACTGATTACGGAACCTATGTATATGGTGCGCCGATTAATCAGCCTCAGAACGAAATTAATAAAGATAGTGTGGAAGTAGGCAAAAAAGAGCCTACAGAAGAAACGCTAAGAGAAGAAACAGCGGGAATAACCGAAGAGGGATTAGAGAGGGAAGATAAATCTGATATGAACTCGGAGGAAAAGGATGAAGATGACCGTTAAAGATTGTCTTGAGCTGGATGTCTTTAAACCATGCGTTATTGCATCAGGTAATCGCAATTTAAAAAATCATATCCGCAGCGTGTCGGTACTTGATGCTGCGGATAGCAAGACTGCGATAAAAAATAACGGAGTCAAGGATCAGCTTGTCCTCACTTCTTTCTATGGGATGAGCGGAGATATAAAGGCTCAGGTTAAAGTAGTAAAAGCCTTGGCCGATAAAGGCGTGGGCGGAATTGTACTATTCCATTCACCTGCAGGTGTTACACCGGAAAATGCACCTGTGGTTGAAGCTGCAGAGGCCTGTGGACTTCCTTTGATTATACTTACATCGGGTAATAAATCCGAGTATGCGGATGTTATTGAGCGCGTTATGGATAAGCTTCTTGCGGGAAGTGATCTCGCTAACGACTTAATCAATAACACCATTTCCAATCTAATGGATTTTGATAGGCACGGAAGTTTTCCTGAGGCGCTTAGAGTTGCAGCGCTCAAGAATGACTTCCAAGCAGTTCTTATCTCTAAAAATTTCAATCCTGTTTTAATTGCAGAAAATAGACATAAGGTAAGCGTATCTGATGCTATAAGAAAGCTTCAGAAAAAAGGCCGCTCCGATGAAGGCAGAAGATATTCTATTTTGGATGTAGATGATATCGCTGCTTTCTGGGGCACTGTTAGTATTGGCGATGAAGAATACTTCCTCCTAATTGTTGATAACGAGGAAAGATATTCTGCAGTTGAGATAACAAAGCTCGCAGAAATCATTCAGCTCGCAATGGGCATGTGGAAGTTCACGCCGGTAAGGGACGCCAAAGCTGAGCTAATCAAAGCTCTAATACGCGGAAACAGAAGTCTTGCCTATACTCTTAAGAACGAAGTGGATATTGAGCATTTTGTGCCGATTAGTGCGTTTTACGGAAGAGGTCTTGGCGAAGATAAATTTACGGAAACAATTGAGTCCTACGAAAAATCAAATCGCTGTGAAATCATCAGCATAACTGAGGGCGATGAGACATACGGAATAGTGCTTAAAAAAGAAGGACGCCATTCTGATGACGGAAACTGCAAGACAAAATGCCTTTCTTTCTATAAGGATCTTAGAGAGACCGCGCAGGACGCGAGACTGTTCCATGTTACGGGGCTCGGTACGCTTGAGGATGTTGCGGATGCATTTACTTTGATTAACGAGACGAGCACCTTTGTTGAAAGCGTATTCCCGCATAAGAGAGTTTTCTCAAAATACGAGATGGTTCTCGTTAGCAATTGCATTAATATTCAGTTTCAGGGTGGACATATAAAGAGAAACTATGTGAGTCTTCTTGAACCGTTTATGAAGGAGATGGGCGAGAACAAGGCAAGACAGCTAATTGAAACGCTTGAGACCTTTGTGCTTGATGCAGGAATGAATAGTAGCAAGACCGCTCAGTTTATGGACATACATACAAATACCGTACAGTATAGACTCAAGAGAATAAACGAAGTGCTCGGTGCTGAGATTACAGGAAACAGGGTAATCCCGGGACTTACGATTGCGCTTGCACTCCAGAGACTTGAAAGGGTTGTTAACGAATAGGAGGATATGATGCTGCTTGCATTTGATATCGGAAATACAAATATCCTAATCGGGCTCTTTGACGGAGAAAATCTTAGGAACAGCTGGAGACTTTCTACCGACACCAATAAGAGTGCGGACGAATATGGAATGATAATCAGTCAGCTTTTTGCGTATGAGGGAATTTCTTTTGATGAGGTGGATGACATCATCATTTCAACGGTTGTTCCTTCTATGCTCTTTACGCTTCAGCATATGGCGCTTAAGTATTTTGGAAAGACAGCTCTTGTAGTTGAGGCAGGAATAAAGACCGGACTATCTATCAAATACGATAATCCGCAGCAGGTCGGAGCAGATAGAATCGTAAATGCTGTTGCGGCATTTGATAAATACGGTGGACCGCTTGTCCTTGTTGACTTTGGAACCGCAACGACATTTTGCGCTGTGACTGAAAACGGAGAATACCTTGGCGGAACAATCGCTCCGGGAATCAAGATTTCTTCAGAGGCTCTTTCGGAGAGAACGAGTAAACTCCCGAGCGTAGAAATAGAAGATCCAGGTCGCACCATCTGCAAGACAACGCAGGAGAGCGTGCAGGCGGGACTCGTGTATAGCCAGATGGGAATGTGTGATTTTATAGTTTCCAAGATGAAGAAGGAACTTGCCGCACTTTGCAAAAAAGACGAAAGTGAAATCAGGGTCGTTGCAACTGGTGGATTTGCAGAGCTTGTGAACCAGGGCCTTAATATAATAGATTATATTGAAAAGAACCTCACGCTCGAGGGACTTGCGCTCATATACAAGAAGAACAGAAAATGAAAAGCATAGGGAATTTTACACCGAGCACTCCTTTTTTCCTCGCGCCAATGGCTGGTTTTACCGATCTTACGTACAGAGAAATCTGTGGAAAAATGGGTGCCTCGCTTGTCTATACGGAGATGGTGAGCGCAAAGGGACTATATTACGGAGATAGAAAGTCACCGGAACTTCTGGAAATCGGAGAAGAAGGGATCCCTACAGCCTATCAGATCTTTGGTAGCGATCCGGATATTATGGCTTGGGCCGCGGAGAAACTATCAAAAGAAAAGAACATCCTTTTGGATGTGAATATGGGCTGTCCCGTACCAAAAGTAGTAAAGAATGGCGAGGGCTCTGCACTTTTAAGAGATCCCGAGCTCATCTATAAAATCATAAAGAAGATGTCCGAAGCTACGGATAAGCCCGTAACGGCAAAGATAAGAATCGGTATCGACGGTGCATCTAGTGACGCCGGCGTCTTGGCAGCAAAGGCGATTCAGGAGGGTGGCGGTGCATGCGTAGCGGTGCACGGTCGCACGAGAGAGCAGTATTATAGTGGCTCGGTAGACAGAGATTGCATTACGAAAATAAAAAATAGCGTAAGCATCCCCGTAATAGGAAACGGCGATATAACGAGCTTTGATGAAGCCATGTCTATGATGGATGAGACGGGATGCGATTTCGTTATGATAGGTAGAGGATCGCTCGGGAATCCGTGGATATTTTCTGAACTTAAGGCCGCATGGCTGGGGGAGGGAATTCTCGCAAGACCCGACATCAATGAAATAAAGGACGCCATACTCACTCACTATCTGTCTATGGAAAAAGCAAAGGGCGAATATATAGCGGTGAGGGAGATGCGTAAGTTTATTCCCAAATACCTTAAAGGAATACCGGGAAGCTCCAGCCTTAGGGGCATGATTAACAGTATAGAAAGTGGAGATGAGCTCCGCGAAGTTTTGGGGAAACATCTATAAGGAAGTTTTTGATGAAGAAGCCTGAAATCGACAAAAGACATGTTGTTGTAAATTCTCAGGACGTTGCCACGCGAGGTCTTATGACCATGGCGTTTGGCATCTTTCTTGTTATTGTTGTTGCTATCGGTCTTATGTTCTTTAACAATACCGCCGCAACAAAATATCATTCCGAAGAGCAGTTCATAGAGATGAACGATGGCTGGGAAGTCAATATTTCAGGAAACAAAAAAAGCTTTTCTATACCGGACTGGATTCATCTTGAGCCCGGCGATGAGGTTGTTCTCTCAAGAAATCTTCCGGAGTCTATAAATGAGTATTCTGCACTTGTCAGCAGAAACTATCATATGAAGATGGTCGTTTCTATTGGTGGCAAAGAAGTCTATCGCTATCCGGAAGACAAGAATAGCTTTATCTCTACCATCCTGGTAGATGACTGGAACGTAATAGATCTTAATCCGGAAATGTCAAAGAAACTCGTGGAGATAAAATTCACTCCCTCAAGAGCGGGCTTTGACGGTGTTATAAGACCTATCTATGTTGGCGCCGGAGAATCCATAATAAGGCATCTGAGGGACAAGTATTCTCTGTTCTTTGTTACGGGAATAAGCATACTTGTATCAGGCGTTCTGATTCTATTCTTGGGAATTTTCTATTACAAATACGATAGGGATACGACTCAGCCGGTTGTGGGAATTATGCTTTTGATAACCGGTGTATGGCTCACCAACAGATCCAAGATGCCGGTTCTGGGTGTGGGTTCAGCGTGGACATTCCTTGCATGTTTCTTGGCACTGATTCTGGTGCCGCTTGCGCTGGGCATTTATTGCGCAACTAGATTCCCAAACAAGAACAAAACCTTAACCAGCTGGGTAGTTGGACTAGACATACTGTTTATCTTTGTCATTCTTCTTGCACTCAGCCGCGGATACACAATCCTTGAGCTTGCGCTTCCGGTATATCTTATGATGGCGCTCAATGTAATTTATGTTGAGTACAATCTCTGGGGATATGCCTTCGGAAAGGAAAGCATGATCAGGAGCAAAAGAGATGTTCTGAAGGACAGAATAGAGTGGATTACAAATGCTCTTATGATACTCGGGTTCATCATCGAGACTGTCTCATATACGGATGAACTAATGACGGAAATCAATATGATTAACAGGGTGGCTTTTAATATCTTTGCTTCAGGCCATCTTGCCAAGCTTTTGATAGATAGCTATAACGGCATAAAGGATAGAAATGAGGCTGTTGCCAAGCTCCACGATAGCCAGGTGTCACTACTCATGGGGCAGATTCAGCCACATTTTATCTTTAATACGCTATCTTCTATTCGTACGCTGATTAAGGTAGATCCCGACACAGCCTACGATATGGTCTATAATTTCTCCAATTATCTGAGGGCAAATGTAGATAATATGACCAATTTGTCTGGAATCAGCTTTGATGCGGAGCTTGAGCATATAAGGAGCTATCTCAGTATTGAACAGGTTCGCTTTGGGGATAGGGTAAACGTAGAATATGATATCCAGGCGAACGATTTTAAGGTACCGCCGCTATCCATTCAGCCCCTCGTTGAAAACGCAGTAAAGCATGGGCTCTGCAAGAGACCTGAGGGTGGAAATATGTGGATTAGAAGCTATAAGACCGAGCACTATTACGTCGTGGAGGTTCAGGACGACGGAATGGGATTCTCCTCAGAGAGCTTAAACGCAGTATTTGGAGGTGAGATGGAGGAGCAGCTCGGTACGGATAAAATGCTTGATATAACGACCCTCGAGGAGACGATAAAAGCTTCAAATCTCTTGGATGCCAAGGGTAAACCGATAGAAATAAGCCTTGAAACACTCGCTTCGGGAGGAAATCTCACGGGCAACGGTTCAGAGGTTCATAAATCCTCGGGACTCAGGAATATTATCCTGAGACTAAAAGAAATGTCCAACGCCAGCGTGGAAATTGAGAGCCAAGAGGGAGCAGGTACTTTGTTCAGGGTTCTCTTTCCCATAGAGCGATAATTTGTTATTGATATTTCCCCCTAAACTGTTGTAAACTAAAGGAGTGGAGAGAAAATGGCTTATCTCCCGGTTTTCCTTTGGGAGAAAAAGTGATAAAATAATAGAAAGAAATAGGTAGAAAGGAGTACTGCGATGAAGGTTATTCTCGTAGATGATGAGGCCCTATTATTAAAACAACTGGAGATGGAAATCAGCAACTTCCCAAATGTAGAGATTGTTGGGCAGTTCAATGATCCTGTAGCAGCGCTTGAGTTTCTGAAGAAGCATAAGGTAGAGGCTGTTATTTCCGATATAGAAATGCCGGGAATGAACGGTATTGAGCTTGGTCGTCAGGCCAAGGAACTCCAGCCGGGAATCGTTCTGGTATTTATAACCGGTTATGAGCAATACGCTATCGAGGCAATGAAAATTAGAGCAGACTTCTATATCACAAAGCCTTTCAATACGGAAGACATCAAAGAAGTCCTCGACAGAATCGAGCTTCTTGCCGATAGACAGAAGACAACCGAGATTCACTTTAGAACATTTGGAAGATTTGATGTATTCATCGACGGCGAGTCTGTACACTTCCCGAATGCAAAGGCAAAGGAACTTCTTGCTCTCTGCGTTGACCACAGGGGCGGCAAGGTAATGATGGAAGAAGCAATAGATAAGCTCTGGGAAGACAGACCTTACGACGCAAAGGTTAAGAACCTTTACAGAAAGGCTGTAATGAATATCAAGCAGATGTTCCAGGAGCATAATCTTGAAGATATCTTTGTAAACTCCAGAGGAAGCTGCAATATCAACCTTGATCGAATTAGCTGCGACTACTACGACCTCTTGGATGGAAAGATTGCAAAGAGCGACGTAGTTGGATACTATATGCCGGAATATGCATGGGCTGAATACACAGCTTCGCATATAGAAGCAAATCTCTAAAATAGAGATTGACTAACTAGATATTTTTAGGATAGATGGACCGACATAGTCGGTCCTTCTGTGAATATAGGGATAATTATGGAGAGAGGAAAGAGCTTAAGTATTTTTTCTTTCATAGAGTCTGAACTAACGCAGAATAGTTTTTGTGAAATCATCGGATGGTCTGATGACCAGGTTAGGGAGTTCATAAAGGATTGCAGGCTAGAGGAGATGTCACAGGAACTAAAATATGCTACAGCTTCAGGCGGTCGTTTTCATGCGGAAAAAGTAGCAGAGGTTCTTAGAAGATATATTCCAAAGCTTTCCGATGCACCGCTTGGCGGATGGCCGCTATACTGCTTTAACTATATTCTTTCCGAGCTATTTCCCGAAACAAAAGAGAGAGATAAAACTACCGACGAAAGATACGAGGTCGGAAGGCTTTTATTCCTTCATATCCTGAGAGCACTCTTTCTCTATGAAGAAGAGACTCTTATTTTTGACCCGACAAAGATAATGCATCTTCCGCATGAAAGAGAAACGGAAGGTATTACCGCAAGAGAACTCATGCGTCTTAAGGAAGCTATACGCGAGGAATATATCTATGAATTCCTGAGGATTGCTTCTGACGTTACACCTTTTGATACACTTGGCCACATGGGTGGCGTTCATTATATTGCGATGTATGTGGCGAGGCAGCTTAAGAACGCCGGCGTTCCGGTTGACCTTGCGCTTGTTTCCGGTGCGGCCTGCGGGCATGACATCGGAAAGTTTGGATGCAGAAAGGAAGAAGAAAAGAGAATTCCTTATCTGCATTATTACTATACTGATATTTGTTACGACAAATTTGGGCTCCATACCATGGGCCATATCGCTGCAAACCATTCAACCTGGGATCTTGAGCTTGAAGACCTATCTGTTGAGTCGCTTCTTTTGATTTATGCGGACTTCAGAGTTAGAAGCGAGCGCGACGTTGAAGGAAACGAAATCATTGAGTTCCATACACTTAAAGAGTCATTTGATATCATCCTTAAGAAGCTGGATAACGTAGATGCCGCAAAGGAAGCAAGATATAGAAAAGTCTATGCAAAGCTCAAAGACTTTGAAGATTTCATGAGAGAAAAGGGTGTTACGGTAAACATCCCGGACAACCATGGAGAGATGCTTCCCGAGCCTGCTCCGATAAAGAGAGAGCGCGCGCTCCTTGAAGGATATGACGTAGTAAATCAGCTCAAGTTCTCGGCCATAGAGCATAATATCAAGCTCATGGGAATACTTCATGTAGATAGCGAGCTTGCGGATTTGATAGAGGCCGCAAGGAGTGAAAATGCATGGAAGAACCTGAGAACATATATCGGTCTCTTTGCTGAATACTTCACATATATGTCCGAAAAGCAAAAGACCATGACACTTAGATTTCTTTATGAACTTCTTGCGCATAGCGAAAACGATATCAGGACCCAGGCTGCCGATCTCATGGGCGAGATCATCGCGGGATTTAATGTGCGCTATATGAAGGAAGTCCCTGAGGGAGTTATCCTACCAAAACGCGCAATGAGCAATAAGGAGCTTTTTACGGAATATCTTGAAAGAATCATTTATCCGGAGAGAAGATTTACCGAGCAGCATAGAATGTGGATGCGCGCAAGCATGGGAAGCTTTATAGAGGGGCTCTTAAGTCGCTGCGAGGAACACGAGAGAACAGCTTATATAGATATATTAAGAAAGTATTATGAGCAGAGTCCATCCGGAGATACTGAACTTAGTATAGTTCTTCTTACTGCGCTAGAGAGACTTGATCCAAAATGGTGTAGCGATGAATTCATAGATACATGCAGAGACTATATCTCTGAGGCGCTTGGACATGCGCAGAAGGAAGTCAGAATAGCCGCATTGAGAGGAGAAAAGCATATTCTAAAAGATATGTCGGTGAATGACTATTTTGACAGACTTCTTTCTGTTATGGATGTCCAAATGGATGGTGGCTCACTCCTGGAGAGAGAAAGTAGCATCTTCCTTGACGACCTTAAGATGGGAACGCATTGGGTAACAAAGGTTGCAAACATACAGATAATCAAGCACTACGGAAGAAAACTGAATTCGCCGGGTCTTATTCTTCATATTGGAACCCACCTTGTAAACCTGCTCAAGGTCAATGAGAGAGTAGAGGTTAGAGAGGCCGCGGGTGATGCGCTCCTTGATTTGCTTGATCTTATGCCTAACGCTCAGAAAAACGAAATGACCGTAGAACTATATAACGGTCTTGAGATGGGCGAGAGACAGTATGCAAAGAATGTTCCGTATTATTTAGGCAAAACAGCTCTTTCGCTTTCAAAGGCAGAACTGGAAGAAACTATAGACACTATTGAAGAGGCGCTCCTAAAAAAGAATACCAAGGTGTCCGCGTTTATGATTGAGTCTATCGGTGTCATTCTAGAAAACTATAGCGATTTTGAGTCTATATCTGAAGACAGTTATGATGAACATGTAGAGCGCAAGACCAAACTCCTTTATCTGATGATCAAGGCATATGCGCATTACGATCCGCAGTTTAGCCGCGACGCATTTAGAGATATTGGAAGATATGTCTTTGGAAGTAAGATCTTAAGTGAAGAGGATAAGGATCTTCTCTTTACAAGATGTTATAAGAAGATTTTCCAGCTCCTGGATGAAAACCCTGAGGATCTCTTAAGCTTCTATAGCAATGCCGCAGTACTAAACCATATCTATAGATATATAAGTGCATTTGAGCAGAGCGGTGACAGCTTTGATTTTCCAATCAAAGAAAGAGTATGTTTCTATCCGGGCACGTTTGATCCGTTCAGCCTTGGTCACAAGGCCGTTGCTCAGAAGATAAGAGATATGGATATGGACGTCTATCTCTCGCTTGATGAGTTCTCCTGGTCAAAGCATACGCAGTCCAAGCTTTTGCGTCGCAGGATCATGACTATGTCTGTTGCGGGTGAAGAAGGAATCTATTTGTTCCCGGATGAGATTCCGATTAATATCGCAAATCCTAATGATGTCGCAACACTTAAAGGACTCTTTAAAAACAAAGAATTATATATCGCAGTTGGAACGGATGTAATAGAAAATGCTTCTGCATATAGGGCGGAGCCGAGTGAAGATTCTATTCATACCCTGAATCATATTACATTTGAACGTGAGACGAGAGAGAACACTCACGATGGATCTGATAGGAGCAAATATCCGATAACGGGAAGGATTATCCCTCTAACTTTAGATAAGTTCTATGAGGATATAAGTTCAACAAGGATAAGAGAAAACATAGATCTTAACCGCGACATAAGCAATCTCATAGATACGGTTGCTCAGAACTTTATCTATGACAAAAACCTCTATCTGAGAGAGCCGACATATAAGCACGTAATGGAGTCAAGAGAGATTTCCATTAATGGAATTGCACATAGAGGCTGTGAAGGACTTGCTGACTTTATGCCTGGCATCATAAGGGCAGGTTACGATTCTCAGATTGTGCAGGAGTATTTCTCCAATCCAAAAACCTATGAGATGTATATAAATGATATCCTGAATGAGGAGAGCCCTGTCGGTTATGCTGCCTTCCACAAGGTTGGAACAAGAAATCTTCTATCGGAGTTTGAAGTTCAGAGCTTTGCAGAAAGGATAAGATCCAATTCCGACGGTGCGGTTGCGGTTATAGGATTTATATATTTTGACGAAGACACAAGGATAACAGGCACGCGTAAGATGCTTATAACAGAACTTATGACAGAGCTCATATCCAAGGATTATTCTTATGCTGTCTATCATCCGGTGGATCCGGCAGGCTATAACGAAGATGTTATTTCCGCACTCAGAAGACAGGGCTTTGTGGATATCTCGGGCGGTAATTCCAGAGTTCCACTCTATGCGGTTTCTCTTAAGGCGCCTGTAGTAATCTTTAAGGACGTTGAGACTGTAATCAAGGCACCATTCAACAAAAATCAAGCGGTACTTCATGCAATCAATGAGTCGCATAATGAGCTTCTCGGAGTGCTTTCGTCAATCTATCCGAATAAGCTGCTTCTTAGCTTCAATACAAGTGCGGTGCTTCACAAAATAATCAATAAGGCATGCGAGCTTAACGGTGTATCTACTGTAGAAGGAGAGAGTCCGAGAGGACCTTTTATGGCTGTTCCGTTTGGAAAGGCGCTGGGTGATGTTCTTATTCCTAATACGGTGACAAAGACACTTTTGGTTGAGAAATACTTTAACAGAAAGGCAACAGGATTTACTATCTCTGAGGCAAGGAATAACTCGCCGCTCCTAACGCAGGCCAGGATGATCAAATCATTTGATAGACCGGTTATATTGATAGACGATATTCTTCATAAAGGCCATAGAATGAATATTCTCGGACCGATTCTAAAGGATGCCGAGGTAGATCTAAGCGAGGTTCTTGTTGGCGTAATGACAGGAAACGCGATGGATAAAATGGAAGCGAGCAATATAAGAGTGGAGAGTGCATACTTCCTACCTACTCTTGAGGTTTGGTTAAATGAGAGAGATTGTTATCCATTTATCGGCGGTGATAGCATTGAACCTCTGGGAAGAGAAAGAGAGTCGCGCGGCGCATCCGCCAATCTCGTGCTTCCGTATATCAAGCCTGGATTTATCGGCGGCGGAGACGAGGAAGCGGCTTATGTATATTCCGAGACATGTCTTAGAAATGCCAGAAGAATAATGGCTGCGATAGAGAGCGAATACCAAAAGACATTTGAAAGAAAGCTTACGTTAAAGCGTCTTGGTGAGGTCGTGACAATTCCGAGGATTCCGGATATGGATAGAGGAGTTGTCTTTGATGAAAATATGCAACCCACGGATTTCTTGGATAACGATATAGAAAGAGTTGCGAGGCTTAAGTGGGGAGAGACTTTATGAGAATTAATATAATGGCTCTCGGAGATGTAGGCCAGAATGTTCTTCTTGGCCTAAAACTTCTGGGTGGAGAAGTAATAGATGTAATAGGAATATATGATATAAACGAGAGTCTCGTGAAGAGGCTTGAGATTGAGATGGGGCAGATTGCGAGCGTTGGCAATCTTTTGATGCCAAAGGTGGAGCCGGTAGATGAAGAGGATCTTCTCGATACGGATATACTGCTTTTTTGTGCGACCAAAGGGATTCCGCCAATCGGTTCTGAAGGTGATGTCCGTATGGCGCAGCTTGAGGCTAACGGAGAACTCGTAAGATCGCTCGGCCTTCGCATTAAAAATCAAAATGAAGGCGGAGGAAGAATCCCTGGTCTCGTACTTATAATGTCAGATCCTGTGGACCAGCTTTGTAATATTATGCTTGAGTCCTCGGGACTTGAGCCAAATAGAATAAGGGGTCTTGGTCTAGGCGTCATGAACGCGAGGGCGATTTATTTTGCGGAGAGAGACGAAAGGTTTAAATCATTTTTGGATGAAGGAAGAGTCTTTGGTCCTCACGGAAAGAATCTTGTGGTCGCAAACAGCATAGAGAATTATGATGACGAGATTTCAAAAAAACTTTCGGCTCTCGTAGTTAATGCCAATATGAGCGTTAGAGATCTTGGTTATAAGCCCTATATAGCACCTGCTATTTCATCAGGCGCGCTCTCAATAATAGAGATGCTAAAGGGCGGCTGGACCTATGGTTCCGTATATCTAATAAATCCATTTGGTGCAGAGGGAAGCTCGTATTTTGGAATGCTTAGCAGAAAAAAGGGTAGCGATTGGGAATTGGAAGAGATGGACTTAAGCGACGAACTTATTCTTCGTCTAAAAGAGTCCTTTGAAGGAGAATTGGGTAAATGATAACCGTTGTCAGACTGGGAAATGCAAGAGGGGGTTCTGCGAGACTTGATCGCGTTTTAACTGCTGCGCTTGCTGGTAGGGAATACACAATAATAGATAGCATTGGCGAGTTTTTGATTGCGGTAAACGATCAGGGACTAAAGGAAATCCTGACCATGACTCCGGGAGCAAAATCGCTAAGGCTTTTATTTGCTGTTCACGTTCCTTCAAACGGCTTTGTTCCAGAGTGGCAAGAACTCATGGCCTGGCTTATGGACCACGATCTTCCAAAGGGCACTGTAGGAGCAGTGCTTGTAGAGGGTGAAGGTCCACTCTTTACAAAGGGCATTGCGAGAAAGCTTATCTTCTCTGCAAACAAGGCCGGATGCATATTCCCGGGAAAGCCTTTGGTTGAGGCCACGGGCGACCTATATAATTTTAATACGCTCGCCAAAATAAGAGGGCTCGACAATTATTCTGCCTATGAAGAATCTGCGATAAATCTTGTGGAGAAGCTTGAATCGTTCTCGGAAGCAAAGATAGAAAGGCCAAAAATCCTTGCCATACATGCGAGCAATCGCAGGACGTCAAACAGCCTAATGCTTTGGAATATGCTAAAGGTTGGACTAGTAGGGCGTGCAGAGATAGAAGAGATTTCTATAAGAAACGGTGAGATTATTGACTGCAGAGGCTGTGGCTTTGATACCTGTAAGCATTATGGAGAAAACGGAGAATGCTTTTACGGCGGACTCGTTGTGGAAAAGGTTTATCCTGCAATTATGGAATGTAGCCATCTTGTGCTGGTTTGTCCAAACTACAACGATTCTGTCGGCGCCAATATGTCGGCCATGTTTAATAGATTAACTGCGCTCTTCTATAACAACGATTTTTCGGATAAGAGGATATATTCACTCATAGTATCGGGCTATAGCGGAAGTGAGCTTCTTGCCGAGCAGATAATAGGGGCGATGAACCTGAACAAAGGATTTATGCTTCCTCCGCATTTTGCTATGATGGAGACCGCAAACGACCCAAGGAGCATCATAGATAAGGCGGGCGTTTGTGAGAGGGCGGAAGTGATGGCACGCGCAATGCTCGGAATAGAATAATTTGGAATAGACAGATGGCAAGACATTGAACTTGTCAAATAGGCATGGTATAATATGCGTTAGAACGGCTCTCGGAGAAATACTGAGTTATGAGCCGATGGAGGTAATATGAACGCTCAAGAACGTAGAAATGAAATACTTGAGACACTTAAGAATGCCGGTTCGCCACTTACGGCATCTGCACTTGCTTCCACATACGATGTAAGCAGGCAAATTATAGTTGGCGATGTATCTATTCTTAGAGCAAGCGGATATCCTATAGAAGCAACATCAAGAGGCTATGTCATGGATCCGCATCGCGAGGCTTTTCCTTATGTAGGAACCGTGGTTTGTAGGCATGACCAGAAAGGAATCGAGGCAGAATTAAATGCCGTTGTAGATAACGGAGGAACAGTAATAGACGTAACCATAGACCACGCTGTATATGGTGAATTGACAGGAAAGCTAGACATCGCATCCAGATTTGATGTAAGCGTCTTTGCAGAAAGAATGACGGGAGAGGATAGACCGCTCTCAACACTTTCCGGCGGCATCCACATGCACAGAATCGGCTGTAAGGATGTGGCCACATTCAACAGAATCAAAGAAAATCTTGCCAAGCTAGGCATGCTGATGGATGAACAATAAGAGGAGCCCATATAAGAAAGGGCTCTTTCTCTTACGTAAAAAATAATTTTGATTATCATTTTTATTTTTCTTGATTTATTATATTATTATGTGGTAAAATACATATATCAGAAAACAGCCGAAAGCGAATTTAGACACGGCGTTTTCGGTAAATCAATAGAAAAGTAGAATGTAGAATGCGGCTTTGTCCGCGGAAGTAGGAGGAAAAACTATGAAATGGGTTTGCACAGTATGCGGTTATGTTCATGAAGGTGACCAGGCTCCGGAAGCTTGTCCAATTTGTAAGGCACCTGCAGATAAGTTTGTAAAGCAGGAAGAAGGCGAGATGACTTGGGCTGCTGAACACGTAGTAGGCGTTGCTCAGGGAGCACCTGAAGATATCATCCAGGGTCTCAGAGACAATTTCAACGGAGAGTGCTCTGAAGTTGGTATGTACCTTGCAATGAGCCGCGTTGCTCATAGAGAAGGATATCCGGAAATCGGAGAGTACTGGAGAAGAGCTGCTCTTGAAGAGGCAGAGCATGCTGCAAAGTTTGCTGAGCTTCTTGGCGAAGTTCTTACAGACTCCACAGCAAAGAACCTTGCTATGAGAGTAGAGGCTGAAAACGGCGCTACAATGGGTAAGGTAGAGCTTGCTAAGAGAGCAAAGGAAGAAGGACTTGATGCTATCCATGATACAGTTCACGAGATGGCTAGAGACGAAGCTAGACACGGAAAAGCTTTTGCAGGACTTCTTAAGAGATACTTTGGCTAAACATAGTAGAAGAATTGTAAAAAATAACGAAAAAAGCCTCTTTGGCCGCAGGGCTAAGGAGGCTATTTTATTAAGTCAACTTTGTTGATTATAGTACGTTTCTGGGGTATAATCACATAGTTGGATATAGTATGAGAGGAGAAATCAAATGGCTATAGATGTAAAAGTTATTAATGAAGCCCTCGACCAGATCAGACCAATACTTGCAAGAGATGGTGGAGGAATCGAATTTGTTGATGTAACAGATGAGGATATTGTTCAGGTAAGACTTCAGGGACACTGTGCAGGATGCCCCGGAGCACGTATGACATTATCCAATATCGTTGAGCAGATACTTGCTCAGGCTTGCCCGGAAATCAAGGGCGTTCAGGCTGTAGATTGATAACAAAGATCGATTTTAGGGGGCTGGTGGCTTAGGCTACCAGCCATTTTTGAGAAAGAGGAAAGACCGCTATGCAGATTGAGAAAGAAAAGTATATCCAGAGAGTAGAAGCCAATATGCAGGAGGAGATAGAGTTTCTTCAGGAGCTCATCAGGTTTAACACTGAGCAAGATAAGCCCGTAAAGACTGCAGAGGGAGAAGTTTATCCATTTGGTCAGGGCATTCAGGATTCTCTTGTTAGCGCACTTAATAAGGGCGATGAGATGGGCTTCCTTACAAAGAACGTAGAAAACTACGGTGGTCATATCGACTATGGTACAGGAAGAAAGATCATGGCGATTCTCGGGCATCTAGACGTTGTTCCTGCGGGCGATGGCTGGAGTTTCCCTCCGTATAGCGGAGAAGTTTCTGATGGATATATTTATGGTCGCGGAACCACGGACGATAAAGGTCCTGTTGTTGCTGCGCTTTATGCCATGAAGGCGCTCAAGGAGTCGGGATATGAACCATCTGCCAAGGTCAGACTCATTCTAGGCTGTGACGAAGAAACCGGTTGGTCCGGCATGGTCAAATATCTTGAACTAGAAAAAATGCCTGACTATGGATTTACTCCTGACGGAGATTTTCCGGTTATAAACGGTGAGAAGGGCATTCTCACATTTGATCTGATAAGAAAGCTTCCGGATAGAAAGCTAAAGGGCTTGACTCTTCGCTCTCTGGAGGGTGGAGCTGCCGCCAATATGGTCCCTGAAAAGGCTAGGGCACTCGTAAACTCCGACAATCCGTCAATATATGCAAAGATTAAAGAGCAGGCAGAAGCATTTGAATCCATGCATCCAGAAATCAGAGGTATGAAGCCAAAGATTGTCGCAAGGCCAATCGGAAAGAGCATGGAAATAATCGTGGAGGGTAAATCTGCCCACGGAGCACAGCCGCATCTAGGATTGAATGCGATTTCTGTTCTTATGGAGTTCCTCGGACAGCTTAATTTTGCATTGGAGGAAGTGAATGACGTAATTAACTTCTACAACAAATGCATCGGACACGATATCTACGGCGAGAGAATAGGCTGCCAGATGGAGGATGAGAAGAGCGGTCCGCTTACATTTAATGTGGGTGTAGTTACGTTTGAAAAGAAGGCTCTTACATTTACCGTAAACGTAAGATTTCCTGTAACAAAGATAGATGACGATGTATATAGCGGAATGATTCCGGTTACCGATCAGTACGATGTCGGTATAGTGAAGAAAAAATATCAGGAGCCAATTTATTTTGATCCGGATTCGCCGATGGTTAAGACATTTATGGAAATATATCAGGAGAATACCGGCGATATGGAAAATGGTCCGATTACTATCGGCGGTGGAACCTACGCGCGCGCAATGAAGAATTGCCTTGCGTTCGGTGCGCTTTTCCCGGGGGATCCTGATCTCATGCATCAGAGAGACGAGAGACTCGCGCTTGATAGACTTGAGATGATGACAAAGATTTACGCGGATGCGATTTATAGACTTACGCAGGAAGACTTTAGAATAGGAATATGACAGAATACGTAATGAAGAGCGAGGCGGATACCGCCGAGTTCGGAAAAAAACTAGCCGGTGGGCTCAAGGCAGGCGATGTCATTGGGCTCATTGGAGACTTGGGAACGGGCAAGACCACGCTCACCAAGTATATTGCAGAGGGACTTGGTATAGAAGAAAAAATAACAAGCCCCACTTTTACTATTGTAAACGAGTATTATTCCGGAAGACTTCCGCTCTTTCATTTTGATGCATATAGGCTTGAGGCGTCAGGCGATGCATTTGAGGTTGGAGTGGAAGAATATTTTGATCGCGATGGAATATGCATAATTGAATGGGCTGACATGATTGCGGAGGTTCTTCCGGAGGATGCAAAGCTCATCTTTATGGAGTACGGAACAGAAGAGGGCGAGAGGATTTATAAATGTACATTCTAGGATTTGAAACAACAGGTCCAATATGCTCGGTTGCTCTCTTGGATTTGGATGATCCAAGCTTTGTTTGTCTGCGAGAAGAAAAGGAACCCATGGGTCACCTAAAGCATCTTGCAGCTTATGCAGAGGAATTGATGAGGGAATACGGAATCCAAATGAGGGAGATTGCGGCGGCTAGTTCTTCAATAGGTCCCGGATCCTTTACCGGAATAAGAATTGGCGTAACTACTGCAAGAGCGGTTGCTCAAGCCCTTGGTATTCCTTGCGTTGCCGTTCCGACGCTGGATGCGTTTAGATGTAAAAGTCTAGATTCAAATATAATCGTGCCAATAATTAATGCGAGAAGAGGCCAAGTGTATGGCGCGATTTTTTCGGGAGAGGATGGAAAAGAAGATATACTTCCTCCAGGACCATATATGCTTGTTGATGTACTTGATAAGTTAAAGACATATCTTGATTCGGATAACGATAATTCTTCTGAAGAAAGAAAAACTTTGGAAGTATCTTTCTACGGAGACGGTATAGATGCTTATTGGGATCTGCTCACGAAATTCAAGAATGAAATAGAAAGTAAATCTGCGCATAGAATTATATTCGTAGAAGAATCCGAAAGATATCAAAGTGCAGATATGGTTGTTCGCTATGCGCTTGATAAATATAAAAACAAAGAAGTTGTAAATTTTGATGCACTTCTTCCTGACTATATGCGTAAGGCTGAGGCCGAGCAAAAGCTTGAGGACGGAACGCTAAAGAAGCTGAGAGAAGAGAAGCTCGCTCGTCTCATGAAGGGTAATTGATATGAGTGAAGATATAAGAAATAAAATTTCGCTTCGCTATGCGACGAGCGAAGACATAGAGAGTATAGCCGCTCTCGAGCCACTCATATTTATCGATCCGTGGTCGGAAGAGATGATTAGAGGAGACATTGAGGCTAAGATTACCAAGTATCTAGTTGCTGAACTTGACGAGAAGATAATCGGATACCTGGGTTATTGGCTTGTCATTGATGAATGTTCAATAAATAATGTTGGCGTTCTCCCTGAATATCGAAGGAAAGGGTTAGGGAGCATTATTCTTGAAAAGGTTCTCAAGGAAACAGAAACTCTCGGCGCCAAGACTTGGGTTTTAGAAGTCAGGGCAGGAAACGATCCTGCGATTTCCCTATATGAAAAATACGGATTCTCAAGAGCCGGCCTCAGAAAGAGATATTACGAGAACGGCGAGGATGCAATAACGATGATTCGCTATAACAAAGACATCACCGTTCTTGCAATAGAATCAAGCTGCGATGAAACTGCTGCCGCTGTTGTTCGTAACGGTCGCGAGGTTCTTTCAAATATTATCAGCTCGCAGATTTCTATTCATACCGAGTACGGTGGAGTAGTTCCGGAGATTGCATCGCGCCATCATCTGACCAATATAAACGGTGTGATAGATAAGGCGCTTAAAGAAGCCAATACTACTCTAGATGATATAGATTTAATCGCCGTAACAAATGGACCGGGACTTATCGGTGCACTTGTAATCGGAGTTTCAGCGGCAAAGGGTCTTTCCTTTGCGACGGGAAAACCCATAATCGGCGTTAACCATATGTATGGTCATATCAGCAGCAATTTTATAAGTTATCCGGAGCTTGAGCCTCCATTTGTTTGCTTGGTAGTTTCGGGTGGTCATACGAGTCTTGTTAGGATGGAAAGCTATACCAAGGCGACGCTTATTGGATCCACAAGAGACGACGCTGCGGGCGAAGCCTTTGATAAGGTGGCTCGCGTAATAGGACTCGGTTATCCCGGAGGACCAAAGATAGAAAACGCAGCAAAGAAAGGAAATCCTGATGCGGTTTATTTTAAGAGAGTCTATCTTGAAAAGGGAAGCTTTGACTTTAGCTTTAGCGGAATCAAGACTGCGGTTCTTAACTACGTAAACTCTGAAAGACAAAAAGGAAGCGCTCCGCGCACGGAGGATGTTGCGCTTGCGTTTCAGGATGCGGTAGTTGAAGTTTTGGTAGAAAAGGCGATAGATGCGGTTAAGTCATTAGGCGAAAACAAACTAGTAATTGCGGGTGGCGTTTCCGCAAACGGAAGACTGAGAAATGAGTTTGAAAAGAGATGTGCGGAAGAAAAAATAGAACTCTTCCTTCCGGAAAAGATTCTCTGCACGGACAATGCCGCAATGATTGGCTCCGCCGCATATTATAAATACTTGGAAGAGGGCGCCGGTGATTTATCGCTGGATGCCTATGCAGACATAGATTGGTAAAAGACATGATAGTTTTATCTGCTTCTGACCTCGGAAAAAGCTATGGCACCGAGGTAATATTGGAAGGCGTATCCTTTCACATAAATGCAGGTGACAGAGTGGGGATTGTTGGACGAAACGGTGCCGGCAAGACCACTCTTCTTAATATGCTCACAGGAGAACTCTCATCGGACGATGGGAGCTATTTCATATCAAAGGATATAAGTGTCGGTTATCTTAAGCAGCGCGATGTCTTTGATAGCGAGCGCACCGTCATGGAAGAGGTCAGCGATATCTTTAGCGGTCTTGACGAGATGGAGCGAGAAATAGAAAGACTTACGCATGAGATTGCAAAGGACGCCGAGGCTCACGGAACGGATTATTCCGAAGAGGCGGATGGAGCGAGCAAAACCAAATGGTCGCGCCTTCAGGCACTTCAACATGAGTTTGAGAGAAAAGGTGGCTATACGTATAAGAGCGAGATTAATGGCGTTCTGACATCGATGGCTTTTGGTGAGGAGTATTACGACCAGAAAACCAATTCACTCTCCGGTGGCGAGCGCACAAGGCTTTCTCTTGCATGCCTTCTTCTTAAGAAGCCGGACATTTTGTTCTTGGATGAGCCGACAAACCATCTCGATATAGGAACCCTAAAATGGCTTGAGCAGTATCTTAAATCATATAGCGGTACGATTGTTTTGATATCTCATGATAGATATTTTTTGGATCAGACTGTTACGAGGATTTTTGAGGTAGAGGATAAGCACCTCACCACATACGAGGGAAACTATACCGAGTATCTAGAAAAGAAGAGCGCCGCAAAGCAGATTGCGCTTAAGGCATATACCAAGCAGCAAGAAGAAATAAAAAGACAGGAAGCGTTAATTAGATCGTATAAGGAACGCGGAACCGAGAAACTTGCAAAGCGCGCCGCATCAAGAGAAAAAAGGCTTTCGCATGTGGAGAGACTAGAAAAACCAAAGGGCGAGCAGGCGACTCTAAAAATCAACTTCAAAGAAAACTTCCAGAGCGGAACTGATGTCCTTATGGTTGAGAATCTCGCAGGAGGCATAGACGGAAGAAACGCGCTCTTTAGCGATGTGGAATTTGATATCAAGAGAGGAGAAAGAATCTGCATCGTTGGAGCCAACGGAATCGGAAAGACGACGCTCCTGAGAACGCTCATCGGTGAGATCAAACCTATTTCCGGGTATATCAGGAGAGGGCATAATCTTGAGTTTGGGTATTACGACCAGGGGCAGCAGCTTCTCGGAAACGACAATACCGTAATTGATGAAATCCATAACGAGCATAGACTCTATACGGACGGTGAGATAAGAAATATCCTCGGAAGATTTCTTTTCCGCGGCGATATGGTCTTTAGAAGAGTAGGAGATTTATCGGGCGGAGAGAAGGCGCGCCTTTCGCTCCTTAAGCTTATGATGAGCGGTGCTAACTGCCTTGTTCTTGACGAACCGACAAACCACCTTGATATAGAATCAAAGGAAGCATTTGAGGATGCGCTCTCGGATTATCCGGGAACGGTTATTACTGTTACGCACGATAGATATTTTCTAAATAAGATTCCGGATAGAATCTTTGAACTGACTGCTGAAGGCATAAGAGAGTATCTTGGAAAATACGATTATTATCTTGCAAAGAAAGAATCCGGAGAGTCGGGTAAGGCATATCTAAAGAGTATGTCGGAAGGCACTCGCCAAGAATCCGCTTCGGAAAGAATTGGAGTAGATACAAGAAGCAAGGAACCAGAAAACAATATAGAGGCTTTAGCGGGCTCCAAAGAGGAACGCCAACTTAAGAAACAAAAGGAAGCGGAGGAGAGAAGGAGGGAGCGCGAGAGCGCACGTCTTATGAGCCTTATTTCGGCTTCTGAGGAGCGAATTTGTGAGCTAGAGGTAGAAATGATGAATCCCGAGATTGCGACGAATCACGAGGCACTTTCAAGGCTTTCCAAGGAAATGGCCGAACTAAAAGAAATCGTTGAAAATGCGTACGATGAGTGGGATAAATTGGTGTAAAAAACACATTAAAAAAGCGGTTGCATTGATATAAGTAGTTGTCTATAATAGCAATTGTAAATTAGGAGTATTTTAGTCCTATGTGCAATTTCGCACCTGGGGCGGGGAATAAAATTTGGAGGAAACAAAATGGTTTTTGACAAAATTAAGGAAATTATTATCGAGCAGCTCAGCGTTGATGAATCCATGGTAACACCGGAAACAAATCTTATGAAGGATCTCGAAGCTGATTCTCTGGACGCTGTGGAAATAATTATGGCAATCGAAGAGGAATTCGGAATCGAAATTCCGGACGAAGATGCTGAAAAGTTCCAGTTGGTGGGCGATCTTGTAAGATACGTGGAAGAGCAGCAGGAGTAAGATAGTAATCCCGCCGAACGGCGGGTTTTTTTGATACCCAAGCGAGAGGTGCATTATGAAAAACTCCAAAATATCGAATGCAGTAATAAACAGACTTCCGAGGTATAGAAGATACCTCATAGAGCTCCAGAAAAAAGGTGTTGAAAAAATATCCTCAAAAGAGTTCAGTGAACTTATAGGCTATACGGCATCGCAGATTAGACAAGATCTGAATAATTTTGGTGGTTTTGGTCAGCAGGGATATGGATATAGCGTTGATGGTCTTAAATCAGAGATTGATGCGATTCTTGGCCTTGATAAGGAATACCGCATGGTCATAATCGGTGCAGGTAACCTCGGTCATGCTATCACAAAATACGCAAAATCCATCACCGCAGGATTTAAGGTCTGTGGAGTATTCGAGAAGAACGAAAAACTCATAGGAACAAAGCTTGAGGGCATGGAAATAATGAGCTATGAGGGAATCGTTGAATTTGTAGAGAAAGAAAAAATCGATATCGGTGTAATCTGCGTAAACGGAGACAGCGCTCAGGAAGTAGCGGACAAACTTTGCTTTGCGGGCATCAAGGGAATTTGGAATTTTGCGAGAGTGGATATAGAGGTTCCGCCGCATGTTGCGCTTGAGAGCATGCAGCTTTCGGACAACCTGCACGCACTTGCATACCATATGAACGATATAAGAAAAAAGAGATAGAAAGCAAAGAAAAAGGTCCGTCCCAATAGGACGGACCTTCGTTTAGACTATATTATTAGTCCTGAACCGGAGCATCTACCGGGCAGGCGTCTGCGCAAGAACCGCAGTCGATGCACTTGTCAGCATCGATAACGAACATTCCGTCGCCTTCGGTGATTGCTTCTACCGGGCATGCAGCTGCACAAGCACCGCAGCTAATGCAAGCATCTGTAATCTTATAAGCCATATTTTAACCTCCTTACAAGATGTTCTGCACTACAATCCGAGCACATTGTAGCAAAGAAGTGAGAAAATGTAAAGATGAAAATTTATTCTCTTAGTGGCCCGAGCGGCACAGGAAAATCATACCAGGCCCCAATACTTATGATTGAAAAGGGCATAGATTGTCTGATTGACGATGGTCTTTTGATTTATAAGGACGGTGTGGCAGGAGGAACATCGGCAAAGCGGCAGCATACAAAGGTTGGCGCGATTAAGACTGCGCTTTTTACCGATCAGAATCACGCCGATACGGTGACTGCAGCCATAAAGAAAATAAACCCGGAATCTATTTTGATTGTCGGAACCTCTGACCTAATGACGGATAGAATTGCATCGCGTCTTGGGCTTCCGGAGGTCTCGGAAAGAATCTATATAGAAGACATAACCACGGATGAAGAGCGAGAGATAGCGATGAAGTCAAGGAGTCAGCAGGGTAAGCATGTAATACCCGCTCCGACGCTTCAGCTCAAGCGTGATTTTGCCGGATATTTTATGGATCCGCAGAAACTCCTTTGGACGGCAAAGGAAATGGCGCAGGAAGCCATCCAAACCGGACTTCATCTTGCCAAGAGAGGAGAGACGGAAGGGAAGACGGTCGTAAGACCGACATATAGCTACCTCGGCGATTTTCTTATAAACGATAAGGTTGTTACGGATATTGCAAAATGCGTTGGAAAGGAAGTTCCGGGCGTAGATTCCGTTATCAGAGTTTATGCGGGTAGCCAGCCGGAACAGCTTATGGTTAATGCGGTTATAGACCTAAAGGAAAGCGCATCCATCTGGGATTCTGCGATGGCGTTTCAGAAGAGGCTTACGGACGTAATAGAGGAAATGACGGCATTTAATGTCGTGAGAATAGATGTAGAGGTCAGAAAACTCGTATAGGAAGTGAAGAGGATGGGCAAGGAATACATAATTACATACAAAAGAAATGCTGCTCATGCGCCGGTATATGGTTATGCTCCTATAGGGGATTTGGACCTTGTGGAGACCTTTGAATGCGGACAGTGCTTTAGATGGAGAGCGCTGGAGGATGGATCATATCTGGGTGTTGCGGGCGGACACGTGGCGCGTATCGGCTACGATAAAAAAGAAAAGCATCTTCACATAACAGAGATGGGCGCCGAAACCAAACCAACGGACGCGACGCAGCTTTGGCCGGAATATTTGGACCTTAACAGAGACTATGCTGCAATTAAAAGAAAGCTTTCACGCTGCGACGATACTATGAAGACTGCGATTGCCGCGGGAAAAGGCATAAGAATTCTCAAGCAGGATCTCTGGGAGACGATAGTCTCGTTTATTATTTCGCAGAATAACAATATCCCAAGAATCAAAGGCTGCATAGAGAAACTTGCTGCGCTTCACGGAGAGGAGAT
Organism: Bacillota bacterium; assembly: GCA_017445315.1. Classification (GTDB taxonomy): domain Bacteria; phylum Bacillota; class Clostridia; order Peptostreptococcales; family Anaerovoracaceae; genus Eubacterium_B. The sequence continues at coordinate 914 of JAFSUI010000027.1, read as the reverse complement.
AGAGCTTGCGGGCACAGAAAAGAATAGAGCGGAGGCGCGGACAATTCTCGATTCTGTAGGTCTTATACCGGCGAGCCTTCCAACCAGCAAGAGGCTGGCGTCGCTTACGGAGGAAGATCTCGCGCCCGTTAAACTTGGCTATAGAGCGAGATATCTAATAGAAACGGCCAAGGCGGTTGAAGAAAATGGCCTTCCGGAAACCATGGAGGAACTATCCGCGCTTTGCGGTATTGGACCCAAGGTTGCGAACTGTATAGGCCTATTTGGGCTGGGCAAGATGGATAGCTTCCCCATAGACGTCTGGGTTAAGCGCGTAATGGCAAGAATGTACGGATTCAGGGAAGAAGACATTAATGGCATGCAAAGCTTCGCAGAGGCGAAATTTGGGGCTTTGGGAGGCTTTGCTCAGCAGTATCTCTTCTACTACATAAGGGGCCTTGAGGAATAAGATACTAGATGAACCGCAAGGTAAACGGAAGCGCGCCTCATGAAGCGTTTTGTCAAGTGCTTTTTCGTATTTATTGACATTTTTATAATATTGGAGTATGATTTGTATAACAAATCATACTTTGGAGGTGAATGAAATGAGTGCACAGAAAGGTCAATATGCTTGGATGGCTACAGTTGGTGAAAAGGGACAGATTGTAATACCCAAGCAGGCACGCGAGATATTTGGAATAAAGCCCGGCGACACCTTATTTCTTTTCGGGGACGAGAAAAGAGGAATTGTAATTCCTCCGAAAGAGGAGTTTTCGGAGCTGTTTGGCAAGGTGTTTCTTGAAAAGGACGGCGATAACAAATGAAAAAGATAGCATTCTTTTGTATTCCCGCTCACGGTCATACCAATCCTATGCTTCCCGTTGCGTCTGAATTAGTCAAACGCGGCAATACTGTCAGGTTTTATTCGTTCGATG
>JAFSUI010000026.1 GCA_017445315.1 Bacillota bacterium | reverse complement strand
TCGGAAACTTTCGGGAGTGTGAATAACTCGCCCTTCGGGCTTAGACAGATTCACACATCCAACGAAAGTTAACCTCGCCTCGCGAATGATTACCACGATTGCTGCGAATCGTAAAAAAGTATAAGTCCTCGGCTCCTATTTGCAAGTAGAACCGTCCCCAATGAAAAAATTTACAAGTGGAACCGTCCCCAATGAAAATCCAATTGGAAAAGGAGAAAATATGACTTATGATCTTGCGATAATCGGTGGTGGTCCGGGAGGATATACTGCGGCGGAGAAGGCGGCGCACAAAGGGCTTTCGGTTGTTCTATTTGAGAAGAATGAGCTCGGTGGCACCTGCCTTAATCGTGGCTGCATTCCGACAAAGGCACTACTTCACGGTACACACACGGGAGAGACTTTCTCTGATCTTCACGACAGAAAGAATGCAGTTGTGGAGACGCTTCGCAGTGGAATAGAAGGACTGATGAAGAAAGCAAAGGTCACTGTGGTTACAGGTGAAGCATTTGTTGAAGAAGCGGGCAAGATAAGCTGTAACGAAGAAATTTATGAAGCCAAGAATATCATAATTGCAGTAGGAGCCGCTCCATCGGTCCCGCCAATTCCCGGTGCAGACAGAGAAGGCGTTTATACAAGCGACGATTTGCTTGAGGGCGGCGGAAAGAATCTGCAGTCGCTCATAATCATCGGAGGCGGCGTAATAGGTGTTGAAATCGGCACATTCTATGCAAGCATCGGAACACAGGTCACCATTCTTGAGGTGATGGATCATATCCTGCCGCAGATGAGCAAAGAAATCGCTCAGCGCGCCGGCATGGTACTTAAGAAAAATTCCGTTGAAGTATTTGAAAAAGTGCAGGTCAAGGAAATTACTGGAGAGCCGGGATATATGACGGTATCCTATGTCAATAAGAAGGGCGAGGACATAAATGTCACTGCAGATGGAATTCTCATGGCTACAGGTAGAAGGTCCGTCGCGGAGACGATTTTCAAAAAAGAAATCGGCCTTGAATTTGAGCGTGGCGCAATTGTTGCAAACGAAGTTGGAGAGACTGCGGTTAAGGGCATCTACGTAATCGGTGATGCCAAGGCCAGAAACATCCAGCTCGCGCATGTAGCAGAAGCCCAGGCTAAGAATGCGGTTTCCGCAATTTGTGGAGAGGAGCCCATAATCAATATGAACACCGTTCCAAGCTGCATTTACACTAATCCTGAAATCGCCACTGTCGGAATGACAGAAGAGGACGCCAAGGAAGCCGGGCTTGATGCGAGAGCGGTGAAAATCCCAACAGGAACCAACGGAAAATGCCTTATAGAGGGCGCCGAGAGCGGCTTTGTTAAGCTGGTAATAGGCGAGGGAGATGTTATTCTCGGAGCCCAGCTAATTTGCCCAAGAGCGACAGATCTCATCGCTGAGCTGACGCTTGCGGTATCGCATGGAATGACAACAAAGGACATAGCTTCCGTAATTCACCCGCATCCGACGTTCTCAGAAATGATTCTTGCGGCTGCGGAATAGGGAAAATACTGCCCCTACAGTATTGACAAAAAAATAACAAAGTGGTAGATTATATCTACCACTTTGTTTTTGCGATAAGACGAGCATAATGAGGTTGCGTGGCGCCTATGGCATACCGCACAATTATTGAAAGAAAGTGTAGCAGATGAAACAAGATTTGACTAAGAAATTAATCAATACTTGGGACTGGCTAAACTCCTATTGCCTATCAAAAAGAGATGACAAAGAACTTGCTTGCGGACAGCATGCTGTTTGCATTGTTCAAATCGATAACTTTGCCAAAATCAGGGCATCATGGGATAATGAAAAGCTTGAGTCGGTACTTAAATCCATGGAAAGTATTATGGAGCACTATGCCATGGATGATAATTTGATTGCACGCTATAATGACTCAACATTTGTAGTGGTTCTTCACTATCTCGAAAGCAGAAGTGAAATCATTGAAATGTGTGAGGAAATTAAATATGCAATAAACGAAGCAAAGCTCGGAGACGACACGCCGATTAAGGTTAGTATCGGTGCGTCCGTATGCAGACACGACCCGACTCAAGGCTATAAATGTGCCATGCACCATGCGCTTGAGGCACTTGCTAGAGCGCATAAAAAAGAGGATTCAATAGTATTGTCCGACGCTATCAAATAACTCTTTGAGTTGTTGACAGTTTTTTTAAATTTGATATACTCAAATTGCGAAAACATGCGCGCAGAGCGTGGCGAAAGCCACAGGAACTGGGGTGAGATTCCTCGACAGAGCCGCTGCTGTAACGTGTTTGTCGCTCCACAGTGCATGAGACCTTGGATCGGGTCAAAAAGGGCATAGTCATTGAGAAGCAATTCTTGAGAAGACTGGAGTTGGCGCTAAACACCAAGTCAGAACACAAGTCTGCTCGCAATCATGTTCGCTCCCGGAACTGGAGTGGTGTGATCTGCAAACTTTTACTTGCAATCTATACGCCGCACGGCTACGGGCCGAGCGGCGTTTTTCTATGAGTGCGTCATTTTCATCTTCCGCGCACTTTTGCCAAAATCCTCTGCTTTAACAACAGATTTAATAATAGAAAAACGCCCTCGGTTCAAATCAAAATATGTAGTCTGCGTCAAAAGGCTTTGCGCAGAACTATGTAAGGGTCATGCGTAAAGAAAGGAAAAATGACATGAAGAAGAGAATGACTAAATTTATTTGCTTAATGCTGGTACTCGTACTCGCTATGGGTATGCTTGCAGCATGTGGAAAGCCGGAGCAGAAGCCTGAAGAAAAGCCACAGGAAGAGGCTGAGACTGAGCCGGAAACAGAACCTGAAACCGATCCGGAAGAGGAACCGGTACAGGAAGCAACGGTGGAGTACGAAGTTAATCCGAATGCTCCAACAGAAGACCGCGAAGGCAACCCAATCGCTGTTCCTGCAGAAATCACCAAGATAGCATCATTTGCACCATCCATCAACCAGGTTCTTGAGTCCCTCGGTCTCTTGGATAAGGTTGTAGCAATTGATACAAATACACCGATGTATGTTAGCGGTGTTGACAGCATTGCACAGTTCAATATGATGGAACCTGACGTAGAGCAGATTGCAGCACTTGAACCAAACATCGTATTCACAACAGGAATGAGCTATCAGGATAACGATCCATATGCAGCTCTCAAGGAAATGGGAATCTGCGTAATCGTTATTCCTTCAAGCAGCAGCATCGAGGCTATCAAAGAAGACATCACATTTATAGCTCAGTGCTTTGATGATGCAGCAGTAGCAAAGGCAACAGAAATCAACAACGAGTTCCAGGCAGAGATTGATAAGATTGCTGCAATCGGAGCAACAATCACAGAGAAGAAGAGGGTTATGTTTGAAATCGCAGCGCTTCCTTATCTCTATAGCTTCGGTAAGGGAACATTCCTTGACGAGATGATTACAATCATCGGAGCAGAGAACGTATTTGGTGACCAGGAAGCATGGATTCCTGTAACCGAGGAAGATGCTGTAGCAGCAAATCCTGACGTTATTCTTACAAGCGTTAACTATATTGAAGACTCTGTAGGAGAAATCCTCGGACGCGAAGGTTGGGAGAATGTAAACGCTGTTAAGAACAAAGAAGTTTACTATATTGACAACGGCGCAAGCTCACTTCCAAACCAGTATGTTATAAAGGCTCTTCAGCAGATGGCAGAAGCAGTATATCCTGATGTATATGAATACGAGGATGTGCTTGATCCTGCAGCGTAAAGAATGAGTGTAGGTTGGCATATTGCTGTCGCTTGTGATGGCAATATGTCAACTCTTTATTTATGGTGAGCTATGAAATCAATTAAGTGGGCAATACTTATAGGGGTAACCATATTGGCACTTTGCCTAGGCGCCGCCATAGGCAGTGCCAACATTTCTTTGGCTGACGTAATTTCTGTTTTTCTGCACAAAGTCTTTGCTGTGAAGCTTCCGGCCGATGTCAAGCCTATAGATGCATCAATCCTATGGAGCATCAGATTTCCGCAGGCTGTAATGGCATTTCTTGTCGGCGCGGCTCTTGCCGCAAGCGGTACAGTTATGCAGTCCGTTCTCAGAAACCCACTTGCATCATCATATACAATCGGTGTATCATCGGGTGCATCGCTCATGGCAGCAATAGTAATAGTCATGGGATTGAATTTCCTCGGAAGATATACTTTGCCGCTCGCAGGATTTATCGGAGGCCTCGCAACTGTTTTTATTGCGATAGCTCTCACGATGCACTTTGATAGAAACCTCGAAAACCAGACCATCATACTCGTCGGTATGGTTCTTTCGCTTTTTGTAAACGCAATGCTGACGCTCGTTACGGCATTGGCAAACGATCATCTTAAGAGACTTATCTTTTGGCAGATGGGATCTTTTGCGGGACAGACCTGGGAGAACGCGGGACTGCTTCTTGCGATTATTCTTGTCTGTATGCTTGTCCTTCAGCGCTATGCGCGCGATATGGATCTCATGACATTTGGTGAAGAGCAGGCGCTCTCCGCAGGTGTCAATCTAAAGACGTCAAAACTTGTTCTTATCGCAATCGCTGCACTCCTTACGGGGTCTGCGGTTTCTATGGTAGGAATAATTGGATTTATAGATTTGATTGCGCCACATGTAGTCAGGAAATTCTTCGGATCAAACCATAGAGTCGTTGTTCCCGCATCGGCACTCGTTGGCGGGTCGCTCATGGTAATAGCGGAACTAATCGGAAGAACAATTCTTTCTCCGAGACAGCTTCCTGTAGGCGCAGTTACGGCACTTATAGGTGCTCCGTTCTTTGCCTATATCTATTTCAAAAGGAAGAAGGGGTGAAGCTATGCTGGAACTTAAAAATGTAAGAGCCGGCTACGGCGGCACGGAAGTGCTTCACGGACTTTCATATAAATTTGAGGATGGAAAGAATTATTGTCTTCTCGGTCCGAACGGATGCGGCAAGACAACTTTGATTAGAACGATTGCGGCGCTTATAGATTTTAGCGGCGAGATAACTATGGATGGCGAGGTGCTTCGCGATATGAAGCGTCGCGAGCTCGCAGGAAAAGTCGCAGTGCTCAGCCAAGTGTCCAATCTTTACTTCCCTTATACCGTTCATGATACCGTAATGCTCGGTCGCTATCAGTATATGAAGGGACTGTTCGGAAGTCCGAGTAAAGAGGACAAAGAAAAAGTCGACGAGTGTCTTGAGATGGTCAGACTGACTGACCAGCGTGACAAGAGAATAGATGAGCTCTCCGGCGGCCAGCGTCAAAGAGTATTCCTTGCGCAGGTTCTTGCTCAGAATCCAAAGGTGATTCTGCTTGACGAGCCAACAAACCATCTGGATGTACGTCATCAGCTTGAGCTCATAGATTATCTAAAGAAGTGGACTGCGGACGGTGAGCATTCCGTAATCGGTGTGCTTCACGATATCAATCTTGCGCTTAGGCTGAGTGATCAGGTTCTTATCATGAAGGACGGAGAGTTCAGGGCGACGGGAACGTTTGACGAGGCAGTCACTTCAGAACTACTCGGAGAAATATATGAAACAGATATCGCGGGATTTATGCGCGAGTCATTTGAAAAGTGGAGGGAAATATGAGTGAAGTATATTACAGCCCTTATGAGGCTTGCCCGCAGGTGACGGAGAGGGCGGGAGAGGCGCTAAAGCAAGGCAAAAATGCCGGAGAGAACGGAAGTGCCGTACTCTACAGAAGCGAATTTGAGGCTTATCCATTTTTGGCAGATAGCGATACAGATATACGCTGCGACTTTGAAATACATACCGACAGAATGTCGTCGATGGCAGGTGTGATTGCATCCATGTGTCCCGAGCGCCGCGAAGAAATTCTGAAGGTCGATGAACTTATTTATCATGCCAATCCAACACTTAGAACATTCATGAGCATAACGGATGAAGAAACAGAATGGCTGCATGAGAGACTTGTGGAACTGAAATCTGAGTGCGATGCAGCAAATGCATTTCCCGAAACAGGTACCAAATGCAGAACCGTCCTTCCCGCGGGAACAACTCGCGGTGCATACGCACATGTGCTCAGAGTAGAAGGAAAGCAGATGGTAAGAATACTCTATCGTGCACGTGAAAGGGGAATCGAGTTCCCGAACTCTTTGATAGATTTTGCAAATCTTGTATCAGGTTACTTTCACATGCTCGGTATTTGGATGAATATGAAAGACGGTTTTAAAGAGATTCCGTTCGTGAGTAGAAATTATACCAGTCGAGCATAAGACCAACGACTCTACCATAGCTCTGAATTCCGTCTGCGATGCCATGCTGCTTAAGATAAGCGTCGTTGACGGAGTCCTGCATTTCCGAGGCCTTTGTTTCATAGGTATCCCAGAACTGGTTGTTTTCATCCAGTTCTTTTTTTACATCATCGGGGAGGGCTGTGCGGAGCCTGTTAAACGCCTCGCGATCAACTTTGTATAATTGGTTTCCGGCGTATGTCCAGGCGAGCAAATATCCGCTCCTCTGAAAAGCTTGATTGTCAGAATTGATGCAAGCGAGAAAAGCGATAAAATTTGCTTCACTCTCGTTCATGAATCCTCGCAGATGCGATAACTCGTGGCAGGCGGTGAATGGAAGATTGTATGCGGTCATTTCGCTATTGTAATTTGCCTCTATAGTGAACGGAGAATAGATCCCCGTAACTCCCATATTGGAAAACGGTCTTGAATTGATAAGTCCCTTAGGCCTCGGGTAATAACCATCAAGAGAAGGATAGATTGTGCCGAGCTTCTCCATGGCTTTGATCGCTTCAGTAGCTAGCTCAGCGCCATACAGGTATTTTATCGTACTATTGGCGTTCCCTGCGCCACTTGCAGCGCCGCTGCCAATGCTCTTTGCTGCGGCTGAGCTCTCGTGCAGCTTCCTAGCGGTGTACTCGCAAAACTCGGTCAGCAGTTCTTTGTCGTTTGTAACTCCCTTGAAACCTTCTTTCTCGGCAAAGGAAATATTATAATAATTGATCCCACAGTTAAGCTGATAAATTAGAAGCAAAGAAGAGATAACAATTGTCGCAGTCTTAAATAGCCCAGCCGGGCTTTTCTTCTTTGCTATTTTTACAACAAGGGCAATGACAAATGCAACCGGAAGCGCATATAGCAAAGCCTCCGAAAGCGAGAACGGAAACAGATTGGAAAACCTGCTCAGAATGCCCTGAAGTAACTGATATACGGTATTGCTGTAAAACGGCGCAAAGTCTGGAATCCTCCTTGCGAGCACGGCAAGAAGAGCCCATAGCGCATTAATCACTATGACAGCTACCAGCCAAGCCTTTGATGAATCTTTGGTTTTAACTTCTGCGCTTTGTTTCATTCTTAAAGTATAGCATAATATAGAAGTTTACGGATTTGTTACATTTCTATTAAGAAATGCGCAGAATGTTGAAATCTCGGTTTCGACTTTGCTATAATTTGCTTGTTCTTTGCTAGAACATGGCTAAGACTCAATTGGCGAGGAAAACTATGAGTAAATACGTAAAATACTTAGTTTTAATAATTGGATTTGGCATGCTGGTTTGGGGCATTGCGAGCGGAGACATGCTCGTGGTGTTCAAGAAGGCTGCTGCTATTTGTATGGAGTGTATTGGAATTGGCTGATTTAAAGAAACACAGAATCATACGAAAAGTGGTGCAGGTAGCAACCGGCATCCTTCAGAATGCGAACATCTCGGGATTTCTAAAGGGAACAATCTACAAGGGCCCGCTTAAGAAGTTCTGCGTCCCGGGGATGAACTGCTATTCTTGCCCGGGGGCGCTCGGAGCATGCCCGATAGGCGCCATGCAGGCCATGCTGAGTGCAAGGCATCCCAAGATGCCGCTATATGTACTCGGATACCTCAGCGTAATTGGCGTTCTCGTTGGGCGATTCATCTGCGGATGGCTTTGTCTATTCGGCCTTATTCAGGAGCTGCTCTATAAGATACCGATTAAAAAGATTACAGTACCCGAAAAGCTTGATCGCATTCTGAGAAAGTTTAAATATATCTTCCTTGTGGTATTTGTGATACTGTTTCCGATAATCCTTAGGGATGAATTCGGCGTGAGCTTTCCATACTTCTGCAAATGGATTTGTCCAATCGGAATGATGGAGGGCGGGGTGCCGCTTCTGGCACTCAATGAATCCATGAGGGAGGCGGCGCATGCGCTCTATGTGTGGAAGTTCGCAATCATGATATTGATTGTTATGCTCTCCATAGTCATACATAGACCGTTCTGCAAATACATCTGTCCGCTCGGCGCATTCTACGGGCTCTTCCACAGGTTTAGCTTCTTGCAGCTTAAGTGCGATAAGGACGCATGTACGTCCTGCGGCGCCTGCGCAAAGATTTGCAAGATGCAGGTTGACCCGAGCAATAAACCAACGAGCGCGGAGTGCATAAGATGCGGAGACTGCGTGCATGTTTGCCCGACCAGAGCACTCAAGATGACATTTTTCGGAAAAGAGAAGAGTGAACAAAGCGCGGCGGAACAAGCACAGGCAAGTTTCTTAGGAGAGAAAAACAATAATTAAACAAGTTGTCTAAATAAGGGGAAACTCTTTCAGAAATAAAGAACTAATAAGCACATAGGAGTAAGAAATGAAAAAGAAATTAATTGTGGTATTGGTAGTATTGGCTTTAATCTTTGTTGCTGCTTGCGGCAAGACAGAAAGCGGAAACAATGGTGGCGAATCAGAGAGCGCTGGCGGAACAGAATCTGAATCCGGAAGCGAAAACAGTGCCAGCACAGAAAACAGTGAGGTAGAGGATTTCTACACACCGGAGTCCGGAATGAGAATGCCCGGATCCAAGACATACGCTGAAAACGAAGATAAGGTACTACTTTATTACGGTGGTGGTGAGGCAGAGGAAGGCCTCTTATATATGGAATTCTATCTCTATCCCGCAACACTCGATAAACTTAATAGCATGAGCGATGCGGATTATGAGGTTGCTGACGCCAACTGTGTTAACGTTTTAAATTTCTTTAGGGCGCTTGATTCCAAGTGGACCAAAGACGATCTTGAAAAATGGCTAAAGTGGATGGGTGGTATTGAACCTGGCTCTCTCCAGGAGTACGGCAAGGAAACAGATAGAGAAGAAGGTGATTATACAATTTACTACACCTTTACAAAAGAGTATCCGGACACAGTTCCTGAGGACAAGAAGCCGATTTACGACGGAATCATTGCAGATCTTGAAACGGCTATGCATAGCCTTGAACTCTCTGATCCTATTACGCTTGACGACTATATCAGCGGTATGACGATAGAGTTTGACTCCACCGACCTGGAAGGTAACGCAGTAAACAGCAAGGACGTATTCGGGAAGAATAAATACACCATGGTAAATATCTGGGCGTCTTGGTGCGGACCTTGCATCCAGGAACTCCCCGAGCTTGAGGAAATAAACAAAGAATTTGAAGCCAAGGGCTGCGGAATAGTTGGTCTCCTAACAGATGGTACAGATCCTACAGGACTTTCCGACGCAAAGGAAATCATAGCAGACACCGGCGTAACCTATTTGAACGTAATCGATAACTCCGAGATCGCAGATATGCTCCAGGTTACGGGCGTACCGACAACAGTATTTGTTGATGAAAACGGCAAGATAGTCGGAAGAACCATCGTCGGCGCAAATCCTGAAGCCTATAAGAAGGTTATGGAAGAACTGCTCGGAGAATAGTAACTGAGTTTTGAATAAATCCCGAGTTAGAACAAGCAAGAGCGACCATATCGGTCGCTCTTTTCTATGCCTTCTTAATCAGCATTATCATATTGGATGCGGCGCTGAAGAGATAACTCGCACAAACGATAAGGGTGAAAATCCCTAGCAATCCATTTTCGAGTTGTAGCTTCAGCAGCGCTATTAAGAGACCATTGAACAGTATTAAAAGGAATATTAATAATGTGTCTAAGGCGGCTCGTGAAAAGCGTGGACGAGCTTTGTTTGTTAGGAGTCTTATTCCCCAAATGATAAACGTTATCGAAATAACTGTGCATGACACGATCAAGATAAATTCGGCGCTAGTTTTAATGTTTGTTTCAATTGCTGAAATACCTCCGGCATCCTCAGCGAACTTTTGGAAGGTAGCCATTAATATATTAATCATTAATACTATCACAAGAATTAGCGAGGCATGTCGGGTTATGATTATGGCTTTTTGGGCTTCAGGATGCGCAAGGGAATATTTGTGTGTTGCCCACATTATAAGACCCATTAGGGCGAGCTCGACAAAACCGGTGCAGAGGCCAACCAATATTCCTGTTAGGCCGAAGCTCCAGAGAAATCCAACTGGAACAACTACAACGAGCAAGGTGCGGAGGATGGCCATCGTTGGGCTACCGCCTTGGAAATCTCTATCTATTGTGCTGATTGCCTTTATGTTTTCTCCATCCAAGTTACCGAAATACTGAAGCATAAACCCCTTCTGATAGTCGATAAAGTCCTTGGAGATATCAAAGAATTTCTTTCCGGACTGTTCCTTATTAAAGATTTCCGTCCAATACTTGGAAGTATCAAAGGATTCAAAATCCGTAAGGTTATCCTGTTTTATTTCTAAGCAAATCTCAAGAACGCCGTTTAGTTCCTCAACCTTGTCCCTTATTGCCTGGCTGGTTTTATCCATGGCCTCGGGAAGGGAGATGGATCCGTCCATGAGATCGCGTATTTCATCAAGTGAAAGACCGAGCTTACGGAAGATTATAACTTTTCTAAGAGTCTCGACGTCATTTTCCGTGTAGTCACGGTATTCATTCTCTTTCCGGTCAGGACTAATGAATCCTTCCTTCTCGTAGAAACGGATATTGGCCCTTGGGATGCCCAGCACCTTTTCAACTTCTTTGATCTTCATAAATGTCCACCGTAATCGCTTTTTCCCGTGAAAAGCGTCCTTTCTAGCCTAATCCTAGGGTATGAAGTAAGTTTACAGTCAAGCATTTTTTGATGCTTTTTTTAAAATTTTTCAAAATCAACACAATTCCTTTAGGTGTTTTTTAGGAGAGGAGGGTATTATAGGGCTGTGAAGACAAGATAACTAGCTTTTTCTTCATTTCCTCATAATTAACTAATGGTGATAATGCTTAGAAGCGGCCTTGTGGGCCGCTTCTTTGTGTTTATGGTAAAAGTTAGTTTTTACAGCTGTGGGCCTGCGGCTACGAGTGCCTTTCCGGCGTCGTTTGATTCATACTTCTTGAAGTTCTTGATGAAGCGTCCTGCGAGGTCCTTTGCTTTTTCTTCCCAAGCGGATGCGTCTTCATAAGTATCTCTCGGGTCAAGAATATTGGTATCAACCCCCGGAAGTTCTGTCGGTACTTCAAAGTTGAAATACGGAATCGTCTTTGTTGGAGCGCTTTTGATATCGCCGCCCAAAATAGCATCGATTATTCCACGTGTATCCTGAATGGAAATTCTCTTTCCTGTTCCGTTCCAACCTGTGTTTACGAGGTAGGCCTTGGCGCCGCTTGCTTCCATTCTCTTAACTAGCTCTTCGCCGTATTTGGTTGGGTGGAGCTCCAGGAATGCCTGCCCGAAGCATGCCGAGAAGGTCGGTGTCGGCTCAGTAATTCCGCGCTCGGTTCCTGCAAGCTTTGCGGTGAATCCGGAGAGGAAGTAGTATTGAGTTTGTTCCGGTGTGAGTATCGATACTGGTGGAAGTACTCCGAATGCGTCTGCAGACAAGAAGATTACATTCTGGGCAGCAGGGCCGGCGGACTTATCTCTCACGTTAAGAACGATCTTTTCGATATGGTCTATCGGATATGATACGCGAGTGTTCTCTGTTACGCTCTTGTCAGCAAAGTCAATCTTGCCTTCAGAATCAAGCGTTACGTTCTCAAGCAGCGCGTTTCTCTTGATAGCGTTATAGATATCAGGCTCAGCTTCTTTATCAAGGTTGATAACCTTGGCATAGCAGCCGCCTTCAAAGTTAAACACGCCGTCATCATCCCAGCCGTGCTCGTCGTCACCGATAAGAAGTCTCTTTGGATCGGTGGATAGGGTGGTTTTGCCTGTTCCTGAGAGACCAAAGAATATAGCTGTGTTCTCACCATTCATATCGGTGTTGGCGGAGCAGTGCATGGACGCTATGCCACGTAGTGGCAAGTAATAGTTCATCATGGAGAACATACCTTTTTTCATTTCTCCGCCGTACCAAGTGTTGATGATAACCTGCTCGCGACTTGTGATATTAAATACGATTGCGGTCTCGGAGTTTAGACCAAGCTCGGCGTAATTATCTATCTTTGCCTTTGACGCGTTATATACGATAAAGTCAGGTTCAAAACTTTCAAGCTCTTCCTCGGTTGGCTGGATGAACATATTCTTTACAAAATGTGCCTGCCAAGCGACTTCCATGATGAAACGTATAGCCATGCGAGTGTCTTTGTTGGCGCCGCAGAAGGCATCCACAACAAAAAGTCTCTTTCCGGAGAGCTGATTCATTGCGATTTCTTTGACAGCTGCCCAGGTCTCTTCGCTTGCGGGATGGTTGTCGTTTGGATACTCGTCCGTAGTCCACCAAACGGTGTCTCTGGAGTTATCGTCCATAACGATGTATTTATCTTTAGGGGAGCGGCCGGTATAGATTCCCGTCATTACGTTTACCGCATCGAGTTCACTCAGCTGACCGCGGTCAAAACCCTCGAGATCCGGCTTCATTTCTTCTTCAAAGAGAAGCTCGTAGGATGGGTTATAAACTACTTCCGTTGCTCCTGTGATTCCATATTTGGTTAAATCAAGATTTGCCATATTATTCTCCTTTTACAGTACTACTATTGGACTGTTAACCAGCAGTTTCATTGTACTTAATCGGTCTCGGCATTTCAATATAAAAAGGCTTTTTGGCATATAAAATGTGATATAATTCATTTGTATGCGGTGTAAAAACAGAAAACCCGCAAATTATTTGTATAACGAGGATACGCATAAATGAAGATCATTATGATCAGGCATGCAAAAGTGGATATGGAGTGGGAGAAGTCGTACGACTCCGAGGGCTGGAACAAAGCCAACGAGGAATATAATGCTGCTCCCATCAAAGATATAACAGAGCATCTTAAGAGTGACGGCTTTACCGTGTATATAAGCTCGCTCCCCAGAACGCGCGCCACAGCAAACGGATTACTCGGTGAACGTGAGCTCATAGAAACGCCGCTCCTAAACGAGGTTCCAAACCGCGCGGCCATAGAAACCGGAGCCAAGCTTCCGAAATGGTATTGGGTGGCCAGGGGAAGAGTGCAGTGGTATATGAACTCAGCATGGCAGTGGGAGACGCGCAAAATGACCCGTGCCCGCGCAGAGGAACTTGTCAGGATGCTCATAGAAAAGAACGAAGACTGCGTACTCGTTACTCACGAGTTTTATCTATACACCCTGAAGAGCGTTCTAGAAAAGCATGGCTTTGTTATAAAACGTAGTTCCACAGGAAGAATCAAAAACCTAGAGCGAATCCGCGCAACAAAGAAAGACGACCACTGCGGATTCTGCACACACAACTGCTTGTTATCAAACCCCGGCTGCGATATCGGCCGAGAGAGAGCCAAAAAGGAGGAAGTATGAAGGCAATTATTAACGCAAAGGTTAAGACTATGACGGGCAAGGATTACGATGATGGAGTAATCTTGATTGAAAAGGGAAAGATTGCTAAGGTTGGTCCTGCTAAGTCGGTTAAGGTTCCGAAGGGCGCCGAGGTGATTGACGCAAAGAAGAAACTTGTCACACCAGGACTTATCGATGCGCACTCACACATGGGTATGTGGGAAGAGTCGAATGGATTTGAGGGTTCCGACGGAAACGAAATCACAGATCCGGTTACTCCAAACATGAGAGCCATCGATGCAATATATCCATTCGACACTCAGTTTGAATCGGCGAGAAACGGCGGCGTAACTGCTGTAGTTACTGGCCCGGGATCTGCCAATGTAATCGGTGGAACATTCGTTGCGATCAAGACTGTTGGTAAATGCGTTGACGATATGCTTATCAAGGACCCCGTTGCTATGAAGTGCGCCTTCGGTGAGAACCCAAAGAGATGCTACGGCTCATCCAGCAAGATGCCTATGACAAGAATGGCAACAGCAGCACTCTTGAGACAGACTATTGAGCAGGCCATTGAATACAATGCAAAGAAGAAGGCTGCAAAAAAGGATCCTGCCAAGATGCCTGCATACAATGCAAAGCTCGAAGCAATGATCCCTGTAATTGAGAAGAAGATTCCTCTCAAGGCTCATGCCCATAGAACAGATGATATTCTGACGTCCATCAGAATCGCCAAAGAGTACGGACTCAAGATGACACTCGACCACTGCACAGAGGGGCATCTAATCGTCGATGAGGTTAAGCGCTCAGGCTTTAACGCAATCATAGGTCCTACATATGGATTCAGAACAAAGTACGAGCTCAGGAACAAAACATTCGACACTCCGGGTATCTTGAGCAAAGCAGGAATCAAAATCGCGATTATGACAGATAGTCCGGTTCACCACCAGAGTGAACTTCCGCTCTTTGCTGCGATGGCAGTTAACTCCGGAATGGACAGAGAAGAAGCCCTCAAGGCAATTACTATCAATGCTGCGGAGATTACCGGAATCGATAAGCGTGTAGGGAGCATTGCTCCGGGTAAGGATGCGGACATAGTAATTTGGGATACAGATCCACTCTCATTAGAACACCGCACATATATGGTGCTGATCGACGGAGAAGTAGTTCATAAATTATAAATCAATTATTGTGAGTTCGATGCGAGGTGTGATATACAATACAGCCTGCTTTCAAATAATGGGCGGAGTGCATTGAACAATGGAAGAATATAAGTTATAATGCTGATAAGTGAATACCATTTTTTGATGTAACAAGGGAGTAGCTTGCACATAGATATGTGTATCATACTTTCGTCAATACGGGCACGTCCCCGGGGTATGTTCTGAGAAGCGAGACTTTTACTGATAATCATTTTGATTGTCGGTAAAAGTCTTTTTTTATAGCAAAGGAGAAAGTTTCGTGACAGTGTTTTCAGTATTTAGCCTTCTCGGAGGTCTTGCGTTTTTTATCTTTGGTATGAATCAAATGTCTGCGAGCCTTGAGCGAATTGCAGGTCCGAGGATGGAGAACATAATCGACAAAATGACCAAGAATCGTTTTGCTGGGCTTGCTATGGGGTGCATAATCACTATCGCGGTTCAGAGTTCATCTGCGGTTACGGTTATGCTTGTCGGACTTGTTAATTCAGGGCTTATGGATATAACCAATACTGTAGGCGTCATCATGGGATCCAATATAGGCACGACCATAACCGCATGGTTTATGAGCTTGATTGGAATTTCCGGAGAAAATGTTTTTGTCCGTATGTTAAAACCGGAATCGTTCTCACCAGTTCTTGCGTTTATCGGAATCATACTCATAATGATTGCCAAAGCGCAGAAAAAGAAGGATGTCGGCAATGCGTTCCTGGGATTTGCAATTTTGATGTATGGAATGATTCTGATGAGCGGTTCTGTTTCGCCGCTTGCGGAATCACCCTCGTTTTCAAAGGTGCTGACAGCATTTCAAAATCCTCTAATAGGAATACTTATAGGATTGGCTGTAACTGCAATCATACAAAGCTCGGCGGCATCTGTTGGTATGCTTCAGGCTCTTTCAATGTCCGGAGGAATTACGTATGGAATGGCCATACCGATAATAATGGGACAAAACATCGGAACATGCGCAACAGCCCTTCTATCAAGTATCGGTGTAAACAGGAATGCAAAGCGCGTTGCTGTAATACATCTATCCTTCAACCTTATAGGAACCGCAGTATTTTTGATCGGATTCTATGTTCTTCACATAATAATAGATTTCGCTTTTCTGGATACGAATATAAAGCCTGCAGGGATTGCGCTTTGTCATACCATATTTAACGTGATGACAACTGCATTACTTCTTCCTTTTACCGGTCAGCTTGTCAAAATCGCAAAACGTTTGGTAAAGGTAGAAGAACCTGTTCAGGTTGCTTATTTGGATGAAAGACTATTTGAGGTTCCACCTGTAGTGGTATCAAAATGCAGTTTGTTTGCAAAGGAAATGGCGGAGAAGACCGGAGAAGCCGTGAAGAAGGCCATTGATAGTTTTGCATTATTTTCTGATGAAAAAGCCGATAGTATCGTAAATCTAGAAAAGGAAATTGATGTGTATGAGGATCATTTGGGCGCGTATCTGACAAAGATTGCAGGAACAGATTTATCCGATGAGGACAACAGAACCGTTGCGCTTATACTGCACTCGATTGGAAACTTTGAACGCATAAGCGACCATGCGTTGAATCTGTTGGAGTCAGTAAGAGAACTGAAGGATAAAAAGTTGCTGCTTTCCGACCAAGGCCAAGAAGAACTGGACTCTGTTGGGAGGGCAGTAAGCGAGATAGTAGATATAACAATCAATGCGTATAAGAATGTCGATGCTGCGCTTGCTGAGAAAATTGAGCCGCTAGAGCAGGTAATAGACATTCTTACAGAGACCATAAAAATTAATCACATTGAGAGATTAAAACGAGGAGAATGCACTGTTGAACGAGGCTTCGTTCTTTCGGACGTGTTGAATAATTACGAGCGCATATCCGATCACTGTTCCAATATCGGTGTGGCTGTGATTGGCGCTGAAACCGAGAACTACGATTCACATGAGTATCTAAGCAAAATCAAAACCATGGATAACCCCAGATTCAAAGAACTGTTCAGTCAATACAGGGAGAAATATAGCGTTTCTCAAATATAACTTGTGTACACTTCTATATTTACTGTCGCGTGAATACAATCTTGAGATATTTGAAGAAACATTCCACGCAAGAACTCCTTGGAGTGACCAAGGGGTTTTTTGTTGTAAAAAAACTTTCCGAAGGTGAAATCTGCGAAGTCTAACTGTTAAAAAACGGTTGAAATGGGTAAGAAGAATGATATAATAGTTAGTGCTAACTAACAAAGAGTATATTATTCTAACCAAGGAGGAGGCAATGGGAGAAAAAGATTTCCTAGTGATTAACGGATTATATAAATCTTACGGTGAAGGAGAGAGTAAGCAGGAGGTTCTGAAGGATTTAAATCTCTCCGTAAACAAAGGCGAGTTCTGCGTTCTTCTTGGGCCATCAGGATCCGGAAAATCAACTTTGCTAAATATCATAGGCGGAATCGATGGTGCCGACGCTGGTTATGTTTCTATCAACGGCGACAAGCTTAAGGATATGGATGACAAGGCGCTTACGCTTTACAGGAGGAAACACCTCGGTTACGTATTCCAACTGTATAACCTGATTCCTAATTTAAATGTAAAGGAAAACATTGAGGTGGGAGCATATCTATCCGATAATCCACTCGAGATAGATGAACTTCTTCATACGCTTGGGCTCTGGGAGCATAGGTATAAGCTGCCGAACCAGCTTTCGGGTGGTCAGCAGCAGAGAACTTCTATCGGTCGCGCCATAGTAAAGAACCCGGATATCTTGCTTTGCGATGAACCTACGGGTGCATTGGATTACAACACATCCAAGGAAATCCTGAAACTAATAGAGGACGTAAATCAGAAGTACGGAAATACCGTAATCATGGTTACGCATAATGGTGCGATTCAGGAGATGGCTGATCACGTCATCAAACTGAGAGACGGCACCGTAAAGAGCGATACTTATAACGAAAGCAAAGTAAGCGCAGAAGCACTTGATTGGTAGGTGGTTAAGTTGAGAAGTCCACTGAAGAAGAGAGTGCTGAGAGATTTAAAGAAAGATTGGATCAAGTATTTGGTCATTCTCATTTTGATGTCGTTCATGATTGGGATTGCCTCTGGTGTATTCGTAGGAAACGATAGCATGATGGTTGCTATCGACGAGTCCTATGAGAAATACAATATGGAGGACGGTCATTTTGAACTGAAGGATGAGCCGACGGATGAGCTCATAGAATATTTTGGAAAAGAAGTGTCATTATATGAACAGTTTTATAAAGACGCAGAAGAGTTAATACCGGGTAAGGATGAGTATAAGGGTGTTGCACGTTTATTCAAGGTGAGAGAGGAAGTGAACCTCGCTTGCTTAATGGACGGAAGAGTCCCTGAAAAAGAAAACGAGATTGCAATAGACCGCGCCCACGGAAACAATAATGGGATTGTCGTGGGTGACAAATTAAAAATAGATGGAAAAGAATATGAGGTTGTTGGCTTAATTGCATCACCGGACTACAGCTCTTTGTTTAAAAATAATTCGGACACCATGTTTGACGCGGTGAACTTTGATATTGCAATCTTATCGGAGTCCGGCTGGGACAGAGTTAAAGAAAATGTTAAATATCAGTATGCATATAAATACGATACACCTCCGACCGACGATGTGCAGGACAAAGAATGGTCCGACGACCTTCTTGAAAAACTTGCTGTCATCGCAGCCACAGGAGGCTATACGTCAGACAAAGACGAGGCCGAGGAGGCAAAACTGGAGGACTTGGTTCCATTTGTTGACAATACGAACGAGATTAGTGATTTCGTTCCGGGATACGCCAATCAGTCAATTCAATTCGCCGCTAAGGATCTTGGGAAAGATCAGGCAATGATGAATGTACTTGTGTATATTTTTATCGCTGTACTAGCGTTTGTATTTGCTATCACCACAGGAAATAAAATCCGCGAGGAGTCGGCAATCATCGGAACACTCAGGGCGACAGGATATACAAAGGGTGAGTTGATTAGATTCTATATGCTGATTCCTGTTGTAATCACTTTGTTGGCATCGATAATAGGAAATATCTTAGGCTACACATATTTCAAGGACGTGGCTGTATCTCTTTATTACAACTCATATAGCTTGCTCAAGTTTGAAACGCTGTGGAATGCTAAGGCATTCATTATAACAACGCTGATTCCGCTTGCACTTATGGTGATAGTGAACTTTGTTGTAATCTTTAGACTGCTTAAGCTGTCACCAATGAAGTTCCTGCGTAGAGATTTAAGCACATCAAAGAGAAAGAAGGCGGTGCGCCTTCCGGCGTTTAAATTCTTCAACAGATTTAGGCTTAGAATTCTCATCCAGAATGTCTTTGATTACCTTACGCTTTTCCTAGGCATCGTTTTCATAATGGTTCTTCTGGGATTTGCGATTGGTTTTCCGGAAACAATCGACAATTACAAAGGTATAGTCGAGGAGAATGTCATGGCGGACTACCAGACCATACTTAAGGATTATAAGGATGCGGATGAAAACATAATAACAACCAAGGCACAAGGTGCAGAGGAGTTTTCAACCACATCGCTTGTAACTGTGGATGGTGTGAGGGAAGACGAAAGCATAACTATCTATGGATATGCGGATAACAGCAAGTATTTCTCGCTAGCGAGCCTCGTTTCTATTGTAGATGAGCTGAAAATAGAAGGGAACGAAGTGTATATCTCTAGACCCTTCCACGATAAGTTTGGATATGAGTCGGGAGATGAAATCACGCTAAAGGAAAAATACACAGCAAAGAGACATACATTCACAGTGAAAGGGATTTATGAATATCCTACAGGGCTTGCTGTGTTTATGCCAAACGATCAATTTAATGAAGCGTTTGATAATGAGAAGGGAAGCTTCACGGGATATCTCTCGGACGAGAGAATAACTGATATAGATAGTGAACAAATATACACCGTGATTACCAAGGACGATATGATGACCATGGCGAGGCAGCTGGATCATTCCATGGGCGGGTTCGCTGATTATATTTCATGGGCCTGTCTGATAATGGGTGTTCTTATCATGTACCTTCTAACAAAAATCATCATCGAAAAGAATGCCATTTCAATTTCCATGGTGAAGGTGCTGGGATATACAAATGCTGAAATAAGCAGTCTCTATGTGAGACTCACAACTGTGGTTACAGTTATTTTGACAGTGGCAGCGGCGGTCCTTGGCCTATTGATTATTCGATATGCATTCAGATTTGTAATGTATGGCATGGAGGGGTGGCTAGATCTATTTATTAGCCCTATGGGCGTTGTGAAAATGATTCTGATTGTTCTAGCGGCATATATAGTCGTTTCTTATTTGGATATGCGTCACATAAAAAAGATTCCGCTGACGGAAGCGCTGAAGAACGTAGAGTGAGCAGAAAGGAGGCTGATAGCTTTGCCTGAAGATCTGATTATTAAGCGTTGATTGTTCCTAGCAAGGAATACATCGGCATCCAAGTCTAAATATAATTTTTAACTAATAGGAGGAAAACTAAAATGAGTAAAGTAGCAGTAGTGTTTTGGAGTGGAACAGGTAATACCAAGATGATGGCAGACGCAGTAGCTGAAGGAGCACAGGGAGCGGGAGCAGAAGTTTCCATCCTTGGACCATCTGAGTTTAATGCTGATAAGGTAGCTGAGTTTGATGCTATCGCTTTTGGTTGCCCTGCAATGGGAGCTGAGGTTCTGGAGGAATCCGAGTATGAGCCAATGTTTACGGATGTAGAAGCAGTTCTTAGTGGTAAGAAAATCGCTCTCTTTGGAGCTTATGGCTGGGGCGACGGACAGTGGATGAGAGACTGGGAAGATCGTTGCAAAGCAGCTGGAGCAAAGCTTGCTACAGAAAGCGTTATGTCAAATGAGACACCTACGGATGATGTTCTTTCGGAGTGCAGATCACTTGGAGGAATGCTTGCATAGCAGTAGTTAAACAGGTAAACCAATATGAAGGATAAGAAAAGAAACTTGTTATCTTGGATATTGGAATTTGCAGGGAGGAAGCGGGCCTATTTTGGGGGCAGCGTCCTACTTGCCATTTTTGGTGTTGCGGCATCATTCATTCCATATCTAATTATCGCAGATATAGTCAAGGAACTTTTGGCAGGGAATACAGACTGGAATTTCTATTTAGGTAGAGTCGTTCTAATAGGAGTTTGCTGGATTGCGAGAGTTACGTTACATACGCTGTCCACATCTCTATCCCATATTGCGACATTTAATGTTCTAGGTGGAATAAGAACTCAGCTCTGCGAAAAGCTGTATAGCATACCGCTTGGTTCGGTTCTCGACGACCACAGCGGAACATATAAAAACATCATTGTGGAAAGAGTGGATTCCATGGAGACCACATTAGCGCATATCGTACCTGAGTTTACGGCGAACCTACTTCTTCCTTTGGTGATGTTCGTTTACCTTCTGGCATTGGACTGGAGACTTGGTCTTGCCAATCTGGTAGGAGCGGTAATCGGACTCATTTGCGCATCCATCATGATGATGAAGAGTAGGGGCAAGTTTGAATTAACGGTTCAGAAAACCAAAAGGCTTAACGACACGGCAGTTGAATACATAAACGGAATAGAAGTTATCAAAGCTTTCGGCAAGTCCAAGAGCTCTTACGAGAAGTTCGTAATCGCAGCAAAGGAAGGTGCAGATTGCTTTATCGATTGGATGAGAGAGTGCATCTGGTGGCAGGCAGGAACAATGACATTCCTTCCCGCCACATTCCTGGGAGTGCTTCCCATAGGCCTTATTCTTGTAAAGGCAGGAAGTCTAAGCACCTTGGATTTTATAACAGGAGTAATTCTTTCCGCAGGACTTATAACTCCTCTCGTTGTTGCCTTTTCATATACAGATGACATTCTAAAGATGAAGACAATCTTTGGCGAGGTGACAGAAATCCTTGAGAGAAAGGATATGGTGAGACCGGAGAGTATTACGGAAACGCCTAAGGGTTCCGACATCACATTGAAGGATGTGCATTTTACCTACAAAGATAAAGAAGTGCTTCATGGCGTAAATATGGAAATAAGGCAAGGCGAGGTAAGCGCTATCGTTGGTCCGTCGGGATCCGGAAAGAGTACTATCGCAAGACTCGTTGACTCATTATGGGATGTTGATTCCGGTGAAATTACATACGGCGGAGTGAATATCAAAAACCTTCCTCTGGATTATTACATGAGCCAAATTGCATATGTATCTCAGGACAATTTCTTGTTCGATATGTCCGTAAAAGAGAATATTAGACTCGGCAAAGAAGGTGCTTCCGATGAAGAGGTCATCGAAGCAGCCAAGAAATCCGGCTGTCATGATTTTATTATGGAACTCGAGAACGGTTACGACACAATCGTAGGCGGAGCCGGCGGGCATCTGTCCGGAGGTGAAAGGCAGAGGATATCTATTGCAAGGGCTATGCTAAAGGATGCCCCTGTAGTAATCCTCGATGAAGCAACTGCATATACGGATCCGGAAAACGAAGCCCTGGTTCAGTCCAGCGTTGCCAAGCTTGTGCAAGGAAGAACTTTGATAGTAATCGCCCATCGTCTTTCCACCATAGTTGATGCGGATAAGATATTCGTCATAGCTGACGGCAACGTGGCAGCGTCGGGAAAACACAATGAGCTTCTGGGCTCATGCGAGCTCTATCAAAATATGTGGGAGGCCCATAGCTACGCAAGAGACAAGGATGATGACACAGAAAAGGAGGGTGCATATGTTTGAGATGATTAGGAAATTCTTTAACTTCTGCACCGAAGAGAATAAAAGAAAATTTCACATGTCAGTTTTCCTCGGTGTGCTGGAAGCGGTTTTTACTGGAATGCGAATACCCGCGGCATATGTAGCGATAAAGGCTTTGTTGAATAATACCTTGGATAATAAGACCATACTTCTTGTTGCGGGAATAATGCTGTTCTGCACCCTCTGCAAGACTATAGTTAATCGACATTCTCAGATGCTACAGACGGAAGGCGGGTACAATACATGTTCCGGAAAGCGAATTGAAATAGGTGAGCACCTGAGGTATCTGCCTATGGGTTATTTCAACGATACAAGCCTTGGGCATATTACCTCTGTAACAACTAATGTCATGGAACAGCTTGCTGATATTGCGACCAGAGCAATAATAATGATCCTTCAAGGAGGGATTTCAACTATAGTTATGGCGTTGTTCCTCTTTATGTTTGATTATCGAATGGGGTTAATTGGTCTTGTAGGGATAGGCGTTTTTTCCCTTGTAAACAGATGGACCAACAGAAGTGTAGCCAGGGTAGCAGATGAAAAGATAGCCGCAGACAAAGATATGGTCGGTGTTGTTTTGGAATATATTCAAGGGATTGCTGAAATTAGGAACTATAACATAATCGGCAGAAACAATTCCAGAATACAAGGTGCCATAGAAAGAAAAAAGAATATGGATATTAAGGCTGAACTCGCTGCAATACCTGCGGTAGGTGTTCAGATGCTTGTTTGTAAACTTACCGGAGTTGTTATAGCAGGTTTTTCACTTTACTTCTATTTAAACGGAAGCATGGATCTAGTTTATGCCATAGTGATGCTTCTTTGTTCGTTCATGATTTTTGAATCATTGGATATTGCGGGCATCTATACGGCGCTGCTACGCATTATAGGTAAGTGCGTAGACCTTGCCAATGAGATACTTGAGATTGAGCAGATGGATATCGATGGAGAGGATATAGTTCCGTCGAGCCGCGACATTCATCTGGAACATGTTGACTTTGCTTATGAAAATAGAAAAATAATCGACGATGTAACGTTAGATATCAAAGAGGGAACCACCACAGCCATCGTTGGACCTTCCGGAGGAGGCAAGACAACCATTACATCTCTTATCGCTAGATTCTGGGATGTGGATAAAGGGGAAGTTACCTTGGGTGGAAGAAATGTAAAGGACTATAGCTTTGATTCTCTGATGGAGAACTTCAGTTTCGTATTCCAGAGAGTTTATCTCTTTGAAGATACCATCATGAACAATATTAGGTTTGGAAAGCCGGAGGCAAGCCTGGAGGACGTTGTAGCGGCAGCAAAGAAAGCCGCTTGCCACGACTTTATCATGGCCCTTCCAAACGGCTACGACACAATGGTTGGCGAAGGCGGCGCAAGCCTCTCGGGAGGAGAGAAGCAAAGAATCGCCATCGCAAGAGCAATCATGAAGGACGCGCCGATTATTATTCTGGATGAGGCCACCGCCAACGTTGATCCGGAAAACGAGAAGGAACTGACTCAGGCTATAGAAAATCTGACCAAAGAAAAAACCATAATCATGATTGCCCACAGGCTTAAGACCGTTAGACATGCGGACCAGATAGTTGTTATAGACAAAGGAAAGATTGTCCAGAAGGGTAAGCACGAAGACCTTATAAAAGAAGAAGGCATTTACAAGAACTTTGTTCAGGGAAGACAGCAAGCTGTTAGCTGGAAGCTCGCATAGATAAATTCATATAGACAAAGAAAAGAAAGGCAAAAAGGAGAAAGAAAAAATGGAAAAGAAAAAACTTGTAGCTAAAGATTTTATTACGGTTGGAATATTCACGGCGATTATATTTGTATTGGAGTTTGCCTGCGGCATGCTGGGTTTCATTCACCCTTATATTGTTGCATCATATGTAATCTTGATTCCAATAGTTGGAGCCATTCCCATGATGCTCTTTTATACCAAGGTAGAAAAGTTTGGGATGATAACCATAATGTCCATATTAATTGCCATCATCATGTTTGTAACGGGAATGGGATATCTTGGTGCACCTCTTATTATCATTGCGGGCGTAGTTGCTGATCTAATTGCAAAATCAGGGGGATACAAGAGCTTCAAGAAAACCGTAATAAGCCATGGCATATTCTGTCTGTGGATTTGCGCCAATTACTTCCCGGTAATAGTCACCGCAGAATCCTATAGAAAGGATCTGCTGGCAGGAGGCTTCTCTTCAGAGTACTGCGATAGCCTTTTGCGGCTATTAACTCCAAAACTATAGTTGTACTTCTTATTCTTTGCTTTGTGTTCGGATGCATTGGAGCATATATAGGTAAGGCTGTAGTTAAGAAGCATTTTGAAAAAGCAGGGATAGTATAAATGAGTCATAGGCTGGACCCAAGAACCAAGCTTTATATGGTATTCATCGTATCGGCCATCGTCATGATGACAGCAACAACTCCTTTTTTATGGGGAGTGAGAATTGTTATGACGATGGTTCCGATACTTCTTCTTGTAATTGAAAAACGATATGCAAGTGCATTTCGTTTTTTTGCTTTGTATATTGTTGCTCTTGCGCTGACATTTTTTTATTTGTCCGAGGAATCCACCGGGGTGTTTGAAGCAATTCTTACAGGATACTGTGGAATAATAGCGCAATTTCTTCCGGCTATGATTACCGCATGGTATATGATCAGAACGACCAAGATTAACGAGTTCATGTCTGCAATGCAGAAACTTAGGGTGCCCGACGGAATCGGAATCTCGCTTGCAGTAATGATGCGTTTTTTCCCAACAATCAAAGAAGAATATGCGTCAATCAGTGACGCCATGAGAATGAGAGAACTCACATTTGGGAGAGGGAATATAGTTAAGATGGTGGAGTATCGCATGATACCACTTTTGTTTTCCTGCGTAAACATAGGTGACGAGCTCTCTGCGGCGGCTATTACAAGAGGGCTTGGCGGCAAAGTAAAGAGGACCAGTGTGGTTGAACTTCGGTTTGGCGTGATGGACTATTTACTTATTCTCTTCTTTACGGTGGCAACAGCCATCTTTATTGGCTTTAAGTATTTTAAATAATCTGTAGTGGACGTGATCAATGAACAGCATTATAGAAATAAAAAACGTAAGCTTTAAATATAAAGGTTCAAACGAAAGTTTGTTGGATAATGTGTCACTCTCGGTTAATCAAGGAGAGACGCTTCTTCTTTGCGGTCCATCGGGATCCGGAAAGACCACTATTATCAGGCTTATTAACGGACTAATACCTCATTATTATCAGGGTGAGATTTCCGGTGAGGTAGAGGTACTTGGAAGGAATATAAAAGAGACTGAACTTTATGACTTGGCGGGAATTGTTGGCACCGTATTTCAGAATCCCAGGAGTCAGTTCTTTTCTGTTGATACAGATGGAGAAATTGTTTTTGGGCCTGAGAACATAGGCTTGGACCCAAAGGTAATAAAAGAAGGTCAAATCATGTAGTTTCTGAAATGAAACTTGAGAAACTTCTCGGCAGAAGCCTTTTTGAATTGTCTGGTGGAGAGAAACAAAAGATTGCTTGCGCATCAGTCGCCGCGCTTCTTCCGGATATCATCCTGCTTGATGAACCTTCATCAAACTTGGATTGGGGTGCAATCGCGGATTTAAGGGAATGCATCGAAAGGTGGAAGAGTCAAGGGAAAACCATCGTTATATCCGAGCATAGACTGTGGTATCTTGCCGGATTAATTGACCGAGTTATATATATGGACGAAGGCGCTATAAAGAGTGAATGGAGTGGCACGGAGTTTGAATCTTTTGATGAAAGTGCCATAAAAGAACTTAAGTTAAGACCCACCGTGCTGGAAGAAAGATTGATAAGGAATTTTAGCGAGGCTAATCATTCGCGATTTGAAGGTGATTCATTGGGCGGATATAAGCTTAAGGATTTTTACTTTGCCTATAAGAAAAAGCCCTATGTCTTCAGAAAGAAGTCCTTCTCCAAGGCGGATGGTGATTTGCTGGATTTAAACATTCCTGAGTTGGTGCTGCCTTCCCAAAGCATAATTGGAATCATCGGAGAAAACGGAGCGGGGAAATCTACATTCCTAAGATGTCTATGCGGTCTGGAAAATGACTGCACAGGAGTCGTCATCAAAGAAGTCAAAGAGTACGCCGGCAAAAAAAGATTGTCCTTAAGCTATATGGTTATGCAGGATGTCAATCATCAGCTGTTTACGGATAGCGTGAAGGCTGAGGTTCTTCTTTCCATGAAAGAAGAGGATGAAGAGCGTTGCCATGAGATTTTGGATAGCCTGGGAATTCTAGAGTTAAAGGATAAACACCCCATGGCTCTTTCCGGCGGCCAAAAGCAGCGCGTGGCCATTGCATCCGCACTGGCTGCGGAGGCAGATCTTATTCTCCTTGATGAACCGACATCGGGCCTTGATTATTCTCACATGGTAAAGGTTGCGAAGCTTTTGCAGAAGCTTGCAGCGGATGGAAAGACGGTGCTGGTTTCCACCCACGACCCTGAGCTAGTAGAAATATGCTGCACTCATGTGCTTAGGCTGGAAAAAGGTAAGGGGGAGATATTCGAGATTCAAAAGTGTTGACAAGCTAGATGTTGAGGGAACAGTTAAATATGTATGGATACCATTTCTCAGCAATGGGGGAAGGGAATGGATATAACCGATTGGAGAATCAACCCGGCCTATGTTGATTATACCGGCTTCCCTAAAACCATGATAATCTACGGCGGAAATGAAATGTTTGCGGGAACAATCCATTTGATGGTGAAGAAGATAGAAGATGCAGGAGTTGAGCTTAACGTGTACAAGGGTGAAATCCATTGCCACGATTGGGCCCTCGTACAGCTGCTACCGGAAGCAAAAGAGATGTTAGAAATAATCTGTGAATTCGTTTCATAGTAAAGACTATTACGGAAGAAGATACAGAATAATTGACAAAGTGGTTGCTGGGTTACCATTAAAATGCATACTACAGTCTGGAGGTCGCAAATGCGGCCTCTTTGGGATTTTTGGAATATGTTGAAAACTGTTTTTCAATCAAATTTATCCCCCGCTTTATCCCCCACTTTATCCCCCACGTTGTGGTATAATAGTGATGCATTTAGAGAGGCAATCATAAATGCGTTCTTACATAACGCCTGGATAAAGGGCAATGAGCCCATGGTGACTATTTATTCCGATCCGGATATTCGTCAAGATATGCAAGAGGTTGCAAATGCGGCCTCTTTTTAGATTAATATAATGGTTGAATATATCCTAAAATTTATGTATAATATCTTCGGGAGGTAATTATCATGACAATAGATACAAATACTTTGGTTTCGATATCAGACGCAAACCAGAATTTTTCAAAAGTAACTAAGCTTGTAGATCAGTTCGGTTCTGCAGTTATACTGAAGAATAATGTTCCTCGTTATGTTGTTGTGGAGTTTAAGCAGGCCGATGCCATGGAAGCGGCCACAAATGAAGAACTTCTTGCAGTATCTGAAAAGCTGATGAAAAAGAATAAAAGGGTCTATGAGGT
>JAFSUI010000002.1 GCA_017445315.1 Bacillota bacterium | reverse complement strand
GTTTTATAGGCTGCTACAAAAAGTTCGTCTATGCCCCTAATGGTGGAGCATAGGGGGATCGAACCCCTGACCTCCTGATTGCGAACCAGGCGCTCTCCCAGCTGAGCTAATGCCCCGCATAAACGGTACAACAATGGGTACAACATTTGCACCACTAAATTATATTGCGTCCTAGGTCGTTTTTCAAGTGTGGTATAATTAAAGTTACGATGAAAAAAGGCAAAATATATAAAAATGGAGAATTACAATGACATATAAATTTATTTCTTGGAATGTTAACGGGCTCAGGGCCTGCATTAAAAAGGGTTTTGAGGATTCTATGAAGGCTCTTGATCCTGACTTTATCTGCATTCAGGAGACCAAGATGCAGGAGGGACAGGCAGCACCGGACCTTCCGGATTACGAGGAATATTATTGCTATGCGGAGAAGAAGGGCTACTCGGGCACTGCGATTTTTACAAAGCATAAGCCGATTTCGGTTCAATATAATTTTGGTGACCACACGGACGAAGGAAGACTCACGCAGCTAGAGTATAAGGACTTCTATCTTCTTTGCGTCTATGTTCCAAACGCAAGACTTTCTCCGAAGGAGTATGCTGATGAGAGGAAGCGTGCGGAGAAGAAGGGCGAGCCTGTTACTGATGAGAAGGAGGCTCTCGAGCGTTTCAACTACAGGCTGCGCTGGGAGGATGACTTCAAAGACTACGTCAAGAAACTTTCAAAGAAAAAGCACGTCATTATCTGCGGCGATATGAATGTGGCGCATCAGGAAATAGATCTAAAGAATCCAAAATCCAATCGCGGAAACTGCGGATTCACCGACGAGGAAAGAGAAAAGATGACGGCGCTTCTTGATGCAGGGTTTACCGACACATTCAGACATCTCTATCCCGAAAAGGAAGACGCATACAGCTGGTGGTCGTATAGATTCAACGCACGCGCAAACAACTCGGGTTGGAGAATTGATTATTTCTTGGTGGACGATGCCTTTGCTCCGAACATAAAAGAGGCCACAATCCATCCTGAAATTGAGGGAAGCGACCATTGCCCGGTTGAACTTGTGATTGATTGCACATTATAGAGCGTATTGTGATACAATATAAGGCACGATTTTTTATAGCTTGGAGGACATATGAAGGTTAAAGTTAGAATTGAACCAAAGGGCGAGCACCGCATAATTGAAGTGGAGGCAGGCTCTACAATAAAAGACGCGATTAAGATACTTGAAAATGAAATCAAGTATTCTGTTGTATATGCCAAGATGAATAATTCTTTGGTTGAGCTTACTGCACCCATAAAAGAAAATAGCGAGATAGAAATTCTGGACATAAGGACGCAGGCAGCCAATTTGATTTACCAGAACAGCCTTTGTCTTATATATCTCAGGGCGATTGAAGAGGTTCTTCCGGGAGCAAAGGTTGTAATCGATAATGCTCTGAACAAGGGTCTATACACAGAAATCAAAATGGACCGCAAGGTTACGCAAGCGGACATCAATAAAATTGATAAGGCTATGCGCCGTTTGATTGAACTCGACCTTCCGTTTAACAAAGAAACGCTTACGAGAGAAACTGCGCTTGAATATTTTAAGGACCAAGGTATTGAGAGCAGACTTAGGATGCTTGAATCAAATCCGAATGTTCAGAAGGTGCATATCTTCTCTTTGGATGGATACAAGGACTTCTTCTATGGACGCATGGCGCTCTCGACGGGATATATCAAACATTTTGAGCTTAAGAAATATAAGCAGGGAGTGCTGCTTAGGTTCCCGCATCCGGGACTTCCTGATGAGATTCCTGATTATGTTGATGAGGTCAAGCTCTACGAAGCCTTTGAACAGCAAAGAGAGTGGGATAGGCTTCTTGGAGTTGACTATGTTCAGGACTTGAACGATAAGATTGACGCAGGCGAACTTCTTGATCTTGTTCAGCTTTCCGAAGCCTTGCACGAAAAGAAGGTTGCGCAGGTTGCGGATTTAATTACGAGACAGAAGAAGAGAATCGTTCTTATCGCAGGTCCGTCATCATCAGGAAAGACAACCTTTGCGAGAAGACTTTGCATTCAGTTAAGAGTTAACGGACTGAGACCGGTTTATCTCGGGACGGACGATTATTTTGTTAACAGAGACGAGACTCCGCTCGATGCAAACGGTGAGAAGGACTACGAGAACCTTAACGCGCTGGATCTAAAACTCTTCAATCACAATATGAAGGATCTTATCGCAGGCAAGGTTGTTGATATGCCGATATTTGATTTTATCAAGGGCGAGAAAATCTTTGGTCAGAAGATGACAAGGCTTGCAGAGGACGAGATTCTTGTAATAGAAGGAATTCACGCACTGAACGAAAAGCTCACAGAAATGATTCCGCACGAGCAGAAGTATAAGATTTATATTAGTCCGCTTACGCAGCTCGGAATCGATGAGCATAACAGAATCTCTACGACCGATGAGAGAATGCTCCGTAGGCTTGTTCGCGACTATCAGTTCCGCGGCTATTCAGCAAAGGAAACAATCAAGAACTGGCCAAAGGTAAGAGCAGGAGAAGACAAAAACATCTTCCCGTACAGCGGTGAAGCAGACATTCTTTTCAATTCATATCACGTTTATGAAATCGCGGTATTGAAGAAATACGCAGAGCCACTGCTTCGTGAAATTACGAGGGAGGACGAGGAATATGCAGATGCGAGTCGTATGCTTCAGTTCCTGCAGTTCTTCCATGTCGCACCGGATGATTCAATGATCGTAAACAATTCCATCCTTCGAGAGTTCATCGGCGGAAGCATATTCGTATAACCTCGGCAAGCTAATCGTACGCATACTGCACGTGTGCATTGACTCTTCGTCGCTGGCAATTACAACTCAAATAAATTGGACCTTTGGAGGGTTGCATCAAGGGTGCTTTGCACCCGATGCCAACCTCACAAAGGTCCTTCTTTATTTTTCGTGTAATTGCAGCAGCTCCTCAGAAAGATTATGCACACGACAGTTACGCTAACGATTACCTTGCCGAGATTATTAGAATTTTAGTATAATGCCGATGACGGCGGATGCTGCGATGAATATGATGGGGTGTAGTTTCTTTGTTTGATCTACAAAGCGCGTTAGCACGATAAGCACTGCGGCAAGAATAACTGCCTTCCAATCCAAGAGATTGAGAAGGCTTTTTGTTTCTAAGAACAGCGGGTTTATGAATACGAGGTATGCAACGGAAAGTCCCGCGGCTGCGATGAGTCCCGTTGATGTCGGCCTGAGTCCGTAGAATGCGCCCTGAACGTATTTGTTGTCCTTGAAGTTCTTTAGGAATAGGGCGATTAAAAGAATGATGATTACGGAGGGTGTTATGAGACCGAGCGTGGAAATGATTGCGCCCGGAACTCCGCCGACGGTGAAGCCTACGTATGTCGCCATATTGACTCCGATTGGTCCGGGTGTTGATTCTGAAACAGCAATCATGTCTGCGAGGTCAGCTTCTGTGAACCAGCCGGTGTTAACTGCCATCTCGCGAAGGAAGGGGAGCGTGGCAAGTCCTCCTCCGATGGAGAATAGGCCTACCTTTAGGAATTCAATAAACAGTCTGAGGTAAAGCATTATTTCTTCACCTCCGCGTCATTCTTCAACTCAAAATTCAACTCGCCATCAGAGTCATTATCGGAGCCGGCGGACGAAAGTGTTTTGATTATGATTCCCAGCACCGCAGCGATTATAACAAAGACAACCGGTGAAAGCTTGGTTAATGTGGCTGCGACTAGGACGGCTGCAAAAATTAAAAGGGTTATCTTGTCTGTGACAGCAGCCTTCCAGAGCTTTAATACTGAGTTAAAAATAAGCACGCAAACGCAAGCTCTTATTCCTGCGAATGCGTGCTTAACTATTTCTAAATGTGAAAACTGTTGAATAACACCGGCAAGAAGTGAAATGATTACTACTGAAGGGAAAACCACTCCGAGTGTAGCCAAAATTCCGCCGAGTGTTCCTGCGGTCTTTTGTCCGATGAAGGTTGCGGTGTTTACGGCGATTACTCCGGGTGTGCATTGACCGATAGCAAAATAATCGGCAAGCTCTTCGTCTGTTGCCCAGCCGTTTTTATCCACAATCTCGCGCTGAAGGATAGGAAGCATCGCATATCCTCCGCCAAAGGTCATTATTCCAACTTTTGCAAATGATAAAAACAGTTTTAAAAGCATGGTGAGTTTTAGAGTTCCTTCTTCCAGAATCCGTGAAGATTGCAGTATTCATAAGCTGCGATTGCGCTTACGCCTTCAGCTAGAATAAATTCTGCGGCAGGCTTTCCGGCAGGATCAAGATTTGCTCTCTGTACTCCTGCTGTTGTCTCAAGCCAAATATTTGTGATGTGATGCTCGGGCATCATTGGATGCTCGGTGCTTCCAATGACAACAGTAACTTTGTTTCCATCTACTGTGACATCGGGCACATGCTTTTCCATAGCAGCATCGGTTGTGTTTGGAACGAGCTCCACTCTTTCTTCGTTGCAGCAGGCATCCTTTTCTCCGGGAAGAACTACTTCAACAATGCTTCCGCAAGTTTTGCATTTCATAAGTTTAACCATGTTGACACCTCCGTTTCAACAAGTGATACATTAGGTTTCTATATAAATGATTATATCAAAAGGCGCAAGTGCTAACAAGGAGGGGTGGAAAGCAGTTGACAACATAGAAACAAGGCTTTATAGTAAATATAATAATAATTATCGGTTTTACTTTACGAGAAAAGGGTATATTTACATAAATAGGATACAGCCGGAGGGGGAGAAATATGAATTACTCTAGACAAAGAAATATAGTCGCTGAAATCGTTAAGAATAGCTATGACCACCCGACTGCTGACGAGGTTTATGCTTTGGCGGTAAAAGAACTTCCGACTATCGGAATCGCCACTGTGTATAGAAACCTTAATCAGCTTGAGGAGATGGGTGAGATAAAGAGAATCCCTCTCATGGAGGGTAGTGACAGATTTGACGGACATTTGGAGGAGCATTACCACATGGTATGTAAGTCCTGCGGTAGGCTCACAGATTTGAGACCTAGCGACGAAGCTGTTAGGACACTAAAGAGTGATCTTTGCAAGACGCTCAAAATTAAGGACGATAAGGATATTGAACTTGCGCCAATCGTTCTAAAGGGAATATGTCCTGAATGCAAGAAAGCAAGAAAAAGTAAAAGTTAATTTAAAAATGGAGGTAGAACATGGCTAACAAATACGCAGGAACACAGACAGAAAAGAATCTTGAGGCAGCATTTGCCGGCGAATCACAGGCTAGAAATAAGTACACCTATTTTGCTTCAAAGGCTAAGAAAGAGGGATTTGAGCAGATTGCGGAACTTTTCCAGAAGACTGCTGACAACGAGAAGGAACATGCAAAGCTTTGGTTCAAGGAACTTGAGGGAATTGGCGACACAGCACAGAATCTCGCAGCTGCAGCTGACGGCGAAAACTACGAGTGGACAGATATGTATGAAGGATTTGCAAAGACTGCTGAAGAAGAAGGCTTTACAGATCTTGCTCGCAAATTCCGTATGGTTGCTGCAATAGAAAAGCGTCACGAGGAACGTTATAGAGCGCTTCTTCATAACGTAGAAGCACAGGAAGTATTTGCAAAGAGCTCTGTAACTGTTTGGGAATGCAGAAACTGTGGACATATCGTTGTAGGAGAGAAGGCACCGGAGGTTTGCCCGGTATGCGCACATCCACAGGCTTACTTTGAAGTGAACTGCGAAAACTATTAATCCTTGTAACAAAACTATCATAATGCGGTACCTTGAGCAACTCGGCTCATAATTGCCCAAAAGAACGAGAAAAGACCTTCGTTGGAATTGGATTCTTCTTTAATCCAATTCCCGAAGGTCTTCGAGTATTTGGTGCAATTATCCGAGGTGCGAACGACCGCATTATGTATGGTGTGTTGCAGGGATTATTTTTTTGTCTTCAGTTCAAACCAGAATGTGGAGCCTTCTCCGAGATTACTTTCTACGCCGTAGTCTGCACGATGAAGCGTAAGGATCTCTTTTACAATTGAAAGGCCTAGTCCGCTACCTTCGGTTGGTCTTACGTGGTGAGTGCTTGATTTATAGTAACGTTCCCATACGTGGTTAATCTCATCAGGCGCAATTCCTTGTCCGTGGTCAGTCACCTCAAAGCGTACTTTCTTTGGACCCTTCTTAAGTTTCACGATTATTTCTTTATCACTACCGCAATATTTTACTGCGTTGTTTATCAGGTTTGAAACGACCTGGATAATCTTTGCTTCATCGCCGTTGACCATAACGGAGCCGGTGCTTTCGTATTTAATTTTATAGCCTTCTTGCTCTGTGAGGATGTCATAGGAATTAAGCTGCGTTCTTATGGATTCATCAAGATCAAAGTCGCTCTTCTCAAGGGAAATCTTCTGCTGCTGCATCCTGGACATGGTGAGCATATCGTCAACGAGAAGATTGAGCCTATCTGCTTCATCCATGATTACGGATAGGTGAGACTCGCGCTTTTCTTTGTTATCTCCGGAAAGATCTCTTATCATCTCCGCATATGATTTAATCATAGTAAGCGGCGTCTTTAGGTCATGACTTACGTTTGCAATCATGTCCTTTTGATACATATCGCTTTTTTCTAGTTCTTGAGATGCTTCTGTTAGAGTCTCGGCAAGCTCTGTAATTTCCGAATAATGACCGCCTTCAAATTTGACACCATAATTTCCTCGGCCCATCTCTGCAGCACTTTCAGTTATATTTCTGATAGGCTTACTTATGCGCGTCGCAAGATAGATTGCAAGCGATAGGGCAAGAAGAAGCGCAATTATCGTGACATAGGTCAATTGAGTTCTTAAGATTGAAACCGTGGAGCGTACGGGAAATAGCGGCGAGAACATATATAGAATCAGGCTCTGTGATGCGTCTAGAGAACCATATCTATCTGTTGCTTTGTGAAGGAAGCAAGCATAAGAAAGAGTCTTGGTGTCTTGGCTTCCCGGGATTATTTCGGAATAGCTCGGGAATTCGCTGTCTAGGAGCTTGAGCCTAAGCGTATTTGTTTCAGAGCGATAGAGGAAAGGCTGAGAGGAACTTCCGTATGACGGAGAAATCATGATTCTTCCGTCTCCGGTTTCTACTCTTATATAAGTGTCTCCGCCTTGGCTTATTTCGTTTAGCTTTACTGAGAAACTCTCAAGAGATAGATCCTGTTTAAATGCGCTCAGAAGTTCAGATGCCATGCGCTCGGATTCCTTTAGCTTCATGTCCTCGTAATAGGCGTCCAAGAAATAAACCTGAAGCAACCAAACAAGGCCTAAAATTATTACCGCAAAGAGAATAAAATAGGCCCATAGTTTAAACCGTATGCTCTTGAAGTCAAAACTAATCTTCGTATTCAAATTTGTATCCTACACCTCTTAGTGTAACAATATAGTCTCTATATGGTCCGAGGTTGTTTCTGAGATTTTTGATATGTGTATCTATGGTTCTGTCGTCGCCAAAGAAATCGTAGCCCCAAATATCGGAGAGAAGCTTGTCTCTGGATAGGGCAATGTTCTTATGCTTAATGAGATAGAATAATAGTTCGTATTCCTTTGGTGTGAGTTCAACTCGTTTCCCATCTACGGAAACCGTTCTTGCAGGTATATTGACTTCGAGCCCGCCAAAGGCCATCTCATCCGTATTCTCTTTCTTGACGGAATTGCGGCGATCTAGGACAACCTTGATTTTGGCCATGAGTTCTCTAGGACTAAAGGGCTTGACCATATAGTCGTCGATTCCGAGCTCGTAGCCGAAGAGCTTATCATATTCCTCGCTTCTAGCGGAGAGCATGATAATAGGGACGTCCTGAATCTTTTTGATTTCCTTGCATGCGTCGTAGCCATCGAGCTTCGGCATCATGATATCAAGGACGATTAAGTCATATTTATTGAGTTTGCAAAGACCGACTGCACTCATGCCGTCTCCGGCTTCTGTGACGTCGTATCCGTTAAACTCGGCATACTCGCGAATAACTTCTCTAATCTTAGGTTCGTCATCTACTATAAGCAGTTTATACATAAGGATCCTCCTCTTTACTACAATATAGATTAAAAGTTGAATCGCTGTTCAATTCTTTTGTGAACAAAATATGTTGTTACAGTCATGATAATAACACATTTACCTCACAAACGAAAGCCTGAAAACCTTGACAGATTGCGGTTTAAGGCTCTATACTCTACTTTGACGAGATATGTGCTTTTGGCCATTTTTGGGCAAAGTAAATATCCTTATTATATACACAATTTCATATGAAAGGAGGTGAACCTAATGCTGAGGAAACTTTTGCGAGCAATACTTGCCCTCCTTGGAGCGCTGATTGGGTATGGCGTTTATCGTTTATTGATGTTCTTGCTTGAGCACTTTGGCGTCGAATTTGTTACAAAGATGACTACGACGCAACAAATCGTGGCGATGTCCGTCACAGCACTATTATTCGGATTTATATTCTTCCGCCTTACCCCGCTGTTCACGCGTCAGGGACACAAGGTCGCAGATAACATTCAGAGCGATCTCCAGGGTGTTTCCGGTAATGATATGCTTACCGGTGTTGTTGGCCTTATTATTGGTCTTGTGATAGCATTTTTGCTTTCGCAGATTTATGCAGCCATCAACAATAGGTATATCTATTTGGTAGTGACAGTAATAACCTATCTGATCGTGGGTTATCTTGGCGTT
Organism: Bacillota bacterium; assembly: GCA_017445315.1. Lineage (GTDB taxonomy): Bacteria > Bacillota > Clostridia > Peptostreptococcales > Anaerovoracaceae > Eubacterium_B. The sequence goes on along the minus strand of JAFSUI010000002.1, from coordinate 9,053 downwards.
GTCATAGCCACACAAAAAGGTAAGGAAATATTTGCGCAGATTCTTTCGCAGAACAGACAGGACCAGCAGGATGGGCAAAGCCAAGGTATTGGTAGCCGATTTGGCAAGGGTGTCGGTAAGAGCAAGAAAAACGCACATCAAACCCCGAAGATACTGGATACAAGTGTAATAATTGACGGACGTATTTCCGAGATTATGAAGACCGGATTCCTTGAGGGACCGATCGTTATTCCGGAGTTTGTTTTGGTTGAGTTAAGGCATATAGCTGACTCTGCAGACGATCTTAAGCGCGCACGTGGAAGAAGAGGGCTTGATGTACTCAAGAAAATTCAGAGTGATTACGGCATTGAAATCTATAACACGGAGAGCGAGAAGGGACTAAAGGAAATTCCTGAGGTTGATGTTAAGCTTTTAAAACTTGCGCAGATGATGAACGGCAAAGTCGTCACAAACGATTTCAACCTTAACAAAGTAGCTTCTATCAACGGCGTGGATGTTCTGAATATCAATGAACTTGCAAACACGTTGAAACCGGTAGTAATTCCGGGAGAGAAGATGTCCGTGACACCGGTGAAGGAAGGTAAAGATCCGAATCAATCAATCGCTTATCTTGACGACGGCACCATGGTCGTAGTAGAGGATGGCAGAAAGCAAATTGGACAGAACTGCGAGATTACGGTTACGAGCGTTCTGCAGACTTCTGCCGGAAGAATGATATTTGGAAGAATCAAAGTTAATTAATTTAAAAACTAATTAAGCTAAAAGTCTAATCGTAAGATTGGAGGATGTATGGATACAAGAGTAGGAATAGGATTTGATGTTCACCGTTTGGTGAGTGGGCGAAAGCTCATACTTGGCGGTGTTGAGATTCCGTGGGAGAAGGGTCTTGATGGACATTCCGATGCCGACGTTCTTGTCCATGCAATTATGGATGCGATTCTGGGAGCGGCTGCCCTTCCTGATATAGGGCAGCTCTTCCCGGATGACTACGATGAGTATGAAGGCATATCGAGCCTGCTTCTCCTTGAGAGGGTGATGGACCTTCTCGCTGAGGAAGGCTATGTAATCGTAAATGTGGATTCTACTTTGATCTGCGAGGCGCCAAAGATTATGCCTCATACTGAAGCGATTAAAGAAAAACTTGCGAGCGCCATGGGAGTTCCGACTACATGCGTGAGCGTAAAAGCCACAACAAGCGAAGGTCTGGGTTTTACCGGACGTGGAGAGGGAATTGCCGCACAGGCTATATGTATGATTAAAAGCATTAATTAATGCGAATAAATAAAATAAACAAAACAACAAACAATTGGAGAAAAAACGATGAAATTATCAAAGATGCATCTACGCACACTTAGAGAGGTACCAACAGAGGCAGAGGTTCCAAGTCATATCCTGCTTTTGAGAGCGGGCATGATAAGAAAGCTTGCTTCCGGAATCTATGGATTTATGCCAATGGGTTGGCGTAGCGTCAAGAAAATCGAAGACATTATCCGTCAGGAGATGGATAGGGCAGGAGCGCAAGAGATTCTCATGTCTGCGGTTCAGCCTGCAGAACTTTGGGAAGAGTCAGGAAGATGGAGTGCCTATGGCCCTGAACTCTGGCGTATCAAGGACAGAAACGGAAGAGACTTTTGTCTTGGACCAACTCACGAAGAAATCTTTACAGACATAATCAGAAATGATGTTTCTTCATATAGGCAGCTTCCTCAGAATCTTTATCAGATACAGCACAAGTATAGAGACGAAGCTCGTCCGAGATTTGGTCTTATGAGAAGCCGTGAGTTCATAATGAAGGATGCGTATTCCTTTGACAGGGATCAGGAAGGTCTCGACAAGAGTTATGAGGATATGTATAACGCATACGACAGAATCTTTGCGCGCTGCGGACTAACGTTTAGACCTGTTGAGGCGGACACCGGTGCAATAGGTGGCGCAGGCTCGCACGAGTTCACTGCGCTTTCCGAGATTGGTGAAAGCGAAATCGCTTATTGCGAAAGCTGCGATATGGCTGCAACTGTAGAAAGAGCTGCGAGCGTAGATGCTGAGCCTGATGCAGATTCAGTTGAGATGCTTCCAATGGAAGAAGTTCATACTCCGGGAACAAAGACGATTGAAGAAGTTGCGGATTTCTTGAAGCTTGATAAGAGCAAGACTATCAAGGCGCTTCTCTTTGAAAGATATGATGACGAAGGAAACGTATGCGGATACGTCGCTGCATTTGTTAGAGGCGATAGAGATCTCAACATGATTAAACTTGTCAACGCACTCGATATACCCGAGCATGCGATTGCATTTGCCGACGAGGAAAAGATGGGTGCAGCCACTGGTTGTGTAGGCGGATTCACAGGACCGACAAAGCTTCACGACTGCACCATGGTTGTAGATAGTGAGCTTGTAGGTCTAAAGAATATGTGCGCAGGTGCATGTAAAGAAGACCACCACCTGATAAACGTAAACTACGGTCGCGACTATAAGGCTGACATAGTTACGGACCTAAAGGTTCTTAAAGAGGGCGATCCATGTCCTTGTTGCGGAGCTCCCGTGAAACATACTCGCGGTATAGAGGTTGGACAGGTGTTCAAGCTCGGAACAAAGTACAGCGTTCCGATGGGCGCAACTTATATGGATGAGAATATGAATGAACATCCAATAGTTATGGGTTGCTACGGAATAGGCGTAACGAGAACGCTTGCGGCGGTTGTTGAACAGCACCACGATGATGACGGAATCATTTGGCCAATGGCTATAGCTCCATATCATGCGGTAGTTACGCTTGTTAAACCTGAAGATGAAGTACAGGCAAAAGTCGCAGAAGAAATCCATAATGCACTTATGGATGCTGGCGTGGAAGTTCTACTTGACGATAGAGATGAGCGCCCGGGCGTCAAGTTTAAGGATGCAGACCTTCTAGGATTCCCAATCAGAATCACGGTCGGAAAGATGGCGCCTGAAGGAAAGGTTGAATACAAGCTTCGTCGCGATGCGGAGAAGCAAGAACTCACTATTCAGGATGCAATTGCAAATGCAATCGACACAGTAAAAGGAGAATTATAATGAAACATGTAACGATTGAAATGGAAAACGGCGACGTAATGAAGGGCGAACTTTACGAAGACATCGCGCCGATTACAGTTGAGAATTTTGAGAAGCTTGCAAACGACGGCTTCTATGACGGACTTATCTTCCATAGAGTCATTCCTGGATTCATGATTCAGGGTGGATGTCCTGAGGGAACCGGAACAGGTGGTCCGGGACATAATATCAAGGGCGAGTTTTCATCAAATGGTGTAAAGAATGATCTTAAGCACACTCTCGGCGTTCTTTCCATGGCAAGAGCGATGCATCCGGATTCAGCAGGATCGCAGTTCTTTATCATGGTAGAATCCGCTCCACATCTTGATGGAAACTATGCTGCGTTTGGAAAGATTACTGAAGGTGTTGAACACGCTATAGATATCTCAAAGGTTGAGCGTGACAGAGCAGACAAGCCGTTTGAACCTGTAGTAATCAAAACTATAAGAGTTGAATAAAAACGAATACATCGTTTTTGAGGAAATAATATGGAAATATATAATACGCTAACGCGTACAAAAGAAGAGTTTGTTCCAATCAATCCGAATCAGGTGACTATCTATGTCTGCGGACCGACGGTTTATAACTATATTCATATCGGAAATGCAAGACCGATGGTTGTCTTTGATACCCTTAGAAAATATCTGAAGTACAGAGGGTATAACGTTAAGTATGTCCAGAATTTTACGGATGTTGACGACAAGATTATTAATCGCGCAAAGGAAGAAGGTTTGTCTGCGCTTGAGGTTTCGGAAAAATACATTAAAGAATATTTTGATGATGCCGATGCGCTCCTTGTTGAGAGAGCAGATGTTCATCCAAAGGTGTCAGAGCATATCGGGGAGATTATTGACTTTGTAAAAACTTTGGTAGATAAGGGTTATGCTTATGAAGCCGATGGTGATGTGTATTTCTCCACGAGAAAGTTTACGACCTACGGAAAACTATCGAGGCAGAATATAGACGATTTGGAAGCCGGTGCGAGAATTGCGATAGGCGAAGTAAAGCTTGACCCGCTTGACTTTGCTCTTTGGAAGGCTCAGAAGGAAGATACCGAAATCGCTTGGGATTCACCTTGGGGAAAGGGACGACCGGGTTGGCATATAGAGTGCTCTACGATGGCTAAAAAGCATCTCGGAGAAACAATTGATATACATGCGGGAGGAGAGGATCTTCAGTTTCCGCATCACGAAAACGAGATTGCGCAGTCAGAGTGCTGCAACGATAAAACCTTTGCGAATTATTGGATGCATAATGGTTTTATTACAGTCGATAGAGAAAAGATGTCAAAGTCCAAGGGCAATTTCTTTACGGTACGCGACATAAGAAAAGAGTTCACGGGAGAGGAAATCAGATTCTTCCTTCTTTCGGGACATTATAGAGGACCTATAGATTTTAGCCGTGAGCATATGGAGCAAGCAAGGGCAGGGCTTCAGAGAATAGCCAACTGCCGTGCAGACCTTGAGTTCATGATTAAAAATGGAACTCCTTCGCTGATGACAGAAGAAGAAAAGAAGGTTGATGCGTTCCTGGAACACTACAAGGAAGCATTTAACAAGGCTATGGATGATGATTTAAATACAGCCGATGCCATCTCTGCAATCTTTGAAATGGTAACCGAGATCAATACAGAGCTTCGCGGCGGCACAACAACATGCTTTGCGGAAGGTGCTTTGGGAAGTCTAGAAACTCTCGCTGACGTTCTTGGTATTTTTAAATACCAAGAAGAAAAAGAAGAACTAGGTGATGACATCGAAGCTTTGATTGCGGAGAGACAGGCTGCGCGTGCAGAAAAGAATTTCGCGAGAGCAGACGAAATAAGAGATCAGCTTAAGGCGATGGGAATCACCCTAAAGGATACTCCTCAAGGCGTACAGATTATCAAAGAATAATCAAAGAATAAATGTAATTGGATAATTTTAAAATGGATAATTCGCAAAACAAGGTTAAAGATATCAGCACGGGCACACTCGCTTTTATCGGGGATGCCGTGTATGAACTCTTTGTTAGAAGGATGCTTGTTCAGTCGGGAGAGAATGATCCCGAGAGGCTTCATTTTGAGGCGGTGAAATATGTCAGGGCTGAGAGCCAGGCATACGCCATAAAAAAGTTGATGGACGGATTTCTTACGGAGCCGGAAATTGAACTTGTGAAGAAGGCCAGGAATCACAAGATGCCAAATAGGAGCAGGAGCGCCGGGATGGTTGAGTACAAACTCGCGACGGGGCTTGAGGCTCTACTTGGGAGGCTCTATATGGATGGTGCTGAGGAGCGCCTCGCAGAAGTTGTTGAAGAGGCGATAAGCATTATCAAAGCAAAGAATGTGGATTAAACATGGCTTAAAGGTGAAATAAATGAGCAAAGCGGATGTACTTTTAAAAATATGTGTACGGACATCCTGGAGAACGGATTCTCCACGGAGGGTACTACTGTGCGCGCCCGCTGGGAGGATGGAGCCCCGGCATATACCATCAAACAGTTTGGTGTAGTTAATCGCTATGATTTATCCGAGGAATTTCCTGCGCTTACGCTCAGAAAGACCGCAATAAAAACTGCGACGGACGAACTCCTTTGGATATGGCAGAGAAAATCAAACAATATCAAAGATTTGAACGGCCATATCTGGGATGAGTGGGCTGACCAAACCGGTTCAATCGGAAAAGCCTATGGATATCAGATGAGCAAAAAGTATAAGTTTGCTCAGGGCGAGATGGACCAGGTTGACAATGTCATCTGGCAGTTAAAGAACCAGCCGCAGTCAAGACGCATAATGACCAATATATATAATTTTGACGATTTGTCTGAAATGAATCTTGAGCCATGCGCATACAGCATGACATTCAATGTGACCGGAAACAAACTTAACGGCATCCTCAATCAGAGATCGCAGGACATACTTGCCGCTAACAATTGGAACGTAGTTCAGTATGCAGTTCTCATCATGATGCTTGCGCAGGTTACAGGCTTTGTTCCCGGCGAACTCGTCCATGTCATCTCCGACGCACATATTTACGACAGACATATCCCGCTAATAAGAGAATTGATATCGCGCAAAGAATTTCCCGCCCCAAAAGTCACATTAAACCCCGAAGTCAAAGACTTCTATGACTTCACACCCGACGACGTAATAGTAGAAAACTACCAGGCCGGGGAACAAATAAAAGACATCCCAATCGCGATTTAACTTTACAAAATTTACACTGGGGACGGTTCTACTTGCAAATTTTTTTACAAAAGGGACGGTTCTACTTGTAAATTTTGTCGCCAAAGACTCAATACTTTTTTAGCTCTCGCAATCTGTAATCAAATCACTCGACTCGGAAACTTTCGGGAGTGTGAATAACTCGCCCTGCGGGCTCAAACAGATTCACACATCCAGCGAAAGTTAACCTCGCCTCGCGAATGATTACCACGATTGCTGCGAATCGTAAAAAAGTATAAGTCCTCGGCTCCTATTTACAAGTAGAACCGTCCCCGATGAAAAAATTTGCAAGTAGAACCGTCCCCAATGAAAAATCGAGATGAAAAGATGGAGGAAGGAATGAAGATAATAGTAGCTGTTGATGAGAAGTGGGGGATCGGAAAGGATGGAGGTCTTCTCTGTCATCTTCCCGGAGACCTTAAGTACTTCAAAGAGAGAACTACGGGAAAGACTCTTGTTATGGGAAGGGTTACGCTAGAGAGCCTTCCTGGAAAGAAGGGGCTTCCGAACAGAAAGAATATTGTTCTCACGAGCGACCATGAGTATGTTGCGGAAAATGCGGAGACGGTTTCTTCTGAGGAGGAGCTTTGGTCTTTGCTTTCCACGACTCCGTCAGACGATGTCTTTGTTATAGGCGGGGCGAAGGTCTATGCGGCGTTCCTTCCGTATTGCGACACCTGCTACGTAACAAAGATGTATAATGACTTTGATGCTGATAGATATTTTCCGAATTTGGACGAGAACGAAGATTTTGCTTGCACAGAACTTTCGGATGTTCAGGAGGAAAATGGAGTAAGATATCAGTTCTTTGAATATAGTAGAGTTTAATAGCGGAGTTTAGTTAAATGATATGCCCCTTTATGGGGCGTATTTGATAAGAGTCATGAAAGAAAACAATTTATTATTCGGCAGGAATCCTGCCGTAGAAGCCCTAAGGGGTGAGAGAACAATTGAAAAGGTAATCCTCCAGGATGGAGCGACAGGCTCGGTTGGCAAAATCATTTCGCTGGCAAAGGAACGTGGCGTAAGGATTGAGTATAGAGCGAGGCAGGATCTGGATAAACTCGCCGGAGGAAAGAACCATCAGGGTGTTGTTGTATTTACTTCGTCTTACGAGTATAAGGAACTCGAAGATCTTCTGGACGGAGAACTTTTGATTCTTCTGGACGGAATAGAAGATCCGCATAATCTCGGAGCCATAATGAGAACAGCGGAATGCGCAGGGGCTACGGGCGTTGTTATACCAAAGAGAAGAAGCGTCGGGCTTACTGATACGGTTGCAAAAACGTCTGCGGGTGCGATAGAACATCTTCCGTGCGCACGCGTCACCAATATGGCAAATGCAATAGATAAATTGAAGGAGAATGGATTCTGGATTTGCGCCGCGGATATGGATGGACAGGAGCTCTGGTCATCCGACCTTGGTGGAAAGCTAGCAATCGTAATCGGAAACGAAGGGAGCGGCGTGTCGCGTCTTGTAAAAGAAAAATGCGACTTCACTGTCTCGATTCCTATGGTCGGAAGCATCAACTCTCTTAATGCATCAAACGCGGCGGCGATTTTGATGTACGAGGTGCTTAGACAAAAACGCAAGTAAAAGTTTATTGATTCAGGAAACAAAGAAAAGATCGGGAGCTCATGGCATATTCTTATAAAGAACTCAATCTGTTTTCGGATGACTCTATAGTCAAGATGGCGCAGGAAGGTAGTGGTACTGCCTACGAGTTTTTGATACAAAAATACAGGGAGATGGCAAAGAAAAAGGCCCATAAGTATTATATCAACGGCGGAGATAACGACGATGTAATGCAGGAGGGGATGATTGGAATCTTTAAGGCGATTCGTGATTTTAATGAAGAAACGGGGACGCCATTTGCTGCCTTTGCCGAGCTCTGCGTAGAGAGACAAATTCAGACAGCGATAACAGGTGCAAATAGAGAAAAGCATCGTCCGTTAAACGAGTCCGTTTCTTTGTTCGGAGAAAACGAAAGCGAAGCAGATAGCATCAATATCCCTGCGGGTAAGGAAGAAGAGCCGGAAAAGGTTGCGCTATTTAAGGAGGCAATAGATGCACTCTTTGAGGAGGCCGAGAGCAAGCTTAGCTATATGGAGCAAGAGGTTTTCCGCAAAATTATGCAAGGAAAGACTTATACAGAGATTGCAAAGGAACTCGGAAAGACTCCCAAAAGCATCGACAATGCGATGCAGAGAATTAAGAAAAAAATAAAATTTAGACTTTCCGAGGATTAGTGAAAAAAGCACTCGGAATAAGTTCTCTTCTATGCGATAAAGTGTTGATATTCAAGCATATTATAGCCATCTGACTTATTGACATAACATTGAAAAAATAGTAGGATAGGAATGATATCGGGTTTTTCCCGTTTTTGATGTTGTGCTGTTGTAGCTCAGTAGGTAGAGCACTTCCTTGGTAAGGAAGAGGTTCGGCAGTTCGATCCTGCTCAACAGCTCCAATATAGATAAACCTATATCTCATTTTAAATTGAGACGATGCGCGTCGGCGCACGTCCGACGCACATTTTAGGAGGAAGAAAAAATGGCAAAGCAAAAGTTTGAGAGAAATAAGCCGCATATCAATATCGGCACCATCGGCCACGTTGACCATGGTAAGACAACTCTTACAGCGGCAATCACAACAGTACTTCACCAGAGATATAACCTGGGTGAGGACGTAGCCTTTGATCAGATCGATAAGGCTCCGGAAGAAAAGGAAAGAGGAATCACCATTTCCACAGCACACGTTGAGTATGAGACACCAAAC
>JAFSUI010000025.1 GCA_017445315.1 Bacillota bacterium | reverse complement strand
GCTGACCTCACCTACTACATAGACGGAATCGTCAGATTGGATAATATCTTCACCGTGCGGAATGATTACTTTTCCGTTTCTTGAGATGGCCGCAATCAGCATATTGGGCATCATCGTTTTTACTTCAGGCATACTCTTTCCGATGAGCTCGGACTTTTGGGATGCCGAGAATTCAAGAAGAGTAATTCTTCCGCTTGTAAATATATTATTTGATGTATTGGATTTATCCGTAAGGTATTTATATATCTCTGTTGTTATTGCAAAGTCCGGATTGACCACAAAGTCGATTCCCATGGTTCTCTTGATAAATGCAAAATGGTTCATATACTCAGGATCTCTTACCCTGGCTATGACGCATCTTGCCCCGAGCTCCTTGGCGAATCTTCCTACTATCATATTGGTCTCGTCGCTTCCGCTTGCGGCTATGACATAGTCATAGTTTCCGATTTCAATCTCTTTTAGCACGCCAATGTCACGACCGTCTTCATTTACAGTCATAACGTCAAACTGCTGTGACAGTTTGTCCAGCAGTTCCGCATTCATATCTACAAGAGTAATTGCGTAGTCGCCTTCAGCCAAGGTCTCACAAACCTTGACACCCAATTTACCGACTCCCACTATAGCAATATTCATAATCTCTTTCCTCCAAAGTGTATCATATAATACTACAATCAAAGATGCAATGCAAATACCTATATATTGTGCTAAAATGTTAGAAAAACAAGGAGAATACACAGTATGAAGATAGGTTTTATTGGCTTTGGCCACATGGCGGGAGCAATAGCAAAGGGCCTTATTAGGTCAGGATTTGTAAAAGCGGAAGATCTATATGCTTGCGCATCGGACTACGAGAGGCTTATTGTTCGCCTTTCTGCGAGTGGATCAGCCGGCGAGACTTCTGGCGATAAGGAAGATAAGCCCGGATTTTCTGTTTCACTTCAGGGAGTAAACGCTTTTAAAAGCGCCGCGGAAGTAGCCGAAAACTCCGAGATAGTTATTGTCGCCGTCAAGCCAAACCAGGTAGAGGAAGTTATCTCCCCTATCAAAGATAAACTGAGCGAGCGCGCGATTATTTCCGTTGCTTTCGGTTGGGACTATGAGAAGTACGAAGCGCTCCTCCCCGGGTTAAAGCATATCTCTACAATTCCAAATACCCCCTGTGAAGTCTGCATGGGTATGACAATAATAGAAGAGCGCCATAATCTCAGCGAAAGTGAACTCAATGGCGTGGAGTCACTCTTAAAAGCGTTCGGTGAAATCGCCTATTTCTCCTCAGACAAAATGTGGCTTGCAGGTGAGCTCACAAGCTGCGGACCGGCCTTTGCAGCCATGTTCATAGAAGCCCTCGGCGATGCCGGCGCAAAATACGGTCTTGACCGAGAAGACGCCTACCGCATAGTCTCACAGATGGTCGCAGGAACCGGTACCCTTCAAATTGAGACCGGGAAGAACCCCGGCCAAATGGCCGAAGAAGTCGCAACCCCTGGCGGAATCACCATAAAAGGCGTAACCGCCCTCCTAAACTCCGACTTCCACACCATCGTCTCAAAAGCCATCGACGCCATCGAATCCAAAAACTAACACCATTTTACACTGGGGACGGTTCTACTTGCAAAAAATTAACAATGGGGACGGTTCTACTTGCAAATAGGAGCCGAGGACTTATACTTTTTTACGATTCGCAGCAATCGTGGTAATCATTCGCGAGGCGAGGTTAACTTTCGCTGGATGTGTGAATCTGTTTGAGCCCGTAGGGCGAGTTATTCACACTCCCGAAAGTTTCCGAGCCGAGTGAGTTGATTACAGATTGCGAGAGCTAAAAAAGTATTGAGTCTTTGGCGACTAGAATTTACAAGTAGAACCGTCCCTTTTGTTAAAAAGATTTGCAAGTAGAACCGTCCCCAATGAAAATTTAGATGTATTGTTTTAGTTCTTCGGTTTTGTCGAGGCGCTCCCATGGGAGGTCGATGTCGGTTCTTCCGAAGTGGCCGTATGCGGCTGTCTGTCTGTAGATTGGGCGACGAAGGTCAAGATTCTTTATAATTGCAGCCGGTCTAAAATCGAAATGTTTATCTACGATTAATGCGATTTCTTCATCGGACAGTTTTCCTGTACCAAAGGTATCAACCATAATCGATACGGGCTTTGCAACACCTATCGCATAGGCGAGCTGGATTTCGCATTTGTCGGCAAGACCTGATGCAACTACGTTCTTTGCTGCGTGTCGGGCCGCATAGCATGCGGAGCGGTCAACCTTTGTTGGATCCTTTCCCGAGAATGCACCGCCGCCGTGGCGCGCATAGCCGCCATAGGTATCTACGATTATCTTTCTTCCTGTGAGACCGGAATCACCCTGAGGTCCGCCTATTACAAATCTTCCCGTCGGATTTACAAAATACTTTGTTTCATCGTCTAGAAGCTCAGCCGGGATAACCGCCTTGATTATTTTTTCAATTACGTCAGCTCTAATCTGTTCCTGCGTAACCTCAGGCGCATGCTGTGTGGAGACAACAACTGTGTCTATGCGCTTAACTTTGTTGTCTTCATACTCTACGGTTACCTGTGTTTTTCCATCAGGTCGTAGATACGGAAGTGTTTCGTTCTTTCTGAGTTCCGCAAGCTTAAGTGCAAGCTTATGCGCAAGCGATATTGGCATCGGCATTAGCTCAGGTGTTTCGTTACAGGCATATCCAAACATCATGCCTTGATCTCCTGCTCCAACGAGCGCAGCATCTTCTGAGTCTTCTCCTTCTTTATATTCCAGAGCTTTATCAACACCCATCGCTATATCTTCAGACTGCTCATCTATTGCGGAAAGGACCGCGCAGGTGGTTCCGTCAAATCCGTATTTTGCTCTATCGTAGCCGATGTCCTTGATTACGCTTCTTACAATCTTTGGAATATCTACATAGCACTCCGTGCTTATCTCACCCATAACCATGGCATAGCCTGTCGTAACCGTGGTTTCACAAGCAACTCGGCCATTTGGATCCTCTGCGAGAATCGCATCAAGTATCGCATCCGAAATCTGATCGCAGACCTTGTCCGGATGTCCCTCTGTAACCGATTCTGAAGTAAATAATCTCTTCATGTTTTTCCTCCTATCAAAACTCCGTCAAATAACTATCCTTGTCAAGAAAAAAGCCTTTTCTTACCGTCAAGAAAAGGCATGATGTCTTAGATCATACTCCTCATCTTTCGAAAGAGCCGTTGCTCCTCCGTAGGATGTGGCACCTTTTGCGATAGCTTTGCCAGTGGCGTTTGCCGTGCGCATAGGTTGCCGGGCATCGTAGGGCCTATTCCCTCCGCCTCTCTTGATAAGGGTTCTATGAAATTATACTATACCCACAACCTTTGTCAATGTTTATAGGTGTAGTAATTTATCTATGCAACGTCTGTTCTTTGTTGTAAAATCAGTATTATGAATGATAATAAGGACAATAATAAGGTAGCCGAGCTGAGGCTGATTGAAGGAAATCTTCTCATAGATCCTATTGAGGCCGGCGGAGATTTTGTTTCTGCCGAGGCGACAAATACGCGCCTCATGGGCGTTGTTGGCGTGCATATTCTGAGGGACCAGGGCGGAGACGCTTTCCATCAGTTTTTCTATATTGATACTGAGGAGTATGGGCTAGATGACTACCAGAGTTTTCTCGGGATGACGGATGAGGAAGCCGAGAAGAAAAAGAAGGAGCTATTTGGTGCTCTAGGAGGTGACTGGAGTCCCATTACGGAAAAAGAGGCTCTTCATCTTATTAAGACATCATCTAGAATTAATATCAAGCGCAAGCTCCCCCTACCCGACGGGCTTGATGAGTATAGGCCGATTCTTCAGTCGGATGTCGCACTCACCCTTTCTGAGCTTGCGGATCTTTGGGAGAAAATTGCGATTAAGCCGCGTAATGACTACGAGCTAATTAACTATTACATAATGCGCATGGTGGCAAGCGATAGTCAGGGGATGAGGAGGCTCTCCGCCCCGCGAGGCGACCTACGCCCTATAAACGTTTCAAATCCCGGCACCCTACTCAGAAATGAAATAACAAAGGACGACTCCACGGACAAAAACATCTATACCTCTGTGTCGCTAATGGATATAGACAAGAATTACCAGCTTGTGGAGAGCAAGATAGAGATAGTCGATCATTTGGTGAAGCGTTTTATTCCAAAACCGGCACTGGAGATTTCTCCATGGGAGACTTCGCTCATACTCAATCAATCGGAATATCTGATTTACGCAACAATCAAAGACAGTTCAGGAGCAAAGGACGACGACAAGCACTTCAGCAAGCTTATGTCTTCTATCTTTGATACGCTCACTGAGTCGGAATATGACTTTGGAACGCTCTATATGGTCTTCCGTAAAAACAATGACCATGTTAGAAATAAGATATACCGCCTGGATCACGACACCCTAGGCGTGGTTTGCCATCTATATACCGACGAAGTAGTTATTGCGGGTAACGATATCCTACATGTTGAAACTATTGAAAAGGTGCTTCTTGCCGCATCCATGGTTGAAAAGATAGACCTAGAAATCAAAGGAAGATATAAATTCCCTGAGCCAGTGCTGGTGAGATTCATAGATAGCAACCTGGAAAGGTTTTCAGACTTTTTGGAATATATTCAGAAATTTCAAGACAGTTGATTGTCGGGATTATGTCAACTTCTGTTCTTTTTTGAAGATTTATTTTCAAAAGATAAGAATCCACACTTTTCAACACCAGCAAGGGTTATCCACAGGGGATTAAAAAATCGTATACGATTTTACCTTTAATAACATGTGGATAAGTACCTCATATAAAGCATTTAAATTTCAAGGCTTCAACAACTTCATAACTTTGTCAATACTTAGTTATCCACAGATTTTTGTGGGACATAAAACCGATTCTGTTCGGAAGTAATTTTATGTAAAAAGTAGAAGAAATTTTACAATTTTTAGATATGGCGCGGAGGTTTACATGAAAACTGAAAAGGTTTACTATAGCGATGTTAACTGCAGAATGGCGGGCGCAAAGGTGTTGGAAATACTGCCCTGCAAGGATAATTCCGACTCGATTTTGCTCGTTTTGGATAGAACCATTTTCTTCCCTACCGGTGGAGGCCAAAGCTGCGACCTCGGAGAAATCAGCGGACTCAAAGTTACTGATGTTACTGAATCCGGAGAAGTAATCTATCATAAAATCTCCTTAGAAGGAAACAGCGATATTAATAAGCTTAACGAAGATAAAATCCACACCCTCTCAGATAAGCTCGGCATTTCTCCCGGCTCAGAAGTCACCCTCTCCATTGATTGGGAAAGACGTTTTGACAATATGCAAAGGCATTGCGGCGAGCATATCCTCTCCGGCATCTTCTATAAGCTCTTTGGCGGTGTTAACCGCGGTTTTCACATGGGAGAAGACTATCTGACCATAGATATAATCCTTGAGGACAAGCCCGAGTTCAAGGAAATCAGCATGGATATGTGCCTCCAGGCTGAGCTCATGGCCAACCAGGCGATCTGGGACAACCTACCTATCGTTAGGAGAATCTTTGATTCCAGAGAAGAAGCCGAAAAAATGCCTCTTAGAAAGGCGCTGGCAATAGATGAGGATATCTCCATAGTGACAATTGGCGATGTTAACGATCCTGCGGACTCAGTGGCCTGCTGCGGAACTCATCCCGAGTTTGCCGGCCAGGTTGGCATGATTAAGATTTACAAGGTAGAGCCTAACAAAGGCATGTTCAGAATCTTCTTTGAGGCCGGAAAGCGCGCCCTCCTAGCCTATGACAAGCAGTATGAAGTCCTGACCACATTAGGAAAGGACCTCTCTGCAGGAGTCCCGGACCTCATGGATAAATACAATGCCCGCAACGAGAAAAACAAGGAGTCGCGCGACAGGTTATATAACCTAACAAAGGAAGTCCTGCGCCGCGAAGGAGAATATATTAAAACCCTACTAAACGGCAGCGATAACAACCCCTGCCTGACATACAATATTCTCACGGTTGACGACATAATAGAGCTTGGCAGAAGCCTTGCGGGAAACATAAACTCAATGCTCTTCCTCATCCATGGGCCAAGCAATACTATATTCCTTTTCTCGGACAAACATGACTGTGGAAAACTAGTAAAAGAAAATGCCACCGTCTTTAATGGTAAAGGCGGCGGCAACAAAATCTTTGCGAGGGCTATATTCACAAGACGCGACGATCTAGAATCGTTTATCCATGCAGTCAATATGCTGATAAAAGAATAGCCTGCGTATATATACGCAGCTATTACTCCTCAGTCAATTCGCTGACCGCCTGATTAATCGCAGAATATATCTGGCTCGTGCTGTATCCGTAGTTGAAAAGTCTGCGGGCAACACGGGCCTTATATTTTTCTATGAGCCTTCCGCGTTCATCGAGCATATCGGGTTTTAGCATTTTTCTTGCGATATTAACTGCTGCTTCTTCGTCTGTTTCACCGAATTCTTCTAGATACTCCTCATGGGCGGATTCTGCCATTTCCTGAGGAATCCCCTTTCTCCTGAGCTCGCGAACCGTTCTGGCCTTTGCCCAGCCTTTTTCGGCGGCATATCTGAAATAGTCCTTGGCAAAGCGCTCATCGTCAAGGTAGCCTATATCCTTGAATTCCTGAATTGTCTCGTTTATGAGTTCTTCTTCAAAACCCTTTTCTTCCAAATACATCTTGAGTTCTTGCGATGTGCGGCTTCTATAAGAAAGCCTCTTTGCTGCAACTTCAGCTATATTAAGTTCTTTCTTGGCACGCTCTTTTACGCTTTCTTTTTTTACTTCACTCACACTACTCTCCTTTGATCACACACTTATTTTTCTTTAGCATCCCGACTAAGGCCCAAACAAAATCCTTGCATTATTATAATGGCGCGACATCTGCCGCGCCATCATATTTATCTTAGTCGGTTTAAACCGCCTCGTAGCCTGCTTTATATGCGGCGAGGTTTAAATCAATAAACTTCTCGGGCACAGTTTCTTTGATGACCGTTTCCCAATCAATATCGTCCATGCCGAGTGCCTTTACCATGCTTCCAAAGAGAACTATGTTGGCGCATTTTACGTCGCCTAATTCATTTGCTATATCCTCGGCCTTTAGCACGTGGCATTTAAAATGACTCTGCATAGCCTCAAGGCATCCTTCAGGATATTCAACGAGCCCTGCAGCAATCGTGGATGACGGCATTTCAAAATCGTTTATTACAGCGATTCCGTCGGGTTTCAGAAAATCCGCATAGCGCACAGCTTCCATCTTTTCAAATGCAACGATTATATCAGCTGCACCCTTACCTATTACCGGAGAATGTACCTCATCTCCCCAATGAACCTGGGTGGATACGCTTCCTCCGCGCTGGCTCATTCCGTGAACCTCTGACATCTTGACGTCATATCCGGCCTTCATGAGACCGTTTACCAAAACTCTGGCAGTGAGGATAGCACCTTGTCCGCCTACACCTACCAAAAGAGCACTTTTACTATTCATGGCGTTCCTCACTTTCTTGAAATTGCATCAACCGGGCAAACCTGTGCGCATACCGTGCAGCCTCTGCACTGTGATGTTATGATTTCGGACTTTCCATCCCTCATCATAATCGCAGGACATCCTACACCGATACACATCTTGCATCCAACGCATTTTTCTTTATCTACTTCACATATTCCAAAGTTGTGATTGATTCTCTTGATGAGTACGCATGGACGTCTTGCGATGATTGCTGCTCTCTTTTCAGATGTTTCTGCATCATCGAGAGCCTTTTTCATTGCATCGAGATCCTGCGGATCAACTATGATTACGTTTTCAAATCCGCAAGCCTTGAGAACATCCTCAATCTTTACAACCTCTGCAACATCGCCCTGAAGCGTAAATCCGGTTCCCGGATTGTCCTGATGTCCCGTCATTCCGGTAATTGAATTATCCAGAACCACAGGAATCATATTTCCGTTATTATAGAAGATTTCTACTGCACCTGTCATACCGCTGTGGAAGAATGTAGAATCACCCACAACGCCGAAAACTTTCTTCTCCTGCCCTGTTACTTCAAGCGCCTTGGCGATTCCCATACCGATAGAGAATCCTCCGCCCATGCATACGCATGTATCAATTGCATTAAGCGGCTGAGCGCATCCAAGTGTATAGCATCCGATATCTCCCGTGAGAACTACATTCTTTCTCTTTGACATCGCATAGAAGAATCCTCTGTGCGGGCAGCCCGGACAAAGTGCGGGCGGTCTGGACACAGGCTCTACACCAAGGTCTATCTTCTCAGGAGTTTCTCCAAAGATTCTTTCCTTGATGAGCTGCGGATTGAGTTCATAGAGATAACCGATTTTTTCTTTTCCTTCGCATTCTATTCCGGCTGCTTTGATTTGCTCTTCCATAAAACCGTCGAGTTCTTCGATTATATAGAGCTTCTCAACCTTTGATGCGAAATCTTTTATGAGTCCCATCGGAAGTGGATTGGTAAGTCCGAGCTTAAGGAATGATGTGTCTTCCGGGAATGCGTCTTTGGCATATTCATAAGCAATCGATGCTGTGATTACGCCGGTTTTATTTCCTGCCATCTCTACTTTGTTAAGACTGCAGGTGTTTCCAAACTCAGCAAGCGCTTCCATATTCTTCTCCACCTTTGCGTGGTTTAAAGCAGCGTTTGCAGGAATTGATATATTCTTTCTTGCGTTCTTTTCGTATGGCTTAATCTCTGGAACAGTTCTCTCTCCAAGTTCTACAATTGACTTGGAATGAGCAACTCTTGTTGTTATTCTAAAAAGAACAGGAGTATCAAACTTCTCTGAAATCTCAAAGGCTGTTTTGACAAAGTCCTTGCACTCCTGCGAGTTTGCAGGTTCAACCATGGCCATCTTTGCTGCACGAGCATACTGCCTGTTGTCTTGCTCATTCTGCGACGAATGCATGCTTGGGTCGTCAGCCGATACGATTATAAATCCACCGGTTACACCGTTATAAGCCGCAGTAAAAATTGGATCCGCAGCAACGTTAACGCCAACATGTTTCATAGCACAAAGGCTTCTTACGCCTGCAATAGACGCACCGTAAGCAACTTCTGTTGCTACCTTTTCATTTGGCGCCCACTCGCAGTAAACATCGTCCTTATACTGCGGCATAGCCTCCAGAATCTCCGTACTCGGAGTTCCCGGATATGCCGAACAGACAAGAACTCCGGCTTCGTACGCACCTCTTGCTATAGCCTCGTTTCCGGAAAGTAGAACCTTGTCCAATGTTGTCCTCCTATCTTCTGCAATTCAAAAACTATCAACAAAATTATACTAGATTTTACGGCATTAGGAAATACCCCGGGGCTTTAGGAGAGTCATTTCTCGCATCCACGAGTAAAAATTAGTTAATACTATATGGAAAAAATAAAAAGAATTATGATTTACTACAAAAGAACAAAAACTATATTAATATAATCGGATATGGTGCGGGATCGCAGGTACATACTGCACAGTAAATTCCGTCTCCAACTTCTATATCCGAGAGATGAAAATCACCTATTTTTTCTACGAGATTCATATCCTTATCAACAAGCTCCGGTGCCTCTCCCCAAAATCCCTCTCCCGTCATTTTGCCGTATGCTTCTCTTCTCGTCCAAAGCGTAAAGAAGCCCGCCTCGCCAAATACTTTGGCATATTCCGCCTCATTGGCTTTGAAGAAACGCGTTGCTATTTTATCGTGCGGCGCACGCTTTGAAACCTGTATATCTATTCCGCAAGGTTTTTCACTAATTGCACACATCCACATATCCTCGCAATTGCTCACCGAAAACTCTAGCGGAATGTCAGAAAAATATGGCTTCCCTTTTTCTGAAAGGAGAATCTCGGGACCCCTCGCAAGCTTCATATATATCTCGTCCAGCTTTTCGTCTGGCTCATCTCCCGCCATATCAAACTCTGCTGATTCCAAATATCTCTCGGCAGCATGTATTATCAACGGATATGAAGCTTCACCGTGAAGCGTTTTACCTTCATAAAGAAAGATTCTCACTATAGTCTCCCTAGTAAAAAGGGGTTCACTTGGCCCCTCTTGGTTATTTTATTCAGCTTTTTCTTTTTCTTCGAGCCTATCAAGTACTCTCTTATAGCCGTCTGCTCCATAGACAATGCATTTATTAATTCTGCTGATTGTCGCGGTTGAAGCCTTGGTAAGATGTTCTATCTCGTTATACGTCTTCTTTGCTCTAAGAAGTTTTGCTACCTGAAGTCTCTGTGATATTGCGTGAATCTCGTTAATCGTGCATATATCTTCAAAGAATCGATAGCAGTCTTCTCTATCCTCCAATGTAAGAACCGCATCAAATAGTTCATCTATCTCTTCCGAACGAAACTTGGATTCATATGCCATATGCTTCTCCTTTCGACAGTGGACTATGACTTATACTTTCAGTTGGTAAAGTATAACACTTTTACAAACTAAAGTCAACGGCTGATTATCAATTATTTTCAATTATCAGTTGCTCTCAAGAAGTATTTCTATAGCTCTACTTAGCTGTGTATCTTCTAGACCTTCTGCAAGAGGAACAACCTCGTTTGGAGTAACTCCATCGCCGTGAATTACGTTTCCGTTCGGCGAGAAGAACTGACGAACTGTGACATTGACAGCGGAGCCGTCCGAATACATATGTGTTTCTTGCATCACGCCCTTACCAAAGGTAGTTGCGCCGATCAAAGTAATTCCGTAATCCTTAAGTGCTGCGGCGAGCATCTCGGAGGTGCTTGCGGATGCCTCGTTTATAATCAATACTATCGGTAAATCCGTATGCTTGCTGTCGGAATTATAATTCACGCGGTTTCCATTCTTATCCTCTGCATAAGAAACTACACCCTCCGGAAGAATTCTGTCAGCGATAGAAACGCCTGAATCAAATAATCCGCCGCCGTTGTTTCTTAGATCTATTATGACGCCCTGGACTTTTTTTCTCTCCGCTGCCGAGAGCGCTTCGTCAAACAGCTTTGCGGTATCGTCTCCAAAGGATTTTATGCGTATATAGGCGAGCTTTCCGTCCTCTATTATCTTGCTTTCAACGGTTGCTGTTTCAATCTTTCCGCGGACTATGTCAAATTCAATTTCTTCCTCATCTCTCAGAATGAGAAGCTTTACGGTTGTTCCTGCCTCTCCTCTGATATTGGCCGCCATGTCATCAGAGTATTCGTATTCTTCTCCATCCACCTTCAGGATATGGTCTCCGGCTTTGATTCCGGCTATTTCCGCAGGACCGTCTTTGACTACCTCCGTGATTACAAAGCCTTCCTCCGTCTGCATAAACACAACGCCAACCCCTGTGAAGCTGCTGTTCATGCTGAGGTAGAGCGCCTCAAATTCTTCTTTGTCCAGATATCTCGTGTACTGATCGCCGAGGCTTTCGAGCATGGCGCGATAAACCGCTTCCATCTCGGCTTCCTTGTCATATTCCCAAAGAAATGAATTGTCTATCAAGCTCTGTATCTCTAGGAATTTGTCGTTTTCATCAAAGCTTTCCTTTACCGCCTCAAAGGCTTCGCGATCCACGATTACTTTGTTGGTCATCTTAAAATATGCGCCAACAGCAAAGCCTGCAGCCGCAAGCGTAACGAGCGCTACAACAAGCACCAACACTATTATCCATAAACCTGCTTTTCTCTCCATTTACTCTTTTCTCCCTTAGGATTTAATCGCTTTTAAAACAAGCTGTATGTATTCTTTATCATTCCAGGTTTGAATACCCAGATTTCCTACTGCTGTAACAGAAGAGTTTTCTTGCTCCGCTCTTTTTAAAATACCTTCGTGTTCATCTGCCTTCCTAAAATCTACTCCTCTTATGGAGCTGCCGCTACCGAGTTTTCCGTTAAAGCGGATGAATCTTCCGTCGCCCATTCTGGCAATTTCAAAAGGTCTTAGCTCAACTCCGACCATCGGCTCATCGTTATCTTTTCCGAAGGGTTCAAGGAGTTTCTGCTGCGCCATGAAATCCTTTGTTATCTCCTCCGGATTCATAATAATCTCTGCCTCGGGTGTGCTATCCAAAGCATCCGGATTCTCTCTAATGAGTTCTTCCATCTCAATCTTAAGAATCTCTCTCAGCTTTGGAAGGTTCTCCTCCGGAATGCTGAAGCCGCATGCCGCAGAATGTCCTCCGAGCCTTGTGAATAATTCTGAATGGCTAGTAAGAAGCTTAAATAGATTTACGCCCGATGGGCTCCTTCCTGTCCCCTTATGAATTCCGTCTCCTATCGGCGTGGTTATAAGCACAGGTACGCTATAATCTTCTTTTAGTTTTCCTGCGACGATTCCGATAATTCCTTCGTGCGCAGACTTTGGTGAGATGAGAATAAACTTTTCTTTGTCTATTGTTTCATCATCTATGCTCTCATAGCAAGCCTTCTGAAGCTCGTCCTGAAGGCTCTTTCTCTTCATATTGCAACCGATTAACTCATCCGTAAGAGAAAGCGCTCTCTCGTAATCCTCAGTCTGAAGAAGCCTCGCCGCAAGCGTTGCGTTGTCCACTCTTCCCGCAGCATTTATATGCGGTCCGATGATATATGAAATGGTGCGCGACGTTATCTCATTTCTCTTTATTCCGAGCTTATCGAGCAAAGCCTTTATGCCTGCTCTCTCCGTAACCTTAAGTGCGCGGAGTCCGTATTTTGCAAAGGTTCTGTTCTCGTCTATAAGCGGAACTATATCCACTATCGTGCCGATTCCAAGAAGATCAAGATTCCTTGTGAGAATCTCCTTTGATGCGCCCGTTGACTCTACGAGTGCCTGAGCAAGCTTAAACGCAACTCCGACTCCTGCAAGATACTTAAACGGATACTCGCTGCCCTCAAGAAGGGGATCTATTACTATGCAGTCCGGAACTTCTTCCTTTGGTGTATGGTGGTCAGTCACCATGATATCAAGTCCGATTGACTTGGCGTGCTCCACCTCATCTACTGACGTGCAACCGCAATCCACGGTTATAACAAGGGACACTCCTGCACCCTTTATCTTCTCTAGCGCCGAACTGTTAAGTCCGTATCCATCATCAAATCTGGACGGAATATAATATGTGACGTCCGCGCCAAGTTCTTTCAGGACATCCCTCAGGAGCGCTACCGATGTAACGCCGTCACTATCATAGTCGCCATAAATACAAATCTTCTTTTCGTCTTCTATGGCCGATAATATTAAATCCACCCCCTCTTCCATATTGGGAAGAAGAAATGGATTATATGTCTTTTGGGGTTTTTCCGATAGAAACTCCGCGACATCATCAGCCGCGGAGATTCCTCTTACTTTTAATAATCTTTCAATTGCACTGTTAAGTTGCATAATCCCTACTTTTTATATCGCAGGCAAGTAGTTTCTCGGATTTACAAGCTCACCGTTAAGGCGAATCTCCAGATGCAAATGCGCACCTGTTGACCAACCTGTAGATCCTACATAACCAATTAACTGACCCTTTGCGACGTACTCACCACCGCTTACAGCGATTGAAGACATATGTGCGTAAGCGGAGCTTATTCCGGCACCGTGATGGATAAATACAGCATATCCATATCCGCCTTCGTTCCAGCCCGTACGCTCAGAAACGATACCTGACTCTACAGCGTATATCGGAGTTCCATAGGATGCAGCAAAGTCTGTACCCGTATGGAATGTCGGAGTCATTACTCCTCCTGCATAGAAGGAGCCTCTGTATCCAAATTCCGATGTAATACTTACGTATGCAAGTGGCCAACCGAGTGTACCACCTGTGTATTCAGAATAGTCAAGAGGTGGAAGATTGCTGCTGCTTTCTGCTTCTTTCTCTTCTTCTTTAAGACTATCGCGTTCTTCCTGATTCTTTTCTAGCTTACCTTCTAGGTCACTGAGCTCTGCCTTGAGCGCGCTTAACCTTGCCTCTAACTCAGCCTTTTCTTCCTCAAGTGCAGTTGTATCAGGCGCAGCACTATCAATTTGCTTTTTAATCTGATTTAGCTCAGCCTGAACAATGCTTATTTCTTCTTCTTTTGCAGCGAGTCTGGCTTCGTACTCTTCGTTACTTTCAAAGCCTTCTACCTCGGCCTCTGCCTGGATTTCTCCGAGCTCTGCCTGAAGCCTATCCATGGTCTCCTGAACTTCTGCCTGTCTGGCCTCTAGTTCATCGGTAGGCTCTCCCTGGACAGCATCTATTTCTTCCTGCTTGGCTGTGACAGCATTAGTCGCTTCATCAACCTCAGTTTTCTTAGCATCTATCAAAGACTCTAGCTCGGTAGCTTCTTCTTCAAGTTCAGCAACCCTTGCTTCTCTTGCAGCCTTTTCTTCTGCACGCTTTGCTTCTTCTTCAGCCTTGCGCTTTGCTTCTTCCTCGGCTCTTCGTCTTTGCTCTTCCTCAGCCTTGCGCTTTGCCTCTTCACGGCGTCTTGCGAGTTCTGCCTCTACCCTCTGCTGCTCTGCGTAAATAGCGCCGGAGAGGTTATATGCAGCCTGTTCAAACTCGGCCATCTTTTCGCTGACGTCCTCAAGTGCTACATTCAGTTCTTCCTGAGCCGAAACCGCACTATCCTTCTGCAGAAGTAGGTTTTCCTTTTCTTCTTTTAGTTTCTCCTGCATTTCCGCAAGATCGTCAAGGGCTTCCTTAAGTCTATTGTAATGCTCGTTTAAATCCTCAAGCGTAGCCTTGTCGTTTTCGTAAATCAGCTTGACCATCTCAAGATTGCTCATAAGCTCTGAGAAACTAGCCGATCCAAGAAGCACATCTATAAAACCTATTGAGCCGTTTTTGTACATGGCTCTCAGTCTGTTTCCAAGACCCTCGTATTGCGCTTCAATACTTTCCTGCTGCTTTGCAATCTTCTTGGACTGCATTTCTATCTCGTCCTGCTTGCGCTGGATTTCATCCTCTGTCTTACCGACTTCATCGTTGATCCTAGCGACTTCCTGCTGCTTTTCCTCGACTTGGGCATTTAGCGAGTTCATTTCGGCCTGAGCGGCCTCCTTTTTCTGCTCTATATCCTCAAGTTCGGCCTTCATTTCGTCCAGATTAACCTCTGACTCTCCGTCTTCCTCATCGCCGTCTTGCGCAAAGGCAAAACTCGGGAAAACCGAGAACGACAAAACCAGTGCCATTATGCAGGCAAGCACCGACATCAATATTCTATTGAAATCAATTCTCTTCTTCATAATTTATCACTTTCCCCAAAAATACCCACTAAAGCGTTTAAATATTATATCAAAATCCCCCAATCTAGGCAAATTGTAAGGATTTTACAGATATAGCATAGGATCCACTCTGACACCGTTAACAAAGATCTCAAAGTGTAGGTGCGGCCCAAGCGACCATCCTGTTGAACCCGAATATGCGATAAGCTGTCCTTGCTCTACATATTCACCCGGGCTTACAACTATCGACGAGTTATGTGCATAGGCCGTAGTTGTGCCGTTTGGATGGTTTATGAATACGCCGTATCCATAATCTCCTCTCCAGCCCGTAGCAGAAGATACCACGCCTTCAGCTGCGGCATATACAGGTGTTCCCGTAGGAATACCGATATCTATTCCTCCGTGATACGGAGATACTGAGACGCCATTTACATTGTAAAGCTCTCTGTAGCCAAAATACGAGGTTATCGGTCCGCTCGCAGGCCAGATATATGTTCCGCTTCCGCCGGTATATACGTAACCGCCGGCTGCTCTAGCCTCTGCAGCCTTTCTTTGTTCTTCCTTGATTACTTCTTCTATCTCAGCTGCCTCAGCTTCGAGCTCGGCAATCCTTGCCTGCAGGTATTCCAAGGTCTCCGCAAGTTCAGCCTCAGCCTGCTCAGCATTATTCTTTTCTGTCTCCAGCTCCTCCTGGGCAACCTCCATGGACGCCTTTGCCTCTCCGAGCTTTGCCATGGCAGCTTTTAGATTTGCGTATTCATCCTCAAGCGATGCCAATGTGTCCTGGTCATGCTGCAATATAATCTGCATCATGGACAGATTGGATAGCAGTTCGGTAAAGCTTGCCGATTTCAGAAGAACGTCCAAGAATCCAACCGAGCCCTTCTTAAACATATTACGAAGTCTGCTGGATAGACCCTCTTGGCGGTCATCGATACTGTTTCTCTGCTCTGTGATATCCGCAATCATATCGTCTATCTCAAGCTGCTTCTCGTCGAGTTCCTCTTGCTTTTCCTCAACCAAAACATTCAGTCGCTCGACCTCTTGCTGCTGCTCAACAAGCTTAGCCTCTACATCTGCACGCTCGTTTTCTGCTTCTTCCTGCTGTTACTTTAATTCCTCCAGCTCGTCCTCAGCCTCCGTAGCAAAGGCAGGAATCAAGAACGCCTGCAGAATAGCCGTTGCAACAATAGAAAAAGCCAGTAGAAACGCAATTATGCCAGATATTCTGTTTTCTCGATTTCTATACTTCATAAAACAGTCTTGCCGCAGGGAGATTGCTCCCATGCGGCACCTTTGTACTCAAGAATTATTTGTTCAAATATCTCCTCATGGAGACTACACTTCCCGCTCCGCCGATTCCGACTCCTATAGCTAGGAAGATGATAATAATATTTATTGCAAGATATGCTGCCGGAACAAGTGGTGAGCTAAGTATTACAAGAATCTGTTTTCCGGCGTATTCAACAAACTTGAGGTAGAGGAAATACGTAATACCTGCGGCAAAGAGCGAGGATATCACCCCTATGATAATGCCTTCTAGCAGGAACGGCCCTCTTATAAACCAGTTCGTTGCACCTATATATTTCATGATTGAGATTTCTTTTGATCTCGCAGCCACAGTAAGTTTAATGGTGTTGGATACTACGACTATAGAAACGATCACAAGGAACGCCATCATAACGAGCATCGCCGTCTGAAGGAATTTTGTTGCCTTTGTAAGTTTATCTACCGTTTCCTTGTAGTATCTGATATCCTCGATTCCTTCTAGTTGCTTGAGCTCAGCATGCACTTGATCTGCAGCCTCCAGCGTGTCAACCTCAACGACTATAGAGTTTGGAAGCGGGTTATCACCTAGTGAATCAAGCAGATATCCGCTCTCGCCCCATCTAGTCTTGAATATCTCCAGGTTTTCTTCCTGGGTGTGATACTCAGCAGAGCGAACGCCGTCGATTGCTTTGACCGTATTTAACAGAACATTGGTCTGATTTCCGGTAATATCATCAACTAGGAAAACTTCCATTTGCTCGTAGTTGGACTTGACCGTCTCTGTAAAGAGATTGATATTTACCATAGCAACAAAGAAGATTCCCAAAATCAGCATCATTGCTGTAATCGCAAATACCGATGCCATGGACATTCCGAAGTTTCTTCCAATCTGCTGGAAGGCCTGTTTGATGTTATAGCCTAAACTTCCCATCTTATTCCTCCTCCAGCACTGCCTCGTCAATCAAGGCTTCAGTATAACCGTATTCACCGGTCTCATCTCTAACGATATGACCGGATTCAATTGCGACAACGCGCTTATGCATTCTATCAACGATATCCTTTGCATGGGTAACCATTACGATTGTGGTTCCCGTCTCGTTAATCTGTTCAAGGAGCTCCATGATGCCCTGAGCAGTATCTGGGTCAAGGTTTCCTGTAGGCTCGTCAGCAATCAAGATAGAAGGCTTATTGATTATTGCCCTTGCGATTGCTACTCTCTGCTGTTCTCCCGCAGAAAGCTCGCTAGGATATTTCTCTGCCTGGTCTGCAATTCCTACGATTTCCAGAACCTGCGGAACCCTGCTCTTTATGCGCCTTCTGGACTCATGCATGGCCTCCATAGCAAAGGCAACATTCTCAAATACCGTCTTTCTTGGAAGCAATCTAAAATCCTGAAAGACTATTCCAATCTTTCTTCTGAGCTTTGGTATTTCTCTGTTGCTGAGTTTGGTGACCTCTTGGTCATCGACCTGAATCTTGCCTGAATCGGCCTTGACTTCTCTTAATATGAGCTTGATGAAAGTGGATTTACCGGCACCGCTTGGGCCCACCAAAAAAACAAAATCCCCCTCATCGATCTTGATACTCACATTCTCAATCCCTATGTTGTTACCGTCATAAATCTTGGTAACATTATCAAATGTTATCATACGCGACCCCTTTTCTCGCTTTTACGCAAAGCAATTATACAACAAAAACAGCCTTTTGTGAACTGAAAATGGCTATTTTCTAAGGTTAATAGGGTGAATTTTCTGTGAAGAAAAAAACATAAAACGCCTCTTTCGAGGCGTTTGGCATATTTTGATATTTCCTGCTAAAAAATACCTATATTTAGTGCTTTTCAACTGGGGACGGTTCCACTTGCAAATTTTTAACATCGGGGACGGTTCTTTAACATCGGGGACGGTTCTACTTGCAAATTTTTGCAAGTAGAACCGTCCCCATTGTAAAACTTTAATAGACTTTTTTGACTGCTGCGACGATTGCGCCCTTTGTCATTCCGTATTTTTCCTTGAGCTCTCCCGGTATTCCGGACTCGCCAAATGTGTCCATCTGACCTACCATCTCTATGTGAACCGGACATCTTCTTGAGATAACCTCCGCAACCGCAGATCCTAGACCTCCGATAATAGAGTGTTCCTCTGCCGTAACAATCTTTCCCGTTTCCTCGGCAGCCTTTACGATAATATCCTCATCAAGAGGCTTAATCGTGTGAATATCTATGACTCTGGCCTCTATGCCTTGCTCCGCGAGTTCCGCTGCAGCCTCCATAGCATCTGATACCATGATGCCTGTGGCAATTATCGTTACATCGCGCCCCTCCCTCAAGAGGTTCCCCTTTCCAAGGACTACCTCATCGCTCTCTCTATAGAATTCAGGAACCGAAGCACGTCCGAGCCTCACATAGCACGGGCCTTGCATCTCTACAACCTGTCGCATAAGTTTTTCCGTGCTTACTCCATCACATGGATTAACCACTGTCATTCCCGGGATTGTTCTCATTAGGGCTATGTCCTCAAATGTCTGGTGGCTCGCTCCGTCTTCTCCAACAGTTATACCTGCGTGCGTCGCACACACCTTCACATTTGCGACCGTATAACCTATCGAATTTCTTATGATTTCAAAAGCCCTGCCGCTGGCAAACATCGCAAACGTCGATGCACATACAGTCTTTCCCGAAAGCGCGAGTCCCGCAGCAGTACCATATAGGTTCTGCTCGGCAATTCCCATATTGAAGAATCGCTCAGGAAACGCCTTTGCAAACACTGAGGTTTTTGTGGAACCCGATAAATCAGCATCCATTACCACGAGGTTTGGGAATTCGGTTCCGAGCTCTGCGAGCACCTTGCCGTAAGCTTCTCTTGTTGCTCTCTTATCTGCCATTACCACTCACCTCCCAGCTCCTTAACAGCCTTCTGGGCCTCTTCCTCTGATGGGGCCCTTCCGTGCCAGCCGGCTTTGTCCTCCATGAACGATACGCCCTTACCCTTTATCGTCTTTGCAACTATTATGGAAGGTCTATCCTTCTCAGCCCTTGCGTTTTCAAGCGCCTGGAAGATTTGATCAAAGTCATGACCGTCTATCACTTGAACATTCCAGCCAAAAGCCTTGAACTTTTCGTCAATCGGCTGAACCCTCATTACGTCGTCGTTATTTCCGTCTATCTGAAGACCGTTGTTATCCACAATTGCGCACATATTGGAAAGCCCGTAGTGAGCAGCAGCCATCGCGGCTTCCCAAACGATTCCTTCCTGGAGCTCGCCGTCACCTAGGAGGACATAAACTCTTCCCGGGTTCTTGTCCATTTTGTTGGCGAGTGCCATTCCAACCGATACCGAGAAACCCTGTCCGAGTGAGCCCGTTGACATTTCAACGCCCGGAACCTTATGCATATTGGGATGGCCCTGAAGCGTGCTTCCCAGTTTTCTAAGGCTTGCAAGCTCTTCCTTTGGGAAAAATCCCTTATTGGCAAGAGCAGCATATAGAATCGGAGCCGCATGCCCCTTGGAAAGGACAAACTTGTCCCTCTCCGGCATATCCGGCTTCTCCGGATCAATATTCATCTCCTTAAAATAAAGCGCCGTCATAATATCCGTAGCGGAAAGACTTCCGCCCGGGTGACCTGACCCCGCCTTAAAAACCTCTTTGATGACGTCAACCCGTAGGCCTGCCGCCGCCTGCTCAAAATACTTCTTATCCATAGTTCCTCCACGTAGATTTTACCTGTGGTTATTACTAGATAATTTTAGCCTTTTTCATGGCATACTGCAACCACATCTCGGAACTCATCGTGAAACATACTTTTCTAAACACACACTTCCGTCAAGGAAATTTTTGACATTTGGCAAAAAATGTACTAGAATTTATGTATCCGGTGAGGCGGCAAGAGTCCCTCACCTTTTTTATTTTCCAGCGAGCCCGCAGGCTCGCTTTTTTGTTGCCTTTGTTGAAATGAAAAAAGGAGGAATGTATAATGATTACAGAATATGAAAAACTAACTTTTACAAACAGTTTTATGTTCTGCAATATTCTGCAGAAGGATCCGGAACTTTGCAAAGAGATTGTCGAAACACTTCTCGATGTGAAGATTCGAGAAATTATCTCGACTAACGACGAGGAGACAATCAAACCAAGCAGCGACGGCCACGGCGTCCGCCTGGACGTTTATATGGAAGGCGATGATGCAGTATATGACATAGAAATGCAAACCGCCGACACCGGAAACATCAGAAAGAGAAGTCGATATTACCAAGGTGTACTCGACACAGATTATCTAAAGAAGGGTCAAAACTACAACAAACTTAAAAAGACATATATCATTTTTATCTGCACGTTTGACCTATTCAACAAAGGGCTTCCCAAGTACACGTTCAGTAATACCTGCGCCGAATCAGCCGACCTTCAGTTAGGAGATGAGGCCATCAAAGTGTTTATAAATGCGCACGGTGTGTCCCCTGATTCATCACCTGCGCTAAAAGAGTTTCTTACGTATATAACCGAAGCCAAAGTGAGTGGGCGCTTAACTGAAAGGATCGAAAACAACTTACAGGAAGCGCGAAAGAATAAAGGAATGAGGGCAAAGTATATGACATTTGAAGGGGAATTAGAAAGTAAATATCGTGAAGGCATGGAAAAAGGCATGGAGGCCGGCGTTGTTGCCGGAAACCGCGAGGCCATCAAAAAGATGCTCACCAAACTTCCTCCTGAAGAGATAATCGCCATGGGCTTCTCCAAGGAAGACGTTGAAGCAGCATGTGAGGCAACCGAGTAAAACATAATTCGCTGCGAGAGAAGCTAATAATAGTTGCTTGAGTTTTTTCGCAGGAATGGTTAACAATTACACGAGATAAAAGAAGAACCTCTGTGAGGTTGGCATCGGGCCAGCGGCCTTCGATGCAACCCTCCAGAGGTTCAATTTTATTGAGTTTGTAATTGTCCATTCCGAGGACTTACGAAAGCAACTATAAAAGTTTCTCTCGCAGTTCCTTTTATTCTATGGCCTATTATACAATACCCTGCATCATCATAGCTTCAGCAACTCTTTCGAAGCCTGCGATGTTAGCACCTGCGATGAGGTTGTCACCGAGGTTGTAGCGCTCGCAAGCATCTACGGAGAGCTTAAAGATATTAACCATGATACCTTCGAGCTGTCTATATACGTCTTCCTTGGAGAAGATGATGTGCTCAGCATTCTGGCTCATCTCTAGGCAAGAGCAAGCTACGCCGCCAGCGTTTGCAGCCTTTGACGGACCAACCTTAACGCCGTTCTCCTGGAGATAAGCGATAGCTTCGTTGGTTGTAGGCATGTTAGCGCCTTCGCAGAGGAATTTGCAGCCGTTAGCAACCATTGTCTGAGCGTCCTCAATGTGGATCTCGTTCTGTGTTGCGCATGGGATGTAGAGGTCAGCCTTAACTTCCCAAGGCTTCTTGCCAGCAAAGAACTTAGCATTCGGATACTTCTCTGCATATGGTGCGCAGATATTCTTTCCGGAGCTACGGAGCTCGAGGAGATAATCAATCTTGTCGCCTGTTACTCCATCTTCGTCAAGGATGTATCCGTCCGGACCGGAGATTGTTATAACCTTTGCTCCGAGTTCGTCGAGCTTTGTAACTGTTCCCCATGTTACGTTACCAAATCCGGAAACAGCAACTGTCTTGCCCTTGAGCTCTTCGCCGAAGTGTTTCAGCATCTCGCGAGCATAGAATACGATACCAAAGCCTGTAGCTTCTGTACGTCCAGCGAGACCGCCGTTAGATGTTCCCTTACCTGTCCAAGTACCATCGTACTGGTTGGTAATTCTCTTATATTGACCCATCATATAGCCAATTTCTCTTCCGCCAACACCGAGGTCTCCGGCAGGAACGTCAGTGTTAGGTCCGATATGTCTGTAAAGCTCTGTGATGAAGGACTGGCAGAATCTCATTACTTCTGCATCAGACTTTCCGTTAGGATCAAAGTCGGAACCACCCTTACCGCCACCGATTGGAAGACCTGTAAGGCTGTTCTTAAAGATCTGCTCAAATCCGAGGAACTTAAGAATTCCAGGATATACGTTTGGAGCAAATCTGAGACCGCCCTTGTATGGTCCAAGAGCACTGTTGAACTCAAATCTGTAACCACGGTTAACCTGAACTTTACCATTGTCATCAACCCAAGGAACTCTGAACACAATTCCTCTTTCAGGCTCGATGAGTCTTTCAATCAAACCAGCTTCGATATACTCGGGATGAGCTTCTAGAACCGGCTCGATTGACATAAGAACTTCCTCTACAGTCTGCAGAAATTCAGGCTCGTTGGCGTTCTTTTCCTTTGCGATGTCAATGTACTTTTGAACTAAATTGGCCATTTCGATTTCCTCTTTTCTTATAAACAAATTGCAATTTGAATATGGACGCAAGGGAATTCTTGCGCCAACTTGAGTGTAGCACTTTGTTATTTTTTCGTCAATGAAACAAAGTAGGCTTTTTCAATAAAAAACGTTCTCGTGCAATAAGTATCATCTTGCCACAAGAACGTTAATATTTTTTGCGAATTAATAACAAAAATTTCAGCACTTTACAGAGTGAATGTGTCATTTTTCACTCAGCTTCCACTCTTATTCATTTCTTTCCGCCGCACATGATTCAACTAACTTTTTTCACCTATTCCAAATTAGGAAAGCCTAATTGCCTAAGGGCCTCAAACAAAACTATATTTGCAGAGTTGGAAAGATTAAACGACCTGAGCCTCGTATCCGCGCTCATGGGAATTCTAATCGACTGTTCCTCGTGCTCAGCAATAAAGTCCCGAGGAAGCCCCGCAGTCTCGCGCCCAAAGAGAAACATATCGCCATCACGGTATTCTATGTCCGTAAAAAGACGCTTTCCCTTTGTTGTTGCAAGAAACATGCGACCCTGCTCCGCCTTCTCGCGATGCTCCTCCATGAACTCAGCGAGCGACTCATGAACCTCAAGCGTGACATACGGCCAGTAGTCAAGCCCTGCCCTCTTAAGCGACTTATCGTCAATAGAAAACCCGAGCGGCTTAACAAGATGAAGCACGCTCCCTGTAGCCGCACAGCTCCTCGCAATATTTCCCGTATTGGGCGGAATCTCAGGTTCCACCAGTACCACATGTAGGGCCAAAATCCATCCTCCAAAAACAAACTCTGCAATCCCCATTTTGCGCTGACCAAACCTTGCGAAAATGCACATTCTAACGTTTGACAAGCGCCCTACCTTGTGATATTATATCCCTTGCGTTAAATTGGCGCAAACAAATAAATTAATACGCGCGATTAGCTCAGTTGGTAGAGCACCTGACTCTTAATCAGGGTGTCCAGGGTTCGAGCCCCTGATCGCGCACCAGAATAAATTGGAGGTCCTTGGGCCTCCGATTTTATTTACGTAGAATGTAAATCCCCTACGTCCAATTCTCAATCTCCAACCCTTCCACACGACCAAACTCCCGAGTATTGTTAGTCACGAGTGTGAGGCCAAGAGATTTTGCGTGCGCCGCAATTAGTAAATCATTGGGTCCAATCGTTTCTCCTCGCCTTTCAAGCTTGGATCTGATTTCCCCATAGGCTTCCGCCGCCGCAACATCAAATTCAATAACTTTAAAATCAGCTATAAACATATTTAGCGCGATTCTATTTTTTATGCGGTTTTGGCTTTTCTCCGCACCATTAACTAGCTCTGCATATGTTATTGCGGATATACATATATCTCCGGGTTCCTTCTGCATAACCCTACGTTTAACTTTTGATGGGTTGTTTTTTATTGTATAGATGCAGGTGTCCGTATCCAGCATATACTTCATAGTTTTTCTCTCTTCTCAAACTCACCCTGCTCACGAGAACCATCCATAAAATCATCGCTAAACATCTCAAGGCTCGCAAGAAAATTGGCCCACTTCTCCTCCTTTGGATAGAGCATTACAATATTACCAACCCTATTGATATAAACCTCTTCATCGTCAAAGCGATATTCTTTTGGAAGTCTCACAGCTTGGCTTCTCCCATTCATAAAAACTTTAGCGGTATCCATATTATCACCTCCCGGCATTTACAATCTAAACAAATGATATATATCTTGATATATATCATTATAATCTCAGAATGCTTATCAGTCAATTCGCCGTATCGCAAGTGATATATACATCTTCCCAAGCTTCTATGGGGAAGTCAATAGCGCTCATGGGGGATATTCTATACAATTCAAAATATGATATAATTACCCTCATGAAGAACATCATCAAAAAAGCCGACATAATTTTGTTCATAGTTTTGGTCCTCCTCGGAGGCGCTCTTACTGTGTGGTCACTCATGGGCGGAACCGACAAAACACAGGTCGTAATTCACGTAGAAGGAAAACTCTACGGAACCTACCCCCTGTCCAAGGACCAGACAATCACCATCGAAGAATACGGCCACTACAATCAGGTCGTAATAGAAGACGGCAAAGTTCACATGCACGAAGCCAACTGCCACAACCAGCTATGCGTAAGGCAGGGTGTAATAAGTTCAAGCAATATCCCTATCGTCTGCCTTCCTAACAGGGTCGTGGTGGAGATTGTTGACGGAGAGGAGGAAGTAGATGTCCTCTCAAGATAGAAACAAAAGAATTGCCATGGCGGCGCTCCTTGCCGCACTTGCGCTCATATTCTCATATGTAGAAGCGATGATTCCCTCACCTGTCGCAATCCCGGGCGTCAAGCTCGGCGTTGCCAACCTGGTAATCTTAATCGCCCTCTACCAACTCGACTTTAAATACGCGATTGCAATCAACCTAGTCAGAATAGTCGTGAGCGGCCTTCTCTTTTCGGGCGTGTTCGGAATCCTATATTCCCTCGCCGGAGGAATGCTCTCACTCATCGTAATGTGGCTCCTCAAGAAAACCGGTCTCTTTAGCATAATCGGTGTCAGCATGGCGGGAGGCGTCGCCCATAACATCGGTCAAATCCTGGTGGCAAGCGCCGTGGTCTCCGACCTAAAAATGTTCGCCTACCTCCCCGTCCTAATGTTCTCCGGAATCATCAGCGGAATCCTAATCGGCTTCCTCTGCCACTACGTGATGCTGGCGCTGAAGATGGATAAATAAAAGAAATAGCGAGAAAACGCAGAAAAAAACAAATGTGACAAATTCAGATTTATAGCGCATGATTTAGGATTTTATCAATCAGTTTAAAGGCCTTGTCTGCCGATTCCCTAACGTTCTTCTCAAAGTCGCTTCCGTCGCCGTCATACTCGTCCGAGATGCACTTAATCGATAGGCATTTGACATTATTTAAGAGGCAAACCCTTGCTATTGCCGCTATTTCCATGTCGCAGATGTTGCAGCCTGCATTGAATCTGGCTTCTTTATCCGCTTTTTTATCTATGAACAAATCGCCGGAGGCATCCACCGCCTCTTTGATTTCCGGATATATTGATTTGACCATATCTATAAGCCCTGCATCAAGCGGTATAAACACGTCCTCCATATCGCCATACTGATGCTTGACCACATTATCGATAGTAGATGTATCAAAATCAAAATTAACGCATTTACTTACATAGAATAAATCCGAAACCTTGAGCGTAGGATCCAGCGCCCCCGTAACGCCAAAGTTAAGAACTATCTCCACGCCGTATTTTGTAATGAGGTACTGGGTTGCCATTGAAGCATCGATAAGTCCCCATCCGGATTTGATGGCATACACATCGTTTCCGTTTATAGTCGCACGGAAGCATTTAAAGGTCTTATTGTCAAGTTCTTCAATCTCATAGTTACTTTTCAGAAAAGCCTCAAGCTCTCTTTCTATTGCAATTACAATTCCGATTTTCTTAATTGACATTTGTCTCTCCTAATCTAAAATATACAATATGAGCCAAGATAATAATCCAAAAACAAATTCCAATAAAACAAGTCCCAAAGTATTTATCGCCGTAATAACCGCTCATATATTCTGGGGCTTTAGTTTTCTTGCCGCCAGAAAGGCACTGGACGTAACCAATATGTTTGTGCTTCTCAGCCATCGTTTTATTATTGCCACCCTGGCCATGAGCATTGTTATTCTATTGGGCTTTGTAAAAATCAACCTAAAGGGTAAGCGCATTCATTTACTTATCGCACTTTCCATACTCCAACCCGTCATTTATTTCTTGGGTGAACAGTACGGCATCCAGCACTCCACAACGATTTTTTCAGGCGTCATGATTGCACTTATTCCTATATTTGGAACGCTTGCCGCCGCACTATTTTTAAAAGAAAAACCAACCTTAATTCAGCTCGCATTTAGTGCTCTTTCGGTTTCGGGCGTAATCGGAATCGGACTTATGAGTAAAAGCTCCGGCGTCCTTGAATTGGGTGGCGTAATCGCCCTCATAATTGCCGTCTCCGCCGCGGCTGGATACCTTCTGATATCCAGAAATGTCTGCGAAGAGTTCACCGCCTTTGAAAGAACCTATAGCATGATGGCTATATCCGCCATCGTTTTTACGGCCTGCGCGTTCTTCTCCATCAAAGGCGATATGTCAGAATTCATTTCACCTATGACGGATAAAACATATCTCATCAGCATCCTGTTCCTTTCGCTATGCTGCTCTGTTGCAAGCTTCGGCCTTGATAACTATGCAATATCTCATCTCACCGTTGCCAAGCTTTCGGCATTTGCCAATCTTACAACGGCAGTTTCAGTATTTGCTGGAGCTGTATTCCTTCACGAGCCCTTCTCTTTCTTAGGCTTCATCTTCTGCATCATGATTCTCGTAGGTATCTACGGCGTTCAGAAGAGCGGAACGGATGAATAATTTACTTTTTATTTAACCGTATAACCTATCAAAAGCTTTAATGTGCTCTCTACGCCATCCCTATGGCTCCTTTCATATCCGTGTGAAGCATAGACGCCCGGTCCAATAAGACCATGCATAATATCGTGGCCTGCACGGAGGGTCGCTTCTACGTCGGATCCATAGAATGGATAAATATCCACTGCATAGTCTGCGCCCGCTTTCTTTGCGGCTTCCACTAGACCCTTTACAACCTCGTAGCTATATGGGCCGCCGCTATCCTTTGCGCAGATAGAAACCTGGTGCTCGGTGCATGTGAGCCCTTCTCCCACGCATCCCATATCTACAGAGATTCCTTCTGTGATGCCATAAGGAACGCTTCCTGATCCGCCGTGACCGACTTCTTCATAGACCGTCACATAAGCCCATACATCTCTATCGGGAGAAACCTTCTCTTCTTTCAGATACTTTGCATATCCAAGAAGAATTGCAACGCTCAGTTTATCGTCCAAGAAGCGGCTCTTTATATATCCGCTCTTTGTTATCCTTGTTCTCGGCTCAAAGCAGACAATATCCCCAACGCCGACACCGAGTTTCTCTACGTCCTTATCTGACTTTACGTTCTCGTCCAGCACTATCTCCATGCTACTCCACTCACGCCTTGTTTCATCATATTTTCCATTTACGTGAACTGAAGCATTTACTAGCTGACAGGTGCCCTCAAGAATGCCTTTGAACTTGGTTACAACTCTTACATTCTCAGCCTCTGCATTATTTGCATTCATGCCGCCAAGATTGGTGACAGCAAGCCTTCCGTCAGACTTAATCGTCTTTACCATGCCGCCGAGGGTATCAGCGTGAGCCTCAAGAAGAAGTCCGCCCTTGGGATGAGTCTTGGCCTTCCCCTTGGTCTTGGTCTCCGCTTTTTCCGACCCTGCATCCGAGAGTTTTACAAGAATTCCGCCCTTCACTGTCTTTTCAGGCTTGTAGCCGAGCTCAGAAAACTCCTTTGATACAAGCTCCGCAATCCCTTCTGTGTATCCCGTAGGAGAATCAACAGCGAGGAGTTTTACGGCTTCCTCAAGAATAAAATCCGTATATTTCTTCAAATTTAGCTTTTTCATAGGTCCTCCAATCGCGGCTTTGGCCGCCATTTCGATTCTACCATAAAACCCATTTCTTTGCACTTTTGAGCCAATAATTTGCAAACTGTGATATAATATCGGCGTGAAGAATAAGAAAAGTGATAAGAACTCAATAATTGCCCTCATCATTATTCTTCTATTCCTGGTGCTAAGTTTACTATCGTTTGTCATTCTTAACCATGATGATACCAATGCCAGATATAGAGACCGTTTCATCAAATTCGACGAGGGCTGGACATTAGTCACAAATAAGGGAGAAACAGAACCTGTTCTCCCTGTTAGAGTTACAACGGCTTATAAAGAATCCGTTTCACTTAAAACGACTCTCCCCTCTACGATTCCTGAAGACACAGCTCTAGCTACCAGAAACTTTCACCAGATTCTTGAGGCAAAGATTGACGGAGAAGTTATTTTTGCTTATCCAAACTCGGGGTGGAACAGACTCGGAAATATTATAAGCGATGAGTGGCTTCTGATAGACATCCTTCCGGAATATGCCGGAAAGGAATTGGAAATCAGTTTCTACAACTCATCGGTTTTTCTTTTTAGCGCATTTATCGGCGACTTCTATTACGGCGATGCCAATTCAGTCGTGCAGCATATTCGCTCCATTACCTCACTGGGCTTTGGTATGGGCATCAATATGTGTGTCATAGGCATAATTCTTCTGATAATCAGTTTTATCTATAGAAAACATACTGCGCAGGCTCAGAACACAGCCATGGGTGCCGCACTTTTATTCTTTGGAATGTGGCTAACAAATAGAGCAAAGATGCCACATTTTTCAACAGAATCAAGTGCGCCATACTTTATATCCCTCATGGCTCTTCTTCTAGTTGCACCATGCATTTTCACATACTCGCATCATAGAGCAGACGAGCACAAGAGAATCTCCCTTATGGGCGCTCAGGCATGCATAGTTGCAGACTCGGTACTTTTAGTATCCAGTATTTTTATTCCATACAGCGTAGAAATCCTCGCAATGGCATCATACTTCATGTCCTGCGTTGCGCTCGTTTGGAACGGCTATCTTCTCTTTAGCGGATCCTACGGAACGGCTTCTCACATACACAATAAAAAAGAAATTCTTCTCGACAAAACCGAGTTCTACTCCAATATGCTCTTCCCTGTCGCAACCATACTTGAAGTGCTTCTCTACCACAATATGCTTTGGACAGATGCAAGCATCTTCTTCCGCACAGGAGCATTGCTATACACTTGGGTTTATATGGGCTTTGTTCTTTGGAGAACATTTATGGTTGTTCAGGATAGAACACTTGTAACCCAGCGTCTCCAGGAGAGCCAACTCGAGCTCATGATGGGACAGATTCAGCCACATTTTATTTTTAACACTCTGAGTTCAATAAGAACCCTGGTTATGGTTGACCCACCTGTTGCCTATGATATGATTTACAATTTCTCAAACTACCTACGCGCCAACGTAGATAACGTAACAAATCTGGAGGGCATCCCCTTTGCTTCAGAGGTCAGCCACATCAAGAGCTACGTGAATATAGAAAACGTCCGTTTTGGAGATAGATTAAATATGATCTTTGATATCCAGACTGACTCATTTATTGTTCCGCCTCTATCCATTCAGCCTCTTGTGGAGAATGCTATCAAGCACGGTATATTCCAGAGGCCTAGCGGCGGTACCGTATGGCTAAGAAGCTATGAAGATGAGAAATATAATATCGTAGAAGTAGAAGATACCGGTATGGGCTTCAGCCAAGAAGATGCAAGCCGTATCTTTGCTATACATATGAATAACGATGACACTCCAGGCATGACATCCAACAAAGTCATGCTGGCTGCTATGGAGGATGTTATGAAACACACCTCCCTGCTCGATAAAGACGGTAATCCAATCGTCCTTACCAAACCGACCGTTAAGGTTAACCTAAGCGGAAACGGTTCAGAAGAGCATAAATCAACCGGCTTGCTAAATATTTTCTTGAGACTCAGAGAGATGGGCCACGCTCAAGCAGAGATCTACAGCAAGGAAGGCGAAGGAACAAAGATCCGTGTCCTTTTCCCAAAGGAAGATATTTAGAGTATAGAAAAATATAACTAAAGAAAAAGTATTGGCTAGTCAGCTAGTTAGCTAGTTAGGTAGTTAGTTAGTCAGTTATTTAGTCAGTTAGTTAGTCAGTTAGCTTAGAAAGAAGTGATACGCTTTCTAGGCCGCCGGTGTCCGGAAACATATCGCATGGAGTCGTCTCAACTAGCTTGTATCCACCATCAATCAAAAGCTTTACGTCACGAGCGAGCGTACCTTGGTCGCATGATACATAGACAATGCGCCTTGGGCTCGCTTTTATAATTGCTTCTACAAGACGCGCGTCCATGCCCGCCCTAGGCGGGTCCACAATAATCGCAGCAGGCGTCGCAAACTCTCGCATAAGCGTAGTTTCAAATTCTTCGTTAGCATCTTCATCTCTAGGCGAATCCGTGGGTGCGGACATAAGCTCGTCTGTAAGCGTAGTCTCAAGCTCATCCGTGAATGCGGTCGACATCTTTGGCAGTACCTCTTCAGCCCTGCCCTCTATAAAAGCCTCATTTACGATTAGATTCCTTATCGCATTTTTATTGGCATCCTGTACGGCTTCTTTGACGGATTCGATTCCAAGAAATTTCGCTTTGCTACGCGATGCAGCAATTAATCCTATAGTTCCTATTCCGCAGTATGCATCTATAATCTTTTCCCCATCCTTGGCATCAAGCATCCTAAGCGCCTCTTCATAGAGTTTTACTGTCTGCTCGCTATTCACCTGATAGAACGACTCAGAAGATATATCAAATCTAAGTCCCATAAGCATATCTTTGATTCTCTGTTTGCCTGCGAGCACATAAGCCTTTTTATCCGGAGAAGATTTATGTTTTGCGTCACCCGATGATTTTTTCCCCTGCTCGGAAACTATAATAATGCTCTCAAGGCTATACTCGCTCTCAAGAGCCTGAATGCTATCATCCAAAGAATATGCAAGCTCCTCCGCATAAGGAACCTTGCTTCCATTAATTGTGAGGGCTGCCATTACCTCTTTTGTTTCGTGAGCCGTGCGCACCATAAGGCTCTTTACTATGCCCTTGCCCGACTTTGAATCGTACGCCCTGACGCCATATTCACTCATAAAATTCCTAAGCGCATCAGCAAGCGCCATAACAGTCTGCATCTGTATCTTGCATGTTTTACAATCAATAATCCTATGGCTCTTTGCTGCGCGGAAACCGACTATAGGGTTCCCATTTTCATCCTCACCGACCGCCATTACAGCTTTATTGCGATATGCACTTTCGCTATCTACGAAATACGGCTCATAAGCAATCATCGAATTGATTTTTGGATTATCTACTCCGGCAATACGAGTGAGCTTATTCTTGAGTTGATTTACCTTAAGTTCTAGCTGCGCATCATAATTAAGCATACCAAATGCACAGCCGCCGCAGTCATTTATATATGGACATACGTCTTCACGCCTATGCTCGGAATATGCTATGACTTCTTTGAGGTTCGCAAGCGCATAGTTTTTCTTGACCTTTGTAAGTTCGCATAAAACCGTATCGCCCAGCACCGCGCCGCCGTTCACAAAAACGGTTATACCACGTTCTTCATGCTGCACCACAGTTTCGGTTTCCAAAACCTCACTGGGTAAAACAATATGGCCGACACCTGCGCCCTCTTCAGTCATATCCGTTATTTCAATTGTAATGATATCGCCTTTGATCAGACTAATCATAAACACGGACCTCCCACCCCTTAAGTATATCATAAAAAAGGACGGCCCTGCACGAGGCCGTCCTTTGATTCGTTTTGGTTATTAGCTGTTCAGAAGCAGCAAGCTGAATACGAGCGTAAACAGAGCAACTGTTTCTGCGATACCGATTACAATGAAGTAGTTAGCGGTACCCTTTCCTGTTGCACCGAGAGCGTCAGCTGCAGCTGCAGCGCACTTGCCTTGGAAGAGAGCCGAAAGACCGATTGCGAGTCCGCCAAAGAGTCCAACTCCGAGAGCGAGCGCCGGATTATCTGCTGCACTACCATTGATAAAGTTCATGAGAAGGAATCCGTAAATTGTCTGTGTAAGCGGAGCA
Source organism: Bacillota bacterium (assembly GCA_017445315.1). Taxonomy (GTDB): domain Bacteria; phylum Bacillota; class Clostridia; order Peptostreptococcales; family Anaerovoracaceae; genus Eubacterium_B. The sequence continues at coordinate 19,051 of JAFSUI010000025.1, read as the reverse complement.
CCTGTGAACGCGATCATAATGAATGGTGCCGGCTTTCCACTTGCATAACATTTTTTCCAAGCTCCTACTGATGACATACCGGCAAATCCGGCTCCAAAAGCTGATCCCGCAGCGGATAAACCAAGGGCAGCAGCCATACCTAAAAATGCAAGATTCATAATAATTTCTCCTTTTCTTACTATATGTTATTTCACTCAGCTATTTTTTAACTTCCTCAAACGGTTCGTATGGCACGCCCGTCCACTCAAGACCTGCTTGACCGGAGAACTCAAGTACGTTCAAACGTACACCGTGTACCACAACCGATAAGAAACACATGACTAGGTTAAGTGCATGCCCTATTAGCACAACCACTACTCCAAGGATTACCATTGGACCGGTCATTCCTGCGGCGATTCCGTTAAAGCTCTGGGAAATCGCAACACCTGCCATGCCTACTGCGAACAGTCTGATATAACTCATAACATTACCGAAGCAGCTTATGGTATCCAGGAACGCCGTAAACGCTCCACCGAGTCCGGATTTTAATCCTTCGCCAAAGCTCTTGCCCGGAGCCATGCCACCGAACAGGATTACCAGGACAAAGGCCACACCGATCATTATAAATACCGGTACAAGCGGAATCGGATCGTGGATAACCAGGTTAAGCGCCAGAAGATACATGGCGATTATGGCTATTGTCCAGCCTACATTTGCGACCCAGGATAGATCCTTCTCGGCAATTTTCTTCTTTATGGAGAGGATCGATCCGATAGCCATTTGGATTGCACCGATTGAGAACGAGAACTTCATGATTGCGTTCTGCGTTGTGGTGCTTGTTAATCCAAAGTACTCTGGATATGTCGCAAGGCTCGGAATAACTAGAGCCTTCAGGAAAGGTACATTCATAGCACTTTCCATACCGAACCATGTTCCTGTGACAGCTCCCCAGATTATCGTTGCTACCGATAATACATAGAGGAGGAATGTCACATTGGTCATCTTCTTCTGTACCACGTTCAGAGCTATCGTTCCTATCAAAATGATAAGTCCATATGCTCCGTCACCGATGATCATCGCAAAGAAGAGGATGAAGAACAGGAAGAACCATATTGATATATCCTGCTCTCTATATCCCGGAAGGATTCCCAGGATATCAAATACCGGTTTAATGAGGTTTGATACTTTATTGTATTTAACCTTTGTCGGTATTTTCTCGTCTTCTTCGGAGACGTCATCGATTGCCCAGGCGCATCCCTTGGATGCCGCCATGGTCTTGAAGGTATCTATGTCCGATTCCGGAATATATCCGCTTAACCAGACAAAGTCTTCATCGCTACCCGTGGTTGCACTTGCCTCGGAATAGTTCACTTCGTTCTGAACCCTTTTAATCTCAGCCTTGAAGCTTGAGCCGTATTTCGATGCCGCACGTAGTGTTTCGTCGCATTCTGCGATTCCTTCTCGCGAGAGCTCGATATCGTGCTTTAGGTCAGACATGCTCCTCTCCGGAAGCATGAACTCCGTCGCCTGAATCTCAGGAGGAAGTGTTCCAAGTACAGCTACTGCGCACTGCTTGTCTATGGGAGCAAGTCTTATAAGGCGGATATTCTCGTCATCGCGAGCTGCCTGAAACTCTTTTTCTCCCATACGATAGAAGTGGAAGTCAAATCCTTCTTTTCTGAGTTCAGCGAGCTCCTTCGGAGAGAAATCTCCCCATGCGGATATTCTGTCTATCTCAGTATTTGCAAGGCTGATTTCCTGCGTAAGAGAAGTCTTTTTCTCAAGCGCATCAAGTACGCCAGCATACATTTTATTAAATACATCTTCTGCAAGGATTTCTGCGCTTTCCTTTTTCTTTGGATCGGCATAGTCATTAAGTGCCATAGCCGTCCTAGAAAGTGTCTGGAAGCGATCCAGTACCTCGCGATCTGCGCTTTGTTTTTCTGCAAGATGCATGATGCCTATGTCGCGCAATCCTTTTAGCATCTCATCCTTACCGGAGGCGGTTGTTACGATATTGACCATTTTCATTTTTTCAATCATATCACTTCACCTCCTCCAGCTTCTTCTTCGATATCTTGCCTCGTACAACGGCCGCTGTCTGCTGATCCCCAAGATAGACTTGGATAACTCTGATGTTCTCCTTTGCTTCAGGAATCTTGACCTTCTCAAAGAGGTTTACTCTCTGCGAAGTTGTCCTAAGTTCCGATTCCAAAAGCTCTGTCTGTTTCTTGAGTGTCGAGCAAAGAGCGTCCAGCGTGGCAATATCACGAAGCTTGAAGACTGCAGTATCAACCCAGAGCGGATAGTCATCCACATCGTAATTGATATCTTTGAACGTCAGCTCCTTGAATGAAGGAACGGTTACACCGGCGATATTTTCATCCTCGCAGACTACCGTGTCCGGCTGAACAAGTTGGTCAAGCCTCTTTTCTTCATCAAAGATTTCATTTTCTGCGAAAACAGCTATCCAATCGTCCAAATCACCAATCATCTGAATGCGTTCGGATTCCTTCTCCTCCAGCTCACTTCTTACCTTCATGATTACCGACTGGAGCTGCTGCTTTTTTAGCTGCAGTGTCGGAAGGTAGCGTTGGAACTGTTTTAGGTTGTCCTTCTGCTTCTTCAGTTCATTCTTTGTGAGTTTGATAGCCATGAACCGCTCCTTTTAACTTAACGCTTGCTTATTCGGCCATCTCTCGTTGATCAGTGCGGTCTGAAGACCTGTTTCATTTGGTTCAAAGCACTCAGCAAGGATATCCCATCCAAGGTCCAGTGCTTCTTCCAAAGGAATGTTTACTGAAAGATCCATAAGCTTTGACTCGAATAATTCACCGTATTTCAGAAGCTTGTCATCCCACTCAGTCATGTTGAATCCCATGGATCTCTTTTCCAAGGACTCATTGTACTGAGCGTAGAGACGAATCATACCATCCATCAGAGCACGGTGGTCGTTTCTCGTCTTTCCGTTTACGTTCTGTTTTAGACGAGAGAGCGATCCGAATGGCTCTATGTGACCGTTCTTCAGATAATACTGACCTTCTGTGATATAGCCTGTATTATCCGGAACTGGGTGAGTTACGTCATCACCCGGCATTGTTGTAACGCCGAGGATTGTGATAGAACCGGCACCCTCTATATCTACTGCCTTCTCGTAGCGAGATGCTAGGCAGCTGTAGAGATCTCCGGGGTATCCACGGTTGGATGGAACCTGCTCCATCGTGATTGCCATTTCTTTCTGGGCATCCGCAAAGTTCGTCATATCGGTAAGGAGTACGAGTACACGCTTACCTTCAAGAGCAAACTGTTCGGCTACCGCAAGCGACATATCAGGAACCAGTGTGCACTCTACGATTGGGTCTGCAGCAGTATGAATGAACATTACTGTATGGCTCATAGCGCCACCCTTTTCAAGTGTGTCACGGAATTCCATATAGTCGTCGTATTTAAGACCCATGCCGCCCAAGATGATTACATCAACTTCTGCCTGCATGGCGATTCTTGAGAGAAGCTGGTTATATGGTTCTCCGGAGATGGAGAAGATAGGAAGCTTCTGGCTCTCTACCAAGGTATTGAATACGTCAATCATCGGAATACCGGTACGTATCATCTTTGATGGAAGAATACGCTTTGCCGGGTTAAATGATGGTCCACCGATCGGAATCATATTCTCTGTAAGAGCCGGTCCGTTATCTCTCGGAACTCCCGCACCGTCAAAGATACGGCCGAGAAGATGATCGGAGAAGGATACCATCATAGGTCTTCCGAGGAATCTAACGGGGTCAGTTGTGCTTACGCCCTGTGCGCCCGCAAATACCTGGAGAGAAACCATGTCCTTATCCAGTTTTATTACGTTGGCATAGCTGTCGCCAACAAGCGCAAGGTCGCCGTTCCTGACGCCCTCCGCGCGTACGGTAACTACGTTACCTACTATTGATTCTATCTTTGTATATATCTTTTGCATTTTCCGACCTCCTACGATGCGACCTTTGACATATAAAGGTCAGAAATCTTCTTTTCCTGAGCTGCAAATTCAGGTGAATCCCACTCTGTTCCATGCCAGTCTAGGAATTCCTGTCTGAGCTGGTTGAAGAAGGAACGGATTTCACGCTTATCCGTGAGTGCGTATGTCTTGGTCATTGCGTCGTAGAGAACATCAAATTCTTTACGCTGTCTCTCAGGCATGCACGCAGCATCAATCGGATCAAACGAGTTCTGCTGTAGGAATACGGCATCCAGGAGTTCGCCCTTCTGATAGATGATATAGTCGTCACTGGATGTACCTTCTTCACCTACTACCTTCATCATCTGGTTTACTTCTGTACTTCTAATCAGGTATCCACGAGCTCTGTTCATGCGATCCATATCGATTACACCCTTATATTTGGACCAAGAGTCAACCGGATGGATTGCAGGATATTTACGAGCATCGGAACGCTCTCTTGCGAGACCGTGGAATGCACCTACTACCTTGAGCGTTGCCTGTGTTACAGGTTCCTCAAAGTTACCGCCCGCAGGTGATACCGTACCACCGATAGTGATAGAAGCAATCTTATCGCTATCTAGTCGAACAAGTCCTGCTCTCTCATAGAATGCAGCGATTGTGGATTCAAGATAAGCCGGGAATGCTTCTTCACCAGGGATTTCCTCAAGACGTCCGGACATTTCACGCATCGCCTGAGCCCAACGGCTTGTGGAGTCAGCGAGAAGAAGAACGTCTAGTCCCATCTGTCTGTAATACTCGGCAAGTGTAACTGCTGTATAGCAGGAAGCTTCTCTTGCCGCTACCGGCATGGATGATGTATTACAAATAATGATTGTTCTTTCCATGAGTGAACGTCCTGTCTTTGGGTCGATCAGTTCAGGGAATTCCTTAAGTACTTCTACAACTTCGCCGGCACGCTCTCCGCAAGCTGCAACGATTACGATGTCAACGTCGGAGTTCTTTGCCTGCATGTGCTGAAGTACTGTCTTTCCTGCACCGAATGGTCCCGGTGTGCAGAATGTTCCACCCTTTGCTACAGGAAGGAACGCATCGATACAACGAATCTTTGTTACGAGCGGTTCCGACGGACGAAGCTTTTCCGCATAGCATGTAACAGCCTGCTTTACCGGCTGTGTGAATACCATGGAAAGGTCCTTGGTTTCGCCCTTTCCGTCCTCTATTGTGCAAACTGTTGAATGCACGTTATAGGAACCGGCTTCTTTGATTGATTTCACTTTCCAATCATCGCCCTTTAGTGTGAAAGGAACCATGATGTGGTGAGTAAATAGTCCTTCCGGTACTGTACCGATTGTTGTGCCTGCCTTTACGGAGTCACCAACCTTGGCTACCGGAGTAAAGTCCCAATCGCGATCCGGAATAGCATCCAGATACACTCCTCTGTCCAGGAAGAATCCGCATTGATCGGCAAGTGCCGGAAGCGGGTTCTGAAGACCATCAAATACCTGTGTCAAAAGTCCCGGACCCAGATCTACGCTCATGAGCTCTCCGGTAAATTCAACCGGGTCACCGACTTTGATGCCGTTTGTCATTTCGTAGATCTGCATGCTTACTTCCCCGTTTCTGATACGGATAACCTCACCTTTTAGGCGCTTATCGTCAACGAGGATGTAACCAACTTCATTCTTGCGCACGGAGCCATCGAAATCCACATTGATAAGGTTTCCGTTGACTCCGGTTACATATCCTGTTTCTACTTTCATATAACACTCCTGTTACAAACTATATACGCGCTGCTGTATCCCATCAAACAAAGTCTGGAATTCAGCCTTGCCCTTATCCTGCTCGAAACTGGTTAAACGTTCCATCAGTTTCAATTTGATTGCATATCCGAATAGCACGTGCGCATCAAACATATGCAGTCCTACTAGTGAGTCAAGATTTTCAAACTCGTACTCCAGAAGAATCTTTTCTGCTTCCAGAGGATTCTTTGCCGAGAGCGCCGACGACGCAGCCTGTGCGATTATTCCATCCTTATCGTAGGCGGATGAATAGGTTTTTCCTAGATTCATGCTCCTCTGATAATTCAGTTCCTTTGTCAGCATCTCGTAGAACTTTGCCCACTCTGTTACGAGCGGTCCCTCTTTGGAATTAAGAGTTAGGTTCTTTAGAAGTTCAAAATCCGATTCACTTACATTTCCCTGGCAGAGTGTGAGAAATTCCTCATACGTGATGGGCATATCTCCATCTGTTCTAAGTTCCGGCAGGCTTGCTATCAGATAATAATACGAAGCCATTTCCGCCTCCTTCTTACTGGAAGTCCAGTTCTCTGAAGTATGGCATCAGCATCTCCATGATTCCATCATCTGAACAATCGAAATAGCCTGAACCATCTTTGGCCGCAAGGCGGAATCCATGCTGAACGCCCTTGGTCGGTCTGATTTCTAGTCCATTCTTGATTTCTTCAGCGAGCTCTTTCTTAAGCGCTTCACTTACCTCTGATACTTCTGCAGCATAATCTGCAACATTCTCACCGGTTACTGCGGCGCGGATCAGTTTGCCGAGTCCTTCACCCGAAAGCTGCTTGCTCACATTGGCAGAAAGAATCTTTTCAAATTCACCCTGGATTTCTGTCTTAAAAGCCAGGACAGCGTCTCTCTTTGCCTGCTCTGCACTAACTACGGCGCTCTCCTTAAGGATAGCGATTTCTTTTTCTGCCGCATCCTTAAACTGTTGAGCCTCAGCCTTTGCGCTGTTGACTATAGATTCGGCTTTTTTCTTTGCCTCTGCAATGATAGATTCCGCTTCAGCATTCACCGCCTCTAAACCATCTTTGCGAATAGAGGAAACTAGATCTTGAATCTGTAATTCCATAGGCACCTCCTTTATATGGAATTCTTACTGAAATAAAAAGCTAAATAATAACTAAAAAAGGTGATAAAATAGAAAATGCTCTAGTGGCCGTTTCTCACCAAAAAGAGCATGATGAGAAATCATTCACGAGAGCATCCAAGTCCGTTTTTTCGCGGCAATAGATATATAAAAAACTAGCGTGTGGCTACTGTTTTAACCCATGTCCGCACGTCTGATGGCATTCTCGACCAATCTCTCATTCTCCTTAGTCAAAAATTAACCTTTGCCGAATATTCTACCACAAATATGCCCTCTCGGCAATTCTTTTCTTCTGAAAAATCACCTCAAGTGCAGTCTTTTTTATCCCAATTCTGAGGCTGCCTCAAGCAGCTTTTTTAAACGATTGTTCACACCCGACTTCTTGAGCGGTGGGTCCAGCATCTCCCCCAGTTCCACAAGGCTTGCCTCAGGGTTATTCTCCCTGAGCGCGGCAATTTCCCTGAGCTTATGCGAGAGCTGATCAAACCTCCCCGCGGCTTTAAGCTTATTAATCGCCTCTATCTGCATACCCGCGGCGTCCAGGATTCTATCCGTATTTGCACTGTCGCAATTGGTCATCCTTGCAGCCTCGCCACGCATCTGCTTTCTTATCAGAACATCCTCAAGCGCCAGCACGTGCGAATGCGCACCCATAATCGCGAGCGTATCGCTTATATACGCAGCCTTCTTCATATAGACCACGTATTTACCCTTTCTCTCTACCATCTTTGCCGAAAGATCAACAAAGGTATTGATAAGCTTGCATAGATCCTTTGCGAGGACCTTGGTGCTACAGATGAATTCTAGATGATAGGCTCTTGCAGGATCCGAAACCGTGCCGCTTCCCAAAAACACACCTCTTAGGTATGCCTTTTTGCAGCATTTGGACCTGACCAGCCCCTCATAGATACCATCTGAGAAAAAATCGTTTCCCTTGCGAAGCATCAGGATACCGACCTCTCTAAGTATCTGCTCACTCTTATTCTCAGGTCCTATTCTGAGAATATATTTGCGTCCCTTCTTGAGATTACCGTTATCCTCGATTTCTAGCTCGGTCGGCGTGTCAAAATAGTTCTTGATGAGCTTCTTATAATGCCTTGCTATTGCAGGATCGCTCGTAGATACAACAATACCAAATTTCCCGCCACCCTCTAGCCTGAGACTTCCGGCAGTTCTTATGAACCCGGAAATCTCGGCCAGCTGACAGCAGTTCTTCTCCGGCTCAATCCGCGCCAATTCATTTTTCACTTCACTAGAAAAACTCATCTTGCGTCCTTTGCCCGATTCAGACTATCTGATTGGAAGTGAAAGAATCTCCCTTGCTTCGTTTGGAGATGCGATAGGTCTTCCAAGGAGCTTGGCTATAGAAACAGCCTTATCTACCATTTCGCCGTTGCTCTTTGCGAGAACGCCCTTTTCTAGATATACATTGTCTTCAAATCCAACTCTTACATGTCCACCCATAGCGATTGTAGCTGCAGCGATATTCCATGCTTCCTTACCGATTCCGGTAGCAGTCCATGTTGAGCCTGCAGGAATTGACGATGCCATATAAACAAGATCTCTTACGCTTGCACTCATCTGTACGCCGAGAACAAAGTCCCAATGAAGCGGATGAACAAGGAGTCCCTTTCTATCCGCAACTCTTAATGCGAGGTCGATCATTCCCTTGTCAAATACCTCAAGTTCAGGCTTGATGCCTCTTTCTAGCATGATGCGAGCAAAGTTTTCAATCGTGGTATCTGTATTAACAAAGATTTCGTCTCCGCCAAAATTGCATGTTCCGCAATCCAATGTTGCCATTTCCGGTGTCGGATCAACCTCTGTTGACTGCAGTCTCTCAAGATCTGTCATTCCGACAGCTCCGCCTGTGGATGGCTGAATAATAACATCCGGGCATTCTTTTCTGATAGCGTCTATGCACTCCTGAAAACGACCTTTGTCCTGTGTAGGAGTTCCGTCGTCCCATCTAACATGAAGATGTATAAGTGCAGCACCGGCATCATAGGCCGACTTTGCTTCTCTTACGATTTCCTCAACGGTGTAAGGCACTGCAGGGTTGTTTTCCTTTGTTACTTCTGCACCACAGATACACGAGCTAATAATTAATTTTTCCATCATAGCCTCCTTAAACTACTGTCAAAAAAATTTTATATATTTACTCCAATTCTCTACTGTCTAATTGATATCTTAATCGATATCTTATTTTATATCTCTATGCTCAAGAGTGATTCTATATCCTCTCTCCTTCAGAACCCTGCTCATTTTCTCTGCCATTGCAACCGACCTATGCTGGCCACCGGTACAACCAAAGGCAAGATTTATATGCTGCTTACCCTCTTTTATATAACTCGGAATCATATCCTCAAGAAGATTTGCAAGATCCTCTGCAAACTTTATCGCAACCGGCTGCTTAAATACATAGTCAAAGACTTTCTTGTTTCTTCCCGTCAATCTGCGTAGCGACGGTACATGATACGGATTCTGGATGAACCTCATATCAAAGATTACATCTGCCTCCGACGGAAGACCTCTCTTATAGCCGAACGACATGACGTTTATCGCAAAGACGCTTCCTGCTTCTCCACCAAAGAGACGACCGATTTCAATTTTTAGGTCGCTTACTTTGAGATTGGTTGTGTCTATTATATAGTCGGACATATTTCTTATGTCCGCAAGCATTTCTTTTTCCTTTGCGATTACCGTACGGTTTGTGGGACCTCCCGCTGCGAGCGGGTGCTCTCTTCTCGTCTCGTTAAACCTCTTCACGAGAGTTCTCTCGGACGCATCAAGGAATAGCACCTTGCAATCAACTCCGGGATCGTTTTTTAACTCCTCCAAGCACTCCTTACAGTCATCAAAGAACACACCACCTCTTATATCAACAACGAAGGCAGCCTTCTGAATTTTCTTTTTTGACGCTATCGTAAGATCTATAAAACTTGTTATCAGCGATGGAGGCATATTATCCACGCAGTAATAGTTTTGATCCTCAAACCAATCAATAGCATTTGTTTTACCTGCTCCGGAAAGTCCGGTCAGAATTACAACTTCCATTTTCTTCATTAAATCTCTCCGATAAATCTCACTTCCGGTTCAAGCATGACGCCGAACTCTTCACACACCTTATCTTGAACGGCATGCATTAGCTTAACGATATCGCTAGCCGTTGCACCACCTCTATTAATTACGAAGCCACAGTGTTTCTCTGAAACCTGCGCACCGCCAACCGTAAACCCTTTGAGCCCTGCAGTTTCTATCAGCCTTCCTGCAAAATCTCCCTCCGGGCGCTTAAAGAAGCTTCCTGCGCTCGGATACTCAAGCGGCTGCTTACTTGATCTTCTCTCAGAAAAATCCTTCATCTTAGCTTCTATTTCAGCCTTATCCCCTCTCGGAAGAACAAAGGTAGCATCAAGAATAATCTCGCCCGAGTCCATCAAATTACTATGTCTATAACTTAGGTCCAGTTCCTCGGCAGGAATATCCTTTATGACAAACTCGCCATCAGTTTCTGCTATTACGGATACGGAAACGAGAACGTTCTTTATTTCTCCATCGTAGGCACCCGCATTCATAAATACTCCGCCGCCGACGCTACCCGGTATCCCCGCAGCAAACTCAAGTCCCGTAAGGCCCTCCTGCGCTGCAGATCTCGCAAGCTTTGAAAGAAGTGCAGCAGATCCCGCCTTTATCGCAAGAAACTCCGCATCTAGATCAGGATCTCCATCCATCTCAAGCGGCATAAACTCTATTCCTTCAAAACCCTCTCCGGCCTTGATAACTGTGCCTTTATACTCTCCATCCAGAAATAAGGTATTGGTTCCGTTTCCGAGGAAAATATAGTCCTCGCCCTTCTCTTTGATTTCCGTCAAAAGAGAAAGGAGTTCTTCCGGACTATCTACTATGACGAGCTTCCTTGCGGTTCCGCCCGCCTTAAAGCTCGTGTATTTACTCATATCGGCATGTTCTATAACCGTCATTTTGTAAGATCCTTTTTGTTTATCTCGTATTTGTTATAGTCCTCGTAGTCAAACGTGAGTACATCCATTCCTCGCTTCTCAAGTTTCTTGTCAATAATCTTGCTGAAGTAGTAATAGATAATCGCAAATACCGGAACACCTAGAAGCATTCCCGCAAATCCAAACAGTCCGCCAAATACTACGATGGAGAACATTACCCAGAAACTCGATAGTCCTGTTGACTGACCAAGTATCGCAGGTCCTATAACGTTTCCGTCCAGTTGCTGCAGAATCACTATCATAATCAGGAACCAAAATGCCATCCACGGATCAACTGTTGCTATGATAAGCGCGGACGGTATCGCTCCTATAAACGGACCAAAGAAAGGAACGATATTGGTAACTCCTATTATTGTGCTTACCAAGATTGCATAAGGCCATCCAAATATCGTCATCACTATGAAGCAGATGATTCCTATAATCAGAGAGTCTATTAGCTTTCCGTTTATAAATCCGCCAAATGTCTTGTTTGTAAATGTAACAAGCTCTTCGAGTTCCTTTGATGTCTTTGGAGAAGTAAGTGCAATCGACGTCTTATGAATCTGCGCTCTGAATTTTTCTTTTCCGTTAAGGAAATATACGCAGGCCACAAGACCAAGGAGCATATTCATCATCCTTCTTAATGTAAGCATCACGCTCGTGGAAACCCTCTGCACCAGGGTCCCAACTCCCGGCAAGATGATATCCTGCACCCACCTAACGACGTTCTCTCTCAAGCTATCTACAGCTTCCTCAATCTGTGCGGCCAAGTCTTGGTTACCCATATTGGCCGTATATTTCTCAACCCACGCAACAAATCTATTGAAGGCACTTGGAAGTGTTTCACTGATTCTGCTAACGCTATCAAAGAGCTGAGGAACTACAAGCGCAACCATACCGCCGACAACTCCGACGAGAAGCATAACCGCTACGATTGACGCTACAACCCTGGATAATGTGAGCGCTGTTTTATTGGTAATCTTTTCGCCTTTTTTCAGCAAAGGATAGAGTTTCTTGACTATCAGGTTATATACCGGCGATAACAGATACGCCATCACAAATCCATAGATAAAAGGCGATATGATTCTTCCAAGATTGAGTAGCCCGGACTTAAACCCTGTATAATGCGCAACAATCTGATAGAAGATAATTAGTAGCGCTCCGGCAATAAAGATAGTTAATCCCAGCTTGAACTCAGCCCTGTCAGTCAGTCTATTTCTTTTGCCTAAACCCTCTCCGGTTTTTTCGATTGTTTCTTCGATTTTCTTTTCTTTCATTTCACTCACTCGGCTCACACGGCCTCATCGCTCCGATCTCTTTTCCAATACCCTATTTATATCCGTCTTTTATCTATTTCTTACCGATAAGATTTTTAAAGAATCCTCTTCCGAGCGTAGCCCCAAGGTTTCCTCCAACCTTCTTACCGATGCTTCCAAAGGTACTTCCGAGAGCCTTTCCGACTTCGCGTCCGAGAGTTCCTCCGACTGAACCCGCTGCTGTTGATGCCTGACGAGCTCTTGCCTTCTGCTCTTTTTCTGCAGCCTTAAGAGCTTCTCTCTCAGCTCTTTCCTGAGCCTTTAATGCTTCCTTATGAGCCTTTTCTGCAGCCTTTTGTGCTTCCTTTTCTGCCTTCTCGGCTTCCTTCTGCTGAGCGAGCGCATATTCTGCCTTTTCCTTTTCAAAGGCTTCTCTCTCGGCGTCGAGCCTTGCCTGCTCTGCAGAAACCTTAGCCTGCTCCGACAATACCTCAAATGCAGATTCGTTATCTATCATTGAGTCATATTTATTCATTCCGTCCTGACTCATCATGCTCTGACGCGTCGTTTCTTCTGCCGCAGCCATCTTGCTCTGCGGGCAGATTACTTTGGTCTTTTGAACCATTGTCGGAATACCTTCAATGTCTAGGAATGACACAATCGCTTCACCAACTCCGAGCTCGGTAATCGCCTGCTCGGTGTCAAAGTCAGGATTTACTCTATATGACTGAGCAGCAGCCTTTATGGCCTTCTGCTCTGCCGGTGTATATGCCCTCAGTGCATGCTGCACCTTATTACTTAACTGAGCGAGTACGCTATCCGGAATATCTGCAGGATTCTGCGTAACAAAGTAAACGCCAACACCCTTTGATCTTATGAGCTTGACCATCTGCTCAATCTTCTGAATGAATACATTTGGCATATCCGTAAAGAGGAAATGTGCTTCATCAAAGAAGAATACGAGCTTTGGCTTCTCGGGATCTCCCACCTCAGGAAGATTTTCAAATAGCTCCGCCATCATCCAAAGAAGGAAGATTGAATAGAGCTTAGGATTGTTTACTAGTTTTACGGCATCCAGGACATTTATCATGCCCTTGCCGTTATAGTCGGTTCTGATCCAGTCCATAATGTCAAGATCAGGTTCACCAAAGAACTTGTCTCCGCCCTGATCCTCTATCGGAAGAATCGCTCTTACGATTCCGCCGAGTGACTGCTTTGCTATATTTCCGTATTCAAGGAGGTAATCGTCCTTATGCTCTCCAACATAGTTAACCATGGCGCGAAGGTCCTTAAGGTCTACAAGTAGAAGACCATTATCATCAGCGATTCTGAAAATGATATTCAGAACGCCTTCCTGCGCTTCGGTGAGGTTTAGGATTCTCGCAAGAAGTTCCGGTCCCATATCCGAAACCGTCGCTCTTATCGGATGTCCCTTTTCTCCATAGATATCCCAGAACGTAGTTGTATATCCTTTATAGCTAAAGCTATCTCTTATGCCGAATCTATCTATGCGCTTTTCCATGCCCTCGTTTTGTTCGCCCGGTTCACAGATTCCGGAAACATCGCCTTTGACGTCGCAAAGGAATACAGGAACGCCTGCATCGGCAAAGGATTCAGCCATACACTTCATGCTGATTGTCTTACCGGTACCTGTTGCACCCGCAATCAGTCCATGTCTATTTGCCATAGAGAGTTCAAGATTGACTCTATTACCATCTCCATCAAGTCCCATATAGATTTTGTCATCTAAAAACATTGGTTACCTCCATCATTCCTATTCATAATAAACGATAAGCTTATCTCCAAGTTCTACATGATATTCTTCATTTGGTGTAATCATGGCGCTTCCGCGTTTGGCAAGAAGCACGACAACATTAAAGTATTCAATCATCTCATTGACCGTATATCCAATCCAACTGCTGTCAACATCCACGATTACAGTATGGAGATGAATATTATCAAGGCTAGTCTTGCTATTCAGTGTCTGCGTATATTGTTCAACAAATCCCGCAGAAATAATACCTGTCGGAATTGCAACAAGCCCAACTCCGAGGAAGCCTATAAGAACGCCCATGATTTTTCCTACGATAGTAACAGGACTTATATCTCCGTAACCAATCGTTAGAATCGTCGAGAACGTGTACCACATTCCCGAAAAAGCATTCTTAAAGAGCTCCGGCTGTGCCTTATGCTCAGCGCTATACATAAACAGCGACGCAGAAAGCATCAGCACTATGATTATGAATAACGAAGAGAGAAGCTGATTTCTCTTTTCGTAAAGAACTGTTTTGATTACGTGGAACGAGTCCGTATTGGCATTGATTCTGAATAAGTTTAGTATTCTTACCACCCTTAACATTCTAAATACAACAAAGCCCGAGAGGAAGAAGAACGGAAGAATCGTGCATAGCTCCACAATGCCCTCAAACGACGTCACAAACTTCCAAACGGCCGCAAGCCTCGTCCCGTCCGGATATAGATATTGAGCGGTCCAGATTCTCAAGGCATATTCTATTATGAAAATCGCAACCGTTACGTATTCAATAATCGTAAAAATATGACTGTACTCAGAAAGTTCCTCAAAAGTTTCCAAAAACATCGCAATGATGTTAACGATAATAACCGCAACAATTACAAAGTCAAAGGTGCGGCTTATCTTATCCGTTTCCTTTCCAATCTGAATCGTATCAAATACTTTTCTTTTTAAACTTGTATCGGTTTTCTGTTCAGGCATATACGCCCCTATTGCTTTTAAACTCTTGATTTAAAACTTATCTTAAAACTCATATTTCTTGCCGTTACTTGCAAGTATGCATTTGGCGCCAAAACGCTTTGCCATCTCCATCGTAGGATAGAGGCCCGTGCAGTGCGTTGGGATGATTACATCAGGATCTTCTGCGGCGATTTTATCTATAACCGAATCAACGAGCGACTTCTCTGCCGAGAAGAGATGCATGCCTGCGATTATTCCCGCAATCTTTTCTCCCGGGAAAAGCTTCTTGGCATATTCCATTGCGGCAACTATTCCTTTGTGGCTGCAGCCCGAGAAGATGTATATACCCTGGTCGCCGTTTTTTACCGCAAGGAACTGCTCATGCGACATATCGTCGGGATTTATAACACCGTCAAAACTTCTGACATAGAACTGTTCAACAGGCTTGAATTCAGGAACATCAGGAATGCTTCCCGAGATAACTATGTTCTCCGTAATCCATGTAGGTCCGTCCGTCAGTACCGCCCTACTCATCACGGTATTCTTTTCTTCCTCGCTCCATGGAACTCCGCAGTTATAGTCATCCATAACCCCGTCTGTGGTTCCAAAGAACTCATTAAAGGCATTTTTGTGAATATATATCTTTGCCTTATCGTTTATCTCACAGAACTTAGTCATTCCCGTTGTATGGTCAAAATGTCCGTGGCTGATTACGCAAAAGTCTGCTTCTTCCAGACTTACGTCGCGCTTCTTTGCCGTATCGTAGAACATGTCAGATGCGCCGGTATCAAAAAGAATCATTTTACCATCGGCCTCCACCATAATCGAAAGACCCCATTCAGCCTGGCAATTACCTATTTCTGTCTTATTTTCCGATAAAAACGTAAATCTCATAAAAACGCCTCCTCCACCAATTCAAGTATATGCCAAAACCCGCATCTTCGCAAGAAAATTACACGTTTATAGGCGTTTTCATTTATTTGCATCCAGAATTTACGCCCATGGCTTTCGCGGAGCTTCGCTTCGTGTTTCAAATGATTTGGAGGCCAATAAAGCTTTTGCTTTACAAAGACAGAAAAAATCTATATAATGTACTGGTATTTTTATTTACGCGCCGCTAGCTCAATTGGATAGAGTGCCTGACTACGAATCAGTAGGTTGTGGGTTCGAGTCCCGCGTGGCGCACCATTGAAAAAGAGATGGGACTCCCATCTCTTTTTCAATATGCCGAAGGGACTCGGACCCACGTGGGTTGGGAGACCTAACCCTGCGAGTGGCGAGACGAAGTCGAAGACAGAGCAGAGGTAGGTCCCCAGTCAGGAGTGCAGCACTTTAGTGCGTGGCACTCCACGGCCGAGTCCCGCGTGGCGCACCAAGAGGGGCATATCCGAACCTATATGTTTATCCCGGCGGATTCGCTGCGGAAATATGGTTCGAAGTGCCATCTAAAAAACGGTCCTGAGTAATCAGGACCGTTTTTCTGGTTTAATAAGAAATATCGACAAAAAAAGAAAAAGACTAAGAGCCTGCATTTAAAAAAATAGCACGAAAATAAGCCTTAAAGAAAAGGATGAAAGGAGAATTATTCGTTTAAGAAATAGTCCATGTCGAGGATATCCTCATCATCCATAGAAGCAATTTCTTTGGATGAGTAACCCTCAGGAGGGTTCTTGATGTATTTGTCCCTTATGTGATTGGCGAATTCTTTTTCGGACATCTTAACGCCGTCAACTTCATATATAACTGTAGCTATCATACTGGAAATCTCCTCCTTCTACCTCTAGATTTTAGCATAAAAGGAGGGGGATGTGTGTGATGCCCGGGAATATAAATATCTTTGAATTCCATGTACTCCCCACAGGGACATTTAAGAGGATCGTAATGGAAGGAGAGTTCAATACGGAAAATCCAACGTTGCTTTGCAAGGATAACTGATTTCAACTCACGTTTCGTAATATGTATAAGATGTTTTACAGTCTCGTACGGAGAGGCGTAGAGACCATAATATCGAAGCATATGGAAACCTTGCTCAGGAATATGAATAATGAGTTTTTTAATAAAAGAGTGAGCGTGCTCGGTGACATTAATAATCTCGTTATCTTCGTGCCGCTGGTACCACCAAGATACATTTTCTCCATCATAGTTCGTAATTCGAGATTGGGCCATAGCCGGACGACCGATATATCTGGTTATGTAGTTCGCAACAGCCATAGGGGAGTTGAAGTCTCTTTTAGATGGTGCGTTCACGTAGAAACCATCAGGATAGTTTTTATACAACAAAGAAATAAGTTTCTTGAAGTCAGACATAGAGAAAATCTTTATATCTAAGGCATCGCGTAAATTGTAAAGGAGAGTTGTTTGCCAGCGCTTACGGAGCATTGTGAAAGGAATATGAGATATGGATTTCCATTCTGTAAACTTACCGACAGCCCCCTCGGTAAGAAGCATGTGAATGTGAGGGTTCCACTTAAGATCACGCCCAAAAGTATGTAATCCAACAACCATCCCAGCCGTGAACTTTTCCTTATGGTTCTGATTGTATAGCCAGTCTGAAATTACTTGAGCAGAAGAACGAAAAAGAACATTTAGAAGGTTGCGGTCTTTTCTGAAAAAAGGACGCAGTTCTTTCGGAATCGTAAACACAACATGACGATGTTTGCAACGGAGAAGCTTAAGAGAGATAGTGTCTGCACGGTCGGATTGATATGCAACACCGCAGGTGTTACAGAATCTTGAGTGGCATCGGAAGGGAACGAATCTATATTTACCGCATTTAGGACACTCATAAAAACGACATCCATTATCTGGATTACCACAATTAATAACTCGGAGTACTTCTTTGTGAACTACGGGTCTAATGTTAGTCGTAGTGATTGTGAAAGAACTCCAATGATCTTCGAGTATTTCTTGAATGGTGTACTTGGCAGACATTACGTATCCTCCAAATAGAGGATAAACGATTAACCGTTACTAGAATAAAGTGAGACACCGAATTAAACTCGGTGTCTCACAAATGTGGCGAAGCCACTCTTTTTATATGAGAGCTACAAACCTGAAGTTACTGCTTATTCTCGGGTTATAGGACAAAAAGCGTTGATGGCTAATCCCAATACACTGGATAATCTGACGTCCTATGAAGCTCGCCCCAAACAACTGCATCACCCCATGTAGGAATTGACTCTGACAGTTTTTCTTGAGCAGTCATCCTCTTGTAGGTATCAGCTATGCTTTTGTCTGTTGGCATTGAATTTAATATTTCAGAAGCAGAAAGCGGCTCTGGTGAGTGCATATAACACCAGAAGACCGCTTTTATTCTTCTCTCAATAGAAAGTCCTCTATGGTCTCTGAGCATAGCTCTTAACCTTGAATTTATTCCACCCTCTATTTGGTTTGTTGTGGATGGAATCTTGTCAATTTGAGCACGAAGCGTTTCATCCAAGTATGTGAACATCGTGTCTTCTTTTAATAGTTTTACTATGGAGCGCTGAGCCTTTAGGAGTCTCTCATGTGTGGGTCTCTTGTTTCCATATTCGTCATATGTCATCTGACTTAGAAACTCTTTGTATTTCACGGTCCACTTAATAAACCTGTCTGTCCACACTTCAGAGTTTTCTTTAGATTCCAAATGCAGAAGATCCTTTGCAAGCATGTATAATTCAATACCTGCAGCCGTTTTTGGTTTGCTTGTTGTGTACCTTTTTACCTGACTAAACACATGGAATAGACATCTTTGATGTTCTACATTTGGCCATATTGTTCTTAATGCTTTAGCAAAGCCGGTTCCTCCATCAGAAACAACAATCTTAGGTTCAGCTATTCGCGACATAAGCGCTATCCAAGCACCTGCATGCTCATATCGACATAAATACCAGCCTAGAACATTTTGTTCATCGCAGCAGATTAGGATGCATGCTTTACGACCCAAATAGATCCCGTCAACAAATAGAACATCTCTTTTAGATTCTACCAATGGAGGAAGCGGCCATATATTCCAAAACTCGGATGTCTTACGCCTGAATGTACGTCCTTCGCCTGGCATTTCCTTTTGTGTTTGTTTGCCAAATAACCACTTTAGTAAGAGCTTTAGTTGTTTCACAGAATTCTCAATTTTCGGAGTAAAAGTGATTGAACATTGTCTGCAAATCCACCTTTGTGAACCCGATTTATTCTTTCCATTTCTAACACACACACTTTTACAAACTGGACAAATAACCTGCTTCATAATACCTTCCTCCGAAATAGTTGTTTCCAAGGAAGATATAACACCAAT